>NZ_PTQX01000009.1:0-230882 GCF_002943475.1 Limnohabitans sp. TS-CS-82 | reverse complement strand
ACGACTGACGTGACCGGTGCTATCGAGTTGCCAGAAGGCAAAGAGATGGTGATGCCAGGCGACAACGTGTCGATCACTGTGAAGTTGATCCACCCGATTGCGATGGAAGAAGGCTTGCGCTTCGCTATCCGCGAAGGCGGCAAGACGGTTGGTGCTGGTGTGGTTGCTAAGATCATTGCCTAATCGAGGAATTTAAATGTCCTCGAAGCAAAAAATCCGCATCCGCCTGAAAGCGTTTGACTACAAACTGATCGACCAGTCTGCAGCTGAAATCGTTGAAACTGCCAAGCGCACCGGCGCGATTGTCAAGGGGCCAGTGCCTTTGCCAACACGCATGAAGCGTTTTGACATCTTGCGTTCACCGCACGTCAACAAGACCAGCCGTGACCAGCTCGAAATCCGTACCCACCAGCGTTTGATGGACATCGTGGACCCAACTGACAAAACAGTTGACGCCTTGATGAAACTCGACCTGCCAGCGGGCGTGGACGTCGAAATCAAATTGCAATAAAAGTTAAACGTTATTGCAGTTTTGGAGTGGGTCTAAAGCCCATTCCAAGCACCGCGCCAACGAGTAGTTGCTCTTGGCGCGGTTTTCGCGATATACTCGCGGGCTCTGTGCATTTTGTGCAGGGATTTATCAACCGTCTTTCACGTAAAAACGTAACTGCCAATTGAAGTGGTTGCGGTGAGAGTTTTGGAGAAAACAATGAGTCAAAGCATCCGTTTGGGATTGCTGGGCCGCAAGGTGGGCATGATGCGTCTGTTCACTGATGATGGGGATGCGATCCCTGTCACGGTGTTGGATGTGTCCAACAACCGCGTGACCCAAGTGAAAACCCAGGAAAACGACGGTTATGTGGCCTTGCAGGTCACATTCGGCGCGCGTAAGGCCTCTCGTGTCACCAAGCCTATGGCTGGTCACTTGGCTAAAGCGGGCGTTGAAGCCGGTGAAATTATTCAAGAATTCCAAGTGACAGCTGAAGTCGCAGCTAAGTACGCCGCCGGCGCTACTGTGCCTGTGTCTGACGTGTTTGCTGTGGGCCAAAAGGTGGACGTGCAAGGCACAACCATCGGTAAAGGCTTTGCAGGCACGATCAAGCGTCACCACTTCAAGTCGCAGCGCGCGTCGCACGGTAACAGCCGTTCGCACAACGTGCCCGGCTCTATCGGTATGGCACAAGACCCAGGTCGCGTGTTCCCCGGTAAGCGCATGTCAGGCCACTTGGGTGCTGACACTGTGACCACACAAAACCTCGACGTGATTCGCATTGACGAAGCCCGCCAACTGTTGATGATCCGTGGCGCAGTGCCTGGCTCAGCCGGTGGTTTCGTGTCTGTGCATCCCGCTGTCAAAGCTAAAGGAGCGAACTGATGCAAGTCGAACTCCTGAACGACCAAGGTCAAGCTGCTTCTAAATACGAAGCGCCTGAGGCCGTGTTCGGTCGTGAATACAACGAAGATCTGGTTCACCAGATCGTGGTGGCTTACCAAGCTAACGCGCGTCAAGGCACTCGTGCCCAAAAAGACCGCGAGCAGGTGAAGCACTCCACCAAGAAGCCGTTCAAGCAAAAAGGTACGGGCCGCGCTCGTGCTGGTATGACGTCATCGCCTTTGTGGCGTGGCGGCGGTCGGATTTTCCCGAACATGCCTGACGAAAACTTCACACAAAAGATCAACAAGAAGATGTACCGCGCTGGTATGGCTTCGATCTTGTCCCAATTGGCCCGCGAAGGTCGTTTGGCAGTGGTTGAGTCTTTGACTGTTGACGCTCCTAAGACCAAGTTGTTGGCTGCCAAATTCAAGGCGATGAACCTTGAGTCTGTGTTGGTCATCGCTGATCAAGTGGACGACAACTTGTACTTGGCCTCGCGCAACTTGCCTAACGTGCTGGTTGTTGAGCCACGTTACGCTGATCCGCTGTCATTGGTCCACTACCGCAAGGTGTTGGTGACCAAGGCCGCCATGGACAAGCTCAAGGAGATGTTTGCATGAGCCACGGACAGAAAAAAACCAAATTCGACGAAGGTCGTTTGATGCAATTGCTGGTTGCTCCCGTTGTGTCCGAAAAGGCCACCATGGTTGCTGAGAAAAGCAATGTCGTCACCTTCAAAGTGCTGCAAGACGCTACGAAACCCGAGATCAAGGCCGCTGTGGAATTGATGTTCAAGGTTGAAGTGCAAGGCGTTTCTGTGGTGAACACCAAAGGCAAGTCCAAGCGTTTTGGCAAATCCATGGGCCGTCGCGACAACGTTCGTAAAGCTTATGTGACGCTCAAAGCTGGTCAAGAGCTGAACATCTCTGGGGAGGCCGCTTAATCATGGCAGTCATCAAGATGAAACCTACGTCGCCCGGTCAACGTGGCGTCGTTAAAGTTACCCGTGATCACCTGTACAAAGGTGACCCTTACGCGCCGCTGCTGGAACCCCAGCATCAAAAAGCTGGCCGTAACAACAACGGTCACATCACTACCCGTCATAAGGGTGGTGGTCACAAACATCACTATCGCGTTGTGGACTTCAAGCGTAACAAAGACGCTATCCCCGCAAAAGTGGAACGCATTGAATACGATCCAAACCGTACGGCACACATCGCTTTGGTGTGTTACGCAGACGGCGAGCGTCGCTACATCATTGCGCCTCGTGGTTTGGAAGTTGGCGCAACATTGTTGAGCGGTTCGGAAGCTCCGATCCGTGCAGGCAATACATTGCCCATCCGTAACATTCCCGTGGGTTCAACCATTCACTGCATCGAATTGCAAGTTGGTAAAGGCGCTCAAATCGCTCGCTCCGCTGGTACTTCGGCCACTTTGTTGGCGCGTGAAGGCACTTACGCTCAAGTGCGTATGCGCTCGGGTGAAGTTCGCAAGATCCATATCGATTGCCGCGCCACCATCGGTGAAGTTGCAAACGAAGAACACAGCCTGCGCCAATTGGGTAAAGCTGGTGTCAAGCGCTGGATGGGTATTCGCCCAACCGTGCGTGGTGTCGCTATGAACCCTGTGGATCACCCACACGGCGGTGGCGAAGGTCGCACCGGCGAAGGCCGTCATGCAGTTGACCCATGGGGTAACCTGACCAAAGGTTACCGTACCCGTAACAACAAACGCACACAAGTCATGATTGTGTCGCGTCGTAAAAAGTAAGGGGTAACAAATGACTCGCTCTCTCAAAAAGGGTCCGTTTGTTGACCATCATTTGGTAGCCAAGGTCGACAAGGCCATCGCTAACAAAGACAAAAAGCCGGTGAAAACTTGGTCGCGTCGTTCAATGGTTTTGCCCGATTTCATCGGTCTGACCATCGCTGTGCATAACGGCAAACAACACATCCCTGTTTACATCACCGACCAGATGGTGGGCCATAAGCTCGGCGAATTCGCCTTGACGCGCACCTTCAAAGGTCACCCCGCGGACAAAAAAGTCCAGAAGAAATAAGGAAAGACCATGGAAACACGTGCAGTCCTTAGGGGCGTCCGTCTGTCGGTCGACAAAGGCCGTTTGGTCGCGGACATGATCCGCGGCAAAAAAGTTGACCAGGCTCTGAACATCCTGACATTCACGCAGAAAAAAGCTGCGGGTATCGTCAAGAAGGTTTTGGAATCTGCGATTGCTAACGCTGAACACAACGACGGTGCTGACATCGACGAACTGAAGGTGAAAACCATCTACGTTGAAAAAGGTGCCACGCTCAAGCGTTTCACTGCCCGCGCCAAAGGCCGCGGCAACAGTATCAGCAAGCCTACTTGTCACGTTTACGTGACAGTCGGTAACTGAAAGGTATAGGAAGATATGGGACAAAAAATCCACCCCACAGGCTTTCGCCTTGCAGTGAGCCGTAACTGGGCTAGCCGCTGGTACGCGAACAACCGTGACTTCGCTGGCATGCTGGCTGAAGACATCAAAGTTCGTGAGTACTTGAAGGCCAAGCTGAAAAACGCTTCTGTGTCTCGCGTTCTCATCGAGCGCCCCGCTAAAAGCGCCCGCATCACCATCTTCTCGGCTCGTCCAGGCGTTGTGATCGGCAAAAAAGGCGAGGACATCGAGAACCTCAAGCGTGAATTGACAGCGCGTTTGGGCGTGCCAGTCGCCGTCAACATCGAAGAAGTGCGCAAGCCCGAAATCGATGCTCAGTTGATCGCAGACAGCATCACCCAACAGCTCGAAAAGCGCATCATGTTCCGTCGCGCTATGAAGCGCGCTATGCAAAACGCCATGCGTCTGGGTGCCCAAGGTATCAAGATCATGTCGGCAGGTCGTTTGAACGGCATCGAGATCGCACGTACCGAGTGGTACCGTGAAGGTCGCGTGCCACTTCATACCCTGCGTGCAGACATCGATTACGCAACTTCTGAAGCTAAAACCACCTACGGCATCATCGGTGTCAAGGTGTGGGTCTACAAAGGCGATACCTTGGGTCGTAACGATCTGCCGGCCGCCGTTGAGCCTCGCGAAGAAGAGCGTCGTCCTCGCGGTCCCCGTCGTGATGCTCGCCCTACCGGTGATCGTCCCGCACGCAGCGGCGCTCGTCGTCCTGCAGGTACCAATGCCGCACCAACGGATGGCAGCGATAAACCCGCTGAAGCCGCTGATGCCCCTACAACTGCCGTCAAGCGCGTCCGCAAGGTTGCCGCGCCCGCAACCACTGGCACGGCTGCGGACGGTCAAGGAGAATAAGCATGCTGCAACCAGCACGCCGTAAATACCGCAAAGAACAAAAAGGCCGCAACACCGGCATCGCTACCCGTGGCAACACGGTGGCGTTCGGTGACTTCGGTCTCAAGTCAACTGATCGCGGTCGTCTGACGGCTCGTCAAATTGAGGCCGCACGTCGTGCGATCTCGCGTCACGTTAAGCGTGGCGGTCGCATCTGGATTCGCGTGTTCCCTGACAAGCCGATCTCCCAAAAGCCTGCTGAAGTGCGTATGGGTAACGGTAAAGGTAACCCCGAGTACTACGTGGCTGAAATCCAACCCGGTAAGGTTCTCTACGAAATCGTAGGCGTTCCCGAAGAGTTGGCCCGTGAAGCATTCCGTCTGGCCGCTGCAAAGTTGCCCTTGCGCACCACATTCGTGGCTCGCATGATCGGCCAGTAATTCAGGAGAGATAAGAAATGAAAGCTGCTGAACTGCGCCAAAAAGACGTTGCTGGCATCGAAGCCGAAGTCAAAGAGCTGCAAAAGGCCCATTTTGGTCTGCGCATGCAAAAAGGCACGCAACAACTCAATAACACGTCACAACTGCGTTCTACACGTCGCAGTATTGCTCGTGCCAAAACCATTCTTGCTGAAAAGCAAGCCGCCAAGTAAGGAGTGAACATGACGGACGCTAAGAAATCCCTCAAACGCACCTTGATTGGCAAGGTGGTCAGTGACAAACGTGCTAAAACCGTGACCGTGCTGGTCGAGCGTCGTGTGAAACACGCGCTCTACGGCAAGATCGTGGCCAAGTCGAGCAAATATCACGCTCACGACGAAACAGGTGAATACCACTTGGGCGACGTGATCGAGATTACCGAAAGCAAGCCAATTTCGAAGACCAAAAACTGGGTTGCGACCCGTTTGGTTGAGAAGGCCGCTGCGGTTTAAAGCTTTTAGGACCTCGGTCCTGCAAAGTCCTGAAAAACGACCCACAATGTGGGTCGTTTTTCTTTTTGTAATGTTCATTTTTAGGAACCACCATGATCAAAGTCGGAGACACCCTGCCACACACCACGCTGATGGAATACTCAGAAGTTGAGGGCGAGGGCTGCAGCATTGGGCCAAACGCCGTTGATGTGGCCAAGGCCAGTGCTGGTAAGACCATCGCTTTGTTTGCTTTGCCAGGCGCTTTCACGCCAACCTGTTCTGCCAAACATGTGCCTGGTTACGTTGAAAACTTTGATGCGTTCAAAGCAGCCGGTGTTGATGAAATCTGGTGTTTGAGTGTGAACGATGCCTTCGTGATGGGCGCTTGGGCGCGCGATCAAAAGGTTGGCAATAAGGTTCGCATGCTGGCCGACGGCAGCGCCGATTTCGCCAAAGCCACAGGCTTGACTTTGGATTTGACCGCGCGCGGCATGGGCCTGCGCAGCAACCGCTATTCCATGTTGGTGAAAGACGGCAAGGTCGTGGCATTGAACAACGAAGGACCTGGCAAATTCGAGGTCAGCGACGCTGCGACCTTGTTGGCCCAAGCCAAAAGCTGATTCGTTGCGAAGAGCCAGTCAGCTTGTTGACTTGCAGCATGCAAAAAGCCGCGCAATTGCGCGGCTTTTCTTATTTGAAATGGTGAGTTTTGAAGATCAAGTCAGATTGACCAATCGGTAGACCACATAAGCGCAGCCAGCCAAAACGACGACGGCAAGCGCGCGTGTACCCGCAGTATCTTTAGACGAAGGTGTATCCATTGGCAAAGCTTTGTCCCCCTTGAGCATGGGCGTGATCAAGTCTTCTTGTTTGAAAAATTTATAAAACAGCACCGATGCCACATGCAACGCAATCAACAAGAGCAGCAATACTTGACCAATTTCTGTGTGGTAATGCGTCGCCAAGCTCACCCACTCGTTAGAAATCTTGGCGGTCCAAGGCCCCGCTGTGGCGATCTCGTCATCGCTGCACAAACCACTCAAAACTTGCAGCAATAGCGTCACCAGCATGGCCAGCACAGACAAGCCCCCAAGTGGGTTGTGCCCGATTGCTTGCGCCGTTTTATTGGTTCGCAAAGCGCGCACATAGTGCAACAAATGATTGGGCGTGGACACAAAGTGTGAAAAGCGTGACCAGTAGCCACCGATAAGACCCCACACAAGTCGAAACAAAATCAAAGTCAGAACGGCGTAGCCTAGTAAGAAATGGAGGCCTAGCCAGTCATCGCCAATTTCACCCGTCAGATACATGCCTGCCACGGACGTGAGTAACAAGACATGAAAAACACGCGTGGGCAAATCCCAAACTCGAACAGCATTGAGGCGATGGTTGATGGACATGAGAGCCTTTCTGGTCAAAAGACAGCGGTACACAAAGTACGTAAACTCTGCGTCGCGAGTACCCATTCTATTTTCTACCGTTAAAGGACAGATCCCATGAAAAAAATGCTTTTGACACTGATTGCTGTCAGCAGCGCAGCCCTGAGTTTCTCTGCCGCTGCACAGTTTGCCAAAGCCGAAGATGCGGTGAAATATCGCAAAGCCAGCTTTACGGTCATGGCTGCGCACTTTGGCCGTTTGGGCGCCATGGCGCAAGGCAAGGTGGCGTTTGATGCCAATGCCGCAGCCGCCAATGCCGACATCGTTGCCAGCATGGCCAAGTTGCCTTGGGCCGCATTTGGCGAGGGAACCGATCAAGGCGATACCAAGGCCAAACACGAAATTTGGTCGCAAGGCGCTAAGTTCAAAGATGCGGCAGATAAATTGCAGACAGAGTCTGTCAAATTAGCGGCGGCAGCAAGGGCCGGCAAAGAAGATGTATTCAAGGCCGCATTCACCGCGACAGCTGGCACTTGCAAATCGTGTCACGACGATTTCAGAAGCAAGTAAATCGCGATCTCAGGTGGATGAAACGCGCGACAACGTCGCGGGTTGGCTAGGGGCACAGTTCAAAGAACGTGCCCCATTTTCATGCGCGTTTTAAACGCCTAAATGATGTGCTGACGGCGTAGCGCTGCAATGGCCGAGGCGTCCATTTGCAGTAAATCGTGCAGCACTTCGTCGGTGTGTTGGCCTAATGTGGGAGGCGTGATGTCTTGGCGCACAGGCGTCACGCTGAGCTTCATGGGGCTCGCCACCAACTCAACTGAACCAGCCAATGGATGCGTCCACGAGCTCACCATATCGCGCGCACGGATGTGCGGATCGGCAAAAACTTCCGCCAAATTGTTGATCGCACCGCAAGGCACTTTGGCGGCTTCCAGCGCTTCAAGCCAAGCGGATTTGCTGCGTGACAGCATCACTGTCTCCAACATCGGTACCAACACCGCACGGTGACGCACGCGGTCTGCATTTTTGACAAAGCGTGGATCGGTCGCCAAGTCTGGTCGGTTGGCAACTGCACAGAACTTCGCATATTGGCCGTCGTTGCCGACTGCCAAAATCAAATGGTCCTTTGTGCCGTCTGGCATTGGGGCCACTTCAAACACTTGGTAGGGCACGATGTTTTGGTGCGCATTGCCGGCTCGTCCGGGCACCTTGCCTTCTTTTTGTCCTGAGACCAAGTAGTTCGCGCCCAAGTTGGCCAGCATCGCCACTTGCGTGTCGAGCAAGGCCATGTCCACCTGCTGGCCTTGGCCTGTTTTTTCGGCATGACGCAGCGCGGCCAGAATGGCCACCGTGGCGTACATGCCCGTGAACAAATCGGCCACGGCGACGCCAACTTTCTGTGGGCCGCCGCCCAAGTCGTCACGCTCGCCGGTGACGCTCATCAAGCCCCCAATGCCCTGCACCGCGTAGTCGTAGCCGGCACGTTCACGGTAGGGGCCGGTTTGGCCAAAGCCCGTCACGCTGCAATACACCAAGCGTGGGTTGAGGGCGATGAGGCTGGCGAAGTCCAGGCCGTAGCGCGCCATGTCGCCAACCTTGAAGTTTTCGATGAACACATCACACGATTTCACAAGCTCTCGAATGAGCGCCTGCCCTTCGGAGGTTGAGATGTCGCAGGTCACCGAGCGTTTGTTGCGGTTCGCCCCAAGGTAATAAGCCGCATCGCGGGTGTCTGCACCTTGCGTGTCCTTTAAAAAGGGAGGGCCCCAACTGCGGGTGTCGTCGCCTGCGCCGGGGCGCTCAATTTTGATGACGTCTGCGCCGAGGTCTGCCAAGGTTTGGGTACACCAAGGCCCTGCTAAAACGCGTGATAAATCTAGGATGCGAATGCCGTCGAGTGAGTTCATGGTTCAAATTGTCGGGTAAGTGACAGACCTTGGGCGACATGCAAGTGACAGATGTGCAAGGACGGGCCAGACGATGCGTGTGCGTCTGATAATGGGCACCATGAAAAATATATGGCAAATCGCGGCGCTCAGTGTGCTGGCGACAGGTTTGGCTGGTTGCACACCCGCCTTGAATTGGCGCGAAGTGCGCTTTGAAGATGGCATCGTTACCGCCTTGATGCCGTGCAAACCAGACGCCGGACAGCGCGACGTCACCCTGAAGTCGGGGGACCGTAACGTGGTGGCGAGTTTGCAAATGCGTGGCTGCGAGGCCAGTGATTTTCAATTCACGCTCGGCCAAATGACGCTGCCTGCAGACATGACGCCCGTCGAAGCCATGGCCGCATGGCGTTTGGCGAGTATTGCGCCCTTGAATATTTCACCGACTGAGGCGTCTGCACAAGCTTGGGCCTTGCGTGGCGCCGATGCCGCGCCTGTTGCGGCAAGAACGAAGGCCATGACGCCGTCGCACCGTGTGCAGTGGGTCTGGTTTGCCCGCGATGGCAAGGTGTACCAAGCTGGCGTTTACGGCAACGCGCAAGCGTCCAAGTTGGATGCGGTGGCCGACGAGTACTTTGCAGGAATCAAGCTTCCATGAACACCGATTTGTTACCCCGTCGCACCGCCGTGTGGGTGTTTGTTGCCTTCGCCTGTGCTTACTTTTTATCGGCCTTGTTGCGTGCCATCACGGCCACCTTGTCGCCCACGTTGTCGGTCGAGTTTGGCTTGCACGCGCGTGATTTGGGCCTGTTGGCGGGGGGGTATTTCTTTGGCTTCTCGTTGACCCAATTGCCCATGGGGCGATGGCTCGACAGTCACGGGCCTAAAAAAGTGGTGCTGAGTTTTTTAGGCGTGGCGGTTTTGGGTTGTTTGGCCTTTGCATGGGCGGATGGCTTTGTGGGCCTGCTGCTCTCTCGTGTGTTGATTGGCGTGGGTGTGAGCGCCTGTTTGATGGCACCGTTGACGGGATACCGCCGCTGGCTAGTGCTGGAGAAGCAACAGCGCGCCAATTCGTGGATGTTGATGACGGGCTCGTTCGGCATGCTGGCCTCCACCTTGCCTGTGCAGTGGTTGCTGCCCGTCATCGGTTGGCGTTGGATTTTT
Organism: Limnohabitans sp. TS-CS-82; assembly: GCF_002943475.1. Classification (NCBI taxonomy): domain Bacteria; kingdom Pseudomonadati; phylum Pseudomonadota; class Betaproteobacteria; order Burkholderiales; family Comamonadaceae; genus Limnohabitans; species Limnohabitans sp. TS-CS-82. Next base: position 220,882 of record NZ_PTQX01000009.1, on the reverse strand, counting down.
GTCGGCTTGGCGCTGCTGGTGGTGCTGTCGATGGCGTTGATGAGCTGGCAAGTGCCCCGTTGGCGTTTGCCTGAATCCACGGATGCGGTGCCTGCTGAATCTCAAGGGCCCGTCAAAGAAGGCATCTTGGCCAGCTATGTCCAAGTGTGGCGGCATCCGTACTTTCGCAGCCTCACCCCGATCGGGTTTTTCAACTATGGCGGCTTGATTGCGATGCAAACCTTGTGGGCGGGGCCTTGGATGGTCAAGGTGGCCGGTTACACAGCGCTAGAGGCAGCCACAGGCTTGTTTTGGATCAACGTCTGCATGTTGTTCACGTTTTTGGTCTGGGGTCTTGTGACGCCCTCGCTGTATGCGCGCGGACTCAATGCCAACAAGTTGATGACGTGGGGTGTGCCTCTGAACTTCATCGTTCAGATCTACCTCGTGTGTGCGGGCGCCGATGCGGGGGCGTTGTCTTGGGCGCTGTTTTGCATCAGCAGCTCGTTTGTTTCACTCGCGCAGCCTGCCGTCGGCATGGCGTTTCCATCGGCCTTGGCGGGGCGCGCCTTGTCTGCCTACAACTTGGTGTTGTTTTTGGGCGTGTTCGTGGTGCAGTGGGGCATGGGTCTGATGATCGATGGCTTTCAAAGCGCCGGTTATGCTGAGCCCATGGCTTTTCGCGCGGCCATGGCTGTTTTCTTGTTCAGCTGCTTGGCGTCTTACGGCTACTTTTTGAAGCACAAATCTGACCATTGATAATGCGAGACAAGACTTTTGCAAAAGTGCGCTCGCACACGTTATGACCAACCGCATTTTCATCATCGCCCATGCCCCGCTGGCGCAAGCCATGCGCGATTGCGCCATGCATGTGTACCCTGAGTGCGCGGCCACCGTCATTGCACTGGATGTGCTGCCCAACGCTGAGCCCGAAGACACCTTGACTCAAGCCCGTCAAGCCTTGGCGGGGGCCGAGGGCGATGGCTTGTTGGTGTTGACCGATATTTTTGGCGCAACGCCCGCCAACGTCGCCCAAAAAATGGTGGCGAACAATGGCAACGCCAAGCTCATCGCGGGCGTCAATTTGCCCATGCTTTTTCGGGCGGTGTGTTACCGCCATGAACCTTTAGATGCCTTGGTGACCCGCGCCCTTGTGGGCGGCACCCAAGGTGTGATGCAAGTTGCCATCACCGCTCCCCAAAATCAAAACCGTCGAATCCATGATCAAAACCACCACGACCATCAGCAATAAATTGGGCCTGCACGCCCGTGCCTCAGCCAAGCTCACCAAGCTGGCAGGCAGCTTTCCGTGTGAGGTGTGGATCAGCAAGGGCGAGCGCCGTGTGAACGCCAAAAGCATCATGGGCGTCATGATGCTCGCTGCAGGCATTGGCAGCGATGTCGAACTTGAAACCGATGGCGCCCAAGAGCAAGAGGCCATGACCGGGTTGTTGGCATTGATCAACGACAAGTTCGGCGAAGGCGAATAAGGGGCTTCATGACGTTTTCCATCCACGGTCTTGCAGTTGCACGCGGCATCGCCATTGGGCGTGCGGTGTTGGTGGCATCCAGTCGCGTGGATGTGGCGCACTATTTCATTGAAGAGGCGCAAATCCCAGCCGAACTGCTTCGGTTAGCGCAAGCCCGCGATGCGGTGTTGCACGAGTTGCAGCAACTGCACGACACGCTGCCCAAAGAGTCACCGCCCGAGCTGGCTGCGATTCTTGAAGTGCACCTGATGCTCTTGCAAGACGAAATGCTGGCGGACGGTGTGAGCCAATGGGTCAAGGACCGGCTCTACAACGCCGAGTGGGCGTTGACCTCGCAGCTCGATGTTGTGGCCCGTCAGTTTGACGAGATGGATGACCCATATTTGCGCGAGCGCAAGGGCGATTTAGAGCAGGTGGTGGAGCGCATGCTGCGCCACATCAAAGGCGTGCCGCATGTGGTGCCCCAAGCGTCGCTCAAACGCACGCCATCTGCCCGCCAGCAAGACCTGCAACTCGATGATCACATGGACGTGCCCTTGGTCTTGGTTGCGCACGATTTGTCGCCTGCCGACATGTTGCAATTCAAGCAAAGCGTGTTCACCGGTTTTGTCACCGATGTGGGTGGCAAAACCTCGCACACCGCCATCGTGGCGCGTAGCCTAGACATTCCTGCGGTGGTGGGCGCGCGCACAGCCAGCCAGTTGGTGCGTCAAGATGATTGGATCATCATTGACGGCGATGCGGGCGTGGTGATCGTCAACCCGTCTTCCATCATCTTGGCGGAATATGGTTTCAAAAAACGCCAAGCTGAATTAGAGCGAGAGCGGCTTTCGCGTTTGCGCCACACGCCTGCCGTCACGATGGACGATCAACGCGTGGAGTTGTTAGCCAACATCGAAATGCCCGAAGACGCGCCTGCTGCCTTGGCGGTGGGGGCTGTGGGCGTGGGTTTGTTTCGCAGCGAGTTTTTGTTCATGGGCCGCGTGGGTGCGTTGCCCGATGAAGACGAGCAGTTTCAGGCCTATCGCCGCGCGGTGGAGGGGATGCAAGGCCTGCCCGTGACCATTCGCACCGTCGACATTGGCGCCGACAAACCGTTGGAACGTGCGCACAAAGAAGACACACATTTGAACCCTGCCTTGGGGCTGCGCGCCATTCGTTGGAGTTTGGCTGACCCCGCCATGTTTTTGACGCAATTGCGCGCTGTGTTGCGTGCGGCGGCATTTGGCCAAGTGAATCTGCTGATTCCTATGCTGGCGCATGCCCGCGAGATCAAGCAAACCTTTGCCTTGCTGGATCAAGCGCGTGCGCAGTTGGACGCGCGAGGTGTGGCGTTTGGCCCCCTCAAGGTGGGCGCGATGATCGAAATTCCAGCGGCAGCGCTGAGCGTGAAGATGTTCTTGCGCCACTTCGATTTCTTGTCCATCGGCACCAACGACTTGATTCAATACACCTTGGCCATCGACCGCGCCGATGAGTCGGTGGCGCATTTGTACGACCCCTTGCATCCCGCGGTGTTGCATTTGGTGGCAGACACGATTGCCGAATGTCGTGCGCAAGGCAAAGGCGTGAGTGTCTGCGGCGAGATGGCCGGTGACCCATCGCTCACGCGCTTGTTATTGGGCTTGGGGCTGCGCAGTTTCTCGATGCACCCCACCCAAATTTTGGCGGTCAAGCAAGAGGTGCTGCGCGCCGACGCCTCGCGTTTGCAAGGCTGGGCGCAGCAGGTCATGGCCAGCGATGAGCCGGCCGAGTTGATGGGCGTTTAAGCCTTAGATGCTTCCGATGCCGCGTGGGCTTGTTGGTCTGCATGGTATGAAGATCTAACCATTGCGCCGACGGCTGCGTGACTGAAGCCCATCTCGTAGGCTTTCTCTTCAAACATCTTGAACGTGTCGGGGTGCACGTAGCGGCGCACAGGGATGTGGCTGGTGCTGGGCGCCAAGTACTGGCCAATGGTCAGCATGTCGATGTTGTGTGCACGCATGTCTTGCATGACTTGCAAAATCTCTTCGTCTGTTTCGCCCAAGCCCACCATCAATCCACTTTTCGTTGGCACGTTGGGGTGGAGTGCTTTGAATTTTTTGAGCAAATTCAAACTGAAGGCGTAGTCGCTGCCAGGGCGCGCTTCTTTGTAGAGACGCGGCACGGTTTCCATGTTGTGGTTCATCACATCGGGTGGCGCTGCCTTGAGAATTTCCAGAGCGCGGTCGTCGCGGCCGCGGAAGTCGGGCACCAAAATTTCGATTTGTGTTTGAGGTGACAACTCGCGTGTGCGGCGAATGCAGTCCACAAAATGTTGGCTGCCACCGTCGCGCAAATCGTCGCGGTCGACGCTGGTGATGACCACGTATTTCAGTTTCAACTCGGCAATGGTTTTTGCCAAGTTTTCAGGTTCGTTCACGTCCAACGGGTCTGGGCGTCCGTGGCCCACATCGCAGAAGGGGCAGCGGCGTGTGCATTTGTCGCCCATGATCATGAAGGTGGCGGTGCCTTTGCCGAAGCATTCGCCGATGTTGGGGCAGCTGGCTTCTTCGCACACGGTGACCAATTTGTTGGCGCGCAACACATCTTTGATTTCGTAAAAACGCGTGGTGGGCGAGCCCGCTTTGACGCGAATCCAATCCGGCTTTTTCAGCACTTCGCTTTGCTCGACTTTCACGGGGATGCGTGAGAGTTTGGCGGCGGCTTTGTGTTTGGCCGAAGCGTTGTAGTTCTCGACGGTTTGCGCTTCGCGCACGACTTGGTTGTCAGGGGAGGACATAGCAGTAAAGCCTGTGTTGGAGGCCCTGGGTTCAGGGCGCTAAATAGGTAACGAGCTTTTGGCTCAAGGTGTCAGCAGCATCTTGCCAACTGACCGATACGCCGATTGTAGAAAGATCGACGGTTTGCAAGCCTTGGTAGCCGCAAGGGTTGATGCGCTGAAAGGGCGATAGGTCCATGGCCACATTCAGTGCAAGCCCGTGGTACGTGCAATGGCGGCTGACTTTGATGCCCAAGGCTGCGATCTTGCCAAGGCCCGTGAAGTCGGGTGTTTTGCTGCCGTCTTTTTGAGGGCGTTGTGCCAGCATGGCATGGCTGTGCGGGTCGTCGAGACGAACATAAATGCCAGGCGCCCCAGAGACGCGATGCCCCGTGACGTCAAAGTACAGCAGCGTGCGAATGAGGGCTTCTTCCACGCGATGCACATACTCTTTCACGTAATAGCCCGTGCGCTGCAAGTTCACCAGCGGATAGGCCACCACTTGGCCGGGGCCGTGGTAAGTCACTTGTCCGCCGCGGTTGGTGGCAATCACGGGGATGTGGCCGGGGGCGAGCAGGTGATCGGCCTGCCCTGCAAGACCTTGCGTGAAGGTGGGCGGGTGTTCGCACATCCAGAGTGCATCAGGCGTGTCGGCTTGTCGCGCTGCGGTCCATGTTTGCATCGCTTCGTAAGTGGGCAGGTAGTCAACCCGCCCCAAATGCTGTACTTGCATGACGCGTTAAAGAACGACTTTGACCATGGGGTGAGAGGACAGTGCGCTGTACAAGCTGTCGAGTTGTTCGCGACTGGTGGCGGTCACCGTGATCGTGACGCCTAAATACTTGCCGCCAGAGCTGGCGCGCAGCTCGATCGATGCCGCGTCAAAAAAGGGGTCAAACAGACGGGCCACTTGGGTGACGGTGTGCACGAAGTCATCGTGCGCAAGTCCCATGATTTTGATGGGAAAGGCGCTGGGGTACTCGATGAGCGAGTCTTTGCGTGCGGCAGCGTTGGTTGCTGGGTCTTGAGGTGGGTGAATGGATGCGCTCATGGTTGGAGGGGGCCTTTGACGAGGCCGATGAGGATTTTGAAATGGTTTTCAGTATGCATGAGGTGACGGACAAAAATCGTAAAAATGAATGGCCCCGAGGTGCGGAGGTCATGTCAGCGCTGGAAATGAGCCGGTTTAAGTCGGAATAAGTAAGGACATTCTTAAAGCTTAGGTAAAGCAAACGGGGTTTCTACGTATAATCGTGGGCTTTGCTAGTTCCAACTTTCGTAACTTCGGTGTAATTTGAGATGACTAAAATCTCGACAGGGCTAGAAGATGAGGCTCCAGAGCCAGAATTCAAGCCCTTGACGTCCCAAGAAGCGCAAGTGTGGCGGCTGAAGAATCCAACCACATCACCGTGGGTGATTTTGTGGGTGCAAGTTGCGGTTTCAGTTGTGTTGGCTCTGGTGGTCGGCGCATGGAGCAATCAGCCTGCATGGATGTGGTCTGTGGCCTGGGGCGGTTTTGCTGTGGTGTTGCCCGCTGCGTTGTTTGCAAGAGCGTTGTCTCGGCAAATGAAGTTGGGCTCGTCGAGCGTGGCTTTGGCGGGCTTGTTTATGTGGGAGTTGGTCAAGGTTGTCTTGACCGTGGTGTTGCTTGCTGCGGCGCCCAAAGTGATTTCTGAACTGAGTTGGTTGGCATTGCTGGCCGGCTTTGTGGTGACGATGAAGGTGTATTGGTTGGCGTGGTATTGGTCAGCAATACGCAGTCGATCGGTATAAAGATTTGAAAATTGAAATGGTGAACTATGTCTGCTGAACACGCTGGAGCGCATGCTCCGACGGCTGGAGAGTACATCCAGCATCACTTGCAACATTTGCAAAAGAACTTTGCATTTGAGAACGTGAAGCAAGAAACTATTGTTGACTTTTCGCTCTTCAACTTCGACTCCGTGGTTTTTTCCTTGGTGTTGGGCGTGTTGGGTTGTTTGGTCATGTGGTTTGCGGCTCGCAGAGCAACTTCCGGCGTGCCCGGTCGTTTCCAAGCTGCGGTGGAGATGTTGGTTGAGTTGGTCGAAAACCAAGCCAAAGGTGTGATCCACAACGAGAAAAGCCGCAAGCTGATTTCTCCCTTGGCGTTGACTGTGTTTGTTTGGATTTTCCTGATGAACGCGATGGACATGTTGCCTGTCGACTTGATCCCCCAGATTTGGCACAGCGCAGGTCCTGCGATGGGCTTCAAAGATTACATGCGTGTCGTGCCTACGGCCGACTTGTCCACCACCTTGGGCTTGTCCACGTCAGTTTTGTTGATCTGTTTGTTTTACAACATCAAGATCAAAGGTTTGGGTGGTTGGGCGCACGAATTGATCGCGGCTCCCTTCGGTGACCACTGGGCGCTGTATCCGATTAACTTCTTGATGCAGATGATTGAATACGTTGCAAAAACCGTGTCGCATGGCATGCGGTTGTTCGGCAACATGTTTGCGGGTGAGTTGGTGTTCATGTTGATCGCTCTGATGGGCGGCGGCTGGGCAGTCTCGGCATCTGGCATTGGCTTGGCTGTTGGTCACGTCATTGCTGGCACTGTGTGGACCTTGTTCCATATCTTGGTGATCACCCTGCAAGCCTTCATCTTTATGATGTTGACGCTGATCTATGCGGGTCAAGCGCACGACGCACATTGATGTAACTTTTTCTGTTTTCGTTTTTTCTTTTTCACAACTTTTAGGAGCTTTTCATGGAAAACATTCTCGGCCTGGTGGCATTGGCTTGCGGTTTGATCGTTGGTTTGGGTGCTATCGGCGCTTCGATCGGTATCGCTTTGATGGGCGGCAAATTCCTCGAGTCTTCTGCTCGTCAACCTGAATTGATGAACGAATTGCAAACCAAGATGTTCATCTTGGCTGGTTTGATCGACGCTGCTTTCTTGATCGGCGTGGCTATCGCTTTGCTGTTCGCGTTCGCCAACCCCTTCGTTCTGAAGTAATTTGAGCCCCCTTCACGTAAAAGAAGGACTTGAATCGTGAACATTAACGCAACCCTGTTCCTGCAGGCCATCGTTTTTGCAATCTTGGTGTGGTTCACGATGAAATTCGTGTGGCCTCCCATTGCAGCTGCTCTTGATGAGCGTTCTGCAAAGATTGCACACGGCTTGGCTGCTGCTGAACACGCAAAAATTGAACTCTCCAACGCGCACAGAGAAGTGGAATTGAAGCTGGCTGAAACCCGCAACGAATCCACAACTTTGTTGGCTGATGCAGAGCGTCGTGCCCAACATTTGATCGACGATGCCAAGGTTCGCGCCTCGGAAGAAGCGAAACGAATCGTGGCTGCCGCTCAAGCAGAAGCCGCACAAGAAGCCGTGAAAGCCCGTGAAGCACTGCGTGAGCAAGTTGCTGCATTGGCTGTGAAAGGTGCTGAGCAAATTCTCCGCAAGGAAGTCAATGCCAGCGTCCACGCCGACTTGTTGGGTCGCTTGAAGACAGAGCTGTAAGAGGAAGATATGGCTGAACTCGCCACCATTGCCCGTCCTTACGCTGAAGCTTTGTTCAAAGCCTCCAAAGCCGACCTGAACGCTACTGCCGCATGGTTAGAAGAGCTCGCCGCAATCGCAAGCAATGCGCAGTTGATGCAATTTGCTGATAACCCTAAAGTCACAACCGAACAAGTGTTTGGTTTGATTCAGGGTGTTGCGAAAACGCAGTTGTCGCCTGTAGCACAAAACTTTTTGCACGCCGTGATCGACAACGGACGACTGAGCGCTATGCCTGAAATGGCAGCTCAGTTCCGCGAGCGCGTGAATGCACAAAGTGGTACGTCAGATGCCGTGGTTTACAGCGCGTTTGACATCGACGCAGCGGCCTTGGCCAATGTGACGGAATTGCTGCAAAAACGTTTCGGCCGCAAGCTCAACGTTTCTGTGACGCTGCAGCCTGAGCTGATTGGCGGCATTCGCGTGGTGGTGGGTGACGAAGTGCTCGACACTTCAGTCAAAGCCCGTTTGGATCAAATGAAAGTCGCGCTGACTGCCTAAGCCTTTGGCTTGAAAGCAGTTGGCCCTTACAAGAAAGAAGGAAAGAGTCATGCAACTCAATCCCGCAGAAATCTCTGAGCTTATTAAGACTCGTATCGAAGGTCTGGCCGTTGGCGCCGACATTCGTAACCAAGGTACCGTGATTTCGGTGACCGACGGTATCGTTCGTGTTCACGGTCTCTCTGACGTGATGCAAGGCGAGATGTTGGAATTCCCGAACAACACCTTTGGTCTGGCCCTGAACCTTGAGCGTGACTCGGTCGGTGCTGTGATCTTGGGTGAGTACGAGCACATCTCTGAAGGCGACACCGTCAAATGTACCGGTCGCATTTTGGAAGTGCCCGTTGGCCCCGAACTGATTGGCCGCGTGGTGAACGCCTTGGGCCAGCCTATCGACGGCAAAGGCCCCATCAACGCCAAGTTGACTGACGTGATCGAAAAAGTTGCGCCTGGCGTGATTGCTCGTGAATCCGTGAGCCAGCCAATGCAAACAGGTTTGAAGTCCATCGACTCGATGGTTCCCGTGGGCCGTGGCCAACGTGAATTGATCATTGGTGACCGTCAAACGGGTAAGACCGCTGTTGCGATCGACGCCATCATCAACCAAAAAGGTCAGAACATGACCTGCGTTTACGTCGCGATTGGCCAAAAAGCCTCGTCGATCAAAAACGTGGTGCGCGCTTTGGAACAAGCTGGCGCGATGGAATACACCATCGTGGTGGCCGCTTCTGCTTCTGAATCTGCAGCGATGCAGTACGTGTCAGCCTACTCGGGTTGCACGATGGGCGAATACTTCCGCGACCGTGGCGAAGACGCCTTGATCGTGTATGACGATTTGTCCAAGCAAGCTGTGGCTTACCGCCAAGTGTCTTTGCTGTTGCGTCGCCCACCAGGCCGCGAAGCTTACCCTGGCGACGTGTTCTATCTCCACAGCCGTTTGCTCGAACGCGCTGCCCGCGTGAACGCCGACTATGTCGAAGCTTTCACCAAAGGCGCCGTCAAAGGCAAAACAGGTTCATTGACGGCCTTGCCCATCATTGAAACCCAAGCCGGTGACGTGTCTGCATTCGTGCCAACCAACGTGATTTCGATCACGGACGGTCAGATCTTCTTGGAAACCTCGTTGTTCAACGCTGGTATCCGTCCTGCGATTAACGCCGGTATTTCGGTGTCGCGCGTGGGTGGTGCTGCTCAAACGAAATTGGTCAAGAACTTGTCCGGCGGTATCCGTACCGACTTGGCTCAGTACCGTGAATTGGCAGCGTTTGCCCAGTTCGCTTCTGACCTCGACGAAGCCACACGTAAACAGCTCGACCGCGGTGCTCGCGTGACTGAATTGCTCAAGCAAGCTCAGTACAGCCCACAGTCGATCAGCTTGATGGGTGCGACTTTGTTTGCTGTCAACAAGGGTTACCTTGACGACATCGAAGTCAAACAAGTTCTGAGCTTTGAACATGGTTTGCATGCTTACCTCAAAGACAAGCACGCAGCATTGTTGGCCAAATTAGAAGCCGACAAAGCCATGGACAAAGATGCCGAGGCCGACATGAATGCCGCTATCGCAGCATTCAAGAAAACCTTTGCTTAATTCCTACCTGACCACACAAGGAGCCTCTAATGGCAGCAGGTAAGGAAATTCGCGGCAAGATCAAATCGGTGGAAAACACCAAGAAGATCACCAAAGCCATGGAAATGGTCGCCGCGTCCAAAATGCGCAAAGCGCAGGAGCGCATGCGCGCTGCGCGTCCGTACAGCGAAAAAATTCGCCATGTCGCGGCCAACCTCGGCAAAGCCAACCCTGAATACGTTCATCCCTTCATGGAGATCAACGACGCTAAAGGTGCTGGCTATGTCGTGGTGAGCACCGACAAAGGTTTGTGCGGCGGCCTCAACACCAACGTGTTGCGTCTTTTGTCACACAAGTTGCGCGATATGCAAGCTGAAGGCATGACGGCGCAAGCCGTCGCCATCGGTAACAAAGGTTTGGGCTTTTTGAACCGTTCAGGTGTCAAGGTTGTGTCGCACGCGACCCAACTCGGCGATACGCCGCACTTGGACAAATTGATTGGCCCCGTGAAGGTTTTGCTCGACGCTTATGTCAACGGCGAAATCAACGCGGTGTACCTCTGCTTCACACGCTTCATCAACACGATGAAGCAAGAAGCCGTGATTGAGCAATTGCTGCCTTTGTCTGCTGATTTGCTCAAGACGCACGAAGTGCACAGCACATGGGACTACATCTACGAACCTGAGCCGCATGTCGTCATTGACGAGCTGTTGATCCGTTACGTAGAAGCCTTGGTCTATCAGGCCGTGGCTGAAAGTATGGCGTCCGAGCAATCGGCACGCATGGTGGCGATGAAGTCCGCGACCGACAACGCTGGGAACGTGATCAACGAACTCAAACTGGTTTACAACAAGACGCGTCAAGCTGCGATCACGAAAGAACTTTCGGAAATCGTTGCCGGTGCGGCTGCTGTCTGATTTTAATTTTTGGAGCAAAAAATGGCTCATGCCCAAGGCAAGATTGTTCAATGTATTGGCGCTGTGGTGGACGTCGAGTTCCCACGCGACCAAATGCCCAAGGTGTACGACGCACTGAAGCTTGAGGGCACAGCCCTGACGCTCGAAGTGCAGCAACAACTCGGTGACGGCATCGTCCGTACCATCGCGTTGGGCACCTCCGACGGTTTGCGTCGTGGTTTGATGGTGACCAACACTGGCGCGGCGATCACCGTTCCCGTCGGTAAAGCCACCCTCGGTCGCATCATGGACGTGTTGGGTAACCCCATCGACGAACGCGGTCCTGTCGATTTGACACAAACTGCTTCGATTCACCGCAAAGCCCCTGCGTATGACGAACTCAGCCCTTCGCAAGAATTGCTCGAGACCGGCATCAAAGTGATCGACTTGGTCTGCCCATTCGCCAAAGGCGGTAAGGTCGGCTTGTTCGGTGGCGCCGGCGTGGGCAAGACCGTGAACATGATGGAACTTATCAACAACATCGCTAAAGCGCACAGCGGCTTGTCCGTGTTCGCTGGTGTGGGTGAGCGTACCCGTGAAGGTAACGACTTCTATCACGAGATGGCAGACTCTGGCGTTGTGAACCTCGAGAAACTCGAAGAGTCCAAAGTGGCCATGGTTTACGGTCAGATGAACGAGCCTCCTGGCAACCGCTTGCGCGTTGCGTTGACTGGTTTGACCATCGCCGAATCCTTCCGTGACGAAGGTAAAGACGTGTTGTTCTTTGTGGACAACATCTATCGCTACACCTTGGCCGGTACCGAAGTGTCCGCTTTGTTGGGTCGTATGCCTTCTGCTGTGGGTTACCAACCTACATTGGCCGAAGAAATGGGCCGTTTGCAAGAGCGTATTACGTCGACCAAAGTGGGTTCGATCACTTCCATCCAAGCCGTTTACGTGCCTGCCGATGACTTGACCGATCCATCACCTGCGACCACCTTTGCTCACTTGGACTCCACCGTTGTGTTGTCTCGTGACATCGCGTCTTTGGGTATTTACCCCGCTGTGGATCCTTTGGACTCCACCAGCCGTCAGTTGGACCCCTTGGTCGTGGGCGAAGAGCACTACGCCACAGCTCGCGCTGTGCAAGGTACTTTGCAACGCTACAAAGAATTGCGTGACATCATCGCGATTTTGGGCATGGACGAATTGGCACCTGAAGACAAGCTGGCTGTGGCTCGCGCTCGTAAGATCCAACGTTTCCTGTCTCAGCCTTTCCACGTGGCTGAAGTGTTCACTGGCTCGCCCGGTAAATACGTCACCTTGGCTGAAACGATTCGCGGCTTCAAGATGATTGTGAACGGTGAGTGTGACCACTTGCCAGAACAAGCCTTCTACATGGTCGGCACGATCGACGAAGCCTTCGAAAAAGCTAAGAAGATCTGAGAGATCCTATGAGTACCATCCACGTTGATGTCGTCAGTGCAGAAGAGTTGATCTTCTCCGGCGAAGCCACTTTTGTGGCTTTGCCTGGCGAGGCGGGTGAGCTCGGTATTTATCCGCGCCACACCCCGCTGATCTCGCGCATCCGAGCTGGTTCGGTGCGCATCCACACGGCAGATGGTGGCGAAGAGTTTGTGTTCGTGGCGGGTGGCATTCTTGAAGTGCAACCCGATTGCGTCACCGTCATGTCTGACACCGCGGTTCGCGGCAAAGACTTAGACGAAGAAAAAGCCAACGCTGCCAAATTGGCTGCTGAAGAAGCAGTCAAGAATGCCAAAGGCGAAGTCGATTTGGCTCGTGCTCGTTCCGAGTTGACCATCTTGGCTGCCGAGTTGTCTGCTTTGCGTCGCTTCCGCGGTCAAAAGTAAACAGCTTCACGGCTGCAACTTGCCAAAGCCCCTGTCTCACGACTGGGGCTTTTTTCTTGGGCAAAAATCAAGCGACAATTTACCCATGCGAAAAGCCAAACTCCAAGCCGCGACAGTAGGCGGCAGCGCTGACGAGATTGAGGCCCAGTTTTACGAGGCCTTGCAGCAGGGCGACATCGACAAATTGATGGCGTGCTGGGCCGATGAAGACGAGATCATTTGTGTGCACCCAGGCGGTCCTCGCTTGGTGGGCAGCGCCACCATTCGTGGCGCATTTGAAGCCATGTTTGCCAACGGCAGCATTGCAGCGCGGCCAGAACAGGTCAGCAAAGTGGAGTCTCTCACCAGTGCCATGCACAACGTGGTGGAGCGCATCGCCGTGCTCACGGCCGAAGGCCAGCAAGAAGCCTTTGTGATCGCCACCAATGTGTACCAGCGCACCCCGCAAGGATGGCGCATGGTGGCTCACCACGCCAGTCCAGGCACCTCGGCTCTGAAGCAGGGGCCGGTGCACGCGTCTCAGGTCTTGCATTGAGCTGGGATTACCAATCGCCTTGGTGGTTGCCGGGTGGAAATTTACAAACCATCTATGCCGCCAAAGTCGCTCGGCACTTTAAGAACACAGACACACAGTGGGCGCGCGAGCGTTGGGCCACGCCGGATGGCGACTTCATTGACGTGGATTGGCTTCATACGCCCGATGCTGAAAAAGATGCGCCCCTGTTGGTCTTGTTTCATGGCTTAGAGGGCTCCTCGCACAGCCACTACGCGCAAGCCTTTGCGGCTGAAGTGCAGCAACGTGGCTGGCGTCTTGCACTCCCGCACTTCAGAGGCTGCAGCGGCGAGTTGAACTTGGCCCCTCGTGCCTACCATTCCGGCGATCACGAAGAAATCGCGTGGATGTTGTCGCAGTTTCGGCTGCAGCATGATGGCGCCATGTACGCCGTGGGTATTTCTCTTGGTGGCAACGCCTTGATGCGCTGGGCGGGCGAGCAAGGCCATGCCGCGTCTGGCGTGATCGATGGCATCGCTTCCGTGTGTTCGCCCATTGACCTCACCGCCAGCGGTCACGCGATTGACAGCGGCTTTAACAAACGTGTTTACGCCCGTATGTTTTTGGCCAGCATGAAGCCACGCGCCTTGCAAAAACTCCATCAGTTTCCGGGCCTGTTCGACCCCCATGCACTCATGCGTGTTGACACGCTGTATGGTTTTGACAACGTCTTCACCGCACCGCTGCACGGCTTCAAAGACACCGACGACTATTGGCAACGCGCCTCGGCCAAGCCAGGACTTGCCAGCGTGCGCGTGCCGGCGTTGGTGTTGAACGCACGTAACGACCCCTTCATCCCCGCGGATTGTTTGCCTACGCCCCGCGATGTGAGCGATTGGGTTCAGTTGTGGCAACCCGCAACGGGTGGGCATGTCGGCTTTGTGGCTGGGGCCTTCCCTGGGCATTTGGCCGACATGCCACGCGCTGTTGTGGAATGGTTGAAGCAAGCCTCTATCTAAAAGGACCGGTCATGGACGACATCGTCAAACAAGCCATCGCCAAATGGCCCAATGTGCCCGACTGTTACGGCTGGCTCGGCCTAGACGCCCGTGGGGACTGGTACATGCGCGACGACCAAGTGCAGGCCCAAGGCAGTTTCACACAGAGCAAAGGCTCGCGTTTGCAGCATGAGAAGCTGATCGACTTCATTGGCCGCAACTACGAATGCGATGCGCAAGGCCGCTGGTTTTTTCAAAACGGCCCACAGCGCGTGTATGTCGAACTTGAAGCCACGCCTTGGGTTTGGCGCATACAACCCGATGGCAGTCTGCAAACTCACACGGGGCGTGCGGCGCGCATGCAGCGTTGCTGTGTCGATGAAGCGGGCTATTTCTACATGGACACCGAAATAGGTTTTGGCTTGGTGCACACCCAAGACATGCATTTGGCACTGGCCCCCATTGAGTCGGGCTTGTGGGTGCCACAAGAGGTGATGCGGGCCGCACTAGGCCAGCAGTTTGGCTACGTTCGAAGTCCGCAAGCGGCGCAAGTCAAAAGCGAACAGACGTAAAAAAACCGGCCTAGGCCGGTTCTTTTATAAGAAGGCCAATTACTTGGCTTCTGCTTTCTTAGGCTCGCTGAACTTCGCGCCGCCTTCGTTGGCCATGTAGACCACAGCGCGGCCAATTTCGACGTCGTCAAAATCACCACCGCCTTGCGCACCCATCGCGCCTTTGCCTTTGAGTGCAGAGGTCAACAAAGCTTCGTAGCCTTTGCCCACACGAGGAGCCCAGGCAGCTTTGTCGCCGACCTTAGGTGCACCTGCCGCGCCAGATGTGTGACAGGCGGAACACTGGGCTTTGAACACATCAGCGCCGGCCTTCAGTTCGCGGTTGGCATCACGAATCTCAACAGCGCCCACCTTTTGGATGCGGGCTGCCACGGCTTCAGGCGCATTGGAAGAGCCCGCTTGAGGCTTGTTGGCCGAGGTGACAAAGTAAACCAAACCAATGATGATGAAAACAGGCAACACAAACGAGTAACCCACCGCTAGCAAGAGTTGCTTAGGTGTTTTGATCGGGCCAGTGTGGTCTTCTTCGTGGTGGTTGTCGCTCATGATGAATATGTCCTTAGGAATCAACTTTTTAAACTCTTCAAATTATAGCGGGCCCCCTACAATACAGACCGACTCGCATGCGGCTGTAGCTCAGTGGATAGAGTATTGGCCTCCGAAGCCTATGGTCACTTCAACGCTTGTGTGAAAATCAGACCATTGGTTCATTTCAAGATTTGCGACTGTAGCTCAGTGGATAGAGTATCGGCCTCCGAAGCCGAGGGCCGTGGGTTCGATCCCCGCCAGTCGCACCAATCACATCTTTCAGCAGGCTACACCAATCGTCACAGCATGTGATGAGACATGGTTTGTGCCAAATCTGTGCCCGTTCCGTGCCACGAAGACATGGGCTAGAAAGTCGAAATGACGATTGGTCAATAAAGTTTTGCACAGATGCAAGTAAGACCATTGAGCTCATATCCGTGCCCAGTAATTACCGTTATATGTGGACTTTGATTTGACGACCTTCTGATTTTGATAACCTCATCTGATAGGATGGTGGTTCTGTTTTTCATCAGCTTGGGCCATGCAAATCCACGAGTTATCGCAAGCGCAGCGGGAGCGCCTCGCCTACCTCGAATTGCGGGTTTTTTTCACTGGTGAACTGCGTCGTGCTGATATAGAAAACCGGTTTGGCGTGAAGCCGGCAGCTGCCTCGCGCGACATCAGCGTCTACCGCGAGCTCGCACCACAAAACCTTAGCTATGACCTTTCGCTACGTTGTTACGTTGCTACGCCTGTCTTTGTCCCAGTGTTTGACATGCGCTCGGACCGCGTGCTCACATGGCTGGCTCAGGGGTTTGGGGATGGCCTAGATTTGGGTCTGCCCACGCAAACCCCTTTTGAAGGCCCGCAACACTTCTTTTCACCTAATTTACCGACGCTCGCCGCCTTGACCCGTGCCATATGTGCCAAAAAGGCGGTCGCCATCGATTACCTGTCTGTGTCATCGGGTGCCAAACACCGCGAAGTGGTGCCCGTAGCTTTGGCTGATAACGGCCTGCGTTGGCATCTACGTGCCTATGACCGATTTAAAAAACAGTTTGCCGACTTCGTGCTCACGCGCATCCGCAACGTCACGCAACTCGACGGCATAGCGCAACCCGACGAATCTATCGCCGCAGACCAGCAATGGATGCAAACAGTATCTCTGCAGTTGGTTCCGCATCCAGATATGCAGTGGCCACAGGCAGTTGAACTCGACTACGGCATGACCCAAGGCGTGCTTGAAGTAACCACACGCGCCGCCATGGCTGGTTATGTCTTGCAGCGATGGTCCGTCGATGCCTCGCCTAAGCACAGCCTTGACCCAAATGCTCATCACCTTTGGCTGCAAAACCACGAAGTCTTACGCGGCGTGCAAAGTGCCGTGCTTGCCCCGGGTGCACGGTCGCAAGAGAGGGCTGCATGACTTTGTACAACGCCGAAATTTCAGCTGGTTCCTTGCTGATCCCCGAAAGCCGTCGCATCGCGGATCTCATGCTCAGCCAACCCAGCTCTGAGGCTTGGGATGCGGCCATCGTGCGCGACAACATCCTGCAAAAAAAACCGACCACAGCCAAACGCCAGTCCAACCTCATCCGTAAACGTCTGCAGAACCTCGACGCCCAAGGCCTCCAACTCATCGTGCAAAGCGATGTTGAACTGTGCGGCCAGCTACTCATGGCTGCCGCTCTGCGCCACAGTCAACTCATGGCCGACTTCATGCGTGACGTTTACGCCGTCGATTTGCGACAACTAGAACGCAAACTCAGCCACAGGCAGTGGGACACCTTTTTGACCGAATGCGCCCACCGAGATGACGGAGTCAACACATGGGCAACAAGCACACGCCTCAAACTGTTCCAAGTCATCGTTCGTATTCTGGTCGAGGCCAAATTCCTCGACTCCACCAAAAACATGCAACTCACCCCACCCATGCTGCATCCTCGATTGCACACCTATCTGTCCCAGTTGGGTGCCCGTGACACACTGGTTCGAATGGAGTTTGGCCAATGACCGATCGTTTTGATGACCGCCTAAACCAGGTCCTGCCCCGAATCTTGTCGCCCGACGTGCTGGATAACCGGGGGGCTGGTGGCGAAATTGGCTTCTGGATTTTTGACTATCCCGTTGAACGTGAGATGGAGATGCGCCAGTGGTTGTCTGGCGTGATCGAGCCTGGCATTCAGCGACACCGCCCTGACCTTAAGTACATCGTCATCGACCTCTTTGAAGAAGTCATCGCCATTCTCAAAGAGCGCAACTTGCTCGACAAAGCCTATGAAATGCAAATGCGCAAAGGCGATGCCGCCTTGCTGGCCTCATTGCGGTCCGTGCTCAAAGAAGACCGTCTGGCCGCACGCTTGGCAGAAAAAACTGATGCAGCCAATTTAGACCTGCTCATCATCAAAGGCGTGGGCACGGTGTACCCCATGCTGCGCACGCACACGCTGCTGTCGGCGCTCCACCCACACATGAGCCACACACCGCTATTGATGCTCTATCCCGGCGTGTACGACGGACTGTCCCTCAAGCTCTTCAACACGCTCACCGACGACAACTACTACCGAGCCTTCCGCCTCGTGTCTTGACACAGCAAATAACAAAAGAGACTCTCATGCAAATCAAAGACCTTTTCGTCAAACCGATCAATCGCCCCATCAACGGCGTGATCAAGGCAGACCAACGCGACGAAGAAAGCATCTGGCAAGAGCTAGACGAATACGTTGCCACCAAACAGGTCACCGAATACCTGCGCAAGTTTTTTGATGCGTACCTCGCCATCGCGGCCAACCCCAACGACGCAGCCGTAACCTCCCGCATGGGCGTGTGGGTGTCGGGCTTTTTTGGCAGCGGTAAATCTCACTTCATCAAGATCCTGTCTTACCTGCTGGGCAACATCGAAGCCCGCAACGCGCTGAGCCATGACAGCCAAAAAGCCGTCCAGTTCTTTGAATCCAAAATCAAAGACCCGATGCTCCTGGGCGACATTCGCCGCGCCGTGGCGGGTGACACCGATGTCATCTTGTTCAACATCGACTCCAAAGCCGATGCCAAAAACGACCGCGACGCCATCTTGCAAGTCTTCTTGCGCGTATTCAACGAAATGCAGGGCCTGTCTGGCGACGCGCCTCATGTGGCCGACATGGAGCGCCACCTGATTAGCAAGGGTGTTTTTGATAACTTCAAGCAAGCCTTTCAAACGGCCAGCGGCAGCACTTGGGAGGCCGAGCGCGACGCGGTGGATTTCATGCGCGACGAAGTCATCGCAGGTCTGGGCCAAGCACTTGGAATGAGTGCCGAGTCTGCTGGCCAGTGGTTCGACAACGCCCGCGACAGCTACAAGATCAACATTGAAAGCTTTGCCGACCTCGTTAACAGCTACCTCAGCACCAAGAGCGCTGCGCATCGGGTCGTCTTTTTGGTGGACGAAGTGGGGCAGTTCATTGGGCAAAACACCCAGCTCATGCTCAACCTGCAAACCATCACCGAGCAGCTGGGCACCCGATGCAAAGGCCGCGCCTGGGTCATCGTGACCAGCCAAGAAGACATCGACGCCACGCTGGGCGAGGCCAACCAGTCCCGCACCAACGACTTCTCCAAAATTCAAGGCCGTTTTCACACGCGCCTGTCGCTGTCTAGCTCAAACACCGACGAGGTCATCGCCCACCGCCTGCTGGAGAAAACCCCCGAGGCCCGCACCCAGCTCGAAGCCGTCTGGCAAGCCAAAGGCGACATCATCAACAACCAGCTCTCGTTTGCAGACCACGCCATTGCCTTCAAGCGCATCCAAAGCGCCGAAGACTTTGCCACGCACTACCCCTTTGCGCCTTATCAGTTTCAGCTGCTGCAAAAAGTCTTCGAGTCCATCCGTAAAGTAGGGGCCACCGGGCGACACCTGGCCAAAGGCGAGCGATCCATGCTCGATGCCTTCCAGACCGCCGCCTTGCTCAACTGCGACAAAGGCACCGACATTCTGGTGCCCCTGTACGACTTTTACCCCTCCATCGAAAGCTTCCTCGACTCCACCGTCAAACGTGCCATCGACCAAGCCAGCGACAACCATGCGCTGGAAAAGTTTGACCTCCAGCTGCTGCGTGCGTTGTTCCTGATCCGTTATGCCGAAGCCGTCAAAGGCACAGTCGACAACTTGGCTACCCTTTGCTTGGACCGCATTGACGCTGACAAACTCACCCTCAAGCGAGAGATCGAAGCCAGCCTGAACCGCTTGGAGCGCCAAAACCTGGTCAGCCGTAACGGTGACTTGTGGTTCTTCCTGACCAACGAAGAGCGCGATGTATCGCAAGAAATCAAGTCGGTCGAAGTGTCGTCCACAGAAGTGGGTCGCTTGGTGGCCGAAATCATCTTTGATGAAATCTTGAGCGGCCAAACCAAGGTTCGCCACCGCGACACCAAGAGCGATTACGAATTCAACCGCTTTCTGGACGGTTCGCCCTTCAAGCAAGCCAACCATGCGCTCACGTTAGAACTCTTGACCCCTGTAGGTGCTGACTACGAACTCATGACCGACGCCAAGTGCATCGGACGCAGCGTCGAAGGGCAAGGCAAAGCCATTTGCCGAATCGCCAACGATGCCCGTGTTGATCTCGAACTGCGCACTTATTTGCAGATCGAAAAATACATAGGCCCCAAGTCCGATGCCGCCACGCCTGCCCTCAAACGCATCTTGCTCGACCGCAAAGAAGAAAACCGCGAACGCAGAAGCCGCCTGGTGCTGCAACTGACCGAGTCCATGACCCGTGGCGACTTTTTTGCATTGGGCCAAAAACCGGCCATCAAGACCCAGTCACCCAGCGTGCAGGTGGATGAACTGCTCAACTACCTCGTTACCAACACCTACAGCAAGCTCAGCTACATCAAGGTGCGCCAACCCGACCCGGCAGCCGAAATCCGCGCTGTGCTGTCGGCCGACAGCTTGGGCCAGGCCAGCATCGCCAACTTAGGCGAAGAAGGCAACCCACTGGCCATGGCCGAGATGCGTCAATACCTGACCGTGGCTGCCAGTGCGGGCCGAGTGCTCTTGTCTGATTTGGTAGCCCGATTCGATGGCGCTCCTTGGGGCTGGCGTCCTGAGCTGGAAACGGTTTTGCTAATTGCCCGCCTCTTCATGGCTGGTGAGATCAAGCTCGTCATGGAAGGCAATGACCTTGATCCCAAAACCGCTGTCGAGCCGCTGACCAAGCCCGCCCGATTCAAACAAGTCTCGCTGCTCAAGCGCAAAACTGCCGACGAAGGCACCCGCGCTAAAGCGCGTGAGCTGCACAAAAGCCTGTTTGCCACCCTGCCGCCCGAAGACGAAGACGCACTGGTCGCCACCTTCCGCACCAATCTGGCCGACCTCAAAAGCCAACTTGACCGCGCCAAAGGCAAAGCCGAACAAAAGTACTTTCCAGGCTTGAGTGAAATCACCGGTGCGCTGACCACCATCGACAGACAACTCGCCATCCGCGATCCGTTTGAATTCATCTCGGCCTTACTGGAAAGCAAAAACGACTGGCTCGATTTGTCAGACGACACCCACGATGTGCTCAGCTTCTACAAAACGCAAGCTACGGTCTGGGCCCGCATGCTCGAAGCCATGACCGGCTTTGCCGACAACCACACCGAACTCATCAAAGACCCCGCTGCAGCAGTTGCCATGGCTGAGCTGGAGCGCATTCACGCCAACAAAACGCCTTACGCACAGGTCAACAAAATCGAGGCCTTGCTGGCCACTGTGGAAAAGGTGAACGACAGCCTAGCCGCTGAGCGGCGTGCTAAAGCCATTGACACCATCGACAGCAAAATCACCGAAGCCACTCATGCGTTGGACGCTACGCAGGCCGAAGCAGCCTTGCGCAACACCGTGCTCAAGCCTCTACAAGACCTCAAGCTCCAACTGGCAGGTCTGAGCAGCATCCCGCGAATCCTGTTTTTGCAAAACCGTGCGGGCGATCTGCTGGACGAAGTGATGGACAAGCTGGCTCAGGCCGAAAAGGCTCGAACGCCTGCATTGCCTGTGCCTGGGCAGACCGGCGAAAAAACAGACCTTGTGCCACCAGCTCCCCCCGCCCCAAAATCTCGCCCGATCAAAGTGATCCATGTTGCTGATCTGGAAGGGAAAACCTATCTGGAATCAGAGGCAGAAGTTGACGAGTACCTCAGAGCGCTCAAAACGTTGCTGTTGCAGGTCATTCAATCTGGACAAAAAGCGCGTCTTCAGTAAGTTTTAACCACTTAACGGTTGTCAATATTTCAGGATGAATCCGCCATGAAACTACAGACCAAAAAATCTAGCATTTCACCCAAGATGCAAAAGTCAACAGATGCAGCAATGGCTGCAAAACTGCGGATTTTGAAATTCTTGGACGATCACCCAGAAATTACCGAAGGGGTGAAAGAGATTCGCGCTTGCCTTCAGTTTGCAGATTTTTCCTATGAGCTTTTTGCAGCAGACGTGCTGGCTGAAAACGTTGATCGAACACAAAGCTTAGTCAACGGTCCGCTGTACATATCGAGCCGATTTCCACAGCCACTGAGAGAAGATGGCAGGCAGATGTTTCCTGTCCTGCAGTTGAACATGAGCTGGCTCAATGGCATGTGTGACCGTGACTTCGAGCCAAACTTGCTTCAGTTTTGGTGGGATGGTGGCGCATACAAAGGACTCATACGTCAAATACCTTTGACAGATGTTGTGATGTCCGAGCTGCTGCCTATTCACGTTGATGACGATGTACTGGAAGATGGGCGCCTGTGGATACCCGAAGAATGGTCAGTCTTGCAAGAGGATGGAGCTTTTCTGATTTTGGAATGCAAGCCCTATGGCATGACCTGCCCCAGTGTTGACATCGGTCGCGACTGGTTGGCTGACGATGAGCATGCAGAAGTGATTGATGAAAAATTTTGGGCAGACCTAGAAGAGTTCTCAAATTACGGCGGAATGTTTGGTCTAGGGTCAGTCCGTGGCCCTCAATCGAAATTAACCAGCGTGGGGCATTTATTCGGTTCATTCAGAACAGCCCAATTAAGCAATGAAGAAATCGATTCGGATGGCTGTTTGATGAACTTGAGCTGGGCTACTGGCTACGGAAATATCTTTTACAACCGCGTAAGCGAGAGCGGGCAACACAGCTTCTCTTTTTACCTCGACAAATAGTGCTTTGTTTCTTTACGAAGTCGTAGACCTAAATATCAAACCATGAACAAATCCAACCTCAAGTCCTACGCCCCCCAAGCGCGCAAAGACTTCATCGCCGCCGTCACCGCCCGCGCCCACCAACTGGGCTTCACCTCCACCCACGTCAACGACGCCACCGTGCGCGGCGACGTGCTCATCATCGACGGTGTGGAGTGGCCGGCCAAAGTGGCGGGCTTGCGGGCCAAGTTGCTCGACAAAATCCTGCACCACGGCTTTGAGCAGACCATGGAAGAGGTGGCCTACACCTGGTTCAACCGCTTTGCCGCCCTGCGCTACATGGAGCTGCACGACTTTCTGGAGCACGGCCACCGCGTGCTGAGCAGCCGCGACGGCGGCTTGCCCGAACTGTTGCGCCACGCGGCCAGCGTCAGCCTGCCGGGCCTACAAGCGGCCAAGGTGCAAGAGATGCAACTGGCGGGCAACCGCGATGACGAACTGTACAAAGCCCTGCTGGTGGCCCAGTGCAACGAGCTGTCCCGCGTCATGCCCTTCTTGTTTGAGCGCATCGACGACGAAACCGAGCTGCTGCTGCCCGACAACCTGCTGCGCACCGACTCCATCGTGGCCAAACTGGTGGCGGGCGTGCCCGAAGAAGACTGGCAAGAGATCGAAGTCATTGGCTGGCTGTACCAGTTTTACATCAGTGAGAAGAAAGACCAGGTCATTGGCAAGGTGGTCAAAAGCGAAGACATCCCCGCCGCCACCCAGCTCTTCACGCCCAACTGGATCGTGCAATACCTGGTGCAAAACAGCGTGGGCCGCCTGTGGCTCATGGCCAACCCGCAAAGCACGCTGGCCAGCGAGTGGCCTTACTACATCACCCCCGCCGAGCAAACGCCCGAAGTGCAAGCCCAGCTGGACGCACTCATCCAGACCCGCGTGGCTGACGATGGCGACACCCTCAACCCCGAAAGCATCACCGTGCTGGACCCGGCCTGCGGCAGCGGCCACATCCTGGTGGTGGCCTACGACGTGCTCAAGGCCATCTATGTGGAGCGTGGCTACCGGGTGCGCGACATCCCGCGCCTGATTCTGGAGAAAAACCTCTACGGCCTGGACATCGACGACCGCGCCGCGCAAATGGCGGGCTTTGCCCTGCTGATGAAAGCCCGTGCCGACGACC
The DNA here is from genome assembly GCF_002943475.1 of Limnohabitans sp. TS-CS-82. Classification (NCBI taxonomy): domain Bacteria; kingdom Pseudomonadati; phylum Pseudomonadota; class Betaproteobacteria; order Burkholderiales; family Comamonadaceae; genus Limnohabitans; species Limnohabitans sp. TS-CS-82. The sequence goes on along the minus strand of NZ_PTQX01000009.1, from coordinate 197,400 downwards.
GCCGCCTGTTCACAGCCGCCGACGATGCGGGCAACCTGCAACCGCCCAAGCTGAACGTGCTTAGCTTGCAAGAGAGCAAAGGCCTGAACGTGGATGAGCTGACCACCCACCTGGCCCCGCACCAGGTGCAACGCGCCACCATCGCCGCGCTGGTGGAAGCCTTTGAGCACGCCAAGACCTTTGGCTCTTTGATTCAGATTCCGTATGCGCTCAAGACGCATCTGACGGTGTTGCCGAGAATGCTGGCCAAGGTGCGACAGAGTGGGGACATGTACGCCAGTGCGGCTGCGGATGATTTGATGCCGCTGGTGCAGCAGGCGCAAGTGCTGGCCATGCAGTTTGATTCGGTTGTGGCGAATCCGCCGTATATGGGCGGCAAGGGAATGAATCCTGCCCTGAAAGATTACGCCAAAGGTGCATGGCCTGATAGCAAATCCGATCTATTTGCCATGTTCATAGAACGCGGCTTTGAGTGGTGCAAGCCCAGTGGTTTGAATAGCATGGTGACCATGCAAAGCTGGATGTTCTTGTCTTCTTACGAAGCGATGAGGCAGGCACTAATAGTTAGTCGGACGATTTTTACGTTAGCCCATTTTGGGCCTCGTGCATTTGCAGAGATTTCTGGCGAAGTGGTGCAAACGGTTGCTTTTGTATTTGCGAAATCTAGTGTCAAGTCATTTAGGCCAAAATTTTTCAGACTTATAGATGGTCAGGAGGAGGAAAAAAGATCGATGCTGTTGGCTGGCAGATCAATTTACACCACGCTAATGCAAGAAGAGTTCTTGAAAATACCAAGCTCTCCGATTGCGTACTGGCTCTCTGTAAAGTCAATGCAGGCGATCCTGAATTCGAGACCGTTGACGGAATTTGGAGAGCCACGAGTTGGTTTGGATACTGGAAACAATGCAATTTTCGTCCGTAGTTGGCAAGAGGTTGACTATGAATCGATTGGCTTTGGTTTTACAGATTCAAAATCATTCCTAGCATCAGATCGTCGATATGTTCCTCATACGAAGGGTGGGGAGTACAAGAAGTGGTACGGCAATCTTGAGTATGTTTTGAAATTTGACCAAGATGCATATCTGGAGCTGGAAAACAGCGGTAACAAACTTCCTTCTCGTCAGTATTATTTTCGAAAGGGTGCAAGTTGGACGAGGATAAGTACAAGTGGCTTTTCGATTCGCGTTGATCCAATTGGTTGCGTTTTCAATTCCGCATGTCCAACAATTTTTGCCGATGAAACCAATCTCCCAATAATTGTTTCATTCCTACACAGTGCTGTTGCAACGTATTTCTTGAAGATTTTTAGCCCTACATTAAATTTTCAGGCTGGTGAAATTCGGCGATTACCCCTTCTAACAGACGTATCTGCAGATGTGATAACCAATTTCAAGGCATTGATGGAGACTGCAGTCAGTGACTGGAATTCCAACGAAATTTCATGGAATTTTGAGAAATTGCCTATGGTTTCTGGGATACCTTCGAACACTTTGTCGAATGCATATATTGCGTGGAATAATTTGTGCAGCAAGCAAATATCTGCGGTTAGAGCAATGGAAGAGCAGAACAACCGAATCTTCATCAATGCGTACGGTCTGCAAGACGAACTTTCCCCGGAAGTCCCCGAGTCCCAAATCACCCTAGCCCGCGCCGACCGCGAAAAAGACTGCCAACGCCTGATCTCCTACGCCATCGGCTGCATGATGGGCCGCTACAGCCTCGACGAGCCGGGCCTGATTTACGCCCACGCGGGCAACGTCGGGTTCGATGCCAGCCGCTACACCCGCTTTGCCGCCGATGCCGACGGCATCTTGCCCATCACCGACGAGCATTGGTTTGACGATGATGCGCCTGCGCGTGTGCGCGACTTTCTTCAAGTCGTCTGGGGGCCAGAGACTTTGGCCGAAAACATGGCTTGGTTGGCCGAGAGCCTGGGCGGCAAAGCCAGCGAAACGCCCGAGGAAACCATCCGTCGCTACATGGCTGACAAGTTCTACAAAGACCACCTGCAAACCTACAAAAAGCGCCCGATCTACTGGCTCTTTTCCAGCGGCAAGCAGGGCGCTTTCCAGGCGCTGGTCTATCTGCACCGCTACAACGAGGGCACCTTGTCCCGCATGCGGGCCGAATACGTCATCCCCCTGACCGCCAAACTGGCCGCCCGCCTGGAGATGCTGGAGCAAGACGCCAACGCCGCCTCATCCGCCGCCGCCCGCACCAAGATCCGCAAACAGATCGAGGGTCTGCGCAAGAAACAAGTAGAGCTCCTGTCCTTCGACGAAAAACTCCGCCACCACGCCGACATGCGCATCACCCTCGACCTGGACGATGGCGTTAAAGTCAACTACGGCAAGTTTGGGGATTTGCTGGACAGTGTGAAGGTGGTGACCGGAGGTGGTTCAGATGATTGAGTCGGTACGTATTGTTAATTTCAAGTCTTTGGCTGCGGTGACTATCCCGTTGGGCCATTTCACTTGCTTGGTCGGCATGAATGGTGCGGGCAAGAGCACGGTGCTGCAAGCTTTGGATTTTGTGTCGCAGTTGATGCGAGGGGATGTACAGGGTTGGCTGGATCGGCGGGGGTGGACTGCGTCTGATCTGAGATGCAAGCTGAGAACGGAATTCAACAGCACTTTCACAGTGACTTTTAAAACTTCAGCTGGTGCAAGTTTGGTTTGGATTGGCGCTTTCAATAGAGCCGATTTGCGTTGCACAAAAGAAGCCGTGGTGTTGATTCAGCCTGAAAAGACCGATTTGAAAGTCCTGCGTTCAAATGGACAAATTTACTCGCTAGGTGTTCGTGAGAGCCAATCCATTGCGTTTGAATATCAAGGCTCCATCCTTTCAGCGTTGAAGGATTCGGAGTTGCAGCCGGAGTTGTTGGAGTTTCGCGATGCATTGCGTAATGTCCGCTCCCTAGAGTTGTTGTCGCCTGATAAATTGCGCAAGAGCGCTCGTGCCAGTGAGCACGACATTGGCAGCGGCGGTGAAAAACTCTCAGCCTACCTAGATACCATCAAAGGGGAGCGTAAGACCAAGCTGGTGATGCTGCTTCAAAAGTTCTATCCCGCCTTGGTGGATTACAAGATCACATCACAAAGGTCAGGCTGGAAAAAACTGTCGGTGTTTGAGCAATTCGGCAACCAGAAGTTGGAAACCGATGCACTGCATTTGAACGATGGCTTGCTGCGAATCTTGGCAGTGTTGACCCAGGCCGATGCAGACCGTTCACTGTTGCTGTTGGACGAACTGGAAAACGGCATCAATCAAGAGATCGTCGAAACACTGGTAGACACTTTGCTGGAAAGCCCGCAGCAGTTGTTGGTGACGACGCACAGCCCTTTGCTGCTCAATTATTTGCCCGATGCGGTAGCGCGGACTGCGGTGCAGTTTTTGTATAAAACTCCCCAAGGCGAAACCCGCATCAAGCCGTTCTTTGATATCCCCCGCATGTCAGCCAAGCTGGAGGCGATGGGCCCTGGTGATGCATTTGTGGACACTGACTTGCGTCTGTTGGCACAGGAATGCATGGAGTTGGATGCCCAAATTGAAGCTGTTGAACGTGCCGAAGCCGAGGCTGAATCCAAGGCCGTTGATGCAGGTGAGGCATGAAGCTACTGATCAGTGGAGAAGGCCCGCGAGACTTGGGGACCTGTAACAACGCACAAAGCCAGTGCAGTGACGAGGCCTTCAACCGTGGACCCATGGCGGTTTGGTTGGGGCGCTTGTGGGAGTCTTTGTTGAGCTACAACTTATTGGATACACCAGAGGCTGTGCAGTTCGTTAGCAAGACCGCTTTGGCTGAGCAGGCCAAGAACTCCGACAAACGGATGCAACCCTTGCGGAGCAAGAAGCAGGGAGCTGAAACGGGCCTGTACTTCAACAACGCCCAACAGTTGGGCCTGATGGCCAAACAATTGGCGGCAGACTACGCCGGGCCGGTGATGGCGGTGTTGTTTCGCGATGCCGATGGCACAGCCAGCGCCCCAGGGCAAATGTGGCAAGCCAAGTGGGACAGCATGGTCAATGGCTTCAGGTCCGTTGAGTTTGATTTCGGTGTGCCTATGTTGCCGAATCCGAAATCCGAGGCATGGTTGCTGTGTGCAGGCCAAAAAGCGCAGCATTCTCACGCCGCGCTGGAAAACATTTCGGGTAACGACAACTCACCCAATGCAGCCAAAGACCAGTGGGAAGCTTTCATGGGTGCGCCACAAAACGCAGCTTCAGAGGCTGACTGGTGCGCCAACAACCCTCAAGATTGGAGCAACCTGCGGACCATGCCCAGTTTTCAGGCGTTTTACGATCGTTTTCATGAGGTGGCTCAAACAATCTTGCACCCCGCGAGCCGGAGCTTCACATGAGCCATCTGGCTGCGGTGGATTACCGAGAGTGGTTCTCGGGTCTGAAGCAGCGCATCCAGTCAGCGCAGCAACGCGCAAGCCTGTCCGTTAACCGTGAGCTGGTGTTGTTGTATCAGCAGATTTGCCGCGACATTCTGGAGCAGCAGCAGGTGCAGGGCTGGGGCACCAAGGTGATCGACCAGTTGGCACACGACATGACGGCGACGTTTCCCGAAATGAAGGGCTTTTCACGCCCAAACCTGCTTTATATGAGCAGTTTTTCTGAGCAATGGACTGACCCGGAATTTGTGCAACAGGCTGTTGCACAAATTCCGTGGGGCCACAACATCCTGAAGATCACCAAGTGCAGCAGCGTGGCTGAAGCCTGGTTTTACATCGCCCAACCCCTGAAGCAAGGGTGGAACCGTGCCTGACAATCTGAAAGGTGCTACGCCTACGGTGCAAGAGATCGAGAATGATTTGTTGCAGTTGCCGCAGCAAGTTGATGAAGCTGAATGAATTGGAGTCAATATGAAAGTAACCAGAAGTGAGGCTGTCGAATTGCAAGTGCGCGATGCAATGACATTGAGAGACCGAATGTTGAGTGCATTAAAACTTCGTGGTTTGGTTGATCCCATGGTTCCAGGCGATGACGAGCGGGAGCCTGTTCGAAACCCATTTCTTCAGACCTTATGTAGTGCTGCTGAAGGTTTTATACCCGTCGTCACGACCACCGCTATTGATCAAGTCGACAGAAAAGCAAGCATGTTGGCGGGGCCATTTTTCACTTGTAACGAGTACCCGGTGCCTGAATCGAGTTCGGGATCGTTAGCTCCGATCATTCAACTTGATTTGCAAGTTTTGAGTGAACTCTCAGGAAAAGATTTTGGCGACGGGCTGCTTCAAGTTTGGTGTGACACGGACTGGGACAATGATTCGCGTGACTTTATCCGCGTAGTGCCAAGGGATGTTTTGAACAATGCGTCGATGACGCCATTTGAACCTTCAGATATTGCTGCGGGCCCTGTGCCGGAAGAATGGATTTTTGATGAGTCTTGGGATGAGATTGACGTTATCTCTGGTTTTGAGTCCATGGGCTTTCATGCCCAAACAAGTTACCTAGATGTTTATGCTGGCGACTTGACTGACGATCAGCTGTCTTCGATTTCAGATGACTTGGGCAAGTTCATCACATTGACCGATTTGGCCAACAGCTTTCATTTGTTCGGTAGTTTCTATCCAATTCAGTACTCATCTGCCGATGTCGGTCTTGACTGGGATTGCCTAATCCACTTCCCTGAATGGGGCTCGTCTGGTAACGCTCAAGTGTTTTACTGCCTTTATGAAAACGGGAATATGTCGTTCACATTTCAGGAATCATTGCGTTGAATGGCCAGCTCTCAAAGTAACGACGAACTACTGAGTGCTCCGCGATCCGCCAGAATTTCTAAGAACGCATTGATATGTTCGAAAACGTAACTCATCGTCCATCACTGTCGTCATTAATGTGCACGGTTGGATTGTTCCAAGAGAAAGTAATGAAATGACTGATTTATCGAGCGAAGACTCAATGGCTGTTGCTAACAAACTTCATTCAGCAATTGATGTGTTGCTGATAGCTGCCTCCGAGCGTGATTTGGACATTAATACAGATGATCTCAAGGGGCTTTGCACAAAGTTGAAAACAGCCCGCGTAGGTTTCCCGTTTGTGTTTGAAGAAATGGCGTCACAACATATCAACCGACTAGGTAGTGTGCTGCTTGGGCCTATCTTCACCAGCCAAACACATCCTTGGCCAGTAGATGAGGATTCCAACCCCATGGCTCCGTTGTGTCAAATCAACACAACCGACATACCGCGCCAGTTGGTGGGGGTCCGAGGTGTGGTTCAAGTTTGGATGGCTCAATCGGGTGGGGTTCACGGTGATGTATTGATTCGTGTCATTGCACCTGACGAATTCAACATTGACTTACTGACGCCTGTTATTGAGTCTGAAGCAGACATTGAGGTACTTTTGCCCGAAGCTGTTGAGTGGCTCAGGGAGTTTCATGCGAATGCAAAACCAACCAAAGCCCAGTTCATCACAGAAGCAGCCATCAAGTTGGGGCAGCCCAACGCTGATGCATTGGCTGAGGTGGATTGGGACGAGTGGTGTCGCTTAGCTGATATTTATGGTGACACCTACGGCGATGATGTGGTCATGTGCATGCAAATTACAGGATTTGGGGATGGGCGCTTGTACTGCGATATGTCGAAAGACCAGCAGCAGGCTATGGAGCACCTTGAACGGCTTAAGAAAAAGCTGGAGAAAAAAAGCTTAAACGATGACAAGACGTTGATTGATTTGCTGGGTGAGGCGATCACTGTGTACAAAGAGTTTTTAGGGGTGTGTGGTGAGCTTGCATATCCAGCCCTATTTGGAACTTTTCAACAAATCCAGTACGAGGCAGGGGGCTGTGATGAGCCGTTCATCTGTTTTGAATCTATTGGCTTGAGGGAATGGGGTGATGGTGGCAATGCCCAAGTGTTTTATAGCCAAGACAGAGGATTTACTTTTGACTGGAGTTGCACTTGATGAGCTCTCCACAGTTTTTGTCTGCTTTAGAACGTCAGTTTGAAGAAGGCAGCCAATTGGTATTTTGGAATGACCCAGACGGCGAATTCCTGATGGAAGTCGATTCAATTGACTTGCCAAGCGTAAAAGTGCTTCGATTGGACCAAGTTCCAGCCCTGCATGCAAAAGTTCAATTGGAAGCTGGCCAAGTGGGACGTTGGCTGATTTATGCGCCAAGCGCATGCCCAGTACCTGAAGATGATTGGCTACTGGATGCCCGTTTGCGAGGCAAATCTTTCAGCGCGGACAGTGCATCAATGCAATTGGATGAGCTAGGTTTGACCAGCCGTGTACTGCATGGTCATCTCAAACTTCGCGCTAAATTCATGCGAGCCAAAGACCGTGTAGAGCGCCTCAAACGTTGGGTACAACCCGATGATCAGGCGGTTGATCTGGATCGCAAAATGCTGGCGGTTTTGGCCAAAGCCGAGACTGCGGATACAGCTGGAATTTTTCTGAAGGTTTTCCAGGCGTTAGCAACGGAAGGCTCAGACCTGGGAGGCTCACCCAAACCATTGCAGGAAATGGCTGCGCAAGAACTTGAGGGCATTTTTTGGGCTTTGGCTGAGTCTGAATTTGGCTACAAGGAAGCCAGTGGTGAGGCACCCTCATTACGAGGGCTTTTATACAGAATCTTTGCCACTGATTTTTGCAATGCCATCGGTGTATCACCATCTTCATTGAATCATTTTGTGATCTCTGACCGAAGCCGCGCTGCACATGTGGCTGTGTTCGCAAGTCGTTGGCGCTCAGATATGGCCAACTACAGCAGTTATGACGTGTTGTCTGCGGTCGTGGCAGAGGAGCTGTATGTTCCTGCCATGCTGGGGGAGCTGACGGCTGAGAATTTGATCGATGCCATGACGTTTGAGTCGATTGACAAGCGTGTGATTACGGACCTGAAGGCGCGCATCATTGCCGGTTCAGGTGCCAATATGGATGCGGTGCGCGAGCTGATGGCCAAGCGCCGCGATGGCCATTGGGCCAATACCTTGTTGGCCGGAGCCAATGACCATACAAAGGCTCTTGCCGCCAGTTACGACGCATTGGGTGCTGCAGCCAGCTTTTTCGAGTTGCAAGCTAAGCACAGCCGAGGTTTCAGCTTTGGCTCAGCTGATGCGGCGTTTGCATCTTATCGATCAGAGCTTTTCCGCTTTGACCAGTTGTACCGCACCTTCATGCGTGCCACCGATGCGGTAGAGCCCATGGGCTGGTCGCTTTTGCATGAGCTACGTGACCGCATGGAAGATGCTTACTCGGGGTGGTTCATCGGTCAATTGACTTCTGCGTGGGATGCCGTGGTGGATGGGCCTGCGGGCTTACTCAAGCGCTGGAAGCTGGCAGATATGCCAAACCAACAAAACTTTTTTGAACATTTTGTGACGCCCAGTTACTCGTCGGGTGCCAAGCGCGTTTATGTCGTCATCTCGGATGCATTTCGTTTCGAAGCCGCCGAGGAATTGGCCAGTACGCTCAATTCCAAAAATCGGGTGAAAGCAAGGTTGGAGTGCATGTTGGGTGTGTTGCCCAGTTACACCACTTTGGGCATGGCGAGTTTGTTACCGCACAAACAATTGGCTTATCGCAACAATGCGGCGCTTGATGTCACTGTAGATGGCATGGCGTGCGGTACGCTGGAGCAGCGCAGTGCCGTGTTGGCTCAACATGGTGGCGTGGCGATCAGTCGCGATGAGCTGATGGAAAAAGGCAAGCTGGGTGGGCGCGATTTCGTCAAACCACACCAGTTGGTTTACATCTACCACGACCACATCGACGCCATTGGCGACAAACGCAGCACCGAGGGTAAGACCTTCGAGGCCACCGAGCAAACCATTCGCGAGTTGCAGGAACTGGTCAGTTTCATCATGAACAACTTGAATGGTTCCACCATTTTTGTGACGGCAGACCATGGCTTTTTGTACCAGGAGTCAGCGCTGGAAGATGCTGACAGGGCCAAAGTTGAAGAAGCCATGCCGGGGGTGATCAAGCCCAAAAAGCGCTACATACTAGGTCACGGCATGTGGCCCATGTCGGGTGCGTGGGCTGGCAACACATCCATCACGGCGGGCACAGATCCGGGTGATGGCAGTGTTGATTTTCTGGTGCCCAAAGGGGCAGGTCGCTTTCACTTTGTGGGTGGTGCCCGTTTTGTACACGGCAGCGCCATGCCGCAAGAAATTGTGGTCCCGGTGATCGTGGTCAAAGAAGGCGATGCCGAGAAGACCCGAACCAAGACTGTGGATGTGAGCCAGCTGGGTTCGAGCAATCGCATCGTGACTAACAAGCAGCGCTTTGAATTCATCCAGACCGAAGCGGTCTCGGACCGGGTCTTGCCCGTGACCCTGCTGCTCTCGATACGCGATGGCGATCAGGTGGTAAGTGATGAGCAAGCGCTGACGTTTGACAGCGCATCTCCCCTGATGGAAGAGCGCAAGCGTTCGTTGATGCTGACCATCCAGTCCGGTGACTACGACCGTAACAAGGACTATTTCTTGGTGGCTCGCGATGCAAAAACAAAAGCCGAGGCTTGGCGCACAACGATGCGCATCGACCTTGCATTCAGCAACGATTTTTGAGAATAACAATGACTGAAACCATTCAAGCCCCTTTGTCGGCCAATGCAGATACAGAGCTGGACAAACTTCTGAACGAACGTTTCGCTGGCAAAGTGGTACGTAAGGATTTGACCAAGCTGATCAAAGAGGGGGCCAACGTCCCTGTGTATGTGCTTGAGTATTTGCTAGGCATGTACTGTGCGTCAGACGATCCTGAAACGATTCGTGCAGGCATGGAAACGGTCAAAAACGTATTGGCTGAAAACTATGTGCGTCCGGACGAAGCCGAGAAAGTCAAAAGCAAGATCCGTGAGCGAGGCTCGTTCAAGGTCATCGACAAAGTGACGGTCAAGCTCAACGAAAACCGTGATTCATATGAAGCGCTGCTGTCAAACCTAGGCATCAAGAATGCGGCGGTAGACGACAGCCATGTGCGGAAATACGAAAAGCTTTTGGTGGGTGGCATCTGGTGCATCGTGACCATTCGCTACGAGTTTGAAGAGAATCAAAAAACCTCGCCATTCATCGTTTCTGAACTCAAGCCCATTCAAATGCCTGGCATGGACATGGATGAGTTGTTCGAGGCACGGAAAGCGTTCACCGATGAGCAGTGGATTGATGTGCTGCTGCGCTCTACCGGCATGGAGCCGACTTGCTTCAAAGAGCGGGCCAAGTGGCATTTGTTGGCCCGGATGATTCCGCTGGTGGAGAACAACTACAACATGTGCGAGCTGGGACCTCGCGGCACGGGCAAGAGCCACATTTACAAGGAAATTAGCCCGAACTCGATTTTGGTGTCAGGCGGGCAGACCACGGTGGCCAACTTGTTTTACAACATGGGCGCACGCAAAGTGGGCTTGGTAGGTTTGTGGGATGTGGTGGCGTTTGACGAAGTGGCGGGCATCAGCTTCAAAGACCACGACGGCGTGCAGATCATGAAGGACTATATGGCCTCGGGCTCTTTCAGCCGGGGGCGGGAGTCGATCAACGCAAGTGCATCCATGGTGTTTGTGGGCAACATCAACCAGTCGGTCGAGTCCATGGTGAAGACAAGCCATCTGTTGGCACCTTTCCCCGAAGCCATGATCGATTCGGCATTTTTTGACCGTTTCCATGCCTATGTGCCCGGTTGGGAAATTCCCAAAATGCGGCCTGAGTTCTTCACGAACCAATATGGCTTGATCGTGGATTACCTGGCGGAATGGGTGCGCGAGATGCGTAAGCGCAGCTTTGCGGATGCCATCGACAAGTATTTCAAGCTTGGCAATAACCTAAACCAGCGCGACACCATCGCTGTGCGCCGGACGGTGTCTGGCCTTCTCAAGTTGATTTGCCCTAACGGTGAATATTCCAAAGAGGCCGTGCGCAAATGTCTGGAGTACGCGCTGGAAGCGCGTCGTCGTGTGAAAGAGCAGCTCAAGAAAATTGGCGGCATGGAGTTTTATGACGTCCATTTCTCGTACATCGACCTAGAGGACATGCAAGAGCGCTTTGTCTCGGTGCCGGAGCAAGGTGGCGGCGGCTTGATTCCTGAAGGTCGTTTGCAGCCGGGTGTGCTGCACTCCATTTCCATGGGGTCGGCGGAGATGCCTGGTATTTACCGAATGGAGATCCAGGCGATTGCAGGCACAGGAAAGCTCAATGTGTCTGGATCGCTGTCTCGCGAACCAGTGCGTGTGGCCTTCGATTATTTCAAGGCCAATGCAAGTCGCGTGAGTGCGTCCATACATCCAACGGAGCGGGACTACCACTTGCACATGGTTGAGTTGCAAAACTCGGGCAACCCGGACAGTCTGACCCTTAGCAGTTTCATTGCTTTGTGCTCGGCGGCTTTAGGCAAACCGATCCAAGCGCAGTTGGCGGTGATGGGCGACATGACCTTGGGGGGCACTGTTGCGCAGGCGCGTAACTTGGCAGAGAGTTTGCAGGTTGCGTTTGATGCGGGTGCTAAGCGCATCCTTATGCCTATGTCCAGCGTGACCGACATTCCATCTGTGCCAGGCGAGTTGTTTGCCAAGTTCCAGACGAGTTTTTACTCTGATCCTGTTGATGCCGTGTTTAAAGCACTTGGTGTCGAATGAATTTATGCATTAGGAGATAGTGTGGGCGCTAAAAAATACTACGCAATTTTTGATTCGAAATCCCAAGCCAATCAGCCTTGGCTTGAGATCGCATTGATAGTTGTTGATGCGTCCGGTCAGATTCATAACAAAATGGCTGTAATTTGTGGCGATATTTCGGCATTGAAAACGTACGATGGAAGTTGCTCTGCTTTAAGTCAATACAAGGCACGAATTGATAGCGAGGATTTATTTCATACGACAGCTAAAGCTGTAAACACATGGCTTCTACAGGTTAATGGTAAATATTCGCCGACCCTAATGGCGCCTGGGCTAAATATCAACATGAAGCGATGCGAAGCAATAGGTGTTGACTTCTCATGTTTTAAAAATAAAGAATGCTTGATTGATAGTGCTAGAGATTTCCTTATTCCATCCAAAATATTTAAATCATTTCTAAAAATCAATCACGAGTATGCAAATGCATTTGGCAACTGCGAGACAGACATAACTACTGCGCATCTTTTAGCCAAAGTCATTAGCAATTGTGAGGTTGGACTCCCTGATCTGGCGTTGATCAATGTGGTCAATGTATGGTTACCGTTGTTCGTGTCAGTGAAAGCGAAGAAGTACTCTCCAGGTGTGGAGGATCGCTTGCAAAAAATAACGGCAAATTCACATCAAGAAAATACCTAGTAGGTTATTTGATGAGCGCATTTTGAGAAAAATCAATGAAATTCATCCACGCCGCTGACCTTCACCTTGATAGCCCCTTAAGGGGCTTATCTTCTTACCCTGATGCTCCCGCTGAAAGGCTGCGTACTGCAACACGAGATGCTTTCAGTAATCTTGTTAGCCATGCTTTGGATGAGCAAGTCGATTTCATGGTGATTGCTGGTGATGTCTATGACGGTGACTGGAAAGACTACAACACTGGATTATTTTTTGTGCGTCAAATGGGACGCCTGCGTCAAGCGGGGATTCCTGTTTATCTCTTGTATGGCAATCACGATGCCGAAAGTGAGATGACGCGTGGCCTAGAGCTACCTGACAACGTCCACATCTTTTCATCACGGAAGGCGGAGTCGTTTCGGATTGATGAAATGAAAGTGGCGTTGCATGGCCGCAGTTTTAAGGTGGCCGCTACCACCGAAAACTTACTTCCCAGCTATCCAGCACCTGTTGCTGGTTGGTTAAATATTGGTGTGTTGCACACAGCGCTAGAAGGCAATGCGCAGCACGCCCGTTATGCACCTTGCTCAATCGCTGAGCTGCAGACGAAGGGCTATCAGTATTGGGCGCTTGGACATGTTCATGAACATTGGATTCATCGCGGTGAGGTAACGATTGCCTATCCAGGTAATTTGCAAGGACGACATATCCGCGAGCTAGGAGCGCGAGGCGCACTGATGGTGACGGCTGAAGACAGTGAAATCACTGAAGTCGATCGAATAGAAGTAGATGTCTTGCGTTGGCATGCTTTGTCCGTGGATATCGGCGCTATGGTTGATCGTCGTGAAGCCATCCGTGCGGTAGGTCTCGAGCTGGAACATGTTTTGGATGCAACCCCATCTCACTTACCTTTAGCAGTCAGGGTGCTGTTCAAAGGTCAATCTGCAGTGCATGCGGCATTGGTTGCCGATGAAGGTCAACTAAGGCAGGAAATCCTAGCTCAGGCGGTCGCACTTAATGCTGACAGGATTTGGATTGAAAAAATCAGTGTCCTAAGCGAGGCTCTGGATAGCGAGAGCCTGTCATCTGAGGACGATACGCAGGATGCACTGGTCGAACTAGCGGGCCTTGCGCTAACAGCAAAGGATGATCCAGATTTCGTGCAGTCTTTGCAAGCTGATTGGATGGCATTGCTTGAAAAGTTGCCGTATGAAGTTTTGCAAGCTTCTCATGAACTGCATGCCCTTCGACAAGATCCACAAGCACAGATACCAGATCGTCTTCGGCAAACAACACCCATGCTAATGGGGCGTGTGACCAAGAGCGCTGGTTCTTCTACTTGACCACTAGAGAGTGTCTATGCGCATTCGCGAACTAAAACTAATCCGGTACGGAAAATTTACCGACCGTTCACTGTCGCTGCCTTTTGCAGATAGAGACATCCATCTAATTGTCGGCCCCAATGAGGCAGGCAAATCAACTGTCAGAACAGCCATTGGAGATTGGTTATTTGGTATCCCAATGCGCACGCCTCTGGCTTTTTTGCACCCGATGTCTGAATTGCGAATTGGGGGGGTGATTGAAAAACAGGGCTCTAGGGGTAATGAGGAAGATCGCCTCGCATTTGATCGCGCCAAGGGGAACAAGAACACGCTTCGGTCGCCTGAAGATGTGCCCCTCCCTGAAGGTGTTCTTCATGCTTGGTTAGGTGGACTTCAGCAGCCAACGTTCAATCGAATGTACGCACTGGATCACACAACCCTCGTGGAAGGAAGCGCCGGAATTTTGTCGGCATCCGACGACGTAGGTCGAATGCTATTTCAGTCGGCAACTGGCATAGAGCATTTGGGAACCATCATCAGAGGTATCTACAGGTGAAGCGGCAAAGTATTCACGGTGAAGTTGACTTTCAGGCCAGCCACAGGCTTTCGCTGTTTCGAGCACATGGTTCATGAAACCACCGGGTCCGCATACGTATAAATGCGTCTCTGGCTGCGGCGCGCTAAGCACAGCATTAGCATCAAATTGGTCGTATCCTTTGCCATCGTCAACATGCACATGGACGTCGTCCTTAAAGGCTGACTTTGTAAGCTCATGAAGGAATGCCAGAGGGGGGAGTTTTGGCAGATGGAACGCCAGACGAAATTCGCCGCGATCCCAATGTGCGCGCTGCATACCTGGGAGGATGATCATGAGCAATGAAATTCTTCAACTCAGTAGTGTTGTAGCTGGTTACGGTCCGACTACCGTACTCGATCATTTGTCTCTCGCATTGGGACACAAAGAACGCCTAGCGATGATTGGTCGTAATGGGGTAGGCAAAACAACGGCGCTCAGAGCAATCATGGGGCTTATTCCGTTGCGAGAGGGAAAAATCCTTTTTCAAGGCGAAGACATATCGAAGCTTTCTCCCCACGAACGTGCACTTCGTGGACTGGGCTACGTCCCGCAAACACGAGATATTTTTCCATCACTGACAGTAGAAGAAAACCTACTGGCAGGACTTAAGCAACGACCACGGAGTGCCTTGGATGATGCTTATGCACTTTTCCCTCGTCTGGCTGAGCGCCGTCGTAATGGCGGTACTCAACTGTCTGGTGGCGAACAACAGATGCTCTCAGTAGCTCGTGCCTTGCTTGGGCAGCCTAGCCTCATTCTTTTGGACGAGCCGCTTGAAGGCTTGGCTCCTCTGATTAGGTTGGAGCTGTTAAAGACATTCCGAACAATGGCCGATGAAACTGGCATTGCCGTGATCATCGTGGAGCAGCAAGTTGACGAAGCCTTAGGCTACGCTAGTCGAGCTGTCATTTTGGACCATGGCACTGTCGTGCATGAAGCTCAAGCTTCGGTCTTACTGAAAGACAGCGAGACGCTGGAGCGCTGGGTTGGTATGGCGGTTCATTGAGAGACTTAATAACTGCTATGACCAAAAAATCTGCCTTGCCCACGTCTGCGATCAATGCGCCAGCGGCCATTGATTTGGATCGCTACATTCCTGCTTACTTCACTTGGATTGCTAATAAGCTCTCACGAGGCGCATCTCAACATTACTTGAATACATTTGGGGTAGGTATTGAGACTTGGCGCTGCTTGGTGTTGCTAGCACAAGATGGATCAATGTCAGCGCAGTACGCTTCGCGTGTGATTGGTATGGACAAAGGCTCTATTAGCCGCTGCTTCAAATCCATGCAAGAGGCGGGACTGATTCGCACAAAATTAGATCCGAATGATGGGCGAGCACGAATTGCTGTACTCACAGCCAAGGGAAGGGCACTTCACGACCAGATCCGAGGTGTTGCTCTGGAGCGTGAACGAGCATTTCTTTCGGTGCTTCAGCCGAAAGAAATCGAGGCTCTCCTTGGGCTGTTGCATCGACTTCATGAAAATCTCCCATCTGTGGAGACTGTTACGCAAGCTTATGTTTCGAGCAATTTTTCATCGACTGCTAAGCCCCGTCGTTCACTTAATTCAGATACTGACTTGTTATGACCACACTGAGCGTTCGAGTACAGCGTCGCCTTGTTGAAGCTGAAGATATTTGCAGCTTTGAATTGGTTTGCGCTGACGGTGCACTTCTTCCCGCGTTTACCGCTGGTGCTCATATTGATGCAAGCACCAAAATTCGGCTTGCGAATCGGAATACCAAGTCCATGTCGTGCTCAATGATTAAGACACCTAACTCACGGGGCAAACTGTCTAAAGCAGCCAATAAACGGGTGCCATCGCTTTTTGGAACACCAGCCATAGGCTCATCTAGCATGAGAACTTTGGGGCGTAGTGCAAGCGCAAGCGCCATCTCGACCAATCTCTGCTCTCCATAAGCGAGGTCTTGGGTAGCCACACCGGCATGCGCTCTCAAACCTAACCGCTCAAGCAATGAGAGAGCTTCAGTCTGCAAATCAGGATAGTTATCGATGCTTCGCCAAGCCCGACCAGTGAGCCCTTCTCTTTCAAAGAGCGCCAATTCAACTTGTCGCTGAACTGGAAAATGAGGCGCCAATGTAGTGATTTGGAAAGTACGAGCCAATCCTGAGCGCACACGCTGAGCTTGGCTACGAGAGGTGACATCCTCACCTTGCAGAAAAATAGAACCTGAATCAGGCTGGAGAACACCACTAACTTGATTAACCAGCGTAGTCTTGCCCGCGCCGTTGGGGCCAATCAGTGCAAGTCTTTCTCCTGCAGACACATGGAACGAGACATTGCGCGTCACATGTAAACCACCGAAGTGTTTGTCTAAGCTACGAACTTCGAGCAGGTGACTCATTTCGCACCTCCCATACGACGGCGCAGCAAAGCAATTGCCTTTGTGGGTGAAACAAGTACGACAGCCATGAGAAGAAAGCCGACCACGAAAAGCCAATGGTAAGGATTGATGGAAGAAGCCGTGTGGTGCAACAGCGTAAATACAGTCGCACCAATCAAGGCACCGTTAAGGCTACCGATGCCTCCAAGGACCAGCATCACCAAAATCTCGGCAGATAGAGCAAACGATAGACTATCTAAACCAACTACGGCATTGGTTTGCGCTGAGAGTGCCCCTGCAGCACCTGCAAACATTCCTGCCAGCGAATACATCGCCAAAAGTCTGCGAAAGACTGGCGTACCCAAAGCAGCCATGCGTGCCCGATTTTCGTGAACACCACGAACGGCCAAGCCAAACGGAGAATCCACCACACGACGAGCAACATAGAAAAGAACGACCAAGACAGCTAGTGAGTACCCGGCGGCTACCTTACCCTCCAGATCAAAGGCAAATCGCCCTAACAAAGGAGAGTTCATAAATCCAGACAAGCCGTCATCACCTCCAGTCCAATCACGCGCTTTTTGGGCAAGGCTTAGCATGATCTGGGAAACGGCCACGGTCAGCATTAGAAATGTGAACCCTTCATAGCGAAGTAAAAACAAGCCTGAAAGAAATGCAAGCGCTGCGCCCGAAGCCATTCCGATTACCAGCCCAATCAAGGGGTCTGGCACAACATGTAATGCAAAATTTCCAGCAGCGTATGCACCAATACCAAACATCGCCGCATGCCCAAGCGTTGCCAAACCAGCAACACCGACAACCAAATCGAGCGACAGCACAAGCAATGCTGTAACGAAAATGCGCGCTAATAAACCTAGTTGCTCAGGCAGTGCGTAACAAGCAGCCGAACCAATTACCAGCACCAAGACAGTCGAACGCCAAGCAGGTACACATATAGGGGCTTTTGGCAAAGCAGAACCTTGTTTAGAAGTGTCAGACATGGCATTCATCGTTTGAATAATCCTTGGGGGCGCCAAGCTAGCAAACAAGCCATGGCTAAGAAGAAGAACAGACTCCCCCATTCGGAAGCAAGGTATTTACTTGCGGTTTCGATTAAACCGAGGAGCACTGCTGCGGCTAGTGTTCCTGGAATACTACCCATGCCTCCCACTGCGACAACTACCAGGACAAGGACCAAATATTTGATCGCGTAGTAAGGCTCCAGCGGCATCAGTTCAGCGCCAAGAATTCCACCGAAACCAGCCAATGCTGCACCTACGGCAAAGCTTGCACATTGGACGAGCCGAATTGGAATACCCAAAGTCGATGCTGTTGAGCTGTGATCTACAGCCGCACGAAGCCAAACACCAAATCGCGTATAAGAAATTGTCCAAGTACAAATTACTGCAACCACAAGCCCAGCCCCAATGACTAAAAGACGTTGGGCTGGGAGGGTGCGGATACCAAGATCAACAGAACCGGCTAAGAAATCAGGCAGCTTGATCAGTTGAACTTGAGGACCAGCAATTGCATTCGTTGCAGCAATCAACACGAAGCTCAACCCAATAGTGAACAAAACCTGCTCCAACTCCTTACGTCGATACAAGTGTTTCAACACCAACGATTCAAGTGCTGCCCCTAACAACCCCGTGGCTAGTAATGCAACGGGAACTGCTAACCAAAAGCTCCATTGAGCTTCTCGTGTGAGATAGGCGGCGCAATAACCGCCCACCATCGCAAAGGCTCCATGACTTAGATTGACAAAACGCATCAGCCCAAGAGTTACCGACAAGCCAACAGATACAACAAACAGCACCATGCCGTAGGCCAAGCCGTCGATTGCGATATTGAACAAAGTATTCACTTATTGACTTTCAACTCTTGAGCTAACGGCCTTAGCAATTACTTGTCTAAGCCGAAGTCAACTTGCGGGCCAAAGCTCTGAACTTCCTTGTTTACCAGGACATTGCCAGCCTTTTCGACCTTGCGGAGATAGACGTTTTGGGTGATATGGCGAGTCTTAGGATCAATCCGAACGGGACCACGCGGGCTTTCCCATTGCAAGCCACGCGCAGTAGCGAGAGCTTTAGCTCCATCTTTTTGACCACCAGTGGCTTCAATCATCTTGTGAATCACGTACATGCCATCCCAAGCACCTGCGCTTGCGTAGTTGGCGACAACGTTCGCATCACGCTTTTTCAGCGCTTGGACAAAACGTTTATTCACAGAAGAATCGTGAGCTCCAGAATAATGGAAGGACGTTGTCAAACCCAATGCGCTATCACCAAACTTCTGCAAATCGAATTCATCTGTTTCTGCTGTACCAAGAAACTGGACACCAGATTTGGCCAACCCGTTTTCACTGTACGCCTTCACAAAACCCAGGTTGGGGGGACCACCAGGAAGGAATGTGTAGACAGCCTCGGCTCCGCTTGCCTTAATTCGTTGAACAAAGGGGCCAAAGTCAGTCGTTGAGACAGGCATACGAATTGACTCTACAACGGTGCCACCTTGTTTAGTAAATTCGCTCTTGAATGCCGTTTCCGCATCGATACCTGGACCATAGTCAGATACGGCGGTCACAACCTTCTTAATATTTTGTTTAGATGCCCATTGCGCCAATGGCACAGTCACTTGCCAAAGGGTGTAACTGGTACGAATGAAGTACTCGGACTTCTCTGTGATAGATGATGTTGCTGCATTAAAAATCACTGTGGGCGTCTGTGACTGCTGAATTAATGGAGCAACTGCCATCGCATTCGGCGTAAATACAAAACCGCCCAGGTAGTCAACCTTGTCCTTCACGATCAATTCCTGCACCAAGGTTTTTGTCTGGGTAGGGTTAGGACCTCCGGTATCGCGATAGATAGGGACGTTGACACCGTGATCCACCGAGCTGGTCGCTGGAACACTGACGTCGTAGAACAGGCCATTGAGGTGGAGAACACGTTTGACAGGCAGCAACGAGCTCAAGCCGACGCGCATGCCATTGAGGCGTACTTCAGGGACGACCAAGAAGTGCTGGCGGTAATTGAGGGGGAGAAGGCAGAAATGCCGGTAGCAGAGGTACTTGCCTTGTTCGATCTCGATCAAAAGACCTACGACACAGCACGGCGTAGGCTTAGGAGGCAGGTGGACAAGATGATGCCCGGAAGGAGACAGCGATGACCAACGAATTTCAGAAGACGCTCGCCGCAGTTCGAGCGTTGGCACTCAAAGACCTCGAAGCCGCGTCTGACGAGGACATCCGGACCGAGCTCGCAGCTGAAGGCATCGATCCCGATCAGCTGGCGGCCAGCATTGCAGTAAGTCTTGATGACGTTCTGGCATCCAGCCTTCGTCAACAAGCTGCGGCCGCAAAGGTAGCAATGCAGATCCATACGCCCCCAAAGAAGTTGCTGCGGCCTACCCTAGATCGAATTAAGGAGCGCATCGCGCGAGCCTTTGCGGCAGATCCTCAGTTGGCAACTGCCTTTAGAGAAGGAGGCCGCCAAAGCAATGCCGACCTAGAAACGCTCTATGACGATCTTGTGCTCATGGGCAAGATCTCCGACACCGATGATGTTTGTTGATGTCGACAGGCTGAGCCGCCCGGAGCGCTTGCTCTGGGGTAACGGCGTCAGGAAGCCCGAGCACATTGATTTGGAGGCCATTGCCGGCGCCAGGGGCGCTCACGTCGTCTACAGAAAGCTCGACGGTTGCGCTGCACGTCTGGTGGCCGCCGGTGATCGTGCCGTCATCAGCGTCGCCATGGACGACAACCTCGGACGAAGACGCTTCTCTTTGGGGCATGAGTTGGCCCACTGGATGCAGGACGCCCAGCGGACATCATTTAAGTGCTCTAGCACGGACATCGGGCCGCAGAATGCTGAAGCCAAGTCCATCGAGGCAGACGCCAACAGCTTCGCCAGTCAGCTGATCCTTCCCGACTATCTGGTCTGGCCATGGGTGGCGGATCGCAAGCCAAGCCTAGATCTTGCGAATGCAATGGGGGGCGATTTTCAGGCCAGTTTGACTGCGTCCGCCCTTAAGTTGCTACAACGAGCCGAGGTGCCGGTCGCCATCACTTGCCACGATCAGCGGCGATTGAAGTGGTCCAAGCGCAGTCGGAACTTCTCAACCGACTTCTACATCCTGAACGAGTTGCACCAGGACACGATGGCATTCGAAATGGCTTTCGGTGCTGCCAAGGGACTTAGCCGTCCGAAGCGAGAAAGTGCCGCACGCTGGATCAGCGGCACGAGCACGTATCGGATGGAAGTTTGGTCGCAGTCGATCAAACTTCCCGAAGGCTCCGTGCTAACCATGCTTTCAGTTGTGTAGCCAGCTAATATCGTTGTCTTGTTGACTCCATCTAACGGCAACAACGGTCGTTCAAGCCGTCGCCAATGAGCGACCGAGATCAGCCTTTTCCAGCTGTTCGCTCGATGTCTGCACTGCAGCGCTTTCGGTCTGTTAGCCGTCGCAGTTCTAGTCACGCGGACCAGCACTAAGCGGACTTCCAGCCCTACGAGCTGACCTTGCTCGTGCTCCCACGCGTAGGCTAGCGTCCGGCAGCTGTGGCACGAACGCGGTCGTGCTATCCGCTGACGCGCGCTACCGCGCTGTAAGCAGACTAGAACTTCGACTCTTCCATTTCGTTCGACCGGCCCGTCGTGTAACTCACCTCGAGCGAGGCACTCATCCGGATGACCGCGGTGGTGTGCCAGTACCGGCTGCGCTCACTGCCGTGGCCTCCGTCGTTGCGTCGCAGGCGCACTAGCCATATCAGGTCGGCGTCGCGGGCCTCCAGGTACTCAGTCACTACGTCAGTGCGGCACCAAAGCCGTGAGCCATCGCTCGCACCCTCCTCATGTCTGCCGGATTCGATCCACACGTCTGCCCGCACCACGGTCTCATGGGCGGCGTTTTCCCAAGTCCGGTCGAACGGATTGACAGATCGCAACTTGGCGAACGCGTTGAAGTCCTGACTCAAGCGCGAGCGCCGCAAAGCCCCAACGGCGCCTAGGGCGTCGGTCTCATCCAGATGCGCATAGGCTTCATTGCGCACGATCCACGGCAGGTAGGGTGCATCGCGATTAGATGCCATCCCGTTGTCTTCGTACATCTCTATCTGTGGTAAGTGGGCTTGGAAAGGCCCCTGTGCGGCCAGCTCCACGGCAAGTACGGCGCTCTGATCCCGCGGTACCAGCGCCGACATCACCCGAATCTCGACGTTCTCGTTGGAGTGCCAACTGCCATCGACCGTGAGCCAGTCTGTCACCGAGTCGCCGATTCCAAGTAAGGCCTTCAATGCGGCCGGCTCCGCGGTGAGGTCAATCGCGGTTTCGCCCGCATCCATCAAGGAAACCCAGGTGTCCAGAGGTTGACTGTCTATTCCGTCTGCGAGCCACAAACCCGCAGGATGCGTCACGCTCTTGCGCCAAAGCCAGTCCTCCCAAGGATCTTGCCCATCGTAGCCGCACCAAACCACCGGGTACGTGGCGAGTAGATCGCCTGCCACCGAGAACAATGCGTGCCAGGCCAACTGCTCGCCGTAACTTTGGTACTCTGCGTCTATGCCGCGCGTGTAGTGGTCACCACCAGGTCGCGTCCGCCCTTTGCTATCGCTCATGAACTCGATATCGGCATCATGTTCACGCATCTTGGCGACGAGAGCATCCACCGTTTCCCAGTGCGGCTGTCGGAACAGGCTCGACAGCCGGGTAACTTCGTTTTTGCTGAAGTCGTAGTCCAGATGCAGTTCAGGCTGGGGCTTCGTCATGTCCTTCGGACGCGGGGCGTGGAAATCGCCGCCGTAGTAGTCCTTCTCCTTCCGGGCCACGAAGCTCGATCGATTTACGCGCTGAAGCTTCTCAACCCCTGCCTTTGGCAGGCGCAACTCACCTGCATCCACACAGGCCAGCAGTGCCTGCGACGCGAAATGCCGTCGAAGCACGTGGCGTTCGGCAGCGTCAGTCGTAATCGCTTCGAGAAAATCGGCATGCCGAGCAACGACCACGGGCGCCTCTAGTGCTATGCGCGCCATTGCGATCAGCAACCAGAGCTGAGCGTGCTGGTAGAAGAACGGCAACTCCGGCGCCTGGAAGGGGACCGCGTCGCGGCGCTGATACTTTGCAACGACGCCATCCAGCACCTCGGCACGCCCAAATCGGACCGCCGTGCGCAGGCTATGGGCAGCGAACCATCGCTGCCGGGTCACGGACGAACCGAGCTGGAACCAGGTGATTGCCGAGATAGCCTCGACCGCATCCCCGGTAAAGGTCATCTCGTCCTGCCAAGCCCCGTCCTCCGTATTCGATGCGAGCTTCGCCGGCCCGCTCTGCAGCAGGCGTGTCAGCGCTGCCTCGCCTACGCCGCTTGAAGCCTCTTCGTTGAACTCCGCAGCAAAGTTGAGCCACACCGAGGGCGGTACCGGTATCTTGGGACGTGTGAACTCGCGGATGAGGAGCATCAGCACCTCGCGGCGCGCCAGACCACAGATGTCCTCGAGGGCGCGAACGTGAGAACCCGAGAGGTAATCGAAGCAAATGAATTCGCCAGCATTCACCCGTGCGATGACCGGTGCACAGACCTTCAGCGCGTCGGCTACGACAAGCGAGGAGCCGCCCCATTGCTCCTTGCAGGCGCGCAGCTCCCTTTCCTTCTCGTATAGATCCAACACCTCGAGCCGCGCGATCAGCGCCAGATAGTCAGGCCATTGCTTGAACGCAACCTTCGCTCGCAACGCATCGAGGACCTCGCCCGAGAAGCTCATGTTCCGAAGCTGCGTGCGGACCGCATCGAGGACTAGACCCACTGCGACCTCATCTAGCGGATCGGTGCCCGCGGCGAGCTGCAGAACGTGCGCCTTCGCCTTGTTCTGCTCGTCTTCCCAGGTTCGAGGCGCTGCGTCGCCTCCGGACGCGCGCCAGTTGCTGCGCCGGTTGTGGTCATCGCGCTTGACGTCGATCCGAGCCGCCGCTGCTTCCAGGTACTGCCGCTGCCATGCGTCATTGCCCAGCACCGCGCCGGCGAAGCGGGCGAGTGCGCGGGGCGTTTCCGAGCCCAGTGAACCAGGGTTGTTCTGCATGTATTGCGCGACGAGCTCGGTGGCCACGGCGGCTACGCGCGCGGACGGCTTGGATTCGAGAGTGGCGATCAGCTGCGTGGTCCCGCACACGTAGAGCTCGGCTGGATTCGAAAGTCGCAAGAGCGTCAGGGCGAGCTCGGCATCGAGCTTGTCGTCCTCCAGCAAGGCCCGCACATACGGTAACAGCGTGAAGTCCAGCGAGATTCGGCCTCGGTCCTGCCACCGCGCCAGCCTTGCAAGCCCGGCCACGCCGGATACTCGGCTTATCGCGGCGCCGTAAGAACCCCAGCCGAACTTCTTTTCCTCCCCCAAGTTGAGCTCGCAGATGTTGGATAAGGTGTGGCTCTCGCGCTGGCTGAGACCTTCGCCGGTCAGCGCGCCGGCGAAGTGCATTAACCCCTCAACGAAGTGGTAGTCGCCTGAGCCGATCGCGTCCATCTGCTCGAGGCCTTTTCGGAAATACACGACCGCTTCGGCGGGGCTGGCCAACGAGATCGCCTGCCCAAGTCGCGCGAAGTGTGCGGCGCGATCGGTGACATCGTGATCCTTCTCAATAGCCGCGCTTGCCTTAATCGCGAGCGTGCCAGCCATGGCATTGAACGCTGGACGAGACGCCAGCCATGCGACGAGTCCGATTAGGCTTGACAACGGCGCAGCGTCCAGTTCACTGGCCGCTTCGATGTGTGCCGCGACTTCGTCCGCAGGAAACGAATCGTTCGACGCAAGAGCTAACGCCAGTAAGCGCTCGACGACCGTGTCGTACTGCCGTTGCGCTGAGCGGCCGCCAGACTCGTAATCGTCGGTGTTGCGAAGCGTGATCCAGCGGGCCGTCAGTGGCGCCAAGCTAGGTGCCGCGGAGCCGGAACCAACAACGGCCTGTGAGAAGTCACGCGCGATATCTAGCCAGCGCGGCATTCGC
Organism: Limnohabitans sp. TS-CS-82; assembly: GCF_002943475.1. NCBI lineage: Bacteria > Pseudomonadati > Pseudomonadota > Betaproteobacteria > Burkholderiales > Comamonadaceae > Limnohabitans > Limnohabitans sp. TS-CS-82. The sequence continues at coordinate 172,922 of NZ_PTQX01000009.1, read as the reverse complement.
TCCTTGAGGAGTCGCATGGCCGATGAGTGGTGGCTGTGCTCGTAAAGCACTTCTTTTTTCGCGTCTCGGGCGGTCTTGGCCTTCGCCTCGTGGTCTGCATCCAGTGCCGCCTTGAGCGCGGTGAGGAACTCCGCTTCCGTTAGATTCGTAGTCAAGTTGGCAGCGTGCTCGGCCAGTTCGCGCGGCAGCAGGTTGCGGGAACCAATCGGGGTGCCGGACGCGCAGCAGGCGATGACCTGCCGGGCTATGTATGTGGCGATCTCACCGACCCAGTACGACGAATCCATGAAAACGTGCAGATTCGGCGGCACCAAGGGTAGTGCCGCGAGGATCGCGTTAGCCTGGGCGAGCATCCCCAACCGCACCGCCTTCGCCGCGGCCTCCACCATGCCCTGTACCAACGGGCGTTCGTCGGGTCGGTAGTGATCTCGAAGCTTCACCGGGCCGGCCGCCATGCATGCCGCCGAGAGCGACTCGAGTTGAGCGCGTTGCTGCTCTGGGCTGCCTGCGGCGTAACGAATCGCCGCGGCAATCGGCCCGATCGATGTCAGCGCTTCGACACAGGCTCGGGTCACCTCGGGCGAAAGCAAGGACGTCGCCTCGGAACGGCGCGCCAGCTGAAACATCGCTTTGGAGATGTCGTAACCGTGCTCTGCGCTGACCCAACCCGATAGATTTCGAGCCGCCGCCTTGCCATCGCCCTTGAGCAGGTGGCAGAACGGGAGCGCCGCCAAGTCCAGCACCGTGGGGTGCGCGCGGTCATGCGCGTCGCTCTTTTGGTTGAAGTACTGCTGCAGCCATTCTGCGACCCAACTGGCGTGCCAGATTGCCTCGGCGGTCTCGCCCATCAGCCCATGAGTAATCGCCAAGCGAGCGTGGCGGGATCCGGGCCACGGTGTTCGTGCCTCGAAGATGCGCCGAAGCGAATCCGGATCGGCCGAGGCAACCACGAGATCGGGATAGTCCAGCAGATACGTCGTCCCCCGCTGGTCCATCGCCGCAAGGGTCGACAACTCAACCAGCAACGGTACGAGGTGATAGAGGTCGTTGACGCGAACGGCGTGCGCCACGGCGGCGCGAAGTCGCGCATGGCGAATTGTCTGCTGGCCCATGCTGCTGGTGATGCTCGCGGGCAACCGCTCATCAAAGGCCAGCTGAAAGAGCTTCTCCCCATCCTTCAACTGCAGCAGCAGGTCAGGAAGCGTCGTGGCGGCATAGACCGACTCCCCCTGCATAGCGAACAGATTCATCGCCAGCTCATGCAGCGGCGTAGCGTCGCCGGCGTAGTTCCGCCGGATAAGGTCTTCGGTGGGCTCGTCGCGAAACATCAGGCCATGCTTGGTCTGCTCCAGAAGCGGCGACAGGTCTGCCGCGAAGCTGATAACTGCACCCTCGGCCATGCCATTTACTTGCGCGTATTCCTTGAGCGGCACAGGCGGCGGTAAGGTGGCCAGACCCGCCAGGAATGCACGGATACTGCGATCGGTATTACCCAATTTGCGCGCCTCCACCAAGGCCTGCTCAATGCGGTGCTGGATCAGATCGTCCAGCGCGATCGGCTTGTCGATCTCGCTCGGCGCTAGCAGGCCAGGGTCCGCGGCCAAGTGTTCCAGCACACGAGCGTTGCCCTTAGACCGCGCCTGACCCACCTGAACCATCGTCTCGGTCAGCTCGCTCACGCGGCTGCTCAGTAAAACACGTGTCTCGCGCTCGACGAACGGCGCCAATTCGAGCTCTTCGGCGGAGATCTCGCCGGTCGCGGCGAGGCGCCGGTGCGTTCGGGCACTGACGACCACCTGCAGACCAGTGATCGCTGGGCGGTGCTCCAAGCTTTGCAGCAACAGGCGCGGAAAAGAGTCCTGATGACGATCGTGAGCGATTTCGCTGGAGTTATCGATCGCGTCGAGCAGCAGGACCAGTTGCCGGTCGGCCGAACCGCGGCGCAAGGTAGCAACGGCTTGCTCCAGGCGCAAACGAAAAGTGCGAAGGATGTCTTCACTGTTGCTGGTCGAGGGCAGCATGGGGTCGCACAAACCTCGACAGGCGAGCTCATTGGCGATTTGCAATAGGCCGCGGCTAGGCAGGTGCCTGCAGTCGTCGGAGGCACGGTACTGCCCCATGCCGAAGCAGTCGAACAGGATCGTTTCGTGCTCGTGGCCCAGGCGCGCGGCCAGCGAATTCATGAAAACTGTCTTTCCAAAACCGCCTTCGGCATGCACGACCAAAGGGCGGGTGAGCCGCGGGATGCGATGGACGGTTTCGTCCAACTGCACACGATCAACCACCTTTCCGTTCGGCGGAAAGCTCGCCGGCACCGGAAGCAGGTCCTTGTCGTCGTACAGACCCAATGCAGCAAGCACGTCCGTGCGCACGATGACGTTGTCATGCTGCTTGACCAAACCGGCCTTGTCGCGTGCCATCTCCCGGATATTCGCGAGACGGTGACGGGCCATGTGGTCCCGAGGGTCTGACCAGTCCACCAGGGTAAGTGCGAGCTGCTGCTTGTTCTCGCGCAGGTTGCCGGTCAGGCCGGTCATGTCCAGCCGTGTAGCAAATTCGACGAGGTCCTTGCCCGTCAGCTTGCAGGCGTCTGCCACCTGCTTTGCTTGTGCTTTCGCGTCTCCCTTGAGCGGACTTTTCGCAGCCAGACCTTCGATGGCCGTGAGAAGCGCGGGCGCGATTGGCCGGTTGGTGACCAACTCGAATCGCAACTTTTCCCGCGCCTTTTCAGTCCCAAGCGACGTTTTGCAGGCGCGATAGGTACGCGCAAACTTGTCAATCGTCTTCTTCGCATCTGCCGCCCGAAACGGCTTGTGCTCGGCCGCCTTGGAGTACTTCACTTGAACCACCACTACACGCTTGGCGTCCTGCAGGTTGGGCCGACCTTCGAAGTACAGGACCGCGTCGGCGATCTCATTGCCTTCGTTCGAGACGCCGTGCTGATCCTCGTTTGCGAATCCTTCTACCGCAATGCCGACCAACTCGGCCCCCGGCAAAAGCAAGCCCAGACACTTTCGCGCAACCCAAGCTTCGTGAAACTCGTGGCCATCGCGGGAGGCGCTAGTGGTGTTTATCGCCGGGCGCGTTCGCGGGTTGGCTTTCCTCTTGAGCGTTGGCAACGCCTTGGGCTTCGGCATGGCTGTCTCCGGTGTTACTTTCCTGCGCGTCGCCGTGAACTTCTTCTTTGCTATCGCCATTGCCTATCCTGCCCAGACCTAATTCAAGGATGTCCATGTTAGCGCCGCGTCAAGTTGAGGGTTCTGCAGATCCCGCCCGCTGCGACGGTTAGGGGGCAGATTCCTCGGACGCGGTTGACCTCACGGTCTCGGCTAAATCAGCCTTCAGCCGCGCAGCAACGAACGACCACAACCAGCCTATTTCGGCTATTTTTTGGATGTCAGCACTGCAGCGTGTTGGGCCTATATTGCGCTAAAGTCAGACTATGGTGCAGAAGAAATCTGTTGAGAGAAACGTCCCAGGCCTCCGTGTCCTGTTTGCACGACGAATGGCGCTGGAAATGGACTTGCCTGCCGACACCATACTTGTCGTCCCATCATCAGACGGATGGAACGACTTTGGCCATCAAACTCGGGTTGACTACCGAATCCGTATGCGTTCGGCGAAAGAAACGGTACATGTAAGCGGCTTCATTGGGTTTATAAATCCGGAAGCAGATAAGAACGGCAAAGATTTGCTTCAGCAGTTGCTCTCGACGCAAGGTGAATCAACAGTAGAAGCAGCGACCGACCACAACTTCTTCACCATGCTGCCGGACATGGAGGCTTATCGGCGGCTCGTCCAGACACTCGATGCTGACGACGCGACGGCAGTACTTACCGCGTTGAATGACCTTGTTGCGCTGAGTGAGTTTGAGTCGACCGCGGCTATCCTAGATCTGGCCACCCAGACGGAGGTGTTTTCCCTGTCTTTCATGCGAAGTTCAGACTCCTACTTCGCGTATAAGAACGCAGGTCAACTACTGCGGGGACTTTCAAGCGAGCAGACAGGTATCTTGTCACCGACCTTGGCAATTCGGTTTCAGCTACCGGGGCGACAGAACGAGCACCATCTCAGGTTCAGTTTCGACCATGCTGCTGATTTGCCAAAACGGATCGCCATCATTATCGGGAAGAACGGTGTCGGCAAGAGCCAGACGCTAGGTCGCATAGCGCGCGCTGCCATCGACGGAGCAGCAGTCCTAACAGATGGGTCCGATGGCGGGCGACCTCTTATCAACCGGCTGCTTGCCTTCGCGCCAACGAACGAGGCTGAGTCAGTTTTCCCGACGGATAAGAGGAAGCGGCCACGAATTTGGTACCAACGTTACTCGATGAATCGGTCACGCCGTTCGCGGCGAAATGACTATCTTTCCGACTTGATCGTACAGGTTGCTAGATCCACGCAGATGGTTGCGTCAAAGTCACGGTGGGAGATATTTACCGAGGCGCTCAGTGCCATCTCGAATGCCGAAGAGCTCCATCTGCCGACTTACTCAACATTGGACGCCTATGTACCTCTTGCCAAGTTACCCCAGGGAACAGAGCAACGTGTCCTGGAGCGTTTCGCTTCCATCGACGTCAAGAAGGAGCCTGCTCGCGTTGTGGGGGGCGAGGGCTACCCTCTGAGCAGTGGCGAGATTTCGTTTCTCAAGTTTGCAGCGCAAGTGAGCTTGCATATTGAAAACGGCTCGTTGCTACTGCTGGACGAGCCGGAGACGCACCTTCACCCGAACTTCATCAGCCGGTTCGTCTCGCTCTTGGACGGTCTGCTAGAGATGACCGGATCTGCGGCCATCATTGCGACGCACTCTGCGTACTTCGTGCGCGAGGTTTTCCGCGAACAAGTTACCGTATTGAGCGTGGACAACGAGAACTTTGTACAAGCGCAGCTTCCGAAGTTACGAACCTTCGGGGCCGATGTGGGTGCGATTTCCTACTTTGTGTTTGGTGAGGACGAGCCGTCTAGGTTGGCCGTAGAAGTCGAGCGTCGGCTGATTGCGAAGCAGATTCCTTGGGCACAGATCTATGCCAAGTACAAAGACGAGCTTTCCTTGGAAATATTGAATGGACTTCGCGCTTCGATCGAGGATAAGGTGCGTCCGTGAACAAGTTGCAGTTGCCTGCGTACGATGACTCGGCCGCGTTTGACAACCTATCGAAGAACCAGCGACTAGGTAGCTATCCAAAACTTCAGCCTTTGGTGGGGTGCGTCCAGGCCGGCTACGCTCAATATGAAGCCGTTAACGGCACACCGTCGCTTGTCCAGAATCATCCGATCAGTGCAGAAGCAGCCGCGTTTCTGAAAAGGCACTACGCATCGCCACCAGCTGATTTGGCATACATCACTGAGATGCGTGAATCAACTGAGCACTTGATCTGCCCGATGTGTGGATCGATGCACAGTGGGACCTTGGATCACTATCTGCCAAAAAACGGATATCCGATCTTTTCCGTTTTTTCAAAAAATTTGGTTCCAGCTTGTAAGTGCAATAGTAAGCGCAAAGAGACACTCTTTGGCGCGAATCCGGGCGAACGTGTCTTACACCCATACTTTGACGACTGTCTGGGTGAGCGACTGGTGAGCGCTCGTTTCGAGGACTTGGGCGAGGTACCGAAGGTTTCTCTCGTGCTGTTGATTTCAAACACCCACCCTTTTCATCCCGCAATTGAGTTTCACGTACATTCAATTGTTCAAAGGTCAGCCATTGTGAAGTACTTGGCCGATCGATGGAGTTCGTTGCTCCGCAAGCCAAGCCTCGTGGTACGCGCCTTTGCAGACAACATCGCGACGCAGACCGAAGTTCGCTCCATGCTTGAAGTGGAACGCGACACCCTAGACGACTTGCACAAGGGTAAGAACAACTGGAATTCCATCTTTATTTCCGGGCTGCTTGATCCACCGGTCACTACTTGGATTTCTGCAAAACTCGCTCGTCTAGGGAGAGTGCCTGATAGTGGACTTGTCTGATCGGGTCGGGTGCAGCAGGCAATCATAGAAAAGACCATTCGTTCTCATTACCTCGTCTTGATGCGAACGACTGGTTTTGAAGGGCAAGCTGACAAACAAACCTTAGCCCGTCGAATGACAGATATTGGCAAAAACTGCCAGTCAGGCAGCAAAAATCAATGACCGATCCCAGCCTTAAGCTGACCTTGATTTCGATTGATTGGACTTCGGCTCTTGGTTGCACTATCAGCCTAAAAGAGCCGCGGAAAGAACTCTAACCAACGACGGTATCGTCGGACAAATTAGATGACTCTGCACCAATCAACGTGAGCGGGGAGTTTGCCGCTAGGCGCTTCTGCAAAAGCAATGGTTTAACAAGTGCCATGGTTTGTGCCGCTGGCAACTCTTGTATGAGAATGTCATAAATTTTCTGGCTCAAATCTATCTTCGATCCTTGGATAACAATGAGGCTAATTTTTGATGTTGGGCTAGGCATATTGAGTTTTCTAAACAGAAGATTACACACAAAATTCGGAAAATTTGCGTGAGGTCTGTATCGAAAAATTGTGTGATGCCGCTCATAACGTGAGCGAATTGAGCGACAGAGATTTCGTGGCTCCTAGTGGATCTACAAGTCTGTGTGCGCTTGCCAAAATCAGCGATTGAGAACGAAGTAAGGGATAAAGCTGATCTGTCAAATTAGGAAATTCAAAATGTGTCCATTGCATTGTTATCAGACGATGTTGAGTTTTTAACAAGCGGCGATATTGACTAAGAAGTTCAATGTCTACATGCGAGTTTCCAAGGCTCGATATAGTGAATTGGATATCAACGGGTTCGGCCATGAGGGTTCGTCGTGGTAGCGCAAGTGCATCAATCATGGCTGATTGACCGTTGGCTGTTTGGACCTCAAATCGTCGGTCACGAAGAGTGTTCAAAATGCGAACGTCAGCAGCTTTGTATGTGCTGATCGCGTCGTAAAAATCGCTTGGATTCCATCTGGCTTTTTCAGAAAGCTCACGTAGCAAACGCACATTTATCAACATGCGCTCTGAAGCTGCTTCGTCAGCTAAATCGTCAACTCGCTCTCGAAATTGAACGACATCATCAGGCCTACTAAATAGACTAAATTGAAGATCAGCCGAAACTGAAACGATGAGCCATTGTTTGAAAGTTTTTTGGCAAACATCCAGACTGAAATCTATACGATGTTTTAAGGCGAGTGGTTCGATTAAGTCTCCAACACAGGTTCTAAGTTGACTAATGAGCTGTTGTTCAGCGTCGAGATTTCTTGTCTCATTTGCAAAGTTAACAAAGACACGGAACAGTTCTTTATGGTTGTTCATGGCTGAACTCAGGAAAAAATTTAATCCACACAGCAACTGAAAAAAGCAGGCCATGTAACCGATCCATGCGCAACTGGGCTGGTGAAACGACTTGTGAAACTTGGGACAGTGGTGTTCGTGCAACTAGAAGATATGGGGCTTGATGCACGGCCCGGAGTTTGACGATTTCTGTTCTAAAAAAACTCCCGAATTTGCCTCTCACCTGTTGAGTTGCGCTTAAAGTCGTTTCTGACGACAGGGTTAGCGCACGGTCGTGCGGTGATGTGAATGATTTAGCCGGAATTCTGAGCAAAAGGCAGTCTGGTTTTACGCCTCCGCAGTGAAGCCACTCCAGAATTGGCATGGCTTCAAGATTTGCAGGAAGGCTGATTCCACGATTTGCCCTGCAATGTATCCAAGAGCGCATTGCGTCTCGCTGTAATTCGGTGGGGCTTTGATTTTTGATTTGGCTTTCGACGAGTGAAGTTGTCGATGGCTCGGCACTGAGACTAGGTCGAATATTTAGACGCCGGGTCGTTTCAAAAATCCATGTGATTTTGAGGCTGGAAGTCACCTTCTCAACAGGAATACAAGACCGTCGGTCGCCTTGCATTGAGAGTAACTCGTTCAGTATGGCCGCAGCCTGATCTATCACCTTATCTATGAGTTGATGAGAGCAAGAGCATCTGATAGAAATCGTTTTTAGTGGTAGGCCATTGCTGAGGTCCTCTAAGATTTTTAGTACTTGTTTAACGGTGGGGGGCTTCCTTTTTGGCAAGTCATTGGCGATGAAATGATCTATCCCTTCAGCCTTTGGGCGATTCAATGCTGTTGAATTTTTTAGAGCTTTTTTCTCTACGCACTTCCAGTAAAAACTTGAACTTTGTAAATCGCGCTGCTTGGCCTTACGAAGTCGTGCGTTGTTAGATCCAGTCCAATACCCAACAATGTTGCTGGACATTTTTTGGGTACGCCAATAGTTATTTAACGCAAGCCTAATAGCTTGATCAGGCCTGTGAAAGTAGTGTTCTAGAGTGGTTCTTATGTCGGCGTGCCCAACTTGAGCGGCTATCGCATGTAAGCGAGACGTCGGTTGAGATTCGCCGTGTTGAGCAAAGAACTCAACGATGGATCGATTGACCCAAGCATGTCGCAATGTGTGAAATGACACTGATTCATCGCCAGTTACTTCCTTCAAAATTCTATTGACGAGGCGTGCGCACATCGCAAACTGGTATGTGTGTGTATGTCGGTGTGGATCGCCAAAAAACAATGCGCTCTTGCCGTGTGCTTCTTGTTCCTCATTTGTGCGGCGGTCAAGCCAGCTTGTGACGTAAGGCAACCAACGTGCTTCGTTGGTATACATCAAACGTTTTGCACTTTGACTTTTCCCCTGGTGCTGAAATCGCCTTGGCGAAAAACGAAGTTCTAGACCGTCGCTGCTTTGGCGAAAGTCTTCAAGTCTCAACGCTCTTGCTTCTCCAATGCGGAGCGGGAAAATTGCACCAATTGCTATCAGCGCTTGCACACTTGCACAAATTCTTGGGTCGTCGTTTACTGTTGCTGTGAGCTTCAAGGCCTGATCTATTTCGGTATTCCAAATCGTGTTTGCATGAACGTTTGACTCTTGAGAATTATTTGGAAAGAGTAAGTCAGTTGCTGCGGGCGCACCAAACGTAACCGTGCAAAAGTCATGAAAAGAAGCTAGGGCCGGTCTCTGTAAATCATTGTTGAGCCCGTGTTTGAGGTCCGTGAAGAATGCATGCCAGTCTTGATCATCCATGTACGCAGCAGATTTTTTGCATAGTGAATATGTGCTGGAAATTAGAGAGGCCACTGCACTGAAGTACCGCGAAATCGTTGCAACTTTTGGATTGAGCAATCGCAAGCTACCAACGGTTAGTAGATGGTGAACCCATAGCAACAATATTGAATCGCAGGGCGTTCCATCGGTGGTAACCAAGTCGGACACAACCGAAAGTCGAGCGTGTAAGTTGGCTCGCCAATATTTGTCAGAGAGTCGTATGTCAGTATTTCTTCCGGTCTCTGAAAACAGCCGTTGAATTTCAGGTATGCAGCGTGCGCGCTGAGTTTTGGTCTCATCAATTTCAAAAAGAGCGTCCATTGGGGCGTCGTAAGCCACCCCCATCGCCGCATCTTCATCCCGCGCAGAGGAGTCTGGATAATTGGGTGTGGGGACGTTTTTTCGTAACAAAATTTCTCGATCAAGTCGTGTTGTCGAGATCTGTCCGACATGCATGGCGAACACAACCAGTGGCAAGTGGTGAGATAGCCAAGCCATTGAATCGTGAAATATGGTTGGCCAAATTTCTTTGCTTGTCCAGTGCTGGCACTCTGGGTAATGAGTTTGCACGATCAGCTTTAAGGCACGCAGTTCGTCCACCACATCGTGTGTGATTTGTGCACGTGACAAAGCGATGCGTGTTCTCGGATCAAGTGCTCGGCTTTGCCGCGCCCCTTCATTGCTTGTCCATTGAACAAAACAGCCATCATTTATTTCAATAGGCGTCGCCATCGCTCGAAGTAAGGATGCCAGTTCCTCTATGGACTGCGTACCTTGATACAACAATGTGCAAAGGAGCAATGACTGAAGGTCGCTTAGGCCAGAAAATATTTTTTCTGACGTGCGCAGAAAATGATCGAAGCGTGCCGCACCTGCGGAAGCGCTTAGGGTCGGGGTGATGACGTTTTTTGCACGATGCGCTTGCCATGCTTGCGCATCTTGAGATTTGATGCGACTCATTTCGGTGCCGCCTTGCTGAGGCCAGCTTTTGGGTGAATGGACAGATTGGCAAGTACTCTGTCAATGCCGAAACTCAATCGCTGTATGTATCCGAAAGCGTCTCTGTCCGAAGTGCTTAAGTGAGATGAGGTCCCATTTGAAAAGTGCCGAAGCCAGTCTTGAACGTCTTCAAAACTTACACCAATGTCAAGCAGCTGATCGGTCAGGAAGTGGCGTCCAAAATCACGATTGAGGTTTTGAGCAAGACCCGCAAACATCCGCTCAGTAGAAACCGCTTGTGCAAAACCATCTTTATCCAGACTGAAGAGCAGCTGTGCGTTTTCGTTTTGAATGATTGCCCTTACTCGTTTTGATGTTTCGGTTGCGCCGAGCGCATGAACTTTTCCTAGTCGTCGACTCAATGTCTGAATGTGTGCGCACCACAAGCGAATTTGTTCATTGAGTGACGCAGGTATTGGGATTGGTGTTCTGCCTTTCGTCAGGCTCAATGGCTTTTCTTCAATCAGCGCAAATGGTCGATTGGGTACCCACATGGCTGAATCGAAGTTGATCTCCTTTTTATGCCTCCCTCCCACAGACATGTGCATGAACAAGCTGACGTATCTGGTGTAGGCGTTGTGGTGTGCAATCAATCCATCTAACGTGTACCTTTTCCCACAGCGCTGAGTGTCTACTTGAGCAGATACTTCATTGAAGATCTCTTGAATCCAAGTTGATGCGGGAGTCACGCGTGAGCCAATTCGAGTGATATCGAATTTTTGGTTTGCTGGCATCGCAGGACCTAGGCCAATCGACTGATAAATTGATGAGCACCCTTGCCAAATTTCTCCCAAGCGTGGGCTGATGTAGTGAAGGTCAGATTTGTTTAACAGCTCAAACCCCAGACACGCGAACGCTGATACATCGCGGCGACCAATGGTGGCGAGTGCCGCGCCTCTGATGGATGCTAGCAAGTTCGCTAACGACGAACTATGGTGTGCGCTTTCTAACGAGAGCTTCTTGCGGCTGGTCTTCTTGTGCACCGTCAAATCGCCAACAACTTGAAGTTGATTGTTTTGACGGTAAGCATTTCCCAGAAGCGCAGCAACACTTTGAGGCAAAGGGCGCTTCAATAGAAGGGTGGATTCGATATGACCTGGCTCAGCTTTCTTTGATAGGTCTTTGAGCACATGGCTTAAATCGACATAGATCCATCCAGTCATTGGATTGATCCACGCTAGATATCCATTCCTCGTTTCCGAGGTGATGAGTGGTGTTTGTTTCCCGAGTTTCCACCCAAGTCCAATACAGATGCATAGAAGGACCGCAAGATCGTCTGGGCTGCCTTGCTCAGCTTGGCTCAGCAACTTCGTTGCCGTCAAATTTAATTCTTGCAATCCTAGACATCGATCGCCACAGACCGCCATGCGCTCGTGTTCGCGCACTGAGCTGAGGCTGTTTGACAGTTTTGAATTAACTGCTGAGTTAAAAACCAGTTGTTGGTTGTTGCTAGAAACTGCGCTTAGTTCAACCAAATTTATGAAACGTTTGTTGACTTGATTTTTAATTTTGCCCAGCGCCTGGTTTATTTGCCCGATTGAGATTGAGTTTTCTGTCTTTTGCCGTAACAGGCTTCGTAGGGTGCGGATGGCGTTGTTGTCTATTGCGACTTTTTTCAAAATGGCGATAGCTAGAAGTTTCCCGATGACTAGGCGAATTTCTGTTGAGGTGGGAAAACTTGACGAACTTAGCCAAGACCAGGACGGGAAGTTAGATACAAACCCCATCATTTCTTCCTCAGCGCCGGCATTCACTTCAGAAGTTAAAGGCGCGATGTCATTGATAACTTCAGTAACTCGATCTGGTGTTGAAGGGTACGTATTTTTTAAAAGGATCAGACAGTTATGACAAGTTTTGGCAACTTGTGTCACACATGGCAAATGCGCGGGGGCGGGCACCAGGTCCACTAACGTACGGACGATGTCGAGCCCTCCCGCAATTGTGGGAGTTCGGGTGGCACCAAATGGAAAAACGGGAGAGGGCATGAGTAGAACTCCTATGGCAAATGGGAGCCCACCCGGCTGAGCAAAATGACGAGCGCGTCTTACTACCTACGCAGCCGGGTGCGAAGGTAAATTCTTAGTTGGAGCTAGCTGTTGTGTCCTGGACTGCGCGTGCGGTCCAGGCGAGCAGAAACCGTGCGTTGTCACGAAGTGACGGAAAATAAATAGGTATTTATGTGTCGGCGATGGCGCTCGCCAGCTGACGCTCTGACGTCAGGAAACGTCAATTAAGTAATCAGTGCAGAATCAGTGTAAAAGATGATGTGCACGAAGGAATTCATTCTGGATGACCAGTGCATTCATTTTAATCAACTTTTAACCGCTTGATCAGATTGGACCAATACTCATAAATGTGGGCGCTGCACGAGCCGCCATTTTTGGTGCAACGCTGTGACAATCTGTGTCAAGTCGTCTATTGTGTTGTTCAGGTCCTGTCACAGTTCCTAAAGCTAAAACTCTTGTAATTCAAGCACTTACACTGATCAACGCCTATTCCAGTGTGGTTGATTACGATTAATCCGCATCAATTCTCTTAGTCTCCGAAGCCAAGGGTCGTGGGTTCGATCCCCGCCAGCCGCACCATCTCAAGCCCCGCTTTGCGCCTTCAGCACCAAGGCGCGCTCATACAGCGTATTTTTCGCTTCACCGGTCAACTCTGCAGCCAGTTTGACGGCGGTTTTCAAGGGCAACTCAGCCATCAACAGCGTCAACACACGGTCGTTGTCGGCGCCGGTTTCGACCTCTTGCACTTGGGCGTGCACCACCAAGGCAAATTCACCGCGTGTGCGTTGTGGGCTGGCTTGTATCCACGCGCTGACATCTTGTGCGGCGACGGTGGCAATTTCTTCAAACTGTTTGGTCAACTCGCGGCCGATGGTCACAGGGCGTGCGCCCAAGGGGGCCAGCGCTGCGGCGAGTGCTTCGATGCGGTGTGGCGCTTCCAGCAGCACTTGGGTGCGAGGCTCTTGTTTCAAGACTTCCACGGCATGCATGCGCTCGGTGGCTTTGGAGGGCAGAAACCCGACGAACACAAAACCCGACGAGTCGTGCGCGGGTGTACCGCAGGCGCTCAACAGCGCCGTCACACTGCTGGCCCCCGGCAGCGGAATCACGCGTAAGCCCGCGCCTTGCACTTGCCACGCCAAGCGCGCGCCAGGGTCGCTCACAGCGGGCGTGCCTGCGTCGCTCACATAGGCCACGCGTTGACCGGCTTGCAAGCGTCGCACCACTTCTTGCGCGGCTTCTGCTTCGTTGTGTTGGTGCACGGCCAACCAATGTGAAGAAGCCTTGTCGATGCCATAGGCACGTAGCAAGGTTTGGCTGTGGCGGGTGTCTTCACACGCCAAGGTATCGCATAAGCTCAAGGTGTGCAGCGCACGCAGGCTGATGTCGGCCAAATTGCCAATGGGCGTGGCCACGACGTACAAAGCCCCAGTGGGGTAGTGCTGCGTGGCGGCGGCTGCGTGTGCGGCCGTTAAGGCGGAATCAAAGTTGGCGCTCATCAGGGAGGGTCTATGGACAAGCTCAAGGTCGACACCACCAGTGACGCGACCACCAAGCAAAAAGGGGATGCGGCTGAAGACCGCGCCTTGCATCACCTGCAAGCGCAAGGCCTGCAACTGGTGCAGCGCAATTATCGAACGCCCGGACGCGGCGGCGGCGAAATAGATTTAATTCTTCGCGACCACGACGGCACGCTGGTCTTTGTCGAGGTGCGGCAACGTGGTAATTTTGATCACGGTGGCGCTTTGGCAAGCATCACACCCGCCAAGCGGCGCCGCATTGTGTTCGCGGCGCGGCATTTTTTAATGCGCTTGCGTCAAGAGCCCCCTTGCCGTTTTGACGTGGTGGCGTTCGAAGCCGACGGTCTGCATTGGTATCCCGCCGCATTTGATGCCGCGTGAATGGCACAAAAGGTATCATTCCCGCATGTTAGAGCAACGCATTGAGCAACACTTCATCGACAGCGCCGACTTGAAATACCAAGCCGCGCAAGTCTTGTCTAAACCCATTGCATCCGCCGTGTCTGCTGTGCTGGCCAGTGTCACCAGCGGTGGCAAGGTGCTGGCTTGCGGCAACGGTGGCTCTGCCGCTGACGCGCAGCACTTTGCGGCGGAGTTTGTCGGTCGCTTTGAGCGTGAACGCCCCGAGCTGGGCGCGATTGCGCTCACCACCGACAGTTCCATCATCACGGCCATTGCCAACGACTACAGCTTCGAGCAAATTTTTGCCAAGCAAGTGCGTGCGTTGGGTCAGTCGGGCGATGTGTTGTTGGCCATCACCACCAGCGGCAGTTCGCCCAATGTGTTGGCCGCCATTCAAGCCGCCCACGAGCGTGACATGACGGTGGTCGCTCTGACTGGCAAAGGCGGCGGCAAGATGGGCCAAGCCCTGCGTGAAACCGATGTGCACATTTGTGTGCCGCACGACCGCACCGCCCGAATTCAAGAAGTGCACTTGCTGGCCATCCATTGCATTTGCGATGGCGTGGACACGCAACTGCTCGGTGATCAAGAAGGAAACGAATGACTATGAAAAACACAAGCCAAAAGCTACTCGCCGTTCTGGCGCTCTCCTTGGGTCTGTCCGCTTGCGCACCCGTCATGATCGGCGGCATGATGGGCGGTGCCATGGTCGCCAGCGACCGCCGTACCACCGGCATTCAGCTCGAAGACGAAGGCATTGAGCAGCGCAGCGCCACGGCCCGTGACGAAAACTTTGGCACCAAAGAGCACGTCAACTTCACCAGCTACAACCGCCAAGTCTTGCTCACGGGCGAGGTGTCTAGCGACCGCATTCGCCAGCAAATGGAGCAACTGATTGGCCGCGTCGAAAACGTCCGCTTGGTTGCCAACGAATTGGCCGTGGGTCCCGCCTCTAGTTTCGGCGACCGTTCAAACGACGTGTTGCTGGTGGCCAAGGTGAAGGCCGCCATGGTCGACAGCGAAGACGTGTTTGCCAACGTGTTCAAAGTTGTGGCCGAGCGCGGCACGGTCTATTTGATGGGCCGCGTGACCCAACGCGAAGCCACCCGTGCCACCGAAGTGGTGCGTGGCGTCAGCGGCGTGAAGCGCGTGGTGAAGGTGTTTGAGTACATCACCGAAGACGAGCTGCGTGCCATGCACCCGAATCGCACGCCATCCTTGGAGTCGAACAGCAAGCCTGTGTCGTTGGCGCCCCCTGCCAACAGCGGCGCGGTGGTCACGCCGATCAAATAAACGTTTGAAAGCCGCATGCCTCAACCCAGAGGTGTGCATGGCGGCACAAAAAAGCCGCGCAGTTCGCCAAGAACTGCGCGGCTTTTGTTTGGGGGCCCAGCGTTTATTTCAAGCGCTTGATCAGGCTGGAGGTGTCCCAACGGTTGCCGCCCATTTGCTGAACTTCACCGTAGAACTGGTCCACCATTTTTGTGACCGGCAACACGGCACCGTTGCGCTGGGCTTCGTCAAACACCAAGCCTAAGTCTTTGCGCATCCAGTCGACGGCAAAACCGAAATCGAACTTGTCGGCCACCATGGTTTTGCCACGGTTGTCGAGTTGCCAGCTTTGCGCGGCGCCTTTGCCAATCACGTCGAGCACCAAGTTCATGTCGAGGCCCGCTTTAGAACCGAAGGCGATGGCCTCGCTCAAGCCTTGCACCAAGCCCGCGATGCAGATCTGGTTCACCATCTTGGTGAGCTGGCCCGCGCCTGGCTCGCCCATCAATGTGAACGCGCGTGAGAACGCCATGGCCACGGGTTTGACTTGCTCAAACACGGCTGCGTCGCCACCGCACATGACGGTCAACAGGCCGTTTTGCGCGCCACCTTGACCGCCCGACACGGGCGCGTCGATGAAGTGGATGCCGAGGTTTTTAGCCGCTGCATAAATCTCGCGGGCCACATCGGCCGAGGCGGTGGTGTGGTCCACCAAGATCGTGCCGGGCTCCATGCCCGCCAAGGCGCCGTCGGCACCGTAGATGACCGAGCGCAAGTCGTCGTCATTGCCCACGCAGCAAAACACGATGCGTGCGCCTTTGGCAGCTTCGCGGGGCGTCAAGGCGCTTTTGGGCGCTTTGCTGTTGGCAAACTCGGCCACCCAAGCCTGTGCTTTGGCGGGCGAGCGGTTGTACACGGTCACCGCGTGACCGGCGCTGGCCAAGTGGCCTGCCATGGGGTAGCCCATCACGCCCATGCCGATGAAGGCAACGGGTGTGGAGGGGGCAGATTCGTAAGTTTTGGCGTTGATGCTGGACATGGTTTTTTCGTTCAGAGCTGGGGTTGGAATTGCGCTGAATCATAGGGGCTGTGTGAGCCCTGCGCTGTCACCTGAGTCAACGGGGGCACTAGGCTGGTGCCATTCGCCCGTTGGCACGCGCCTCTTGAAGCGCTTGCGCCATGGTTTGCATGCCGTGCGCCGCGCCCGTTTGCTGCGCGCTTTGCATCTGCGCGGTTTTGCCTTCGCGAATGAGGTTGCGAATGGCCGTGGTGGCCACCAAGGTTTCAAACACAGCACATCGGGCGGATGGGGCTGCGCCTGTTTGTTGCGGCGCTGCGGGGCACAGGGTTTGCGTGATCACCCCGATCAAAGCCTCGCTGAGTTGCGTGCGGACCAACGCCTTTTCATGCGCGTCAAACACATCGACGATGCGGTCCACACTCGCTGCCGCGCTGCGTGTGTGCAAACTGGCCAGCACCAAGTGGCCGGTTTCTGCGGCGGTGAGGGCCAAGCGGATGGTGTCGAGGTCGCGCAACTCGCCCACCAAAATCACGTCTGGGTCTTCGCGTAAAGCGGCGCGTAAGGCGTGCGCAAAACTGTGGCTGTGTGTGCCCATTTCGCGCTGGGTAATGACGCATTGCGCCGAGGTGTGCACAAACTCAATCGGGTCTTCCAGCGTCACGATGTGCTGCTGCGTCGTGGTGTTCAGGTGTTGCACCATCGCGGCCAAGGTTGTGGACTTGCCCGAGCCCGTGGGGCCGGTGACCAGCAGCAAGCCGACTTGCTTTAACAACTCAGGCAGCACCCGTGGCGTTTGCAAAGCGTCTAGCGTGGGCGTGTGTTGGGGAATGTGCCGCAGCACAGCGCCGCAGCCGTGTTGTTGCATAAAAGCATTGGCTCTGAAGCGGCCTAGGCCCTCGACGGCAAACGCAAAGTCCACCTCGTGCCCTTGGGCGAAGCGGGCTTGTGCGGGGGCGTCCATCAGCGGCGTCAACAGGGCGAGCAAGGCCTTGTGCGTGAGTGGCGCTGTGCTTGTCTGTGGCGATGGGGAGGTGTGCGGCTGCAATGAGGTGGTTGCGTCGGCCAACGCTGCACCGCTGCCAAGTGGTATCAATGCGCCCAGCACGCGGGCCATGGGCGGTAGCCCCGCAGACAGGTGCAAATCAGACGCGTGTTGCGCCACGGCGAGGTGCAGCAGTGCGTTCAGAGGCGAAGCGGTGGATGACATGCAGGGCTCCTTGTTAAAGTTGACCCAAGATGAAAAACACAGATACAGACAACCCGTTGCGCGACAAGCTCAGCGCTGTGCAAGCGCGCATCGCGGCGGCCTGCGTGGCCAGTGGCCGCAGCGTCGATGCGGTGCAATTGCTGGCCGTCTCCAAAACCTTCAGCGCCGACGATGTGCGCCAAGTGGCCGCCTGTGGTCAGCGCGATTTTGGAGAAAACTACATCCAAGAAGGGGTAGACAAAATCACCGCTTTGCAAGGTGTCGCACCCCCGTTGGTGTGGCACTGCATTGGCCCCATGCAAAGCAACAAAACCAAGCTCGTGGCCGAGCACTTCGATTGGGCACACACGGTAGACCGCCTCAAAATCGCGCAGCGTTTATGCGACCAACGCCCTGCACACCTCGCGCCACTGAACGTGTGTTTGCAAGTGAACATTGACGGCGGTGAAACCAAATCAGGCATCGCCCCCGCCGACGTGCTGGCGCTGGCCGCTGAAGTGGCCAAGCTGCCCCGCTTGCTATTGCGCGGCCTCATGACCATCCCAGACCCCGTGGCGGGCTTTGACGCGCAAGTGGCGTTGCATGCCAAAGCGCGCGCTTTGTTTGACGGGGTGAAAGCCGCATTGAACCTGCCCCAGTTCGACACCCTGTCGATGGGCATGACCGGCGACTTAGAAGCCGCCGTCCACGCGGGCAGCACGATGGTGAGGGTGGGGACGGCGATTTTTGGTGGGCGGACTTACGCCGCTTGATTTTCGTAGCTATTTGATGGCAAACGCATGGCGCGTTGGGCCAACATCGAGCGGTCGGCTTTGCGCAAGTTAGAGCAACTAGATTGGTCAAGCGTTTTGGATGATTTGCGTGCGCCACCTGGAAACAGACTTGAGGCGCTCAAAGGCAATCGAAAAGGCCAGTACAGCATCCGTATCAGCGACCAATGGCGCGTTTGTTTTAAGTGGGGCGCTGAAGGCGCATTTGATGTGGAAATCGTGGACTACCACTGAGGTGAAATGACATGAGAAAAGTTGCACCCGTTACCCCCGGCGAAATGCTGGAAGAAGAATTCCTAAAACCCTTGGGTTTGAGCAAATATCGACTCGCCAAGGAAATTGGTGTGCCTGCACAGCGCATTGGTGAAATTGTGGCGGGCAAGCGGTCAATTACTGCCGATACAGATTTGCGTTTGTGCCGTTACTTTGGTTTGAGCGATGGTTGGTGGCTGCGCGGCCAAACCAACTACGACATGGCGATTGCTCGCCAGTCTATGGGCGAGGCCTTGGCGAAGATCCAGCGTTGTACTTTGTTGGCTGCCTAAGTGGCGACACACCAGCGCTTGTGCGCCGGTGTGTGCGTTTAAAACCGCGGCAAATCCGGATGCTTAATCTGCCCCGCACGCACCAACATCTTGCCGTACTCGGCGCAGCGGTGCAGGGTGGGGATGACCTTGCCGGGGTTGAGTAAACCCTTGCTGTCAAAGGCGCGCTTGACGCCAAACATCTGTTCGTTTTCTTCGGCGCTGAACTGCACGCACATGCTGTTCACCTTCTCGATGCCCACGCCGTGCTCGCCCGTGACCGTGCCGCCCATGGCCACGCTGGTTTCCAAAATGTCGGCGCCAAACTGTTCGCAGCGGTGCATTTGGTCGGGATCGTTTGCATCAAACAGAATCAGCGGGTGCAAGTTGCCATCGCCTGCATGGAACACGTTCAAGCAGCGCAGCTGGTATTTCTTTTCCATCTCGCTGATGGCTTCCAAAATGTCGGCCAAGCGCTTGCGCGGGATGGTGCTGTCCATGCACATGTAGTCGGGGCTGATGCGTCCCGAGGCGGGGAACGCGTTTTTGCGTCCGCTCCAAAACTTCATGCGTTGCGCTTCGTCGCGGCTCACCGTGATGGCGGTCGCGCCACAGCCGCGCAGCACTTCGCTCATGCGGCCAATTTCTTCTTCCACTTCTTCAGGTGTGCCATCGCTCTCGCACAGCAAAATCGCGGCGGCGCTCAGGTCGTAGTCGGCGTGGACAAAGTCTTCCACAGCGGCGGTCATGGGGCCGTCCATCATCTCTAAACCTGCGGGGATGATGCCTGCGGCAATCACTGCAGCCACGGCGTCGCCCGCTTTGCGCACATCGTCAAAGCTGGCCATGATGCAGCGCGCCAATTGGGGCTTGGGCACGAGCTTGACGGTCACTTCGGTCGTCACCGCCAACATGCCTTCGCTGCCCACGACGATGGGCAACAGGTCGAGACCCGGTGCGTCGAGGGCGTCGCCGCCAAACTCAATGGGTTCGCCCTCGATGGTGAAGCCCTTTACCTTGAGCACGTTGTGCACGGTGAGGCCGTATTTCAAACAATGCACGCCACCCGAGTTCTCGGCCACATTGCCACCGATGGTGCAAGCAATTTGGCTGGAGGGGTCGGGCGCGTAATACAAACCAAACTTGGACACCGCTTCGCTGATGGCGAGGTTGCGCACACCGCACTGCACCACCGCAGTTCGAGCGAACGGGTCGATGTTGAGTATTTGGTTGAACTTGGCCAGCGACAGCGTCACACCCATGGTGTGCGGCATCGCGCCACCCGATAGCCCTGTGCCTGCACCGCGTGCGACCACGGGCACGTCGAGCGCGTAGCAGGCTTTGAGCACCGCTTGCACTTGGTCCACCGTCTCGGGCAAGGCCACGCACATGGGGCGGGCGCGGTAGGCGGTGAGGCCGTCGCACTCGTAAGGCACGGTGTCCTCGGTGGTGTAGAGCAGGGCGTGCTGTGGCAGCACTTGCAGCAGGGCTTGCACGACTTGCGCTTGGCGCTCCGCGCGGGCAAGGCTGTTGTGCTGGTCGGGGGTGAGTGGGGCGTTCATACGCCTCACTTTAAGTCAAAACGTGCGGCTGCCGCGTGAAGAAAGTTGCAGCGTCGTTTGAAATGGTTTTGCGTTCAGGGCACGGCCTTTTGCAGCCACTCCGCAAACGCCGCGCATTCCCACCGGTCCATCGCACCCGTGCGCCAACACAGGTAATGCCCGTGCGGGCTGGGCACTTGGCGCGGGAAGATGCGCACCAGCGTGCCGTTTTCCAGCCAAGGCGCGCCCAGTTTCAGCCGTACCAAACCCACGCCCAAGCCTTGGGCGGCAGCGTCGCACATCAACCCAATGTCGTTGAAGCTAGAGCCGTCCATCGGTTCGGGCCAGTCTTGGTCGTGCGCGGCAAACCAAGTGCGCCACGGCTCCAGCGGGCTGCGCAGCAAGGTGGCGTCTTCCAAGTCTTGGGGGGTCTCAAACGGGCCGTGTTCGCGGACGTAGGCGGGTGAGGCCAAAGGCGTCACATCGTCTTTCATGAGGCACACATGCTCGACGTCGGCATAGCGGCCGGTGCCAAAGCGAATGGTCAGGTCAGCGTCTTCGGCCACCACGTCCAGCAGTGGGATGCTCACTTGCAGCGTGATGTCAATTTCGGGGTAAGCCTCGGCAAATTGGCGCAGACGCGGCATCAAGATGGAGCGGGCAAAGGTGGGCGTCACGGCCAAGCGCAGTTTGCGTTTGCCGTTGGTGGTGCTGCCGTCTTTGCCAGGGAAGCGCTCAAGAATAGACAAGCCTTCGCGCACATGGGCCAGGTACTCGCTGCCTTCGGTGGTCAGCGAAAAATCAGCACGGCCAAACAGCTTGACGCCCAGCAACTGCTCCAACTGCTTCACGCGGTGGCTCACCGCGCTGGGGGTGACGCACAACTCCTCGGCTGCTTGCGTGACCGAGCGCAAGCGCGCCAAGGCCTCAAATGTCAGCAAGCACTGAATGGGCGGTATGCGGTTTGGGCTCATTTAAAGATCACGGTCTTGTGACCGTTGATCAGCACGCGGTGTTCGCTGTGCCACTTGACGGCGCGGGCCAACACTTGGCTCTCGGTGTCACGGCCTTGGGCGGTGAAGTCTTCCACGGTTTTGCTGTGGTCCACACGGGCCACGTCTTGCTCAATGATGGGGCCTTCGTCCAAATCGGCGGTGACGTAATGGGCGGTGGCGCCAATCAGCTTGACGCCACGGTCATGGGCTTGGTAATAGGGCTTGGCGCCCTTGAAGCTGGGCAAGAAGCTGTGGTGAATGTTGATGGCGCGACCGGCCAATTTCTTGCACAAGTCGTCACTCAAAATTTGCATGTAGCGCGCCAATACCACCAACTCCGCGCCTTCAGACTCGATAACCTCGAACTGCTTGGCCTCCGCCTGCGCCTTGGTGGCGGCTGTGACGGGAATGTGGTGAAACGGCACGTTGTAGCTGGCCGCGAGTTGGTAGAACTCGCGGTGGTTGCTGACGATGGCGCGAATGTCCAAGGGCAACAAGCCGCTTTTCCAGCGGAACAGCAAGTCGTTCAAACAATGGCCTTCTTTGCTGACCATCAACACCGTGCGCATGGGCTGGGTGGTGTCGTGCAGGGTCCACTTCATGCCGAAGGTGTCGGCGAGCTTGGCCAGTTGGGTGCGCAAATCAGCTTGACCCACGGCACTGCAGGCAAATTGCACGCGCATGAAGAACAAACCCGTGTCGGGGTCGTTGTACTGGGCGGCTTCTTCGATGTTGCCTTGGCGTTCCAACAAAAAGCCAGAAACGGCGTGCACGATGCCCTGACGATCAGGGCAGGACAAGTTCAGGATGTATGCGGTCATGGTCAGATTGTAGATTTGGTGCGCCCATGAAAAAGGGGCGCTCAAAGCGCCCCTCGTGCTGGGTGGTGCAAGGCCTCAATGCACCAGCACAGGGTTTTGCGCCAACTCGGCGTAGCCGGCCAAGGTGTCTTCCACCTCTTCTTGGGTGGGCGAGTTTTCTTGCCATGCGCGCAGGTGGGCTTGGAATTGTTCGGCCCACGAGCCTTCTAAGAACAGCTCTTTGCCAGTGCGCTTGTCCACAATTTCAAAGCCGTGGCGGGCCAACACGGGCACATCGGGGCGCACAGGCACCGACGCCTCGTCTTGCACCTGCAGGTGCATCACGGAATAGGTGTCGGAGTTGTAGAGCATGTCCATCGCGGGTCTTTCGAGAAAAATCAAATCACACCCCTAGGATATCGGATTCAAAAGTGCAAATTCAAGGGCTGGGCTTTTCAACACCTTTGAGCGTCTGGTCAATCCAGTCGCCATTGGCGTTGGTGACGCGCAGGCGCACGGGCAAATAGCCGAATTCGGGGGCCAGCCACACCTCAATGCGCTGGTCAAACGCGCGGCGCGGGCTGCGGTTGAGCTTGACGGCCACCACGGTGCCGTAGGGCAGTTGCAGGGTTTCTTCTTTTTCCACGCTGAATTGCCACACCTCGGCCTCGCGTTGCGACGCCGTTTGGAACGACAGCATGGTGCCCGTCGGGTAGCGCGCGGGGTCGCCCGCCAGCAACGCGCCCAGTTGAATGATCACGCTCAAACGGTCTTGCGCGCCTTTGAGCAAGGGCACGCTGGGCGTGTTGGCGCTGAAGCTGATGAGGTTTTTGTCGCGCTGAAAATGCGCAGCCAATTCGCTGCGCGATTTGTCGCCAAAGCGCGTGGGCATCAAGCCTTCAGAGCCCAGTGTGCCGGTGCTGGTTTGCGTGCGCGTGCCGATTAAAAAGGCGCTCACCTCCAGCTTGGCGTCGTAATGCTGGCCGTCTTGCTGCCACAGCAACTCGCCGCTGGCCCAGTACGTCAGCCCCTTGGACTGGCCTTGCATTTTGTAGGTCAGCACGGTGGAGGCGGGGGCTTTGAAGCTGGTGACTTCGGTCAAGCTCGGGGTGTCAGGCGCGCTGGCCGCGGCCCGTTTGAAGGGTGGTAAATCGACGGCCGAGGCGCTGCGGGCGGGCAGGGCGACGGGGGCGGTCAAGTCGGCGAGTTCATGGGGGGTGGCAAAGGGCTGGAGGTCGGGCTTGGCGGTTGCCGAGGGGGCCGAATTTGGCTCGGAGGTGTCGTGCGCTGACGAGGGCGGGCGGTGTTCTTGGGCATCGAGCGGTGGCTGGCCTTGGGGCGGTTGGGGCAGATCGGGCGACGTGCGCGCTACACGGTTGGGCTTCACCGTGGGCACTTGCGCGGCGCGTGGCGTGCTGGCTTCGATCGTGCGCGTCACCATGGCTTGGGGGCGCAGCGTTTGACGTTTTTCGGGCGACCACCACAAAGGTGCGCCTGCGAGCACCCACCAATGCACCAACAACACAGCCAGCACCAGCAGCACCGCGTGGGAGCGCTTGAGGTGGGGTGTTGTGGCGGGCGTGGTCAACACGGTGGCATTCATCCGCAGATCAACCCGCGTGATGTTCCGCGTGGTGCCCCAATTCGGCGGACAAGGCTTGCGCGGCTTGACGCAACGCTTGGGCGGGCGCGCCGTCCCAGTCGGCCTCAAAGTTCGAGGCGGGGCCCAGCGACACCATGCCCAGCACCAAGTGGCCGTCCGAGTCGAACACAGGCGCACAAAAGCCCACCACGCCCGGTAGCAGCGCATCCACCACGCGGGCGACGCCACGTTGACGCACTTCGTCGAACATGGCTTTGGCCTCGGCTTGGGTGGTGGGCACGTCGCGGCGCTTCATTTTTTGGGCGTTGGCGATTTCGGTTTTCAGCATCGGACCCGTCAGGTCTTTCGGCATGTAGGCCGCAAAACAACGACCCGTGGCCGAGGTGAGCAAAGGCATCACGTCGCCCAAACGCAAAATCGTCATCGCGTGGGGCGACTCTTGCCAGTGGATGATGGTGGGGCCTTGGTTGCCCCACACGGCCAAGGCCACGGTGTGACCGATTTGCGCCATCAGCGGCACCATGCGCTCGCGGGCCAGTTTGACGGGGTCGAGGCGCGACAACGAGGCCAAGCCCAGTTGAAGTGCTGCGGGCCCGAGGTCGTAGCGGGTGCTGGTGCCGTCTTGCTGCACCAGCCCTAAGCGCTGAAAACTGACCAAATAGCGGTGCGCTTTGGCGGCGCTCATTTGGGCTGCGGCGGCCAAGTCGCGCAGCATCAAGGGGCCTTCTGCTTTGGCCAGCACGTCGAGCAGCGCAAAGCCAACTTCGACGGATTGAATGCCTGCGCGTTCTTTCATAAGGGCCTCAAGGTTGAATTTGGAATTATGATTAAGTAAATCAATTCATCAATGCGTAATTCTGCCTGAGGACAACACCCATGAAACTGGCCACCTACAAAGACGGATCACGCGACGGCCAACTCGTGGTGGTGTCGCGTGATTTAAGCACCGCGCATTATGCGACGGGCATCGCCACGCGTTTGCAGCAAGTCTTGGACGACTGGGACTTTTTAGCCCCCCAGCTGCAAGACCTGTACGACACCTTGAACCACGGCAAAGCCCGTCACGCCTTTCCGTTCGACCCCGCCTTGTGCATGGCACCGCTGCCCCGCGCCTACCAGTGGGCCGATGGCTCCGCTTACATCAACCATGTGGAGCTGGTGCGCGCTGCACGCAACTCGGAAGTGCCCGCCAGTTTTTACACCGACCCGCTGATGTACCAAGGCGGCAGCGATGACTTCATCGGTCCCCAAGACGACGTGGTGTGTGCCAGCGAAGCCTTTGGCATCGACTTTGAGGCCGAGGTGGCCGTCATCACGGGCGACGTGCCCATGCGCGCTACGCCCGAGCAAGCGCTGGGTCGCATCCGTTTGGTCATGATCGCCAACGATGTGTCGCTGCGCAACCTGATTCCCGATGAGTTGGGCAAAGGCTTTGGCTTTGTGCAAAGCAAGCCCGCCACCGCGTTCAGCCCCGTGGCGGTAACGCTCGATGAGTTGGGCGACGCGTGGGACAAAGGCCGTTTGCACCTCACTGTGCAGTCCACATGGAATGGCCGCAAGGTCGGCATGTGTGATGCGGGCCCCGACATGACGTTTCACTTTGGGCAGCTCATTGCGCACCTGTGCAAAACGCGCAACGTGCGGGCGGGCTCCATCATTGGCAGCGGCACGGTCAGCAACCAAGGCATCGAGGTCAAGGGCAAAAAAGACTGGCCCAAAGGCTACAGCTGCATCGCGGAAAAGCGCGCCATCGAAACCATTTTGGACGGCAAGCCCAGCACCGAGTTCATGAAGTTTGGCGACACGATTCGCATCGAGGTGAAGGGCAAAGATGGCCAAACCGTGTTTGGCGCGATCGACCAAAAGATCGTCGAACTAGAGGCGTAATTCAAAGTCGAAGCGTCAGGGGCGAGGCCTGATCGCTGCGTGCTTTAGGCGCCGTAAACCGTCTCTAAATTGGCAAACCCTTTGATTTCCAAGGGGTTGCCGAAGGGGTCCAGAAAGAACATGGTCCACTGCTCGCCGGGCTGACCGGCAAAGCGCAAATGCGGTTCTAAAACAAAGGCGGTGCCCGCTGCCTTGAGCCGCTCGGCCATGGCTTGCCAGTCGGGCAAATTCAGCACCAAGCCAAAGTGCGGCATGGGCACCAACTTGCCGTCGACATGGCCTGTGTTTTGGGTTTTCAAAGGCTCGCCCAAGTGCAGCGAGATTTGGTGGTCGTAAAAGTCAAAGTCCACCCACGTTTCGGTGCTGCGGCCCTCGGTACAGCCCAGCAAGTCGCCATAAAAATGGCGTGCGGTGTTGAGATCGGTGACGTTGAAGGCGAAATGAAAAAGGCTGCGCATGCCCAAAAGCATAGCAGCAGCCCTTGACCTCGTCAGCGCATGGTTTATGGCGTGACCGCGTTCCCCGCCATGCCATCGAACTTTTTGAAATATTGACGCGCCATGGCGACCACTTGGGCGTCGCTGGGGTGGTCGCTGACCACGCTGTCGATGATGTGCAGGCCAGTTTGGTGTTGCTTGCACCAATCTCGAAATTCGTTGCGCGCCAAGCCCGGGCCCGTCAACAACACCTCGTGCGTGCCGACCAAGGCTTTGGCAATGGCGGCATAAAACGCGGGCGTATCCAGCGGTTTGCCTTGGTGTTTGTGGTGGCTGCGCGATTTGATGCGTTGCGCCTCGGCGTGTTCGCGGTCAAACATCAGCACATGGGCTTCTTGGTAATCCATCCAAACGACGGCGTGAAAAGTGGTCATACAAAGCTTTCGGGGTTAACGGTGAGTTAGGGGTGGATGTGTTCGGCTTTTTCTTGGCAACCGATGCAGCGCGCCACGTCGGGCCACGCCTTCAGGCGAGCGGTGGCAATGGCTTGGCCGCAGGTGGTGCATAGGCCGTAGGTGCCCGCGGCCAAACGCTGCAGCGCATCGTCGATGTGGGTTAGTTCTTGGGTTTCGTGTTCGCTCAAGGCCAGCGCGATGTCGTGTTCGGTGATGGTCTGGGCATGCGAGTCTTGGGTGGGCGCAAATTGCTCGGCGGCCACTTCGGCGCGGCTGTGCAGGCCGCCACGTTGCTCGGCAATGCGCGCCAACACGTTCGCACGCAAGGTTTCAAGCATGCGTTTGATGCGGGTGGTTTCTGTCTGATCCATCAAAACTCCTTAAATTAGCACTTTGATGATGATCTTTTCGATATTTTGAGTTTTGATGTAAATCAACAAATGGCTGAACGGCCGGTTGAATTGGCGGCTCATGGCTCACGCGGCGCCATCTGAAAGAATGGGGGCTATGAAATTGATTTGGTTCGCCGCTTTGTGCGGCTTTTTGAGCACAGCCGCGCAGGCGTTTGACACCCCCATGGCCGAGCGCACGCGGGCCTGCACTTACTGCCATGGCGAGCAGGGCAAGGCGGGGCCTGACGGTTATTACCCACGCTTGGCGGGCAAGCCCGCGGGGTATTTGTTCAACCAGCTGCAAAACTTTCAGCAAGGCCGTCGCCAATACGACTTGATGGCGCGCTTGATCGAGCCTTTGCCCGAGGCCTATTTGCGCGACATGGCGCAGTATTTCTCGGGCCTCAAAGTGCCTTACCCCGCACCCGCCTTGAGCGCGGCCAGCGTGCCCCCCGCTTTGCTGGCGCTTGGACGCGCGCTCACTTTGGAGGGCGATGCCACACGTGGCGTGCCCGCGTGTGCGTCGTGTCATGGCGCGCAGCTCACGGGCGTGGCGCCCAACGTGCCGGGCTTGTTGGGCTTGCCCTTGGATTACCTGAACGGCCAGCTCGGTGCTTGGCAATCGGGCCAACGCCGCGCCCATGCGCCCGACTGCATGGCGCAAGTGGTGAAACGTTTGAACTCAGATGATTTGATGGCTGTGGCGCAATACCTCGCTCGCCAACCCTTACCCGCTGACACCTCCCCGGTGAGTGTGACCACCTTGCGCGCGAGCTGGACACAGCGCCCCGCCTCAGGCCATTTGCTCACCCAAGCCGGCTGGACCTGCGGCAGTGCGCCTTTGAACGGAGGCCAGCCATGAAGCGCGTGTTGCTGGTGATGTTGGCGGTGTGCGTGACGCTCACCGCGTGGGTGGTGTGGGACAACTTTGGCGATGGCGTAGACACCCGCGATCACGTCGTGGCGTCTGCCCAGCTTGACCGCGACGCTGCCTCTTTAGGTGCTGCGTCAGCCGATGCGGCGCAGCGTGTGTCAGACCGCGTGGCGCAAGGCGCTTACCTCGCCCGCGCGGGCAATTGCGTGTCGTGTCACACCGCGCCTGGGCAAGCGCCTTATACGGGCGGCCGTGCGCTGGAGACGCCCTTTGGCAAGGTCTACGCCAGCAACTTGACGCCCGATGCGCAAACCGGTTTGGGCACGTGGAACGCGCAGCATTTTTGGCGTGCCTTGCATCACGGCCGGTCCAAAGACGGTCGCTTGCTGGCGCCTGCCTTTCCCTACAACCACACCAGCTTGGTGACCCGTGCGGATGCCGATGCGCTGTTTGCCTACTTCCAAAGTTTGGCTCCCGTGGCCAACGCTGTGCCCGAGCACGCGTTGCGCTGGCCGTTTGGCACGCAGCCCGCGTTTGCGGTGTGGCGCAGCCTGTATTTCAAACCGGCCCAATTCACGGCGGACGCACAGCAATCGCCAGCATGGAACCGTGGCGCGTACTTGGTGCAAGGCCTGGGGCACTGCGCGGCTTGCCACAGCCCGCGCGACAGCTTGGGGGCCAGCGGCGAGTTGGACGACCTGAGCGGTGGCCTGATGCCCGGTGCTAATTGGTATGCCCCATCGCTGCTGAGCGCCCAAGACACCCAACTGGCCACCACCCCGTTGGCCGACATCGTGCGCTTGCTGAAAACTGGCAGCGCTCCCAAAGCGTGGGTGAACGGGCCCATGGCCGAGGTGGTGCAAAACAGCACCCAGCATTTGACCGAGGCCGATTTGCAGGCCATGGCCACCTATTTGCAAGCGCGTGCGCAAGTGGCCGCACGTGAACCCAGCGAACCGGACGCGCCCATGCCTTCGCGCAAAGTCAGTTTGCGCAGCGCTCAAAACGGCGCTGCCGTTTACAAAGACCAGTGTGCGCAATGTCACGGCGATCAAGGCCAAGGGCAGGCGGTCACGCTGGCCGACGGCACACGCGCCATGGCTTACCCGCCGCTGGCGGGCAACCGCGCTGTGGTCATGCCGCAGCTCAGCAACTTGGTGCAAAACCTCACGTACGGCGGCTTCTCGCCCGTCACCCACGCCCAAGCGCAGCCCTTTGGCATGCCGCCCTTTGTGCTCACCCTCAGCGACCGCGACATGGCCGACGTGCTGACCCACATTCGCCAGCAATGGGGCAACACGGGCTCGACCGTGACCGAGTTTGATGTGGGGCGCGTGCGGGTGCTGCAAGTGCACTGACACGCGCGTCGCTAGAATCTGCGCCCATGCCTCACCTGCAAACCCTGCGACAAGCTTTGAACCTCACCCGCCTCGTGCTGGTGTGGTTTGCGTTGTCTGTCGGGGTGGCCATTGCCTCGCCGATGGTCAATCCGCAAGCGATGGACTTGGTGTGTACCAGCACCGGCAGCATGAAGCTGGTGGTGCAGGGCGATGACGCCGATGTGGCGGCCACCAGCCACACCTTGGATTGCCCTTTGTGTGCAACCCTCTCAGCGCCACCGCCCGCGCTGAACACCTCGCTCACCCAGCCTGTGCCCTCTTCGTTGGCGCATGCGCTGGAGCCCTTGGCCGCAGCGCACATCGCCGCTGTCACCGCGCCACCGCTGCCCTCGCGCGGGCCGCCTGCACTTTCTCTCTGATGTTCTAAGCGGGTCAAGGCTTTCCAGTCTTGGCCTCGTGGTTTGGCCTTGTGCTGCGCGTTTGCGCTGACACGGGGCCGCAATATCTGAGGCGCTGCTGCCACGTTTGCCGTGTGCAGTGCGCGCGTTGAAAGTCATTCATGAAACAGAATAAATTTGCTTTATCTCCCCTCGTCACCTCTTTAGCGCTGGCCCTCTCAACGGGCGCGATGGCCCAAACGAATCAAGAAAACACCCTGAACACCGTGGTCATCACGGGCAAGGCGGACTCGCTGATGCAAAGCAGCATCGAAACCGCCAAAGACAGCGTCAAAGCCATTCCCGGTGGCGCGTCCATCGTCGACCTGAACCAAGTGCGTGAAGGCCGTCAATCGACGTGGAGCGACAGTTTGGGGCTGGCGCCTGGGGTGTTCATCCAAGACCGGTTTGGTTCTGAAGAGGCGCGTATTTCTATTCGCGGATCTGCGCTGAGCCGCACTTATCACAGCTTCGGTACCAAGGTGATGCAAGACGGCGTGCCCATCAACTACGCCGATGGTTTCTTTGACATGCAAACCGTAGACCCCAATGCCTCGCGTTATGTGGAAGTATTGCGCGGCCCCAATGCCACCACTTACGGCGCCACCACCCTCGGCGGAGCGATCAACTTTGTAGCACCCACCGGTTACAGCAGCGCTGGCAGCGTGGCACGCGCCGAGGTCGGTAGCTTTGGCTACAACAAGGTGTTTGGCAGCACGGGCGGTGTGGCGAAAGCCAGCGCCACAAACACCCATGGCAACCTGTGGGACTACTACGTGGCAGGTTCACAAACTCAACAACAGGGTTTTCGCGAGCACGCTGAGGTGGAAAATCAGAAGGTGTTGGGCAATGTCGGGGTCAAGGTCAGCCGCGATATCGAGTCGCGTTTTTATGTGGCGGCCGTGCGCAGCCGCTCCCAGTTGCCCGGCTATTTGACGAAAGCGGAATTGGAGGCGACACCCTCTATGGCCAGCAGCCAAACCACCAACGGCGGCACGGTGTATCCCTACCGCGTGGACGCCAACCGACGCCGTGATGTGGATGCCCAGCGCGTGGCCAACAAAACCGCGGTCCGTGATGGCAATACCCTGTATGAGTTTGCCGCCTATGCGATGAACTACAGCCTGTGGCACCCCATCGACGCCATCGTTGAACAAAACGCCAAGACCTTTGGCGGCCATGTGAAGGTGACGCGTCTGTTGGAGCAGCACCAGCTCAGCGTGGCTTATTTGCCCAGCACGGGCTCGACGCGGGGCACATCCAAGCCCTCGAACAACCAAGGCGCGGCTAGCGGTGCGGCGACCTCCAATTACGACCAGCAGTCTAAAAACGACAGTTTCTTCATTGAGGATAAATACAAATCGTCAGACCGCACCACTTGGACAGCGGCCTTGCAATATGACCGCGCCAACCGCAAGGTGTCGGACACGAGATTGGCCTCCAACAATTACGACTACACCTTCAGTCAATGGAGCCCACGCGTGGGTGTGACGCACGACCTGTCGGCATCGCAGCAGGTGTTTGCCAGCATCAGTCGCAATTTTGAAGCGCCAATTTTTGGCACGGCAGGCACGGTGAACCAAGCGTTCAAACCACAAGCGGGCACCACGGTCGAGGTGGGCACGCGCGGGGAGGCACAGCAAGGGGCGCACCGTTTGGGTTGGGATGCCACGTACTACCGCGCCAATTTGCAAAATGAGTTTCTCACGGCCTGTTCAAACGCGAACTGCACGACCTCCACCACGACCAACGTGCCCAAAACGAGGCACCAAGGTCTCGAGTTGGGTGTGAGCCATGTTTACGACAAAGCTATCGACACCCGCATTGCGCTGCTGTACAGCGATTTCCGATTTGTGGACAACGAGACCATGGGCAACAACGTGTTGCCAGGCTTTCCGCCTGTCATCGTGCGCGGTGAGGTGCTCTACCGATTTGGGGTGGAGGTGGGTGGCAAGCCCGGGACCTACGTGGGGCCGAAATTTGAATGGGCGCCACGCCAAGCGCCCATGGATTACGCCAACACGGTCTACAACGACAGCTACGCGGTGCTGGGGTTCAAGGCGGGTCAAGCACTGGACAAAAAATGGTCTTGGTTCTTGGATGCACGCAATTTGACTGACAAAAAATACGCTGCCACCACCAACATCGCGGCCAACTACACAGCGGTTCCTGGGGATGGCCGACGCTATTACCCAGGGGATGGCCGTTCTTTTTACATGGGTGTCGAGGCTAAATTCGATTGAGATGCCGCGACGATTTTGCAATTTTCCAACTTGAGGTCCTAATTTATGAAATCTAACGCTGCCCTGTTGATCTTGGGTGCGTGGCTTTTGGCGACATCACCAGCGTCGCAAGCCCATGTGGTGTTGTCAGAGCCCCAAGCGGTGGCAGGCAGCTATTACAAAGCAACCCTGCGTGTTGGCCACGGTTGCAGTGGCTCCGCCACCCATGCATTCATTGTGCAAGTGCCTGCGGGCTTTCAAGGGGCGAAGCCTCAGCCCAAAGCGGGCTGGGTTATCGCCACGCGCAAAGCCAACCTTGCCACGCCGTACAACAGCCATGGAAAAACCGTGACCGAAGACGTGGTGGAGTTGCGTTGGACGGCTGCCAGCAAAGACGCGGCATTGCCCGACGACCAGTTCGATGAATTCGCCTTCATGGGGCGCTTGCCCGATCAGGTGGGACCTCTGTGGGTCAAGACACTGCAGACCTGCGAGACCGGTCAAAATGACTGGTCAGAGGTGCCAGCAACGGGCACGAGCACGCGTGGGTTGAAGTCGCCCGCTGCGTTGCTGGATGTCCAAGCCGCGCCTAAACACGAACATCACCACCATTAATTTTTAGGAACTTTGATGAAATTCTCAAAACACTTTGTCGCTGCAGCCTTGACGGCTGCTTGTGCTGCCAGCGCTTTCGCACAAAACGTGACCGTCACTGATGCGTGGGCACGCGCCACGGTCACGGGGCAAAAAGCCACCGGCGCATTCATGACTCTCACGGCCAAAGACAACGCCAAGCTGGTGGGCGTCAGTAGCCCTGCTGCGGGCGTGGCCGAAATTCACGAAATGAAAATAGACAAAGACGTGATGAAGATGGCGGCCTTGCCCAACGGCCTTGATCTGCCCGCAGGCAAAGCCGTGGCCTTGAAGCCCGGTAGCTACCATGTGATGTTGATGGATTTGAAGGACCCGTTGGTCAAAGACAGCACCGTTCCTCTGACGCTGACGTTTCAAGACGCCAAAGGCGTGAAGTCCAAGGTTGAGCTGAAAGTGTTGGTGGGCATGCAGCCACCTGCGATGCCCAGCCACGATCACGGCACGCACAAGCACAACGAACACAACCACGGCGACCACAAACATTGATTTGTCAGCTAAGCGTGGCTTGCGGTTTGGTTTAATGCGATGACACATACAGGAGACAGCCATGACCCAACCCAGCGGTTTCGATTTCACCAAGTTCGTTCCGGGCTTTGATTTTTTGAAAAACCTCACCCCAGGCGGTGCTGCCGCCGCTGCGGCTTCGACAGCGGCGCCGGGTTGGGTGGCCCCCACCTTGGACCCCGAAGAGTTGGAGAAGCGCATTCAAGAGCTGAAGACGGTGCAGTTCTGGCTGGAGCAAAACGCCAAAGCTGTCGGGGCCACCATCCAAGCGCTGGAAGTGCAGCGCATGACCTTGGCCACGTTGAAGGGCATGAACATGAGTTTCAATGACTTGGCGGAGTCGTTGAAGGTCAAGCCGCAAGCTGATGCCTCTGCATTCACGTCCCCCTTCAATTTCACGCCCGCGCCCGAAGCAGCCCCGCAAGCCGCGCCCACCCCCGCGCCAGAGGCGGCGCCTAAAGCCAAGCGGGCCAGCGCCAAGAAAACGGCGGCGGGTGTCGATCCTGCGCATTGGTGGGGCGCCTTGACCGATCAGTTTCAAACCATCGCCAAGCACGCCATGACCGACATGGCGCATCGCGCCAACGCGCACGACACGGCCCACAAAACGGCGGACGCCAGCGGTGCCGCTCAACCCGCACGTCAGGCTAAGCCCAAAGCCAAGCCTGCCGCCAAGCGCGTGCGCAAACCTGCCGCGAAGCGCAGCAGCAAACCCGCCGCACGATGAAGCTCTTTCCCTACGGCCACGCCACACATCCGCAATGGCAAATGGCCGCAGGCTTGGTGCTCGCGCAATTGCGCGCGCACATGGCCTTGCCCGATTACGCCTCGGCCCCGCACTTGGGGCTGCTCTACATCACCGACCATTACGCGCCTGAAGCGACTGAAATTTTGGCGTTCTTGAGCGCCGAATTGCCCGAGGTGACCGATTGGTCGGGCACCGTGGGGGTGGGCATTGCGGCCAACAACGTGGAGTACTTTGACGAGCCCGCGATGTCGGTGATGTTGTGCGACATTGCGCCCGAGCACTACCGTGTGTTCAGCGGTGTCGCACCGCTTGTGCATGCGGGTGTGGGCAGTGCGCGTGGCAGTCGTTTTGAACCGCACACCGCGCTCTTGCATGCCGATGCACAGACGCCCGATGTGCCCGAGTTGATCGCCGAGTTGGCCCAGCGCACCGCCAGCGGTTATGTGTTTGGTGGCTTGGCCTCAAGCCGTACGCAAGTGGTGCAGTTCGCCTTGAACGGCGATGGCAACGTGGCTGGGCAAGGCAAAGCCACGGGCGTGTTTCACGGTGGGCTGAGTGGCGTGGCGTTTGATGCCGACGTGGCCATGATCTCGCGGGTGACACAAGGTTGTTTGCCGGTGGCCAAAGTGCACACCATCACCCGTGCCGAAAACAACTTGGTGCTCGCCTTGGACGGCGAGCCAGCCTTGACCGTTTTAGAACGCGATCTGCAAGTCAATATCGCCGATCGGCAGACGGCCATTCCCAAAGTGCGTGCGACCTTGGTCGGTCTCTCTGCCGCGCAAGATGCGCCGGGGCACCCCGCCATCAAGCGCACGGGAGAGTTTGACGAGGCGGTGTTGGTGCGCCACATCGTGGGCATTGACCCCGGCAAAGAAGCGGTGGCCATTGGTCAACCGGTTGACGCGGGCATGCGCTTGACGTTTTGTCAGCGCAACCCCGCCGCAGCGCGTGCCGATTTGATGCGCATAGGTGCTGAGATTCGCGAGGCCTTAGAGCCCGAAGAAATGACGGCAGAGCTGGCCGACGCTTTGAGCGCTGACACCTCGGCCAGCCCGCATCCAGCGCGGCGCATGGCTGGTGCGATTTATGTGAGTTGCGCAGGCCGCGGCGGACCGCACTTTGGCGGCCCGAGTGCTGAGATGCACATCGTGCGCCGCGCCTTGGGCGATGTGCCGTTGGTGGGCTTCTTTGCCGGTGGCGAGATCGCCCACCAAGAGCTGCATGGCTACACCGGCGTGTTGACGGTGTTCACCACCGAGGCTTGACGCCTCTCCTTTGACTTAAACCCCGCGTGCGCGGTCTGCTTTGAACTTGGCGCGGAACGCACCGAACTGACCTACCTCTAACGACTCACGCACTTCGCGCATGAGGTTGAGGTAGTAGTGCAGGTTGTGCACGGTGGTCAGCATGGGGCCAAGCATTTCGCCGCAACGGTCGAGGTGGTGCAGGTACGCGCGACTAAAGCCACCACTGGTGGTGCCATCGGGACGTGTGTGGCCCGCGCAGGTGTAGCAGGTGCACGTGCTATCGAGCGGGCCGTGGTCGGCTTTGTGGCGGGCGTTGCGAATTTTTAAATCGCCAAAGCGGGTGAACAGCGTGCCGTTGCGCGCATTGCGTGTGGGCATGACGCAGTCAAACATGTCCACGCCATCGGCCACGCCTTGCACCAAGTCTTCGGGGGTGCCCACGCCCATCAAGTAGCGAGGTTTGTTTTCGGGCAAGCGGTGGGGCGTGTGCGCCATGATTTCGAGCATTTGGTCTTTGGGTTCGCCCACGCTCACGCCGCCCACGGCGTAGCCGGGGAAGTTCATCTCCACCAATGCGTCCAGCGACTCTTGGCGCAAGTTGGTGAACATGCCGCCTTGCACGATGCCGAACAAAGCGTTGGGGTTTTCTAAGCGCGTAAATTCGTCTTTGCTGCGCACGGCCCAGCGGCGGCTCATCTCCATCGACTTGCGGGCTTCTGCTTCCGTGGTGAGGTGGCCTTTGGTTTCATAGGGTGTGCACTCGTCGAGCTGCATCACGATGTCGCTGTTGAGCGTGGTTTGAATTTGCATGCTCACCTCGGGCGACATGAACAGCTTGTCGCCGTTGACGGGCGAGGCGAACGTCACACCTTCTTCGGTGATTTTGCGCATCGCACCGAGCGACCACACTTGAAAGCCGCCGCTGTCGGTGAGGATGGGTTTGTTCCAACGCTCAAAGTCGTGCAGGCCGCCGAAGCTTTGCATCACATCGAGGCCGGGGCGCATCCACAGGTGGAAGGTGTTGCCCAAAATGATTTGTGCACCCATTTCTTCGAGGCTACGTGGCATCACGCCTTTGACCGTGCCGTAGGTGCCCACGGGCATGAAGATGGGTGTTTGCACCACGCCGTGGTTGAGCGTGAGCGTGCCGCGGCGGGCGTGGCTGCCCGCGTAGCTGCCGTCTGCGGCAGGGGTGTCTTTGGTGAGAACGTCAAACTTCAACATGGTCGGTCTTTCAAGCGGTTCTTGATGCGGTGGTTTTCTCTAGCAGCATGGCGTCGCCGTAGCTGAAGAATCGGTAGTGGTGGGCAATGGCGTGGCGGTACAGCGCGTGCATGTGCTCGAAGCCAGCAAACGCACTGACCAACATGAGCAAGGTGCTCTTGGGCAAATGGAAGTTGGTGATCAACACATCCACCACCTTGAACGTAAAGCCGGGTGTGATGAAGATTTGCGTGTCGCCACTCGTCAGCCCACTTTGTGCCCAGCTCTCTAGCGTGCGCACACTGGTCGTGCCCACGGCCACCACGCGACCACCGCGTGCGCGACAGTCGGCAATGGCTTGCACGGTTTCGGGCGGGATGTTGTACCACTCGCTGTGCATGCGGTGCTCAGCCAAGTTCTCGGTCTTGACAGGCTGAAACGTACCTGCGCCCACATGCAGCGTGACGCTGGCGCGTGACACGCCTTGCGCTTCTAGGCCTTGCAGCACGCCCTCGTCAAAGTGCAGCGCGGCAGTGGGTGCCGCGGCGGCACCGGGGTGTTTGGCAAACACGGTTTGGTAACGGCGCTCGTCCTCGGCTCTGTCGGCTTCGGTTTCGTGCTGCGCGTCAGCGGTGTTTTGGTGGCGTTCAATGTAGGGCGGCAGCGGCATGTGGCCGTGCTGTTGCATGAGGGTGTGCGGCTCGTCGCTGAACTTGAAGCGAAACAGTTGGCCGTCTTCATTGGGCCAGCGGCCCAAGAGCGTGGCGGTGAACCCGCCGTTGCGCAAACCACCCGCCATGTACATCACGGCACCGACTTGCGGCTTTTTGCTCACCTTCATGTGAGCCACCACCTCGTGGTTGGTCAGCACGCGTTCGACCAAGAGTTCAAGCTTGCCGCCCGTCGCCTTTTCGCCAAACAAACGGGCCTTCACCACTTGCGTGTCGTTGAACACCAGCAAGTCGCCAGCTTTGAGCAGTGAGGGGAGGTCTTTGAATGTGCGGTCGACCAAGTGGGCCGAGCGGCCATCGAGCAAGCGCGAGGCGCTGCGTTCGGAGGCGGGGTGTTGTGCGATCAGCGACTCGGGCAGATGGAAATCGAAATCGCTGAGGGTGTAGGTGTGAAGCATGCGCTTGAGGGCCGGACGGGCCCGTTCCAAGTAAAAACAGCCGTGATTTTCGCACGGCTGTTTTTGGTGTTTTCAGTGCTGAAAACTTATTGCTTTTCGCCAGCCGCCGTTACCCAGTAGTAAGTGCTGCTGGCGCTTGCCATGCCGATGAGCACCAATGCACGACGTGAGCGTCCGGGCATCACGACATAGGTGGCGGCACCTTGTAGTGTTCTTGCCCCTGGGGCACATACGTGACCAGGGGTGCTGCCTGTCGTGAGTGAGAGGTTGTAAATGTTTTTCGCGCTGTTGCGAACTGTGAGTTGTCCTGCAAAGGTACAGCTAGTCGATGCACCAGTAAGAACACCGTTTGCGTCAACCGTGTAAGTGTAGGAATTGGTAAATGCACTCGGGCTGATATATGTACCAGCAATTGTCGCTAAAGACGACGGCTCGTTATACGTTGGGTCAAATGTCAAGCTGCCGGTTCCCGTGTAAGCCGTTCCATTGACAGTTTCGGAAATGTTCACGTTCATGCTGCTTCCCGTTGTGACGGAACCCGTGAACGTGCCTGACACCAGACCCAACGAAGGGTAGTAGTCGCGCATATTTGATGACGTGATGGTTGAGCCTGAAACTGATGCGTTGCCGAAGGTCACTCCGGAGTAATCAGATCCCGATCCGAAGAAATATTCACCACTGTCCAGAACTAAACCAATGGCAGGTGTCGTCGTTCCTGAGCTTGATGTTGTTGTGCCGACCCACACACCTTCTGCCGATTGTTGTGTGGCTGGTGTTCCGCTTCCGCCGCCACCCCCGCCCCCGCATGCCACTAAGGTACAAGTTGAAAAAAGCGCTAAAAATTTGAGTGCGTGCATAAGCATCCTTGTTGAATAAATTTGTCGCTTTGATTTTATATGTGAATTAGTGTGTATGTGAATTAGGCATAAATTGGGACATTCCTATGCGTGAAACCTTCGCTCCAACAATCCTTCGGCCAATGCGTGCGTGCTCTGCGGCAAGCACATGGCATGACGCAGGTTGAGTTCAGTGAAAAGTGTGGTTTCTATCAGACCTACCTCAGCCGCATTGAGAACGGGCAGGCGAATCCAACCCTCAACGCGATGGAGGTCATCGCAGTGGGCTTGGGACTGACGGTGTTTGAGTTGTTTGAGCGGGTGCGCGAGCAGGCGCAGGTTCAGCTGACGTCGTGATGCAAATTTGATGACCGTTTATTTGGCTTCGATATGAAAGCCGCTGGGATATTTTTTGGAAACAGAAATCAGCGTCAAGTTGTTGTCTGGTGCAACTCTGAATACATTTTCTTCGCTGCCGATCCACTGACCCGCAGCGTCGACGGCTGACATGAGCAATCTGAACTTTGCCGTGGTTGCCGTGTCTATTTCAATGCTGTACGTCCATTTTTCTATCCCTGCAGCGGCACCCGTACTGTTGTAACTGGTCAATTGCCCGATCACGCCGATTTCACCAACGCGCGCTGCCTGGGGAAAAACTGCAGGCGTATCCCAATCCCCGCTGTCAGCATTCACCGAGAAGAATGAGTTGCCGTAATCTCGTGAAAACCAGTTGTTTTGGTAGACATTCAGTGTTGCACGAGGGGTTGAGCTGTCACAGCTGTAGTAACGCTCCGTGTAGGACAGTGTGTTTTTAAAAGCATATTTAAAGCTTGTTGCATCGTAGATTTCGACCGGCGTTTGCAGGATTTGAAGAGAGCCTTCGCATGTGCTGTTGGTTAGCGGGAAATGCAGTGTTTTGGTGTATCCCTTCAACACCAATTGTTTCCAGCCACCAGCAATGTCAAAGCTGTTGGGCGACGCTGCTATTGCGCTCGGGTCTTTGCTTGCCCAGTCTTCGCCTCCGCCACAGCCACTTAGAGCGAATAAGGTCGATAAAGTGAAGGTCCAAATTTTGTATTTCATGACATTAATGTAGTTTTTTAGAATTAAAAATAGGTAACAATTGTTTCAATAAAGTTTACTCAGTACTTGTTGCCTATGTCTAACCATCAATTTCTCGTTGCAAGTAGGTGGCGACTCGTCTGTCAACGGTCTTTGGGCGTGTTGGCAGCTCGGTGGCTGGCGTGCTGGTGCTTGTGTGTCTTTGCTGCGGATGTGCCTGCGAAGGTGTTAGACGAAGACGCTGATTTGTTCAGCACACACGTCGCACAGCTGGGGGTTGATGCTTGGCGCCTAAGCCCTAAAACGCCAGAAACTTTGCTGATGTTGCCAACGAATTCGGAGTGGCATTACAAGTCGGTGTCGCCTTGGCTGACCTTTGATGGCCAAATGACAGTGCATCGCAATGCCGTGCTGAGCTTGAAAGTTCGCGCTGATCAGGCGATGGGTACACATGTGGATGAAATGAGTTTGGATTGGTCGTTGTCACCCAGTTTGGGGTTTAAGGCGGGGGTTGTCGGCTATAAAACCAGTTGGTGCCGCACGTACGACGTGGATTCTCCTTGGGTGCGTGAAAACGACCCGTTTTGCATGGTCAAAACGACCAGCGACGCGAGTGGTGGTGCGCCAGGTTTGCAGGTGTACGCGAATGCGCCTATTGGCAACTATCGCGTGCAAGGGGCGGCAGGCATTTATCGCCCATTGCTTCTGAACTACAACACGACCGAGTTTTCGAATGTGCCTTATCCGAACGCGCGTATTGATCGGAACAACAAAAAAGGGTTGTCAATCAGCGCGCAAAATTTGGAGACCGCTACCGAATTCCGCCTCGGGTTACTCAGCGCCGATCAGTCGGAGCATGTCTTTGGGAGTTGGAATACGGAGCCTTTTCGCGTGCATCAAACTTACAACATGGTGTTTGTAGGTGCTGCGTTTTACCTGTCGCCACAAGTGCAAGTGCGCGTACAAACACTGCGACATGACATGTTGTCGAACAACCGATCGGTACCTGGCAGCGTTTGGCCAAGCTATTTGGGCGGTGTTGATTTGGCACGTCGCTCAGATGTGGTTGAGATAAATTATTGGCATTCATCGCAAGACGTTTTCGCTTTTGCGGTGTCGCGTTACACCTACGATAACTCGTACACCGTGACGAATTACCCAGACCCTGGCTACGTCACGGACCGAAATTACTACGTCTACAAAAACAAAAACATGTCCGCCAGTTGGCGTCACGACTGGGCCAAGGGCTTTTATACCGCGGTGCAGTGGAGTTACAACGCGTTAGATTTGTACAACCGAAATATCACCGCATCCCCGAGCCGCGATGCCGGTGGTCATGGTCTAGGTGTGCGATTGGGCTACCAGTTCTAGCGCCAACGCGGCGGGGCACAATCACAGCCCATGCCAGCCGCTAAGCCCACCGTCAAAACAGAAAACAAGCCGCTTTCCGCGCCGCAAAAGGCGCTGCGCAAGCTTGGGCTCGACCGTGACATCGACTTGGCGCTGCACCTGCCACTGCGCTACGAGGACGAAACCCGCATCGTCCGCTTGGCCGATACCCGCGAGGGCGATACGGTGCAGATCGAGGCCACGGTGGTGTCGTGCGAAATTGCGTACAAACCACGGCGCCAGTTGCTGGTGGAGGTGGATGACGGGTCTGACACCTGCACCTTGCGGTTTTTCAGCTTTTACCCGTCACAACAAAAAGCGTTAGCGGTGGGTAACCGTTTGCGATTGCGTGGCGAGGTCAAAGGCGGGTTCATGGGGCGCACGATGATGCACCCGAGTTTTCATGCGGCGGGCGGTGAGCTGCCACAAGCCTTGACGCCGGTGTACCCCACATCCGCCGGATTGCCGCAGGTGTATTTGCGCAAGGCGGTGCATGGCGGTTTGGTGCATGCGGCGCGGCACGGGGCGTTTGCTGAGACGATTCCGCCAGAGTCCATGCCGCCGTCGACGTTGCGTTATGGCACAGGGCGTGAACCGAATGGCGGCCGTGTGGACGCTTGGGGGCTGGCGCAGTCGCTGCATTTTTTACATCACCCCACGCCCGATGTGTCGCTGGCGCAGTTGGAGGACCGTACGCATCCTGCTTGGCAGCGCCTGAAGGCCGAAGAGTTGTTGGCGCAACAGCTGTCTCAGTTGCAGTCCAAACGTGCGCGCGACTTGCTGCGCGCACCTGCTTTGACGTTGCGCCCAGGCGGCTTGCACGAGCAGCTGTTGGGCGTGCTGCCGTTTGCTTTGACAGGGGCGCAGCGGCGTGTGGGCGAGGAGTTGGCCCAAGACCTGATGCGTCAAGTGCCCATGCACCGCTTGCTGCAAGGCGATGTGGGTTCGGGCAAAACCGTGGTGGCCGCGCTGGCCGCCGCCGTGGCCATGGATGGGGGCTGGCAATGCGCCTTGATGGCACCCACCGAGATTTTGGCGGAGCAGCACTTTCGCAAGCTCATTGGCTGGCTTGAGCCCTTGCTGTCGCCGCTGGGCAAACGCGTGGCGTGGCTGACCGGTAGTCAAAAGAAAAAAGAGCGCACTGAAATGTTGGGACTCATCGCCAGCGGTGAAGCCGCGTTGGTGGTGGGCACGCACGCGGTGATTCAAGAGCAAGTGAAGTTCAAAAACTTGGCCTTGGCCATCATTGACGAGCAGCACCGCTTTGGTGTGGCGCAGCGTTTGGCGCTGCGCGAAAAAATGCAAACCCCTGAGTCGTCTGCCGCTGCGGTGCAGCAAGAGCCGCACATGTTGATGATGAGCGCCACGCCCATTCCCCGCACCTTGGCCATGAGCTATTACGCGGACTTGGATGTGTCCACCTTGGACGAGTTGCCGCCCGGCCGCACCCCGATCGTCACGCGTTTGGTCTCCGAGAGTCGTCGCGATGAGTTGATCGAGCGCATTCGCCACCAAATTGACCAAGGTCGGCAGGTGTATTGGGTCTGTCCGTTGATTGAGGAGAGCGAAGCGATTGACTTGACCAACGCCACCGAAACGCATGCCTTGCTGACCGAGGCGCTGAACCCGCCCGGCAGTACGCCCGTGTTGGTCGGCTTGTTGCATTCGCGCATGCCGACGGCTGACAAGAAGGCTGAAATGGCCAAGTTTGAAAGCGGGCAAATGGCGGTGCTGGTCAGCACCACGGTGATTGAGGTGGGGGTCGATGTGCCCAATGCGTCGTTGATGGTGATTGAGCATGCCGAGCGTTTTGGCTTGTCGCAACTCCATCAGCTGCGTGGCCGCGTGGGGCGTGGCGCGGCGGCTTCCGCGTGCGTGCTGATGTACGCCACCGGTGACAGCGGGCGCTTGAGTGAGACGGCCCGTGAACGCCTCAAAGCCATGGTGGAGACCACCGATGGTTTTGAGATCGCGCGTCGAGATTTGGAAATTCGCGGACCCGGTGAGTTTTTAGGAGCCCGCCAATCGGGGGCCGCGCTGCTGCGTTTTGCCGACTTGGCCGAGGATGTTGAACTGCTGGAATGGGCCCGTGAGTTGGCGCCGAAGATGCTGGACCAGTACCCGCGCCAAGCCGAGCAGCATGTGGCCCGCTGGTTGGGTGGAAAATCGGACTTCTTGAAAGCTTGAACGCATGACGCTGACTGAACTCAAATACATCGTGGCCGTGGCCCGTGAAAAACACTTTGGCCGTGCGGCCGATGCTTGCTTTGTCTCGCAGCCCACGCTGTCGGTGGCGATCAAAAAGCTGGAGGAAGAGCTGGAGGTCAAGCTGTTCGAGCGCAGCGCGAACGAGGTGGCTGTCACCAGTTTGGGTGAGGAAATTGTTCGCCAAGCGCAAAGTGTGTTGGAGCAAGCGGCCAGCATCAAAGAGATTGCCAAACGCGGCAAAGATCCGCTGGCAGGGCCTTTGCGCCTTGGCGTGATCTACACCATTGCGCCGTATTTGCTGCCCGCCTTGGTGCGTCAAAACATCAAGCAGAC
This sequence comes from Limnohabitans sp. TS-CS-82, assembly GCF_002943475.1. Lineage (NCBI taxonomy): Bacteria > Pseudomonadati > Pseudomonadota > Betaproteobacteria > Burkholderiales > Comamonadaceae > Limnohabitans > Limnohabitans sp. TS-CS-82. The sequence goes on along the minus strand of NZ_PTQX01000009.1, from coordinate 129,827 downwards.
CCCGCAAATGCCCTTGATGCTGCAAGAGAACTTCACCGTCAAGTTGTTGGAAATGTTGCGCACCGGCGAGATCGATTGCGCCATCATGGCCGAGCCTTTCCCAGATACAGGCTTGGCCACCGCGTCGTTGTATGACGAGCCCTTTATGGCCGCGGTGCCGAGCAACCATCCTTTCGCCGCGTTGCACCAAATCAACGCCGAAGAACTGAAGAACGAAACCATGTTGCTGTTGGGCAATGGGCATTGTTTTCGAGACCATGTGTTGGAGGTTTGCCCTGAGTTCGCACGCTTTTCTAGCCATGCCGAGGGCATCCGTAAAAGCTTCGAAGGCTCTTCGCTGGAGACCATCAAGCACATGGTTGCAGCTGGGATGGGCGTGACTTTGGTGCCGCGTTTGAGTGTGCCCAAGGAGGCGCTAGAGCCTCAAAAGCGCAAGAAGAGTGAAGAAACCTATGTGCGTTATTTGCCTATCGTGGATGCTGAGGGCGTGGCGCCACCGACGCGCCGCGTGGTGTTGGCTTGGCGGCGCAGCTTTACCCGATACGAAGCCATTGCCGCGTTGCGCAATGCCATTTATGCCTGCGAATTGCCGGGCGTGAACCGATTGTCGTGAGATCTGGGTATGCGTGAACGCTTGGCTTTGTATTTGGATTTGATTCGTTGGAACCGCCCTGCGGGCTGGATGTTGCTGCTGTGGCCTTCGTTGTCTGCCTTGTGGTTGGCCGCAGGCGGGTGGCCGGGCTGGCACGCGCTGGCTGTGTTTGTGCTCGGGACTATTTTGATGCGCAGCGCAGGTTGCTGCGTCAACGATGTCGCTGATCGTGAGTTTGATCGGCATGTGAAGCGCACGGCACAGCGGCCTGTGACGCGTGGGGCGGTGTCTGTTCGCGAGGCGTTGGCTGTGGGGGCGGTGCTGGCTGCGTTGGCTTTTGTGCTGGTGTTGACCACCAATGCGGCGGCTGTGGCTTGGTCATTTGCAGCGCTGGCGGTGACGCTGGTGTATCCCTATGCCAAACGTCATGTGTCGATGCCTCAAGCCGTGTTGGGTGTGGCGTTTAGCTTTGGCATTCCGATGGCGTTTGCCGTGGTGCATGGCGCGGGCATGGCTTGGCAGACCTTGACATTTCAAGCCTTGAGCAACGTGGTGCCCTGGCAAGCATGGGCGCTTCTTGCGTTCAATTTGTTTTGGGTCCTCGCTTACGACACCGAGTACGCGATGGTCGATCGGGATGACGACCTGCGCATTGGTATGAAGACATCGGCCATCACGTTGGGTCGATTCGATGTTGCCGCCGTGATGGGCTTTTACGCCGTGTACCTCGCGGGCTGGGCATTTCTTTTGGTCGATCAACAGTTGGGCTGGCCGTGGGGCGTGGCGTTGACCGCTGCGACGGCGCAGGCGTTGTGGCACTTTGTGCTTATCCGCGAACGAACCCGCGATGGATGCTTTCGGGCGTTTCGACTCAACCATTGGCTGGGCGCGACGGTGTTTGCTGGCATCGCAGTTGGCTTTGCTTTGCGCGCTTGACGGTTTCAATGCGCCCATGAAAAAAGCGCTTGGGAGACCAAGCGCTTTTTAACTTTCAGAAAGCCAGCCGCTGATTAGTGGGCTTTGGCTTTCTTGGCTTTTTTAGCCTTTTTATGTTTCTTTTTCTTGGCTTTTTTGTCTGCCTTTGGGGCGACATAAGGCTCAGCTTTGTAGGTGGGGGCTGGGGCAGCTTGAGGGGCTTGCACGGCAGGCGCAACTTGCGGCGCTGGAGCGACAGGCATGGTGGCAGGCGCAACGGCTTGTGCTGAAACAGCCAAAGGAAGCGCCAAAGCGGCTACTGAGGCGAGAGAGATGATGAAATTGTTCATGTTGAAAAGTTGTTCAGAGACTTGTGCGGTCATTGTCGCATTGGTTAGTACTGCTTAATCGCCAAATGCTTGGCCCATTTCGGCCGCGCGCTGCTGGGCCGCGACCAATGCCGCTTGGAACTGGGCAGAAATGCCAGCTTCTTGCATGGCTGTGATGGCCGCATACGTGGTGCCGCCTTTCGAGGTCACGCGTTCGCGAAGAATGGCGGGTGGTTCGCTGGCGCTGCGGGCCAATTCAGAGGCGCCCACAAAAGTGCCGACGGCGAGTTGATGGGCTTGTGCTTGGGTGAGGCCCATGTTGACGCCAGCTTCCACCATGGCTTCGATGAAGAAGAAGACATAGGCCGGTCCTGAGCCTGAAATGGCCGTCACGGCGTCAAGCAAGGTTTCGTCATCTACCCAAAGGTGCTGGCCGGTGGTCGCCACGATACGTTCAATCCACTGCTTATCGGCTGGCGTGACGGCTGGGCGGGCAAATAAGCCGGTTTGCCCGAGGCCTACCAAGGCAGGCGTGTTGGGCATTGCGCGAACCACGCGCTCTGATCGCAGCCATTGGGCAATGCTGTCGCTGCGAATGCCTGCTGCGACACTCAAATGAAGCGCCTGTTTGCAAAAACGGCCCGTCTGCAAGGCGGCTTCTTTAAAAACTTGTGGTTTGACGGCCCAAATGACCAAACTCGCTTTTTCTAGTTCGGGCCCTGCTGTCGGGTGTGTTTTGATCTTGAATTCACGTTCAATTCGCTGACGCGCTTCTTCGAAGGGTTCAATGACCAAGATGCTTTCGGCAGGTGTACCTTGCTTGATCAGTCCGCCAATGATGGCGCTGGCCATGTTGCCACCCCCAATAAAAGCGAGGGTGGATGAGGTTGTGTCTGTATGGGGCATGAGAGAGATTGTGTCGCAGACTTTAAAGTGCGCAAAAGGCGACTAGAAAAATTTTGTGAAATAAATTGACGCGGCCCAAATAGTTGTGCCATAATCTGCGGCTCCGCTCAAAAAGCGGAGTTATCTGCCCAAGTAGAAGCGTTGCGAGTGGTTTGCAGCGTGGATGACGGGCCCAAGACTGATCGGTTGGGTGTGGAGCGCAAGTTCTGCAAACGCTGATGCAAGTTGGGAATATATAAATGATCCAGACTGAATCTCGGTTAGATGTCGCTGACAACACCGGCGCAAAGTCCGTTTTGTGCATCAAGGTGCTCGGCGGTTCTAAGCGTCGCTACGCAAGCGTGGGCGACATCATCAAAGTGAGCATCAAAGAAGCTGCGCCACGTGGCCGCGTCAAAAAAGGCGAGGTTTACAGTGCTGTGGTGGTTCGTACTGCCAAAGGCATTCGCCGCGGTGACGGTTCGCTCGTTAAATTCGACGGCAATGCAGCAGTTTTGCTCAATGCCAAATTGGAGCCTATCGGCACCCGTATCTTTGGCCCAGTGACGCGCGAGTTGCGCACTGAGAAGTTCATGAAGATCGTGTCCTTGGCTCCTGAAGTTCTGTAAGGGCACATCATGAACAAGATTCGCAAAGGCGACCAAGTCATCGTCCTCGCTGGGCGTGACAAAGGCAAGCGTGGCGTTGTATCGCTGCGCAGTGATGACAGCCACTTGGTGGTCGATGGCATTAACTTGGTGAAAAAACACACCAAGCCAAACCCAATGGCTGGCACGCAAGGCGGCATCGTTGAAAAAACAATGCCAATTCATCAGTCCAACGTGGCGATTTATAACGCTGCAACGGGTAAGGCTGATCGAGTTGGTATCAAGGTTCTGGCTGACGGCAATAAAGTGCGCGTCTACAAGTCCAGCGGCGAAGAAATCAAGGCGGCATAAGCATGGCACGACTGCAACAACACTATCGCGAAAAAGTGGCTCCTGAGTTGACCGCTAAGTTCGGTTACACATCGCCCATGCAAGTTCCGCGTTTGACAAAAATCACGTTGAACATGGGTGTGAGCGAAGCTGTCGCTGACAAGAAAGTCATGGACAACGCCGTGAGCGATTTGACCAAAATCGCAGGCCAAAAACCTGTGGTGACCAAGGCTAAGAAAGCGATTGCGGGTTTTAAAATCCGTGAGCAGCAGCCTATTGGTTGTATGGTTACATTGCGCGGCGTGCAAATGTACGAATTCCTGGATCGTTTCGTGACCGTGGCTTTGCCTCGCGTTCGTGACTTCCGTGGTATTTCTGGTCGTGCGTTCGATGGCCGTGGTAACTACAACATCGGCGTTAAAGAGCAGATTATTTTCCCTGAGATTGAGTACGACAAAGTCGACGCACTGCGCGGCCTCAACATCAGCATCACGACAACGGCCAAGACTGACGAAGAGTGCAAAGCGCTTCTCGCTGGTTTCCGTTTTCCGTTCAAGAACTGAGGTCGAACATGGCTAAACAAGCATTGATCGAGCGCGAGCTCAAGCGAGACCGTCTGGTTGCCAAGTTCGCTGCCAAGCATGCAGAGTTGAAGGCAATTGCCAACGACTTTAAGCGTAGCGATGAAGAGCGCGCCGCTGCCCGTCTGGGTCTGCAAAAGCTGCCACGCAACGCAAACCCAACGCGTCAGCGCAATCGTTGCGCTATCACCGGACGTCCCCGTGGGACATTCCGCCAATTTGGCCTCGGCCGAGCCAAGATCCGTGAATTAGCCTTCCAAGGCAACATTCCCGGTATCACCAAAGCCAGCTGGTAATAGGCAGGAGATTCAACATGAGCATGAGTGATCCAATCGCCGACTTGCTGACTCGTATTCGCAATGCGCAAATGGTGGCTAAGCCCACTGTGATGGTGCCTTCTTCCAAAGTGAAGATCGCTATCGCGCAAGTGCTGAAAGACGAAGGCTATATCGACGGTTTTCAAATTAAAAAAGACGCTGGCAAGACTGAGCTTGAGATTACTCTCAAGTACTACGCAGGTCGTCCAGTGATTGAACGTATTGAGCGTGTGAGCCGTCCCGGTTTGCGCGTTTACAAAGGCTGCGATGCTATCCCTCAAGTCATGAATGGCTTGGGCGTGGCTATCGTGACTACGCCCCAAGGCGTGATGACAGATCGCAAAGCGCGCGCTACCGGTGTCGGTGGCGAAGTGTTGTGCTACGTCGCTTAACCGCAGCCTAAAGGAAAGACTGAAATGTCCCGAGTAGGAAAAATGCCTGTGACCGTCCCCCAAGGTGTGGACGTGTCAATCAACAGCCAGCTCATCAGTGTCAAAGGTACCGGCGGCGCGCTGTCGGTTGCTTCTCACGCTTTGGTGAAGGTTGTTAACGAAGCTGGTCAAGTGACATTCACGCCAGTTGACGATTCACGTGAAGCAAATGCCATGAGCGGCACATTGCGCCAGTTGGTCAACAACATGGTGACCGGTGTGACCAAAGGCTTTGAAAAGAAGTTGTTGTTGGTTGGCGTGGGCTACAAAGCCGCTGCGCAAGGTACCAAGCTCAACTTGGCGGTGGGTTTTTCTCACCCCGTGAACAAAGACATGCCTGAAGGCATCAAGGTTGAAACGCCTGCTGCTACGGAAATCATCATCAAAGGTGCTGACCGTCAACGCGTGGGCCAAGTGGCCGCTGAGATTCGTGCGATTCGTCCTCCTGAGCCTTACAAAGGCAAGGGCATCCGTTATTCGGATGAGAAGATCACGATCAAAGAGACCAAGAAGAAATAAGGAGCTGCACCATGTTGACCAAAAAAGAGCAGCGTCTTCGCCGGGCACGTCAAACTCGCATCCGTATCGCCAACCAAGGCGTCGCGCGTTTGATGGTGAACCGTACCAATTTGCACATTTACGCCAGCGTGATTTCTGGTTGCGGCACCAAAGTGTTGGCAACAGCATCTACGGCCGAAGTCGATGTGCGCAAAGCGCTTGGCGCAACTGGCAAGGGCGGCAACGTCAATGCTGCCCAAGTGATCGGCAAGTTGATTGCTGAAAAAGCAAAAGCTGCTGGCGTTGAGAAGGTTGCGTTTGATCGCTCCGGTTTCGCTTATCACGGTCGTGTTAAGGCTTTGGCCGACGCAGCCCGCGAAGCTGGCTTGCAGTTCTAATCGAATTGGAAATTACAAATGGCTAAATTTCAAGCTAAAACGCAGGGTGATGGTCCAGAAGACGGTCTGCGTGAAAAAATGATCGCGGTCAACCGCGTGACCAAAGTGGTGAAGGGCGGCCGTATTCTCGGTTTCGCAGCCTTGACCGTTGTTGGTGATGGCGATGGTCGCGTTGGCATGGGCAAGGGCAAGTCGAAAGAAGTGCCAGCTGCTGTGCAAAAGGCGATGGAAGAAGCGCGCCGCAACATGACCAAAGTGTCGTTGAAAAACGGCACCATTCACCACAAGGTGCATGGTCACCACGGTGCTGCAAACGTCATGATGATTCCAGCCCCTAAGGGTACCGGCATCATCGCAGGCGGTCCAATGCGCGCTGTGTTTGAAGTCATGGGCATCACAGACATCGTGGCAAAGAGCCACGGTACGTCGAACCCTTACAACATGGTTCGTGCGACTTTGGATGCCTTGAACAACGCTACAACTGCTTCGGAAGTCGCAGCTAAGCGTGGCAAGACCGTCGAAGACATCTTCGCCTAATCCCGGAGCATTCGATGACTACCCCACAAACTGTGAAAATCCAACTGGTTCGTAGCCCGATTGGTACCAAAGAATCGCACCGTGCCACTGTCCGTGGTTTGGGTTTGCGCAAGCTCAATTCTGTGAGCGAGCTGCAAGACACCCCCGAAGTGCGCGGCATGATCAACAAGATCAGCTATCTGGTCAAAGTGCTGTAAAGGTTGAAGATGGAACTCAATAACATCAAACACGCACCTGGCGCTAAACACGCCAAGCGTCGTGTCGGTCGCGGCATTGGCTCCGGTCTCGGCAAAACTGCCGGCCGTGGTCACAAAGGTCAGAAGTCGCGTTCAGGCGGCTACCACAAGGTTGGTTTCGAAGGCGGTCAAATGCCTTTGCAACGCCGTTTGCCTAAGCGCGGCTTCAAGTCAACAACTTTGAAGTACAACGCTGAAGTTACTTTGGCTGCTCTCGAGCAGTTGGGTGCTGCAGAAGTTGACATGAACAGCTTGAAAGAAGCTGGTTTGGTTGCACACATTGCACGCGTTGTGAAGGTCGTCAAAACTGGCGAACTGACCAAAGCTGTGAAGTTGAACGGCATTGGCGCTACTGCTGGTGCTAAAGCTGCGATCGAAGCTGCTGGCGGCACTGTCGCTTAAGCACACTAATTAGGAATAGCACTCCGTGGCAACGAATCCTTCATCCGTCGGTAATGCAGATAAGTTCGGCGATTTGCGTCGTCGACTGATCTTTTTACTGCTGGCTTTGGTCGTCTACCGCGTGGGTGCGCATATTCCTGTGCCCGGCATTGACCCTAACCAACTCCAGCAGTTGTTTAAAGGTCAGCAGGGCGGTATTTTGAGTTTGTTCAATATGTTCTCCGGCGGAGCGCTATCGCGTTTCACGGTGTTCGCATTGGGCATCATGCCTTACATCTCTGCATCGATCATCATGCAGTTGCTGACTTATGTGTTGCCCTCGCTGGAGCAGCTCAAAAAAGAAGGCGAAGCAGGTCGTCGCAAGATCACGCAATTCACGCGTTATGGCACCTTGGGTTTGGCATTGTTCCAGTCCATGGGTATTGCTTTGGCTTTAGAAGCTTCAGCAGGCTTGGTGAATGTGCCTGGTTTTGGTTTCCGTATGACCGCTATGGTGAGTTTGACTGCTGGAACTATGTTCCTGATGTGGTTGGGCGAGCAGATTACAGAGCGTGGTTTGGGTAACGGTATTTCGATCCTGATTTTTGCTGGCATCGCTGCTGGTTTGCCGAATTCAGTGGGTGGTCTGCTGGAATTGGTTCGCACCGGTGCTATGAGTATTTTGATTGCGTTGTTGATCGTTGTCGTTGTGGCGATGGTGACTTACTTCGTCGTGTTCGTCGAACGCGGTCAGCGTAAGATCTTGGTGAACTATGCGCGTCGCCAAGTGGGTAATAAGGTTTATGGTGGTCAGTCTTCGCACTTGCCACTGAAGTTGAACATGGCAGGCGTTATTCCTCCCATCTTTGCTTCGTCGATCATTTTGTTGCCTGCAACCGTGGTCAGCTGGTTCAGTTCCGGTGACAGCATGGTTTGGCTCAAAGATATTTCTGCTGCATTAGCACCTGGACAGCCTGTCTATGTGATGTTGTATGCCGCAGCTATTGTTTTCTTCTGCTTTTTCTACACAGCGTTGGTGTTCAACAGCCGTGAAACAGCAGATAACTTGAAGAAAAGCGGTGCATTTGTTCCTGGTATTCGTCCAGGCGAGCACACCGCCAAGTACATCGACAAGATTTTGGTTCGACTCACCTTAGCAGGTGCCGTGTACATCACTTTTGTATGCTTGTTGCCCGAGTTTTTGATTTTGAAATACAACGTCCCGTTTTACTTCGGTGGAACTTCGTTGTTGATCATTGTGGTTGTCACCATGGACTTTATGGCTCAGGTGCAGAACTACATGATGAGCCAGCAGTATGACTCACTGCTTAAAAAGGCCAGTTTCAAAACAACGCTCGGTTGAAGAATCGAATAACAGGTGTCTCATCCCTTCGATGGGGGTGAGGTAAAATTGGGTTTTAGGAGAATGAAATGAGAGTTTCGGCTTCGGTCAAGAAAATTTGCCGCAACTGCAAAATCATCCGCCGCAAGGGCGTGGTTCGTGTGATCTGTACAGATCCACGCCACAAACAGCGTCAAGGCTGATTGAACTGGTTTAAAGAGGACGCACATGGCACGTATCGCTGGCATTAACATTCCGCCGCACAAACACACTGAAATTGGCCTCACCGCTATTTTTGGTATTGGTCGCACACGCGCTCGCAAAATTTGCGAAGCAACTGGCATTGATTACGCAAAAAAGATCAAAGATCTGACTGACTCGGACCTCGAAAAGATCCGTGACCAGATCGCTGAGTTCACGATCGAAGGCGACTTGCGTCGTGAAACGACCATGAACATCAAGCGTTTGATGGACATCGGTTGCTACCGTGGTTTCCGTCACCGCCGTGGTCTGCCAATGCGTGGTCAGCGTACGCGTACCAACGCACGCACACGCAAGGGTCCGCGTAAAGCAGCCCAAGCGCTGAAGAAATAACAGGATTGAGGCAGAACAATGGCTAAATCACCTAGCGGCGCCGCATCGCGCGTCCGTAAAAAAGTTCGTAAAAATATTGCCGATGGCATTGCACACGTGCATGCTTCGTTCAATAACACCATCATCACGATCACTGACCGCCAAGGCAATGCCTTGTCATGGGCATCGTCGGGTGGTCAAGGTTTCAAAGGCTCACGCAAGTCGACCCCATTTGCTGCTCAAGTAGCATCTGAAGTCGCTGGCCGCGCTGCTGTTGATCAAGGTATCAAAAACCTCGATGTTGAAATCAAAGGTCCAGGTCCTGGTCGTGAATCTTCAGTGCGCGCTTTGGCTGCATTGGGCATTCGCATCAATTCGATTGCTGACGTGACGCCTGTGCCGCATAACGGCTGCCGTCCACAGAAGCGTCGTCGCATCTAAGCGTTTCGCTTTTATTGTTAACCACAAGCCCACCGCCGCTGGTATCACTACCAGCGGCTCCTCACTTTTTGTGAGCAGATGATTAAAGAAGGAATTTCAAGTGGCACGTTACCTCGGCCCCAAGGCCAAACTCTCACGCCGTGAAGGCACCGACCTGTTCTTGAAGAGCGCACGTCGCTCTATCGCTGACAAGTCAAAATTCGACACCAAGCCAGGCCAACACGGTCGCACATCCGGTCAGCGCACGTCTGACTACGGTTTGCAATTGCGCGAAAAGCAAAAAGTCAAGCGTATGTACGGTGTTTTGGAGCGTCAGTTCCGCCGCTACTTTGCACAAGCCGACCGCCAAAAGGGCAACACAGGTGCTAGCTTGTTGTTCATCCTTGAGTCACGTTTGGACAACGTCGTGTACCGCATGGGCTTTGGTTCCACACGCGCTGAAGCACGTCAGTTGGTTTCTCACAAGGCCATTACCGTTAACGGTAATCAAGTGAACATTCCTTCGTACTTGGTCAAAGCCGGTGACGTGATCGCTGTTCGTGAAAAATCCAAGAAGCAAGGCCGTGTTTTGGAAGCTCTCGAGCTGGCCAAACAAGTGGGCATGCCTGCTTGGGTGGAAGTGAATGCTGAAAAAGCGGAAGGTACTTTCAAGAAGTCACCTGACCGTGATGAATTTGCAGCCGACATCAACGAATCGCTGATCGTCGAACTGTATTCGCGTTAATTCTGGTTGAAGTTTTCAACCTAACGCACCCCACGCTGCCTGCTCGCGCAGCGTGGTCCAGACACCCTGCCTTACCGGTGTAACGAGCCGGGGGTATTGAGAGGAAATCTGAATGCAAACTAATTTGCTGAAACCTAAAAACATCCACGTCGAGCAACTGGGTCACAACCGCGCCAAGGTCACCTTGGAGCCGTTTGAGCGTGGCTATGGACACACATTGGGCAACGCATTGCGTCGCGTTTTGCTGTCGTCTATGGTTGGCTACGCAGTGACTGAAGTCACCATCGCAGGCGTTGTGCACGAATACTCATCCATTGATGGCGTGCAAGAAGATGTGGTCAACATTTTGTTGAACCTCAAAGGTGTTGTGTTCAAGTTGCACAACCGTGACGAAGTCACTTTGAGCTTGCGCAAAGACGGCGAAGGCCCCATCACTGCTGCTGACATTCAAACACCGCACGATGTTGAAATCATCAACCCTGAGCACGTGATTGCCAACTTGTCGCAAGGCGGCAAGATTGACATCCAACTCAAAGTTGAAACAGGTCGTGGCTATGTGCCTGGTACTGTGCGTCGTTATGGCGAAGAGCCAAGCAAATCGATCGGTCGCATCGTGTTGGACGCATCGTTCTCGCCTGTTAGCCGTGTGAGCTATAGCGTTGAAAACGCCCGCGTTGAGCAACGTACAGATCTGGACCGTTTGGTCATGGAGATCGAAACCAACGGTGCGATTTCTGCCGAAGATGCCGTGCGTGCATCGTCAAAGATTTTGGTTGAGCAACTCAAAGTGTTCGCACAATTGAGCGACGAAGAAGCGGCTGGTACATCTGCCTCTTCAGGTTCAGGCAATACACAAAACTTCGATCCAATCCTGTTGCGTCCTGTTGACGAGCTCGAACTCACCGTTCGTTCCGCCAACTGCCTCAAAGCAGAAAACATTTACTACATTGGTGATTTGATCCAGCGTAGCGAAAACGAGCTGTTGAAGACGCCTAACTTGGGTCGTAAATCTCTCAATGAAATCAAAGAAGTTCTGGCTTCACGTGGTTTGACCTTGGGCATGAAGCTCGAGAGCTGGCCACCTGCTGGTTTAGAGCGTCGTTGATTTAAAATATCCACCGACATCACGTCCCCTGGCCGTACCTGATACGGCGGCCGGCAAAATAACTTAAGGAAATTCAAAATGCGTCACGGACACGGACTTCGTAAACTCAACCGCACCAGCTCACACCGCTTGGCTATGTTGCGCAACATGATGAACTCGCTCATCGAGCATGAGGCCATCAAAACAACATTGCCAAAAGCCAAAGAGCTGCGTCGCGTGATTGAACCCATGATCACTTTGGCCAAAGTGCCAACAGTGGCTAACCGCCGTTTGGCATTTGACCGCTTGCGCGACCGTGACAGCGTTGTCAAATTGTTCGATGTGTTGGGCCCACGCTTCAACGCTCGTCCAGGTGGCTACACACGTATCTTGAAAATGGGTTTCCGCGTGGGTGACAATGCGCCCATGGCTTTCGTTGAGTTGGTTGAGCGTTCAGAAAATGATTCTGAAGTTTCTACTGATACAGCAGCTTAATAGGTTATACTAATCCTCTTGACGCGCGATGGAGCAGCCTGGTAGCTCGTTGGGCTCATAACCCAAAGGTCGTAGGTTCAAATCCTACTCGCGCAACCACTTTAAAACGCCCACTTCACAGTGGGCGTTTTTCTTTGTCTGAACGTATGTCACTTGTTCAAACCGCACTTGGCCATGCACAACGCATTGAGATGTCTCTGCCATGGGGCTCTGCGGTCTGGCATGTTTGGCGACCCATACGCGTTCTCAACGCCAAGCCCTTGGTGCTCTTGCATGGCGGCTCAGGAAGTTGGACACATTGGGTCAACAACGTTTTAGACCTCTCACAGGATCGTGAAGTCTGGGCGCTCGATATGCCGGGTTTCGGAGACTCTGCCTTGCCAAGCCAAGTGAAAGATGCCGATGATTTGGTGCCTTATGTTGCTCACATACTGTCGGAGACGTTTCAACAAATCGCTGTCGATATCGTTGGCTTTTCATTTGGGGGGATGACGGCGGGATTGATGGCTGCTCACTACCCACATTTAGCCTCTACCTTGGTGCTGGTCGGTGTGCCGGGGTTGGGTTTGATGGTCGAAAATTTACCGATGCGTGGCATGTTGGATTCAATGACTGACGCGCAGCGTCGCGCGGTGCATCGGCACAACTTAAACGCCATGATGTTGGCCAATACAGAGTGCGTCACGGAAGACATCATTGATTTACAGATGATCAATGTCGATCGAGACCGCATGCGCCGACGACGCATTGCACGCACGGACGTGTTGGCCAAAGTGCAAACGCAGTGGCAGTGTCCTGTTCATGGTATTTGGGGAGCACAAGATGCTTTATACGTCAACACGCTGTCGCGTGTACCCGAGGTGTTGCATACCCTCGCGACGTTCCAAGTCATCCCAAATGCAGGGCACTGGGTGCAGTTTGAAAATCCATCGGCCTTTCGCACTGCACTCCAAAAAACGCTGTGATCGTTTGTCTCAACGGCGCACAATGTCACGATGTTGTACAAATTTAAATCCAAAGAAACCAGTGACTTGATCATGTTGGAGCCGCATGCTCGTCAGGTCTTGTCCCTCATTGGTAAAGAGCCCGGCGCTCAAGGCATTGTCTTGCCTGACGAGATGGCGCAGGCCATTCAGCGCTTGCATGATGCCATACACGCTGAAGAGATTGCCAAAGCAGAAGCCGCGAGATTGGCTGCAGAAAAGTCTCAAAGTTCTGACGCAACAGACGTGAACAGCCACCATGAGGAACCGTCTCGCCATGTCTCCTTGAGGCAACGCGCCACGCCCTTCATTGACATGTTGAAGCGAGCGCAAGCCGCTCATGTTGAGGTAGTTTGGGGTGTTTGATGAGACGCGCATGAAACACGCCTACGACGCCCTCACACCTGACGTGGTGCTTGATGCACTGTCTGACTTAGGGCTGGCCGTCGATGGACGATTGACAGCCCTGAGCTCCTACGAAAACCGCGTCTACCAAGTCATGCTCGATGACAACGCCTCGGTGGTTGCAAAGTTTTATCGGCCAGAGCGTTGGACGGACGCGCAGATTCTGGAAGAGCACAGCTTTGCTGCCGAGTTGATGGCAGAAGAGGTTCCCTTGGTGGGGCCGCTGACGCTGCATGGCAAAACCTTGCACCACACGCATGACTTTGCATTCAGCGTGAGTCCACGTCGGGGTGGGCGAATGCCTGAGCTCGATGATGCCGAGGTGCTGGAGTGGATAGGTCGTTTTATCGCGCGCATCCACAACGTGGGCGCACAGCGTCATTTCGCGACGCGTCCAACATTGGATGTGCACACATTTGCCGTTGAGTCACGTGACTGGTTGATGGCGCAAAACATCATGCCGCTGGATCAGCAAACAGAATGGTTGGCCGTGTGCAACCAAGCCATCGACATCGCGACGCAAAAATTCGCCGAACATCCGGCACATCACATCCGGCTGCATGGTGACTGCCACCCAGGCAACATCTTGTGGACACCCACAGACTTGCCCAATGGTGGCCCTCATTTTGTAGATTTGGATGATGCACGCATGGGCCCCGCAATCCAAGACCTATGGATGCTGCTCAGCGGCGATCGCAAGGAGCGCACGCAGCAGCTGTCGATGTTGCTCGATGGGTACGAGCAGATGCGTGAACTCAATCGTCATGAGTTGGCGTTGATTGAGCCACTGCGTAGCTTGCGATTGATCCATTACAGCGCTTGGCTAGCGCGTCGCAAGGACGATCCTGCGTTCGCACAGCACTTCTCATGGTTTGGCAGCAGTGACTATTGGGCGGGGCAAACGCACATGTTGGTGGAGCAATGCGAAGCCATGCAAGAAGAACCGCTCTACGTTTAACGGGACTTAGCAACCCAACGCATCGGCAAGCGCATGAATGTCGCGCACATGCAAATCGTTGCCTGCCTGAGGCGACACATCTTTGGGTTGCGATGCACCAAACTCCAAAGGGCGTTCAATGTAGGCGGTGCGCAAGCCGCAAGCACGCGCCGCCGCTAAATCGTCATGGTGTGCCGCGCACAGCATGACTTGCTGCGCTGACAAATCAAACACTTGGGCAACGCCAAGGTACGTGGCGGGGTCCGGCTTGTAAGCCCGAAACACTTCTGCAGAGAGCACGCAGTCCCAAGGTAACCCTGCACGCTTGGCCATGTGGGTCAGCAAACCAAGGTTGCCGTTGGACAAGGTGCAGATGGTGAATTTTTGTTTGAGTCGTTCAAGTCCTGCCACGCTGTCTGGCCAAGCCTCTAAGCGATGCCACACGCGGTTGAGATGCATCCGTTCAGACTCACTCAAATGCGCTAAGCCAAACTTGGGCAGCAAGTCATCCAGAATCAAACGATGCAGCTCATCAATGCGCGTCCAGCCCAGTTCGCCAGAGCGCACGCGCGCCATCGCAGGCTGGTAGCCCGCTCGCCAAGCCAAAGCAAATGTATTGGCATCCACAGACGGGTAGTGCGCTTGCACTTCGCGCACGATGCTGCCATGCCAGTCGACGACCGTGCCAAAAATGTCAAAGGCCAACACGTGTGTGTTGGCCTTCAAGTCGTCTAGCAACGCGGGGTGAGGGGTGTCCATGTGTGTCATGGACGGTGTTTTACACCAAGAGTGCGTTCACCCGTTTCACATAGGCGGCAGGGTCTTCGGGCAAACCACCCTCGGCTAACAAAGCTTGGTCAAACAAGATGTGCGCCAAGTCGTTGAAGTTGGGGTTGGCGTCACCGCTGAGCTTCTTCACCAAGGCGTGCTCTGCATTCACTTCCAAGATAGGTTTCATCTCAGGCGCTTGTTGACCCGCTTGCTTGAGCATGCGGGCCAGTTGCATGGACATGCCGTGGTCTTTCACCACCAAGCAGGCGGGGGAGTCGACCAAGCGGGTGGTCACGCGCACGTCATCGGCTTTGTCTTTGAGTGCTTCTTTGAGCTTGGCCAACACAGGCTTGAATGCTTCAGCGGCATCTTCCGCCGCTTTCTTCTCGGCCTCGTCTTGCAAGGAGCCCAAGTCCACAGCACCTTTGGCCACAGATTGCAACGGCGTGCCGTCGAACTCTTGCACAAAGTTCAAAGCCCACTCATCTACGCGGTCGGTCATCAACAGCACTTCGATGCCCTTTTTGCGGAACACTTCGAGTTGTGGACTGTTCTTGGCTGCTGCCAGTGTGTCAGCGGTGATGTAGTAGATGGCCTCTTGGCCTTCTTTCATGCGTGCCTTGTAGTCGGCGAAAGACACGCTCACGGCGTCTGTGCTGGTGCTGGCAAAGCGCAACAACTTGGCGAGTTTGTCCTTGTTGGCAAAGTCTTCGCCCAAGCCTTCTTTCAGCACGGAGCCAAACTCCGCGTAGAACTGGCTGTACTTGCCTTGCTTGGCTTTGTCTTCGTCGCTTAAAACGTCAGTGACACCTTCGGTTGTCGCGTCAGTCACGCCATCGCCGCCCGCCACGGGGGCTTTGTCGTACTTGGCCAAGTCTTCCAACACGGCCAACACACGGCGGGTGTTGCCTTCGCGAATGGCTTTCACATCGCGGCTTTCTTGCAGCAACTCACGGCTCACGTTCAGTGGCAAATCGGCTGAGTCCACCACGCCTTTGATGAAGCGCAGGTAAGAGGGCATCAGCGCTTCTGCGTCGTCCATGATGAACACGCGCTTCACGTACAACTTCAAGCCCGCTTTTTTGTCGCGGTTGAACAAGTCCATCGGCGCTTTGCTGGGGATGTACAACAGCTGGGTGTACTCGGTGCTGCCTTCCACACGGTTGTGGCTCCAAGCCAAAGGTGGCTCAAAGTCGTGGCTGATGTGTTTGTAGAACTCGGTGTGCTGCTCGTCCGTCACGTCTTTCTTAGCGCGAGCCCACAGCGCGTTGGCTTGGTTGATGGTTTCCCATTCGTCGGTCAACACCATTTCGCCAGGTTGACGACCACCGGAGGGGTCACCTTCAATGAGCTCGCCGTCTTTCCATTCTTCTTTGCGCATACGGATAGGCAAAGAGATGTGGTCAGAGTATTTGTTGATGACCGATTTGAGCTTCCAAGCGCTCAGGTATTCCTCGGCGTCGTCACGCAGGTGCAAGATGATCTTGGTGCCACGCTCCGCTTGGGTGATGGTCTCCACCTCAAAGTCACCTGTGCCGGTGCTGCTCCAGCGCACACCCTCGCTGGCCTTCAGGCCAGCACGGCGTGATTCCACCGTGATGCGGTCCGCGACGATGTAGCCCGAGTAAAAGCCCACGCCAAACTGGCCAATCAAAGCGCCTTGGTCTTTGGCATCGGTCTTTTGGTCGCCGCTGAGTTTGCCCATGAATTCGCGTGTGCCGCTCTTGGCAATCGTGCCGAGGTGGGCAATGGCTTCTTCTTGGCTCATGCCAATGCCGTTGTCGGCAATGGTCAAGGTGCGGGCGTCTTTGTCAAAGCTCACGCGCACTTCGAGGTCGGCGTTGCCTTCAAACAAAGCATCGTTGTTCAGGCCTTCGTAGCGCAGCTTGTCGCAGGCGTCAGAGGCGTTGGACACCAACTCGCGCAAGAAGATTTCTTTGTTCGAATACAGCGAATGCGTGACGAGGTGCAGTAGTTGTGAGACTTCGGCTTGGAAGGAATGGGTTTGTTTGGTCATGGTCTTCAAAAACTAAATTACAAAAAACAACGCCCCAAGATGCGGGGCGCTAGCCTCAATTTCAAGAGGCATCAAACGCGGGAAATGAGCGCAACTTAAAAGCGCTCGTGAGCACCCAGGTAGCGCCACTGCCCTGCAGGCAGTTGCCCCAGTTGGACGTGCCCGATGCGGATGCGCTTGAGTCCAACGACCTGTAGGCCGACTTGTTCGCACATGCGGCGAATTTGGCGCTTTTTGCCTTCGGTCAACACAAAGCGAAGCTGCTCTGGGTTTTGCCATTCCACCTGTGCGCGTTTGAGAGGTTTGCCGTCCAAGCTCAAGCCGTGGCGTAAGCGTTCGAGCTGCGCCTTCGGAAACACAGCCTGCACGTTGTTGGTCACGCGGTCGTGGTCGCCAATGGCGCTGAGCTGGTTGGCTCTGCCGCCATACGTGGCAGATGCGGCGGTGGCCGCGGCGGTGTTTTCGTGGCCGGTGTAGGTCACGCGCACCAAATATTCTTTTTCCATTTCCGAGTCTTCGCCAATCAATTGGCGTGCCACGCGGCCGTCTTGCGTCAACACCAACAAGCCCGTGGAGTCGATGTCGAGTCGGCCCGAAGGGGCGAGGCTGCGCAAGTGTGGGGGCGTGAAGCGTCGTTTGGACGAGTCGCCCGCCCAATGCGTGCGCGGGTTGATCAGCATGATGGCGGGCTCATGCCCGTCTTCGGCTTGGCCGCTCACATAGCCCATGGGCTTGTGCAAAAGAATCGTGACTTGTGTGTCTTGGTGGCCCTTGGCGCGTGGGTCCACCTCAACGCGGTCTTGGGGGCCAACCTTCACGCCCATTTCAGCGGGGCGGCCATTGACCAACACCCAGCCTTGTTCAATCCACGCATCGGCCTCGCGGCGTGAGCACAGGCCGAGTTCGGCCATGCGTTTGTTGAGTCGTGTGAGTTCTTGAGGTGTGTCTGACATAAGCGGTGCAAGTAAGGCGATGAGTTTAACGAGTGGCGGCCCAGCGTTCGCCGCTTAGGTCGTTGTGCCGTAGGCGCGAAGGGCGGTCAAGTCGAGCACGCGCATGCCGCCGTATTCAATGCGAATTGCGCTTTGCTCTTGCAAGGTGTTGAGGGCCACATTGACGCGTTGGCGTGACAGCCCCACCAAATATGCCAGTTCTTGCTGGGTGATGCGCAGCATTTCGCCCACGCCCGGAAACAGAGTTGGGTTAAACAGCGCGGCCAAGTTGCGCGCCACACGCACATCGGGGTTGTTGGAGCGATCAATCTCGCGGGCTTCGATGAACTGCGCCAAACGCTCGTTGAGTTGGTTCATCACAAAGCGGTTGAAGCCAATGGAGTTGTCCAGCAACCAATGAAACGTGTCGATGGGCAAGCCTGCCACCACGCTGCGACGCAAAGCCATGATGTTGTAGCGGTAGGGCTCGCGTTTGATGGCCGTACCTTCGCCAAACCAGCCCCCCGGCGGCACACCGGTGAAGGTGATGGTGCGCCCGCTCGCGCTGTCGGTGCTCATCTTGAGCAAGCCTTCGATCACGCCAAACCAGAACGTCGCAGAGCGACCCATGCGGCACACGTAATCGCCGGGCATGGGGTCACTCACCACCAGTTGGGGCGTGATGCGCGCGCGCTCCTCCGGCGTGAGCAAAGCCAGCCATGGAATTTGGCTGGTTTCAGCGGCGCTGGGTGCGCGACGTCGTTGAAAAACGCTGGATTCTGTCGCCATAGAAGTCCTAAGTTATCACTGTCTTTTTGAGAGGTAAGACTCGGGTAAGTCCTCGTAGGTGTCTACCCTAGATTGTCGTCGAAACGACAACTTGGCGTCAAACATCGTCCTACGATCGCGCCCAACTTGGTTATCTCGTCTCAAACGAGACAGCCACATTCGTCGAAATTGAACATTTGAACAAGGACTCGGAATGCAGACCACGTTCCCCCGACTGTTACTCAAACATGCCAGCGAGCGCCCACAGGCTCCCGCCATGCGCGAGAAGGAATACGGCATTTGGCAAACCACCACTTGGGCTGACATGGCCCATTTGGTGGAGCGCATGGCGTGCGGCTTGCACCAAGCCGGTTTGACGCGCGGTGAGCATTTGATGGTGGTCGGTTCTAACCGTCCTCGCCTGTACGCCACGATGTTGGCCGCGCAGTCATTGGGCGCGATTCCCATTCCGTTGTACCAAGATGCCGCAGGCCCTGAATGTGTGTTCCCGCTCAACAACGCCGAAGTGCGCTTCTGCGTGGTGGAAGACCAAGAGCAGGTCGACAAGTTGCTCGAAATTCGCGAGCAGTGCCCACAAATTGCGCACATCTTTTTTGATGACCCACGCGGTCTGCGCAAGTACGACGAACCGGGCTTGGCCTCGCTCGATGAGCTGCTGGCCGCAGGTGAGGTGTATGCCAAGCAACATCCTGCGTTCTTCCGTGCGGAAGTCGAAAAAGCCAAGTCCCAAGACGTGGGCGCCATGTTCTTCACCTCTGGCACCACGGGCAATCCCAAAGGCGTGGTCCACACGCATTACTCGCTGATCAACCGTGCCGAAGCGGGTGCGAAGTTTGACAAGCTCACCTCTGAAGAGGACGTGCTGGCTTACTTGCCACCCGCATGGATTGGCCAAAACATCTTCAGCTATGCGCAGTGGTTGTACTGCGGCTATGTGGTGAACTGCCCCGAGTCGGCAGCCACCGTCACCATCGATTTGAAAGAAGTCGGCCCCACCTATTACTTCGCGCCACCCCGCGTGTTTGAAGGCTTGCTCACCAGCGTGATGATTCGCATGGAAGACGCAGGCGCACTCAAGCGCGGCATGTTCCATTTCTTCATGGATGTGGCTCGCAAATACGGCCCCACCAAAATGTCTGGCCAATCGATTGGTTTGCTGGGGGGCTTGCTCTACACCTTGGGCAACTTCTTCGTGTACGGCCCGCTGCGCAACAACCTTGGCATGAGCCGCGTGCGCGTGGCCTACACCGCGGGTGAGGCGATTGGCCCAGACTTGTTCAGCTTCTACCGCTCCATCGGTGTGAACTTGAAGCAGCTCTATGGCTCCACAGAAACCGCCGTGTTCGTTTGCTTGCAGCCCGATCACGAAGCGCGCGCCGACACCGTGGGCGTGCCTTGTGCGGGCGTTGAAATCAAGGTGGCTGACAACGGCGAGATCTTGGTCAAGTCGCCCGGTTTGCTCAAGGGTTATTACAAGAACGACGCAGCCACCGCCGAAGTGCTGACCGCCGATGGCTGGTACCACACCAGCGATGCGGGCTTCTTGGATGCGCATGGCCATTTGAAAATCATTGATCGCGTCAAAGATGTGGGCCGCATCAAAGGTGGCGCCAACGACGGTGCCATGTTTGCACCGAAGTACGTCGAGAACAAACTCAAGTTCTTCCCACACATCAAAGAAGTGGTGGCCTATGGCGATCAACGCGAAAAAGTGTGCGTGATGATCAACATCGACATGGACGCCGTGGGCAACTGGGCCGAGCGTCGCAACTTGCCTTACGCCGGTTACACCGACTTGGCGCAAAAGCCAGAGGTGTATCAGTTGATCAAAGAGTGCGTTGAGAAAGTCAACGCTGATCTGGCCGCTGACGAGCTGTTGGCCGGTAGCCAAGTGAGCCGCTTCCTCGTGTTGCACAAAGAACTCGATGCAGACGACGGTGAACTCACCCGTACCAACAAAGTGCGCCGCGGTTTCATCGCCGAAAAGTACGACGCCTTGGTAGGTGCCCTGTACAACGGCGCGACCGAGCAATTCATTGAAACCGTGGTGAAGTTTGAAGACGGCCGTACCGGCAGCGTGAGCGCCACGCTCAAGCTGTCTGACGCCAATACCTTCGCGCCTGTGGGGAAAGCAGCATGAGCAAGAAAATCGGCGACGTCATTCTTGACGTCAAAAACATCAGTTTGCGTTTCGGTGGTGTCAAAGCGCTGACCGACATTTCGTTCAACGTCAAAGAGCACGAAGTGCGCGCCATCATTGGCCCCAACGGTGCGGGCAAAAGCTCGATGCTGAACTGCATCAACGGTGTGTACGCGCCACAAGAAGGCTCCATCACCTTCCGTGGTCAAACCTTTGGGCATATGGACAGCCACCAAGTGGCCACCATGGGCATTGCGCGCACCTTCCAAAACTTGGCCTTGTTCAAAGGCATGAGCGTGCTCGACAACATCATGACCGGTCGCAACCTGCGCATGAAGAGCAACATCCTGATGCAAGCTCTACGCATCGGTCCCGCTGAAAAAGAAGAAATGATGCACCGCGAAAAGGTGGAGCGCATCATCGACTTTTTGGAGATTCAAGCCTTCCGCAAAACGCCCGTCGGCCAGTTGCCTTACGGTTTGCAAAAACGTGTGGACTTGGGCCGTGCGCTGGCGCTCGAACCCCAAGTGTTGCTGCTCGACGAGCCCATGGCCGGTATGAACGTCGAAGAGAAGCAAGACATGTGTCGCTTCATCTTGGATGTGAACGACGAGTTCGGCACCACCATCGTGTTGATCGAACACGACATGGGCGTGGTGATGGACATTTCTGATCGCGTGGTCGTGCTCGACTACGGCAAAAAGATCGGCGACGGCACCCCCGATGAGGTGCGTAACAACGAGGAAGTCATCAGCGCTTACCTCGGCACTTCTCACTAAGGACAAGAACATGGCATTTTTTCTTGAAACCCTTTTCGGCGGCCTCATGGCAGGCATGCTGTATTCGTTGGTCGCCCTCGGCTTCGTGTTGATTTACAAAGCTTCTGGCGTGTTTAACTTTGCGCAAGGTGCGATGGTCTTGTTTGCTGCGCTGGCCATGGCCCGCTTTGGTGAGTGGATTCCTGCGCTCACTGGCATCGACAACTTTGTGCTCGTCAACTTGCTGGCCTTCGCCGGCGCTGCTGCTGTGATGTTTGTGGTGGCGTGGGTGATTGAGTTCTTGGTGTTGCGCCACTTGGTCAACCAAGAAGGCACCACCTTGTTGATGGCCACGTTGGGTATCACTTACTTCCTCGACGGTTTGGGTCAATCCATCTTCGGCAGCGACATTTACAAGATCGACGTGGGCATGCCCAAAGAACCTTGGATGCTCATGGAGTCCACCTTCGACGGCGGCATCATGATCAACCAAGAGGACTTGGTGGCAGCGTTCATCGCCGCTGGCTTGGTGGCGTTGCTCAGTGTGTTTTTCCAAAAAACCACCACCGGTCGTGCGCTGCGTGCGGTGGCCGATGACCACCAAGCGGCCCAGTCCATTGGTATCCCGCTCAACCGCATTTGGGTCATCGTTTGGTGCGTGGCCGGTGTGGTGGCTTTGGTCGCCGGCATGATTTGGGGCTCCAAGTTGGGCGTGCAGTTCTCGCTGTCCACCGTCGCTCTGCGTGCCTTGCCCGTGGTGATTTTGGGCGGCTTGACCTCTGTGCCGGGCGCCATCATCGGTGGCCTGATCATCGGCGTGGGCGAGAAATTGTCGGAAGTGTTCCTCGGCCCGTACGTGGGCGGCGGCATTGAAATTTGGTTCGCGTACGTTTTGGCCTTGGGCTTCTTGTTGGTTCGTCCACAAGGCTTGTTTGGCGAAAAAATCATCGACCGCGTGTAAGGAAAAGAAACATGTTTTACAGAGAAAACGGTCAATTCAAAACGACTTACAAGGCAGATCAACAGATCTTCCCGATCACGCAAGACCGCATTGGCGTGTTGCTGCTGATTGCCTTCGCCTTCATCGGCGTGCCCATGCTCGCTGACGAATACATGCTGCGCGCCATTTTGATTCCTTTCCTCATCTTGTCGCTTGCCGCTTTGGGGGTGAACATCTTGGTGGGCTATTGCGGTCAGATCTCTTTGGGTTCTGGTGCCTTCATGGCGGTGGGTGCCTATGCTGCCTACAACTTCTTTGTCCGCATTGACGGCATGCCGCTCATCGTGGCGATTCTGATGGGTGGGTTCTTTGCTACCTTGGTTGGTATGTTCTTTGGCATTCCTAGCTTGCGTGTGAAGGGTTTGTATTTGGCCGTGGCGACATTGGCTGCGCAGTTCTTCTGCGACTGGGCGTTTTTGCGTATCAAGTGGTTCACCAACGATTCGGCATCGGGCACCGCTTCCGTGTCTGACTTGCAGGTGTTTGGCTTGTCCGTCAACACACCATTTGAAAAGTACGTTTTTTGCTTGAGCTTCTTGGTGGTGTTTGGCTTGCTGGCCAAAAACTTGGTGCGTGGTGCCATCGGTCGTGAGTGGATGGCCATTCGCGACATGGACGTGGCGGCCGCCGTGATTGGCATTCGCCCCATGTACGCCAAGCTCAGCGCCTTTGCGGTCAGCTCGTTCATCGTGGGTGTGGCTGGCGCTTTGTGGGCCTTTGTTTACCTCGGTTCTTGGGAGCCAGCTGCGTTCTCGGTGGACCGTTCGTTCCAGCTGTTGTTCATGGTCATTTTGGGTGGCATGGGCTCCATCATGGGCAGCTTTTTTGGGGCCGCGTTCATCATCGTGTTGCCGATCGTTATCAACTTGGTGCTGCCTTCGCTGGGTGCCATGGTGGGCCTTGAGGTCAGCACTGCGGCATTGACCCATGCCGAGCAAATGATCTTCGGTGCATTGATTGTTTGGTTCTTGATCGTTGAGCCTCATGGCTTGGCTAAGTTGTGGAGCATGGGCAAGCAAAAGTTGCGTTTGTGGCCCTTCCCACACTGATTCGTTTTTCGGGTGTTTGCATAATTTTTCTAAGGAGACTTCAAAATGAAAATTCGTTCCCTCATGATGGCTGTGGCCGTCGCTGCGACTGGTATATCCAGTGCTTTGATCACTACCTCGGCTCAGGCGCAAGCCAAAGAGCAGTTCTTTCCCGTGCTGCCTTACCGCACCGGCGCATACGCGCCTAACGGTGTGCCATGGGCCAACGGTTACGCGGACTACTTGAAGCTGATCAATGCACGCGATGGCGGCATCAACGGCGTGAAGATCACCTACGAAGAGTGCGATACCGCTTACGCCACGGACCGTGGCGTGGAGTGCTACGAACGACTCAAAGGCAAGTCACAAGGCGCAGTGTTCCAGCCTTTGTCGACTGGCATCACCTTCGCTTTGACTGAAAAAGCGCCTAACGACAAAAACTCGCTCATCACTGGCGGCTATGGCCGTTCAGAATCCAGCGACGGTCAAGTGTTCAAGTGGAATTTCCCATTGATGGGTACTTATTGGTCTGGTGCTGACATCTTGATGCAGCACATCACCAAAAAAGAAGGTGGCAACATCAAGGGCAAGAAAATTGCTTTGGTCTACCACGACAGCCCATACGGTAAAGAGCCGATTCCCCTTTTGCAAGAGCGCGCCAAGATGCAAGGCTTTGACCTGCAACTCTTGCCTGTGACGGCACCTGGTGTCGAGCAAAAAGCCACTTGGTTGCAAGTGCGTCAAGCCCGTCCTGACTACGTCTTGCTGTGGGGCTGGGGTGTGATGAACTCGGCCGCTTTGAAAGAAGCCGTCGCCACAGGTTACCCACGCGAAAAAATGTACGGCGTGTGGTGGTCTGCTGCTGAGCCAGACGTCAAAGACGTGGGTGACGCTGCCAAGGGCTACAACGGTTTGGTCGCCACTGGCGAAGGCGGCAAAGTCATTGCTGACATCAAGACCCATGTGCACGGCAAAAAGATGGGCACAGGCCCTGCGGAAGAAGTGGGCACCACCCTCTACAACCGCGGCATGGTCAGCGCTGCGTTGGCGGTTGAAGGCGTGCGTCAAGCCCAAAGCCGTTATGGCAAAGGCAAGGTCATGAATGGCGAGCAAATTCGTTACGGTTTGGAAAACTTGACCTTGGACCAAAAGGCGCTCGACAAGCTCGGCCTGGGCACCGTCATGAAGCCCCTCAGCACCTCGTGCTTGGACCACGAAGGTTCGCGCGCTGCCCGTGTGCACACCTGGGACGGCAAAAAGTGGAATTACAGCTCTGACTGGATCGAAGCCGATGACTCCATCATCAAGCCGTTGGTCAAGCAATATGCCGACAAGTACGCCGCTGAGAAAAAGCTGACACGCCGCACCCCTGCGGATTGCCAGTCTTAACCTGACGCACATCAGCCCTAGCGGCTGATCGTTTGGTGGCTCTCGCGAGCCACCAAACCTCAAACTCACCCGACATGTTTGGGTTTGAGGTTTGGTTCAACCAGCAACGTTTTTTTAGCAAGGTAAGTTATGAGCGCCAACAACATCGTTCTCAACGTCAACGGCATCGAGGTCATTTACAACCATGTGATCTTGGTTTTGAAAGGCGTCTCGCTGCAAGTGCCCGAAGGCAGCATCGTCTCTTTGCTGGGCGGCAACGGTGCGGGTAAAACCACCACCTTGCGCGCCATTTCTAACTTGCTGCAAGGCGAGCGCGGTGCGGTGACCAAAGGCAGCATTGAGTTTCGCGGCGAGCGCATTGAAAACCTCACGCCTGCCGATTTGGTGCAGCGCGGTGTGGTGCAGGTCATGGAAGGTCGTCACTGTTTTGCCCACTTGACCATCGAAGAAAACTTGCTCACCGGCAGCTACACCCGCAGCGACAAAGGTGAGATTGCCGCCAACTTGGAGAAGGTCTACAACTACTTCCCACGTTTGAAAACACGTCGCACCTCTCAGGCGGCCTACACCTCGGGTGGCGAGCAGCAAATGTGCGCCATTGGTCGCGCCATCATGGCCAACCCCAACATGGTGTTGCTCGATGAGCCCTCGATGGGCTTGGCGCCACAAATTGTGGAAGAGGTGTTCAACATCGTCAAAGACTTGAACGACAAAGAAAAAGTCACCTTCCTCATTGCCGAACAAAACACCAACATGGCGCTGAAGTACGCCGACTACGGCTACATCATGGAGTCGGGGCGCATCGTGATGGACGGTGCCGCCTCTGACTTGGCGAACAACGAAGACGTGAAAGAGTTTTACCTCGGCATGGGCGGCGGTGAGCGTAAGAGCTTCAAAGACGCCAAGAGCTACAAGCGCCGCAAACGTTGGTTGGCGTAACTTCACACACCTTGAATGCAAGTCATGACGAGCTCTTCACATTACGACACCCTTGAAACGCGCAACCCTGCGGAGCGCGAAGCGGCCTTGATGGCGGCCTTGCCAAAGCAAGTGGCACATGCGCAAAAAACTGCACCTGCTTTTGCGGCCTCGTTGGCCGGTGTCGATGCCGCCAGCATTCACAGCCGTGCCGCTTTGGCCCAACTCCCCGTCATTCGCAAATACGAATTGCTGGCGCAACAACAGGCCCAACGCGCCACCAACATCTTTGGCGGTTTTTCTGCCATTGCGTTTGGCAAAGCCATGCCGCGCGTGTTTGCCAGCCCAGGCACCATCTATGAGCCCGAAGGCGCACGTCCCGATTACTGGCGCATGGCTCGTGCGATTTACGCCGCAGGGTTTCGTCCCCATGAGCTGATTCACAACTGCTTCAGCTACCACTTCACGCCAGCGGGCTCGATGATGGAAACCGGCGCGCATGCCATCGGCTGTACCGTGTTTGCGGGCGGCACAGGGCAAACCGAGCAACAGGTGGGCGCCATGGCTGAGTTGAAGCCTGCGGGCTACATCGGCACGCCCAGCTTCTTGAAAATCATTGTCGAAAAGGCCGCAGACATGGGTGTGGCCTTGCCCAGCGTCACCAAAGCCTTGGTTTCTGGCGAAGCCTTTCCCCCCAGTTTGCGTGACTGGTTGGCCGCACGCGGCATTGCGGGCTATCAGTGCTACGCCACGGCAGACCTCGGCTTGATCGCCTACGAAACCGAAGCGCGTGAAGGCTTGGTGTTGGACGAAGGTGTCATTGTTGAAATCGTGCGCCCCGGCACCGGCGACCCTGTGCCTGAAGGTGAAGTGGGCGAGTTGGTGGTGACCTCGCTCAACCCCGATTACCCCCTCATCCGTTTTGGCACCGGCGACTTGTCAGCTGTCTTGCCGGGTCAGTGCCCGACAGGCCGCACCAACGTGCGCATCAAAGGTTGGATGGGGCGTGCCGATCAAACCACCAAAGTGCGCGGTATGTTTGTGCACCCAGGCCAAGTGGCCGAGGTGGTCAAGCGCTTCCCTGAAATCACGCGCGCCCGACTGGTTGTCACGGGCGAGATGGCCAATGACCAGATGAGCTTGAAAGTTGAGGCCGCAGAGGCCGATGGTTTGGTGCAAAAAATTGGCGATGCCGTGCGCGACATCACCAAGCTGCGCGCAGACGTTAGCTTCGTGGCCATCGGCAGCTTGCCCAACGATGGCAAGGTGATTGAGGACGCGCGCACCTACCAGTGAGCCATTTGTGCATAAATCGTCAAAAAGTAAGTAAAACCCGCGGCATTTAACGGTGTCGCGGGTTTTACCATTTGGGGTTCTAAAAGGAGATATTTGTGAAAAAACTGTTTACCCTGAGCCTGCTGGCTTTTGCTGCAATCACTGGCGTTCAAGCGGCAGATTTCCCGATCAAAGATAAGCCAGTCACCATCGTGGTGCCTTTCACCGCAGGCGGCCCGACGGACCGCGTGGCACGCGACTTGGCTGAAGCCATGCGCAAGCCTTTGGGTGCCAACGTGGTGGTCGAAAACGTGGCTGGCGCTGGCGGCACCATTGGCGCCAACAAAGTGGCCAAGGCACCTCAAGACGGTCACACCATCTTCTTGCACCACATCGGCATGGCCACATCGCCTGCGCTGTACCGCAAGATGCCTTACAACACCTTGGAAGATTTCGAATACTTGGGCATGGTCAACGAAGTGCCCATGACCTTGATCGGTCGTCCCACCTTGCCCGCCACGACCTACAAAGAATTGGCCGTTTGGATTGAGCAAAACAAAGGCAAGGTCAACTTGGGCAATGCGGGCTTGGGCGCTGCCTCACACCTGTGCGGCTTGTTGTTCCAAAGCTCCATCAAGACAGACATGACCACCGTGCCCTACAAAGGCACAGCGCCCGCGATGAACGACTTGATGGGTGGCCAGATTGATTTGCTGTGCGACCAAAGCACCAACACTACCAGCCAAATCGAAGGCAAAACTGTCAAGGCTTTTGCTGTGACCACAAGCAAGCGCTTGACCACACCCGCTCTGAAGCACTTGCCTACCTTGCAAGAGTCTGGCCTGAAAGGTTTTGAAGTCACCATTTGGCATGGTTTGTACGCTCCCAAAGGCACGCCCGCAGATGCGACCGCCAAAATCAACGCAGCTTTGAAGGCCGCATTGAAGGACCCCGATTTCATCAAGAAGCAAGAGGCTTTAGGTGCCGTCATCGTGGCAGATAAGCGCGTGGATGGTGTCGAGCACAAGAAATTTGTGGCTTCAGAAATCGCGAAGTGGGGTCCCATCATTCAGGCTGCAGGCGTTTACGCAGACTGATCCACTGCACACACCTTTGTGCGACATCAAAAGCCACCCAAAAGTCGGGTGGCTTTTTTTATTGGGGTAATCACTTCACGCGCTTTCACCTAGGTGACCGCAAAGCTGTGAACGCGGTGGCATCATCGGTCCAGAAAAAATCTATTCAGGAGACGTTATGTTTTTACGCCGTAATTTATTGCAGTTCAGCTTCCAAGCGGCTGTGTTGAGCGCTGCTGCTTTGACGGGTTTGCATGCACAAGCCCAAGCGTGGCCCGCCAAACCCGTGCGCATCGTGGTGCCCTTTGCACCAGGTGGCACCACCGATATCTTGGCGCGCGCCATGGCCCCAGAATTGACCAAAGCATTTGGCCAAACGTTCTTTGTGGACAACAAAGCTGGCGCAGGTGGCAACCTCGGTGCAGACATTGTCGCCAAGTCGGCCAACGACGGCTACACCTTGCTGATGGGGACGGTGGGTACGCACGGCATCAACCGTGCGCTCTACAGCAAGTTGCCCTATGACCCCATCAAAGACTTTGCGCCCATCACCGTGGTGGCCGGTGTGCCCAATGTGATGGTGCTTAACGCCGAAACGGCGAAGTCACGCAACATCAACACGGTGGCTGACTTTATCGCCTACGCCAAAGCCAACCCCGCCAAACTCAATATGGCGTCCAGCGGCAACGGCACCTCCATACATTTGGCCGGCGAATTGTTCAAAAGCATGAGCGGCACCTACATGGTCCACTTTCCCTACAAGGGTTCAGGCCCCGCATTGCTTGATCTCTTGGGTGGTTCGATGGACGTGATGTACGACAACTTACCTTCGTCTATTCCACACATCAAGTCTGGCAAGCTCAAAGCGTTGGCTGTGACCAGCGCCCAGCGTTCAGCGGCAGTGCCCGATGTGCCGACCGTGGAAGAGGCGGGAGGTCCCAGCATGAAGGGCTACGACGCCAGTTCGTGGTTTGGTTTACTGGCGCCCGCAGGCACATCGCCTGAGGTGGTGACACGCATCCAGCAAGAAGTGGCGAAGGCTTTGAATTCACCCGCCATCAAAGAAAAGTTGTTGTCGCAAGGCGCGATTCCTGGCGGCAATACGCCGGCCGATTTTGCTAAGTTCATCGATGCCGAGCACAAGAAATGGGCGCAAGTGGTCAAGGCATCGGGCGCCAAGGTCGATTGATCAGAGCCTCTCAAAAGGCAGCGTCTGTTTGACCAGCATCACGGTGCAAGGCGCTTCCATCGCCACCTTGATGGGTACGGTGGTCACAAACCGCTGCATTTGCAACCCATGCGTGGCAGCGCCCATCACGATCATGCTGACGTGATTGCCTTCGGCATAGCGCAGCAGGGCGTGCGCCACGTCACCGGCTTCCAGCACATGGAATGACGTGGGGTGTTGCGCGATGTCCAGCGGTTGAGCCCATTGGCGCAATTGCGTCAGGTGCTGGCGGTGCACCGATGTTTCACTTTTGGCACTCTCTGTCGCGCTGGTTTGGCTGTGCGAAATGACCGTCACCACGGTCAACCGCGCACCAGGTCGATTTTTTAGAACGCGTGCCACCGCTTGGCGCAGCGCGTAGAGCGTGGCGTCACTCGCCTCGTGGTTTGGCACGGCCACCATGACGATAGGCACCTCGTCAATTTGTTGCGTTGGCATGGCGCTGGGCTGGTAGTGCATGCCCGCGGCCTTGAACCAGCGTTTGAAATGTGTCCAAAACGACGTGCCTTGCAGCTGACGGCCACGCGCTGTGACTTGAATGTCTTCTGGGTTTTCTAAGTCAAATGCCACATGTGCTGCCGAGGGGTAGCGCTTGGCGGCCTCGGGCTCTAGGCAGCGCTGCACCACTTCTTGCAGCCATTCGGGCAAGTCGTCGCGCCATTGACGCGGCGGCTTGGGGTCCATCCACAAGCGTTGGCGCATGCCTGCATTGGTTTGTGGGTTACCAAAAGGCAACTCGCCCGTGGCCAACTCATACAGCACGACACCCAGCGCGAAGATGTCACTGCGCGGGTCACCGCGTACGCCCACCACTTGCTCGGGCGCGATCCATGCGGGCGAGCCCACAGCTTTGCGCAACTCTTCGGCGAGTAAGTCGGGGTAGTGCGCGTGGCAAGACAAGCCAAAGTCGAGCAGCACCGCATGACCGTCGGGATGCATCAACACGTTGGCAGGTTTGAGGTCGAGGTGGCAGGTGTTTTGTTGGTGCAGGCTGTGCAGCGCACGGGCCACCGCTGCGCCCATTAGGGCGATGTCGGCGGCGCTGGGACGTGTGTGTTGTTGGGCGAAGTGGTCGAGTCGTTGCTGCAAGGTTTGACCCGGCACATGTTCCATCACCAAGTAAGGCAACGTCACCAAGTCGCCTGCCGCCACAAACCGAGGGACGTGCTTGCCTTGCAACAGTTGCAAGATTTGATGCTCGACTTCAAAGCTGACGATGTTTTCGGCGCCGTCACCGGCCGTCATGCGCGGCACTTTCATGACCATGGCAAACGGGGCTGGTCGCTGGTCTGCGTAGGTCACTTCATAAATGTGCGCCATGCCGCCTGCATGCAGGCATGCGCCAATGCAAAAACCGTCTAAGGTGGTGCCAGCTTCTAGGCGTTTCATTGTCCCGTCTCCAAGCGGCGCGCACAAAACTCGGGCAAGCCCGCGTCGCGCACGCAACGGGCTGCGGCCATGTGGTCGTAGGCCACACGGTGAAATGTCAATGTGGCGGCTGTGCTGTCAAACAGCGCGTACATGGCGCGTGGGTTGCCATCGCGCGGTTGGCCCACCGAGCCCACGGTGGCAATCCAGCAGCGGTGAGCCGGTGTCGGAATGGCCACGCCTGCCGTGGGTTTGAATGCCATCAATTGGCGCCCCGTGCCACGGTAATACAGCGACGGGTGGTGCACATGCCCGCCAAACACGTAGCGCACCTCGGGGTTTGCGCAAGCGGCCTCCAAGCTCAAGGCGGCGAGGCGTTCGTCGGTGATGTAACGCCATTTATCAGGTGCATCGGCACTGGCATGCACCAGCAAGGTTTGCTCTAGATGTGCCGTGAGCGGCAAGATTTCTAGCCAAAAACGCTGGGCGGGGGAGAGCTGATCGTGTGTCCACGCCGCCGTTTGGTTGCCTAGGGTTTGATCGGACGTTGGGTCCGTCTGCGGCGTCATCCCCGCGTGGCGTTGAACCAGCGCTTCGTGGTTGCCACGCAGCACAATGGCGCCTTGGTTTTGCAAGGCTTGGCAGCGCGCCACCACCTCGGATGGAAAGGCGCCGTAGCCCACCAAATCGCCCAGCACCGCGATGCGGTCTGCCCCTTGCGCCTGTGCATGCGTCAAACATGCCTCTAGCGCATGCAAGTTGCTGTGTATGTCAGAGAGCAAAGCCAGTTTCATGGCGCTAGGCGGGTGTCAGACCGTTGAACGTGGTTCAGTAGGCGTAAACGCCGCGGCCCGTTTTGCGGCCCAATTGACCGGCCGCCACCATCTCTTTCAACAGTGGGCAAGGGCGGTATTTGCTGTCGCCGTATTCGTTGAGGTAGACCTCCATCACCGCCAAGCACACATCCAAACCAATCATGTCGGCCAAGGCCAAGGGGCCGATGGGTTGGTTGCAGCCCAGCACCATGCCCGCATCGATGTCTTTGGCGGTGGCCAGGCCTTCGGCCAACACAAAGAAGGCTTCGTTGATCATGGGCACCAAGATGCGGTTCACCACAAAACCCGGCGCATTTTTGACCGTGATGGGGCTCTTGCCCAAGCGGGTCGACAGCTCGTGCACGGCCGCGTGCGTGGCGTCTGAGGTTTGCAAACCGCGGATGATTTCAACCAGTGCCATCATGGGCACGGGGTTGAAAAAATGCATGCCAATGAAGCGGTCGGCGCGCGTGGTCATGGCGGCGAGTTGGGTGATCGAGATCGAGGAGGTGTTGGAGGCAATCAGCACGCTGGCGTCGAGCAAAGCGTCGACTTGCTTCAATATTTTGACTTTGAGGTCAAAGTTTTCGGTGGCTGCTTCGATGACCAATTGCGCGTCTTTGAGGTCGTCGTAGCTGGTACTGCCTTTGATGCGGGCGAGTGCCGCAGCTTTGTCGTCCTCGGTGATTTTTTCTTTCTTGATCAAGCGGTCCAAGCTGCCTGAAATGGTGGCCACACCTTTGGCCACAGCGGCCTCAGAAATGTCCACCATCACCACGTTCACGCCTGACACGGCGCACGCTTGCGCGATGCCGTTGCCCATGGTGCCGGCGCCGATGATGCCTACGGTTTGAATGCTCATTGGAAAACTCCCTTAGCTGGTTGAATCAAAAGAAAGATATTAGCGGGTGATGGCGTTGAGTTGGCTGACGGGTGTCACGCTTTGAACCGTTTCTTGGTCAAGTGCAGGGCAATTTTCCAAGCGACCACCGTGTACGCCGCCAGCACGCCCAAGTGCAGTGCGACATCGGTGGGCCATTGGTCCATGAACAGCGGGCGAACCAACGCAATGGCTTGGGTCAGCGGCAACCAAGCCGAAATGTCGCGCACGATGCCGGGCAGTTGATCACGCGGAAAGAACACGCCGCTCAAAAACATCATGGGCGTCAAAAACAAGGTGAAGTAATACGTGAAGAAATCGTAGCCCTTGGCCAGCGCATTGAAGATCAACGCAATGCAGCTGAAGGTGATGCCGACGAACAACAAAATGGGCCAAGCGGCGAGCAGCTTCCAACTGTGCGTGATGCCCAGTGCGAACATGACGCCCAAGATCGCGGTGATGGTGAACAGCGCTTTGAACGCGGCCCACAGCATTTCAGCCAACAGCACATCGTCCAACCGCATGGGCGCGTTCAAGATCCCATCCCATGTTTTTTGCACATGCATGCGCGAGAAGGCGGAGTACAAGGCTTCAAAGGTGGCCGCGTTCATGGCGCTCATGCAGATCGAGCCGCTGGCCAAGAACAAGATGTAGGGCACCTTGTCTTCGCCGAGGGTCACGTCGCCCACCAACGCGCCCAAACCGTAGCCAAAGGCCACCAGCCACATCAAAGGTTCGGCAATGTTGGCCACGAGGCTAGGAATGGCGAGCTTGCGCCACACCAAGAGGTTGCGCAAGAAGACGGGCCAGAAACGGAAATAGGTGGTCATCGCGGTTTAGCCTTCTTCGCGGATTTGGCGTCCGGTCATTTTTAAAAACAAATCTTCCAAATTGGCAGGGCGGTGCAGCGTGCGCAGACCCGCATGGGCGCTCAAGCCTTGCAGCAAGGGCGCGGCATCTTGGGTGTAGAAAAACACGGTTTCACCGCTGGTCTCTACGCGTTGCGCCAACGTGGCGATGGGGCTGTTCACCAAGGCCAACGCGCCATTGCCATAGACCTCCACCACGTCGGGCTCAAGGTGCTGCGCGATCAAATCACGCGGTGTGCCTTCGGCAATCTTTTTGCCGTGATCGAGCAGCAGCAAGCGGTGGCACAAGCGCTCGGCTTCGTCCATGAAATGCGTGGTGAGCAAAATCGATTTGCCTTGTTGCAAGAGTTGCTGCAAGCGCTCCCACATCAGGTGACGTGCTTGCGGGTCAAGGCCGGTGGTGGGTTCGTCCAGCAACAGCACATCGGGATCGTTGATCAATGCGCGTGCCAAGCTCAGGCGACGCTTCATGCCGCCCGACAGCTCGCCAGGCTTGGCGTTGGCTTTGTGGGTCAGCGCGGCAAACTCCAACAGTTGCGGAATGCGCGCTTGAATGTCGGCCTTTTTCATCCCGAAATAGCGGCCAAACACCATGAGGTTTTCAGCGCAGGTGAAGTCGGGGTCGAGCGTGTCGAACTGGCTCACCACGCCCAAGCGCGCTTTGATGGCCAGCGCATCCTCGGGCATGGACAAACCAAACGCGTGGATGTTGCCGCTGTCCGGTTGCGCAAGGCCCAAGCACATGCGCAGCGTGGTGGTTTTGCCTGCGCCGTTGGGGCCAATGACGCCCAAACATTCACCGGGTGCGATGCTGAAAGAGACATCGTTCACCACCGTGTTGTCGGCGTAGCGTTTGACGAGGTGTTGGCATTCAAAAAGTGGGGTGCTCATGCGCTTCATTGTGCCCGCCTAAAATTGCGAAATGAATGAAAAAACCTTTGTGGCCTTGCAACACATCTTGCCCAAGCAGCTGCTCACGCAATTCGCGGGCGCTGTGGCGCGTGCGCGCTGCGGTCGTTGGACCCATGCTTTGATCCAGTGGTTCGTGGGCAAATACCAAGTCAACATGGACGAGGCCGCGCAGCCTGACATCACGCAGTACGCCTGCTTCAACGATTTCTTCACCCGTGCCTTAAAGCCCGGCGCACGCCCCTTGGCCGATGCCGCATTTGTGTGCCCCGTCGATGGCGCCATCAGCCAGTTGGGCCACATCGACGGCGACCAAGTGTTTCAAGCCAAAGGCCACAGCTACAGCACACAAGCGCTGGTGGGCGGCGACGCCACCTTGGCAGCCCAATTTCAAGATGGCGAGTTCGCCACGATTTACCTCAGCCCCAAGGATTACCACCGCATCCACATGCCCAGCGCGGGACGCCTGCGCCGCATGATTCATGTGCCGGGCGATTTGTTCTCGGTCAACCCCGCCACGGCGCGCGGTGTACCCGGTTTGTTTGCGCGCAACGAACGCGTGGTGTGCGTGTTTGACATGCCTGCTGCTTCAG
This sequence comes from Limnohabitans sp. TS-CS-82, assembly GCF_002943475.1. Lineage (NCBI taxonomy): Bacteria > Pseudomonadati > Pseudomonadota > Betaproteobacteria > Burkholderiales > Comamonadaceae > Limnohabitans > Limnohabitans sp. TS-CS-82. Next base: position 95,050 of record NZ_PTQX01000009.1, on the reverse strand, counting down.
GTGAAACACCTCAGCAATACGTGTTGGTGCTGGTCGGCGCCACTATCGTGGGCAGCATGGCCACCCCATGGCATGGCGTGGTCAACCCGCCCCGTCCCGGCACGGTGCGCGAGTGGACGTATGACGACCAAGATTTGAGCTTGAAGCAAGGTGACGAAATGGGCCGCTTCTTGTTGGGCTCTACCGTCGTGTTGTTGTGGCCCAAGAACACCATCGCGCTCAACCCTGCTTGGCAAGCCGCGCAAGGCGTGCGCTTGGGCGAGAAGATGGGTGATGCTGTTTAAGGCGTTATTGAAACGCCACTTCTGCAAAGCTGCGTAACTTGCGGCTGTGCAATTGCGCAGGCCCTTGCTGGCGCAGCAACTCAATCGCACGCATGCCAATGCGCAAATGCTGGTCCACACGCTCGCGGTAAAAGTGGTTGGCCATGCCCGGCAGTTTGATTTCGCCGTGCAGCGGTTTGTCGCTCACACACAGCAGCGTGCCGTAGGGCACACGGAACCGAAAGCCGTTGGCGGCAATCGTGGCGCTTTCCATGTCCAGCGCCACGGCGCGGCTTTGGCTGAAGCGGCGTTGCGGCGTGTTGTCGGGCAATAGTTCCCAGTTGCGGTTGTCGGTGCTGGCCACCGTGCCTGTGCGCAAGATGCGTTTGAGCTCGGCGCCTTCGCATTGCGTCACATCTTTCACCGCTTGTTCGAGCGCGACTTGAATCTCGGCCAGCGCGGGAATGGGCACCCACAGCGGCAACTCTTCGTCCAGCACATGGTCCTCACGCACATAGCCGTGGGCCAGCACGTAGTCGCCCAGCTGCTGCGTGTTGCGCAAGCCCGCGCAGTGGCCCAGCATCAGCCATGCATGTGGGCGCAGCACAGCGATGTGGTCGGTGATGTTTTTGGCGTTGGCTGGGCCCACGCCAATGTTCACCATGGTGATGCCGGTGTGGTCTGCGCGCACCAAGTGGTAGCCGGGCATTTGCGGCAAACGTGGCGGCACCTTGCCCAAGGTATCGTTGGCTTCCGCGGGCAAGCCAACGCGGCGTGTGACCACATTGCCGGGCTCCACAAACGCAAGGTATTCGCTGTTGGGGTCTTGCATGGCCTCGTGGCCTAAACGCACAAACTCGTCAATGTAGAACTGGTAGTTGGTGAACAACACATAGTTTTGAAAATGCTCGGGGCTGGTGCCGCTGTAATGGCGCAGGCGTTGCAGCGAGTAGTCCATGCGTGCGGCGGTGAACAGCGACAACGGGTGCGGCTCATTGGGCTTCGCCTGAAATGTGCCGTTGGCAATGCCGTCGTCCATGGCGGTGAGGTCGGGCAGGTCAAACACCTCGCGCATGAGTTGGCGGCGGTCTGCACTCATCTCGCCTTCCACATGGTCGTTGTCGGCGAATGAGAAATGCACAGGAATAGGCTGATGGCTCATGCCCACCTCCAGCGTGCCGCCGTGGTTTTGCAGCAGCAAGCGGAACTGCTCGCGGTAATACGCGGCAAACAAATCGGGGCGGGTGAGGGTAGTTTCGTAGCGGCCAGGCTCAGCCACAAAGCCGTAACTCAGATGCGCGCTGTCACTGCTCTTTTTCAGCGCCCCTTGTTGGGTGTGAATGCGCACAAACGGGTAATACGCGCGCACCCGTTGCTCAAACGCAGCGCCCGCCACAAATTGCTTCATGGCCAAGCGCAAATGGTCAAGGCTGGTTTGGTACAGCGCCTGCACTTGGGCAAGCGCGCTGTCGGCGTCGGTGTGACGGGTGGGGGCGATGAAAGGTGGGCGAATACTCATGGGTGAATGTTAGGGTTCAGATATGACGGTATGTCGATGGGGGAAATAACTTGAACATTGTTAGCCATCGCCCAGCCCTCTTGAACGGGGGCGATCACATAGGCTTGGTTAACGCCGATGTCTTCGCAAGCTTGCCAAAAACCTTTGGTGACCTTTGGTGCAGAGGAGAATTTAATTTCGAATCCAAGGGTTTGACGGCCTGTTTCGACCACCACATCCAGTTCAGCACCTGCAGCCGTTCGATAAAACGAGACGCTCGCGCCTGCGGGTAAGTGATTGCAAATTTGCTCAACACAAAATCCTTCCCAAGACGCGCCCGTGATTGGATGCCCCATCATGTCGGTGATGTTATGTATGCCCATCAGGTAATGAAGTAAGCCACTGTCGCGCACATAAATTTTGGGTGATTTCACCAACCGTTTTCCGAGATTGGCATGAAACGGCTCCAGTCGACGCAGCATGAGGCATTGCACCAAATGGTCAAGGTAGCGTGTCACGGTGGGCGATGACACCCCAAGCGATGCGGCGATGCTTGATGCATTGAACAACTGGCCGTGTAGGTGAGCCGCCATGCGCCAAAAGCGCCGCATCAGTTCAGGCTCAACATTGATGCCCAATGCGGGCAGGTCCGTGTTTAAGAAGTGTCGGACAAAGCTGTCCCGCCAAAGCCATGAGGCCTCATCGCTAGGTGCTGTGTAGCTTTTAGGGAAGCCACCTCGCAACCACAGGGGTTGAATATCCTCGAAGTCGCGATGCACCTCGCTGAGAAGCAAGGGCGCCATATCCACCAAAGCCAAACGTCCCGCCAACGATTGCGATTGTTGGAGTAGTTTGAATGAGGCAGACCCGAGAATCAGAAATCGGCCGTTGCGTCGGTCTGCATCAATCTCTCCACGCATGGTGCTGAAAAGCTCAGGCGCGTTTTGAATTTCATCAAGCACGATCAAGCGATCGCGATGGGCTTGAAAAAGCACATCCGCTTGCTCTAGCTTTGCGCGTGCTTGGCTGTTTTCAAGGTCAAGATAAATCGACTTTGGAAATTCGGTTGCAATCTGCAGAGCCAGCGTTGTCTTGCCAATTTGGCGCGCACCAAGAATGGCAACGGCAGGGCTCCAACTCAGGTGGTTGCGAATTTCTTGGGATGATTTTCGATGAAACATCCTTGCATTTTAAACATGGCATGTTAAAAATACAAGGATGGTTGGCCTTACATATTGCGTCGGTACTGACCACCCACCTCAAACAAGGCGTTGGTGATCTGGCCCAGTGAACACACACGCACCGCATCCATCAACACCTCAAACACGTTGGCGTTGTCGATGACGGCTTGTTGCAGGCGTTTGAGTTGCACCGCGGCCGCATCTTTGTGGCGAGTGTGGAAGTCGTTCAAGCGGTTCAACTGGCTTTGCTTTTCCTCTTCGGTTGAGCGGGCCAACTCAAGCTTGTCCATCACTTGCTCGCCGTGCGGGTTGCGGAAAGTGTTGACGCCGATGATGGGCAGCTCGCCGGTGTGCTTGAGCATTTCGTAGGTCATCGATTCGTCTTGAATCTTGCCGCGTTGGTAGCCGGTCTCCATCGCGCCCAACACGCCGCCGCGCTCGGCAATGCGCTCGAACTCGGCCAGCACAGCTTCTTCGACCAACTCTGTGAGTTCTTCGATGATGAACGCGCCTTGGCTGGGGTTTTCGTTTTTGGCCAAGCCCCATTCGCGGTTGATGATGAGCTGAATCGCCATGGCGCGACGCACCGAGTCTTCGGTGGGCGTGGTGATGGCTTCGTCAAACGCGTTGGTGTGCAAGCTGTTGCAGTTGTCGTAAATCGCGATTAGCGCTTGCAGCGTGGTGCGGATGTCGTTGAACTGAATCTCTTGCGCGTGCAATGAACGGCCAGAGGTTTGGATGTGATATTTCAGCTTCTGTGAACGCTCATTCGCGCCATATTTCTCTTTCATCGCCACGGCCCAGATGCGACGAGCCACGCGGCCCATCACGGTGTACTCGGGGTCCATGCCGTTGCTGAAGAAGAAGCTCAGGTTAGGCGCGAAGTCGTCAATGTGCATACCGCGCGCCAAGTAGGCTTCCACAAAGGTGAAACCGTTTGACAGTGTGAAAGCGAGTTGAGAAATTGGGTTTGCACCCGCTTCTGCAATGTGATAACCGCTGATCGACACGCTGTAGAAGTTGCGCACTTGGTTGTGCACAAAGTACTGCGCAATGTCACCCATTACCTTCAATGAAAACTCAGTGCTAAAGAGACAGGTGTTTTGACCTTGGTCTTCTTTCAAGATGTCGGCTTGCACCGTGCCACGCACGTTTTGCATGACCCACTCTTTGATCTTCGCGGTCTCGGTTTCGGTCGGGTCGCGGCCGTTGTCCTTTTTGAACTTCTCGATGTTCTGGTCGATGGCCGTGTTCATGAACATCGCCAAGATGGACGGTGCAGGGCCGTTGATGGTCATCGACACGCTGGTGGTGGGGTTGCACAGGTCAAACCCGTCGTACAACACCTTCATGTCGTCCAGCGTGGCCACGTTCACGCCCGAGTTGCCCACTTTGCCGTAAATGTCCGGACGTGGGTCTGGGTCGTTGCCATACAGCGTGACAGAGTCAAACGCGGTGGACAAGCGCTTGGCATCCATACCTTCGCTCACCAGCTTGAAGCGGCGGTTGGTACGGAAGGGGTCGCCTTCGCCTGCAAACATACGGGTGGGGTCTTCGCCCTCGCGCTTGAACGCGAATGTGCCTGCGGTGTAGGGGTAGCTGCCGGGCACGTTGTCGAGCATGAGCCACTTCAAAATTTCGCCGTGGTCTTCATAGGTGGGCAGGGCCACTTTGCGAATCACTGTGCCGCTGAGTGACTTGGTGGTGAGTGCAGTGCGAATCTCTTTGTCGCGAATCTTCACCACGTACTCGTCGCCAGCGTAGGCGGCTTGCATGTCAGGCCACTGGGCCAAGAGCTTGCGCTCTGCAGCACCTAAGTTTTCTTCACGCGCAAAGGCCAAATCGATGGCGGCTTCTGAAGCTTTGGCACGGCCCGGTTTGTCTTCGGCCAACATGCGTGCGGCTTCGCGCAGTTGTTGAATTTCGCGGGCCAGTTTGGCTTGTGTGCGTGCGCGCTTTTTGTAGCCCCGCACGGTGTCGGTAATTTCAGCCAAGTAGCGTGTGCGAGCCGCAGGCACCACGGGTGTTTGGTTGCTGCTGTGGCGCACGTTCACGAGTGGCAGGCGGCCTTCTTTGAAGGTCAGGCCCAGTTCGGTCAAACGACCTTTGAGGGCTTGGTACAGCGCGGTCACGCCGTCGTCGTTGAAGCGCGCGGCCATGGTGCCAAAGACGGGCATTTGCTCGGTCGGTGTGTGCCAGGCTTCTTTGTTGCGTTGCACTTGTTTGGCCACATCGCGCAGTGCGTCGCTGGCGCCTTTGCGGTCGAACTTGTTGATGGCGATGAACTCAGCAAAGTCCAGCATGTCGATTTTTTCGAGTTGGCTGGCGGCGCCAAACTCGGGCGTCATCACATACATGGGCACGTCTACGTGCGGCACGATGGCGGCATCGCCTTGGCCAATGCCCGAGGTTTCCACAATGATCAGATCAAAGCCCGCACACTTGGTGGCGGCCAACACGTCGGGCAAGGCTGCGCTAATTTCGCTGCCAAAGTCGCGCGTGGCGAGGGAGCGCATGAACACACGCTGGCCGCTGCTCCAAGGCGAAATGGCATTCATGCGAATGCGGTCACCCAGCAACGCACCACCGCTCTTGCGGCGTGAGGGGTCGATAGAAATGACGGCAATGCGCAACGCATCGCCTTGGTCCAAACGGATGCGACGCACCAGCTCGTCAGTGAGCGACGACTTGCCCGCACCGCCGGTGCCGGTGATGCCGAGTACGGGCACCTTGTGGTTCAGCGATTCTTTGCGCACGGCTTCGACCATCTTTTGATCGGCCTTCTCGTTTTCGAGTGCGGTGATGAGTTGCGCTAATTTGCGCCACGCCATTTCGTCATGGCCTTGAATCTCTTTCAGAGTAGTTGGCGCATAGTTTGACAAGTCTTTGTCGCAGCGCATGATCATCTCGCCAATCATGCCTTGCAGGCCCATTTTCTGGCCGTCTTCTGGGCTGTAAATGCGGGTCACGCCGTAGGCTTGCAGCTCGCGAATTTCTGGGGGCACGATCACGCCGCCGCCGCCGCCAAACACTTGGATGTGTTCACCACCGCGCTCACGCAGCAAATCGACCATGTACTTGAAGTACTCCACGTGGCCGCCTTGGTACGAGCTGATGGCAATGCCTTGCACGTCTTCTTGCAGCGCAGCCGTCACCACCTCGTCCACCGAGCGGTTGTGGCCTAAGTGAATCACCTCGGCCCCCATGCCTTGCAAGATGCGGCGCATGATGTTGATGGCAGCGTCATGCCCGTCAAACAAAGACGCAGCGGTGACGAAGCGCACTTTTTGCGTGGGCTTGTAATTGGCAAGGGCTTGGGCTTCTGCGGACAGGTCGGTCATGTGTGTCTCCGAAATCGGATAGTTGGGGATGTTACGTTTACGTAAACGTCAATCATAGCGTCCGATTTGCCTTTGCGCTGCGTGTTTGCCCTGATCAAATGGCCCGGCTTGGCGTTGTAACTGTCTCTATACTTTGCGACAACTTTTACAGCCAGCCCAAGACATGACATTCCTCGCGCTCGATGTGGGCAACACCCGGCTCAAGTGGGCTCAATACGACAGCCCTCAGCCAGGTGCCAAACTCCTAGGCCACGGCGCCGTATTTCTTGAAAACATTGACCGTTTGGCCGATGAAGACTGGCGCGATTTGCCTGCCCCCACCCACATGTTGGGCTGCATCGTGGCTGGCGAAGCCATCCGCCGACGCGTTGAAGAGCAAATGGAAATGTGGGATTTCACGCCCCATTGGGCCGTGTCCTCGGCCGCCGAAGCGGGCATGACCAACGGCTACGACCATCCCACGCGTTTGGGGGCCGACCGCTGGGTGGCCATGATTGGCGCTCATGCACGCATGCTCAAACAATCGCCCACGCCCCGCCCCATGGTGGTGGTGATGGTTGGCACGGCTGTCACCGTGGAGGCCATTGATGCGAGCGGCAAGTTTTTGGGCGGGTTGATCTTGCCCGGCCACGGCATCATGCTGCGGGCCTTAGAGTCCGGCACCGCAGGTTTGCGCGTGCCCACGGGCGATGTGTGTGAATTCCCCACTAACACCAGCGACGCGCTGACCAGCGGCGGCACCTACGCCATCGCTGGCGCCGTGGAGCGCATGGTTCAACACGTTCGTCAGCATTGCGGCGCTGAACCTGTGTGCATGATGACCGGCGGCGCAGGCTGGAAGATGGCGCCCAGCATGTCGGTGCAGTTCGAGTTGGTCGATACCTTGATCTTTGATGGGTTGTTGGAAATTGCACAAGAGCGCTTAGGCACCGTTTGGGACGTATGACACCTTGGGTTGTCTTTGCTTCAGCTTTGTTTCTCACCTAAAGTGTGACCATGAAAAATTTAAAATCTCCCCGTTTCATCCAATCCTTATTGGCTTTGAGTTTGGCCGTCGTCGCCAGCGCAAGCAGCCTGGCCCAAACCCCTGCGTTCCCCACAAAAACCATCAAGATCGTGGTGCCCAATGCGGCGGGTGGCGCGGCAGACATCACGGCGCGCACTGTGGGCCAAAAGCTGGCCGAGGCTTTGGGCCAAGCGGTGGTGATTGAGAACAAACCCAGCGCAGGCGGTATCGTCGCGGGCGAAATGGTGGCGCGCGCAGAGCCCGATGGCCACACGATGCTGTTGATTTCTAGCGGCACGGCCGTCAGCGCATCGCTGTTCAAAAGCTTGCCGTTTGACACCGTCAAAGATTTCACGCCCGTGTCCAAATTGGCCACGTTTGATTTGGTGATTGCTTCGGCCGAGGGTGGCCGTTTCAAAACCTTTGCCGAGTTGCTGGCCTACGGCCGTGCGAACCCCGGCAAGCTCAACATTGGCACGCCGCAAGTGGGCACCACCCAAAACTTGGCGGCCGAGTTGTTTTTAAGCTCGTCAGGACTGTCTGCGCAAATCGTGCCCTTCAATGGCACACCGCCCGTCATCACCGCCTTGCGCGGTGGCAGCGTAGACGCGATGGTCGAAATCGTGGGGCCTTTGATGCCGCAAATCAAATCCAACGCTGTACGCCCCTTGGCCCTCTTGGGCGACAAACGCGCCGCCAGCATGCCCGAGGTACCTGTCGTGCGCGAAGCCGGTGGTGCGTTGGCCAAGTTCCAAGCGTCGTCTTGGAACGGTTTGGCCGTGCCCTCGCACACCCCCCGCGAGGTGGTGTTGCGCTTGAGCCGCGAAATTCAAACCATCATGGACATGCCTGACGTCAAAAAGCGTTTGAGCGACGTCAACCTGAACGCACAAGGCTCCACGCCCGAGCAAGCCGCAGAAGTGCTGGCTGCCGACATTCGCCGTTGGCACGACGTGATCGTCAAAGCCAAAATCGACAAGCAATAAGGCGCTAACGCGCCCGCTTTCGGTGTCACCTTAGGCGGTGCGTGCTCTTTGCGGCTGCTATAAACTGGAATGATGAACTTGCCTCTGAACTCCAAAGTCCTAGCCGAACTCATGGCCCAAGCGCCGGGCATCGCGGCTGTTCGCCGCGACATCCACGCGCACCCCGAGCTCAGTTTTGAAGAGTGGCGCACCGCCGATGTGGTGGCGCAAAAGCTCACGGAATGGGGCATTCCTATTCACCGAGGGTTAGGCAAAACAGGCGTCGTAGGCATCTTGAAAAACGGCACCAGCGACCGTGCCATTGGCTTGCGTGCCGACATGGATGCCTTGCCTGTGCAAGAGTTCAACAAGTTCGACCACAGCAGCCAGAACCCCGGCAAGATGCACGCCTGCGGCCACGACGGCCATGTGGCCATGCTGCTGGCCGCGGCCCAGCATCTATCGCAAAACAAACACTTTGACGGCACGGTGTATTTCATCTTTCAGCCCGCAGAAGAGGGTGGCGGCGGCGCCCGCGAGATGATGAACGATGGCTTGTTTGAGTTGTTTCCGATGCAAGCCGTCTACGGCATGCACAACTGGCCCGGCTTGGCCGAAGGGCAATTTGCCTTGAGTGCTGGGCCCGTCATGGCGTCGAGCAACGAATTCAAAATCACCATCCACGGCAAAGGCAGCCACGCGGCGTTGCCCCACAACGGCATCGACCCTGTGCCGATTGCGTGCCAAATGGTGCAAGCCTTTCAAACCATCATTTCGCGCAACAAAAAGCCAGTTGATGCAGGCGTGATCTCGGTCACCATGATCCACACCGGCGAAGCCACCAACGTCGTGCCCGACCATTGCGAAATGCAAGGCACCGTGCGCACCTTCAGCTTGGACGTGCTCGACCTCATTGAGCAACGCATGCGCGACATCGCGCACCACACCTGCGCCGCTTTTGGCGCGACCTGCACCTTCGAGTTCGAGCGCAATTACCCGCCCACCATCAACCATGCTGCGGAAACCGAGTTTGCCCACCACGTCATGGCCAGCATCGTGGGCGGTGCCAACGTGGTGCCGCAAGAGCCCACCATGGGCGCCGAAGACTTTTCGTACATGCTGCAAGCGGTGCCAGGCGCCTATTGCTTCATCGGCAACGGGGAGGGCGCACACCGCTCCCACGGCCACGGCGAAGGTCCGTGCACCCTGCACAACCCCAATTACGACTTCAACGACGCCCTCATTCCCTTGGGCGGCACGTATTGGGTCAAGTTGGTCGAGGCTTGGTTGCGTTAACTTCGCGCGTCTTTGTAAAGCTGGGCTTGTGATCAAGGGCCACCTCTAGAATCTTTTCAACTTTCTAAAGGTCCACATGCACAAGTTTTCTTTCTCGGCCACTGCGGCTTGCGTTGCCGCACTGCTGTCTTTCAACGTGCAAGCCCAAGACACCACCCGCCGCATGGGCGATTTGCTCGCCGTTGGCTTGCCCGCTTTTGCCGCGGGGCTGACCTTGGTCAACGACGACAAAGAAAGCTTCATTCAGCTGGCCAAATCCGAAGGGGCCACCTACTTGCTGGTGGAGGCCCTGAAATCCAGCCACCACGAAATGCGTCCTGACGGCTCCGACAACAAAAGCTTCCCGTCGCGCCATGTGGCCGTGGCGTTCTCTGCTGCCCAGTTTTTGCAAATGAAAGGTGGTTGGGAGTACGGCATGCCTGCCTATTTGGCGGCCAGCTACGTGGGCTACTCGCGCGTGGAGTCGCACAAGCATTACTGGAAAGACGTGGTCGCAGGTGCTGCCACTGGCGCGTTGACCACCTACTACTTCACCGACGCCACCCGTGGTCGCCGCCTCGGCATGTCGTGGACGGGCCGCGCCGCTTCGTTGACTTATCAGCAAGCGCTTTAACGATCGTACGAGGCTCAATAAGCCATCAACAAATCGCCCAAGTGCCCCTTGTGCTCCGCCACTGCGAACGGCAACATCAAGCTCAGCACATGTTTGGCGCCGCGTAGCAGCGACTTCTGCGCACTCTCAGGTTCTAGCGCGTGACGCGGGTCGCGCACGTACTCGTAGCTCAACCACCACGTCAGCATCACCACCATGTGCGTGGCCGTGGCCTCGCGCTCCGACACCGTGATCTGCAGCGCACCTTCGTGCGCCAAGCTGTCCAACAACGTGCGAAACGCCGTGGTCTTGTGCAGCAGCGCATCTTTGACGTGGGTTTCTAAGCGGCGGTTGTTGCTCAGCAAATGGTTCAAATCGCGGTACAAAAACCGGTACTCCCACACCAGCTCAAACAAGCTGTGCATGAAAAACCAAGCGTCCTCCACATCGTGCACGCCAGGCGCTGCGCCCAGCAATTCGTGCAGCGCCTTTTCGTAGCGGTTGAACAGCGCGGTGACCAACTCCTCTTTCGCGGGGTAGTGGTAATACAGGTTGCCGGGGCTGATGTTCAGCTCTGCCGAAATCAGCGTTGTTGATACGTTTGGCTCGCCAAAGCGGTTGAACAGCTCTAGCGTTGTCTCCAAAATCCGCTCTGCCGTGCGGCGCGGTGCTTTTTTAGCCATAACTCATTCAGTTAATCGGGGTCAGAACCCAATTAATTCTTGCCCGATTTGGCGGACGCCCTTGCGGTCGTTTTAGCGGGTGCTTTGGTTGCAGACTTTGTTGCGGTCTTTGCAGCCGGCTTTGTTGCCGCTTTCGGTGCTGCAGCGGTCTTTTTAGCCGCAGCAGGCTTGGCCGCCTTGCTCAATTGAGCCTCCAGCGCCGCCACACGCTCATGCAGCGCCTTCAGCTCTTGCGCCGATGGCACGCCCAAACCTTGCAGCGCCTTGGCCACGCGGTCTTCAAAAATATTCTCTAACTTGCCCCATTGGCCCGTGGCGCGTTCGTTCAGCGTGTGCGCCGCCTCCGTCACCTTTTGTGTCGCTTCGGCCAGTTTCTCCTCGGCGGTGGTGTGTACCTTGCGCTGCATCGTGATGCCGTCGCTCACCAGCTTTTCAAATGCCTTGGTGCCTTCCTGTTGCGCCTTCGAAAACGCCCCCAAGCCTGCCAGCCAAATTTGCTGCGCTTGCTCTTTCACGTTGTCAGACATTGCGGCGGGGTCAAACGGATTTTTTTTAGACATGAGGCGCTTTCAAAGACGTTGCAGAAGAGGGCACTTTAACGCGCAGTGCTTGCACTGGCAATTGCGCAATATCCGTCTAAACCCCCGCGCCAAACGCGCTCACTTGCGCTTACGATACGTCTCTGAGATTTTTGACAACGTATGAGCCCAGAGACAACATTGCCTTCGACAGACACCGTGACTGCCAGCAGCAGTGCTTGGTACGTCATTCACACCAAGCCTCGCAACGAGACGCGTGCCTTAGAAAACCTACAAAACCAAGGCTTCGAGTGCTTCTTGCCGACCATGGAGGTCGAAAAGCGCGTGCGTCAGCGTGTGCAAACCTTGGTTGTGCCCATGTTCAGCCGCTACCTGTTCATTCGTTTGAACGACGTGAACCAAAACTGGGCTCCCATCCGCTCCACCTTGGGCGTTAGCAAGCTGGTCAGCTTTGGCAACCAACCCGCCAAAGCGCCCCAAAGCCTGATCGACTTTTTGCGCCAAGCTCCAGCCGCCGAAATCGCCCGTCTCTTTGGCGTGGGCGACACCGTGCAAATCACCGAAGGTCCCCTCAAAGGCCTGCAAGGCACCTACCAAGAACATCTCCAAGACCACGACGGCGATCAATGCGCCATGGTTTTGGTCGATTTGCTCGGCCAGCCACAAAAATTGCGCATGGCTTTGGATTCACTCCATAAAATAGAGTCATGAACAAAAGTATTACAAGTCCCGCACACGTTGCCATCATCATGGATGGCAATGGGCGTTGGGCTAAAAAGCGCTTTATGCCGCGCACCGTGGGTCACGTCAAAGGCGCGAGCTTGGTGCCAGATTTGGTCAAGACCTGTTTGCACAAAGGCATAGGCCACCTCACCCTGTTCGCCTTCAGCACCGAAAACTGGAGCCGCCCCGACGACGAGGTCTCCACCCTCATGGGCCTGTTCATTCAGTACCTTGAAAAAGAAATCAAAAACATGCAAGCCGAGGGCGTGCGCCTCAACGTCATCGGCGACATCTCGCGCTTCCCGCAAGCCCTGCAAGACAGCATTCGCAGGGCAATGGCCAACACCGCCAGCAACACCCGCCTTACCCTCAACGTCGCCGCCAACTATGGCGGTCGTTGGGACATCTTGAACGCCGTGCAAGCGTGGCAAGCCGCCAACCCCACGGCCAGCGTGGCCGACCTCGCGCCTGAGCAACTCAACGACTACCTCAGCACCGCAGGCCAGCCCGAGCCCGACCTGCTCATCCGCACCGGCGGCGAGTCGCGCATCAGCAACTTCATGCTGTGGCAACTGGCCTACGCCGAGTGCTACTTCACCGACACACTCTGGCCCGACTTCGATGCCGCCGAGTTCGACAAAGCCTTGGCGTGGTTTGAAGGGCGTGAGCGCAGGTTTGGCTCGGTGGTGGCATAAGGCACTGCACCCTAGAAGTCCATGTTGTAAGATTTTCAGCATGCGCCTTACCCCTGATCAAGTTCAAGCCATTCGTTACGCAGCTTCGCAAGCCTTTGGGGAAGATGCGGGCGTCTGGTTGTTTGGCTCAAGGGTCGATGATCACAAAAAGGGCGGTGACATTGATTTGCTCGTCCATCCCGCTGCGCAGGCCATGGATCATGTCTTGATGCGCAAGATCCACATGAAGGTTCAAATCGAGCAGCTCATTGGCGAGCAAAAAATCGATATCGTGGTCGAAACGCCTTTTGACACACGTCCGATTGTGAAAATCGCGCACGACACAGGAGTTCGGCTGCAATGACCCTTCAACCCGAAGCGCTGGCCCTCACTCAAATCCACACGCTTTGTCAAGGCCACGCACAAGCCTTGACTGACGCTCTGGACGACATTGGCCAGCTGACCATAACCGCCGACATATACGCCAATCTTTCAAAAAACGACAGACGATTGCTTGACCAGTTTGCCTATCGCTACACAAGACTTCAAGACGATATGGGTGCCAAGTTGATGCCCGCCGTTTTGCGGTTTTTGGGTGAAGATATTGCCCGTATGTCCGCCATCGATCGCTTTGCGCGACTGGAGCAGTTGGGTTGGCTGCCCGACGCCCAAGCGTGGAATGAGCTTCGCCACATTCGCAATGAATTCACCCACGACTACCCTGAGACCGCTGAGCTGCGCTTCGAAAAATTTACGGCTGCCAAAGACGCTTCGACTAGGTTGCTTGCGCTGATGCATCGTTTTACTGGGTACATTTCCGAGCGCCGGTTAATTTCAAACTAGCGTGATCCACGTTCAACCTTTGAACGACTACATCTTGAAAGTTGCTTTCAGCACGGGGCAAACAAAGCTGTTTGACCGAGGCGTCAACCATACGGGCACTTGAACGCAGGTGCTGTAAGATTTTCAGCATGCGCCTCACCCCTGATCAAGTTCAAGCCATTCGCCTAGTCGCACAACGCGAGCTCGGTGACGATGCGCGAGTGCGTGTGTTTGGCTCTCAGGCCTTGGACGATCGCAGAGGGGGCGACATCGATTTGCTTTCAAATGGCCAACCGCACCGGGGTTTTGTTGTGACGTTGGTCGGCGACGCACTTGAGCGACCACAACTTGCTTCCTAAGTGAACAAGTTTGCTATTTTCTCAATTAATTTATAAAAATAACAAAAATAAAAACTTGCGGTCCGTGTGAGTTCCAATAAGTTCAATAAAAACGCAAAAATCATCAAATATTAGAACTTTATTTTTAATAATTTTGATGCATTGAATGCTCAATTCGTCCATTCCTAACTTGAGCAGTCACCAATACGTCACTTTCTCTTTATATAATCCATCCTCAAAATAAAAACTAGCCAACACCTCAGCACATTGCCGAGGTGTTTTGTTTTTACCGAAAGATGTTTTCAATGCCTCAATTGAAGTTTGCGCTTGGTTCAAGTGCTGCGGTAGCCATGGTGCTGTCGCTTTTTGTGGTTTCAGCCCACGCGCAAAACATACAAGCGCCTACAGGTCAAACCCAAGGTTTCACAGCGGGTGCGGCAGCAGGTGGCGCAGGCCTTGGCGCCATGTCCGCAGGTGGTGTGCCCTCTATCCGTGCGGTCGACCCCACCAGCCCCTTTGGTGCCCCAGCTTTGGGCGCACAAGGTGCACAAACCTTGCAAGGCGGCTACAGCCAGCAACTGGTTGACCCCCTCAAGCCCAACGACTTCCAAAAATACGTCTTAGAAACCACCGGTTTCAAGCTGCCCCTCTACGGCCAAAGCTTCTTTGACAACGTGCAAAGCAGCCAACGCCCAGGCAGTAACCCCTTCGCCCCGGTCGACAACGCGCCCGTCACGTCTGACTACCCACTGGGCCCGGGCGACCAAGTCATCATTCGTGGCTGGGGCTCGATTGACATCGACGTGCGCACCACCATCGACCGCAACGGCATGGTCACCCTGCCACGCGTGGGTGCCGTGCAACTGGCGGGCGTCAAAGCTGGCCAAGCCGAAGGCGTGCTGCACAACGCTGTGGGCAAGTACTACAAAGACTTCCAGCTCAGCGTCAGCCTAGGCAGCCTGCGCTCCATCACCGTGTATGTAGTGGGTCAAGCCCGCCGCCCCGGCAGCTACACCCTCAGCAGCGTGTCCACCTTGGCCAGCGGTTTGTTTGCCACAGGCGGCCCCAACGCCAATGGCTCTATGCGCCGCGTGCAACTCAAGCGCGCCGGCCAAGTGGTGACCGAGCTCGACCTCTACAGCTTCTTGTCGCAAGGCAGCAATGGCGCAGACGCCAAGCTGATTGATGGCGACGTCATCTTTATTCCCCCCGCAACAGGCCACATCGCCTTGGTGGGCAAGGTCAACAACCCTGCGGTGTACGAGCTCAAAAGCGCGTCTGAGACCTTAGAGCAGTTGCTCAGCGTCGCCGGTGGCGTGCCCGTGGTGGCCGACCCCCGTCGCGTCACCCTAGAGCGCATCAACGCCAACCTCAATCAGCCCCGCAGCGTCGAAGGCTTTGCGCTCGACGCCGCAGGCCTCAAAACCGCGCTTAAAAACGGCGACTTGCTCACCGTGCAAGCCATCACCCCCGAAATGGCCAATGCCGTCACCCTGCGCGGCAACGTCGCCCAAGCCACCCGCCTGCCATGGCGCGAAGGCATGCGCGTGACCGACCTCATTCCCAACAAAGAAGCACTCATCAGCCGCGACTCCATTCGCCGCCAAAACGAAGCGCTGTTTGATAGCAACCAGCGTGAGCGTGCTCTGCGTGAGCGCGAAATGATTCCGGATGATTTGTTGGCTGACCCAACCTTAGACCTCAAATCGCAGTCGCCCAACACTAAGGGTGCTGTTGAAATGCGTGACGCACGACAAGCCCGACTGTTTGCACAACGCAATGTGCAAACTATGGCTGAAAACGTTGGCAACCAGTTTGACGAAGTCAACTTTGAATACGCCCTCATCGAGCGCCTCAACCGCCAAGACATGAGCGTCAGCTTGGTGCCTTTCAACTTGGGCCGCGTCTTGGCCAACGCCAAAGATCCAGACAACCAAGTGCTGCAGCCGGGCGATGTGGTCACCGTCTTCTCGGTCAACGACATGCGCGTGCCCATGGCCAAACGCCGCGCCATGGTGCGCATTGAAGGCGAAGTGGCCAGCCCAGGTGTGTACCAAGTCAAGCCCGGAGAAACCTTGACTACCGTGCTGCAACGTGCCGGTGGCCTCACGCACGACGCCTACTTGTTTGGCGCCTCGTTCTACCGTGAAGACGTTCGCAAAAGCCAAACCGAAAACTTGGAGAAGCTCATTCGCCGTTTAGAGGCCGAGTCCAGTGCCAGCGTGGCGCAAATCAGCCAAAGCATGGGTGCCAGCACCGATGCCTCATTGGCCCAAGCCCGCATCTTGGCCGCGCAGCAAGCGCAGCGTCAGTCGATTGACCGCGTGCGAAGCCTCAAGCCCGAAGGCCGCATTGCCATGGACATGCCAGCCGACATGTTCAACTACATCAATAAGTTACCAGACCTGCGCCTGCAAAACGGCGACCGTTTTGTGGTGCCCAGCCGCCCAGACTTTGTGTATGTGTTTGGCTCGGTCAACACCGAGTCGGCCTTGCTCTATAAGGCAGACCTGTCGGTCGAGCAATACCTCAAAGTGGCAGGCGTCAGCCAAAGCGCCGACCGCGATGGCGTTATTTTGATTCGTGCAGACGGCTCAGCCATTACCTCATCTGGCTCGTGGGGCAACCCCGTGCTGAGCACCAAGGTCATGCCTGGCGACACCATTGTGTTGCCCGAAAAGCTAGACCGCGAAGCCACTTGGAGCGCAGTCATTCGCAACACCAAAGATATCACCCAAATTTTGTACCAGCTGGGCTTGGGTGCTGCCGCCTACAAAACCTTGCGTAACTGATGGGCACGAGCATGACCGAGCAAACAACTGTCCAGAGTCAAACAGCCTTGCCTGAAGACGACGAAATTAGCCTGATCGATTTGGCCATTGCCTTGGGTGAAGAAAAGGCAACCATTCTTATGGTGACGGGTCTGTTCACCGCTGTGGCTGTAGCTTTAGCTTTGCAGATGCCAAATATCTATTCGGCTAAAACTGTAATGGTGCCGCCTCAGCAGCAACAGAGCGGTGCAGCTTCTGCTCTGGCTAGCTTGGGGGGCTTAGCTGGTTTGGCAGGTTCTGCAGCAGGTATCAAAAGTCCCGATGAAATGTATGTAGCCTTTATCAAAAGTGAAGGCTTACAGAATGCAGTTATTGAAAAGCTAAGCTTGCAAGAGCGCTACAAAGCTAAATCCGTGACAGATGCGCGGGCTGCTCTTGGTGGCGCTGTTCGTATTACGCCAGATAAAAAGTCAGGCCTCATCACCATCGAGGCTGACGACCAAGACCCCGCCTTTGCAGCCCAATTGGCAAATGCGCATGTGGACGAGTTGAGGGTGTTAATGGGGCGCTTGGCCGTCACCGACGCGCAGCAGCGTCGCATGTTTTACGAGCAGCAAATCAAAAAAGTGCAGTCAGAGTTGGCAGAGGCCGAACAAAGCTTTAGGAAAGCCAAGGCTCAGTCGGGCATGCAGGTCACTGCTGTTTTGGCCGAAACCGGTGTGCGTGCCAGTGCCGAGCTGCGCGGACAAATAGCAGCGCGCGAAGTTCAAATGAGCGCTATGAGTCGTTTTGCCACCGCACAAAACCCCGATGTACAGCGCTTGGGCAGCGAGTTGTCTGCTTTGCGAGCTCAGTTAGCCAAGCTAGAGCAGGGCAGCGGTGTGGCAGAGGCTACCCTACCTTTGCAGCAGCAAGCTGTAAAGTCTTACCGCGACGTCAAAGTGCAAGAGGCCATGCTTGAAGTCTTGATCAAGCAGTATGAGCTAGCTCGCGTTGACGAAGCCAAAGAAGGACCACTGTTGCAGCAACTGGATGTTGCAACTGCGCCAGAGCGCAAGGCTAAGCCCAAGCGCGCCATCATTGTGTTGGCTGCTGCTTTTGGTGGCTTGTTCTTAGGCGTACTGCTGGCCTTTATTCGCCGTGCCATGCGCAAGGCCGCTGAGTCAGATCAAGGCAGTTCGCAAATAGCCTTGTTGCAAAAAGCATGGAGTTTCAAGCGTTGACCCATAACGCCATCACAGCTGCTGCGTGGGGCTTCGTCTGTTGCTTTGTGCTGTGCATGTTGTTGGTCGTCACCAAGCGTTGGCATGGTGCGTTGACCATGGACTTCACAGATGGCATTCAAAAGTTTCATACGGCGCCAACCCCCCGCGTTGGGGGCATACCCATTGTGCTGGGGCTAGTCGTCGCTTGGTCAGTGACGCAGCAAGATTTGAAAGATTTACTTTTACCTATTTTGTTAGCAGGCATGCCAGCGTTTTTGTTTGGCGTTGCCGAAGACTTGACTAAACGCGTTGGTGTCATGCAGCGTTTGCTGGCTACCATGGCTTCGGGCTTATTGGCTTGGTGGATTACCGATTACTCACTCACCCGTGTAGATATTTGGGGTGTGGATTGGCTTTTGAGCTTTACGTTGGTATCTGTCATCTTCACTGCCTTTGCTGTGGGCGGCGTGGCCAACGCGATCAATATCATCGATGGTTTCAATGGCTTAGCCAGCACCATGGCTACCTTGGCGTTTGTGGGCTATGCACTCATTGCTTGGCAGGTGGGTGACTACATCCTGGCCAATGCTTCTTTCGTGCTGGCCGCATGCGTGTGGGGCTTCTTTTGGGTCAATTGGCCCTTTGGCAAGATTTTCTTGGGCGATGGTGGCTCCTACTTCATTGGCTTTGCGTTGGCTTGGGTAGCAGTCATGCTCTTGGCGCGCAACCAGTCAGTGTCTGCTTTTGCGGCACTTGTGGTGTGTGTGCACCCGGTCACCGAGGTGTTGTTCAGTATTTACCGTCGCAAGGTGCGTAAAGACCACCCAGGCATGCCCGACAGGCTGCACTTTCATAGTTTGGTTAAGAGGCGATATGTAGCTCGATGGTTTGGCGGCTATTCAAACGTAACAAGAAATTCAATTACCGGCGTATTGGTAGGGCTGTTGACGATTATTGCCATCATCTTGGCGTGTTTGACCTACTCATCTACGGCGCTATCGGCACTTGCGTTCTTGGGTTTGGGTTTAGGTTACGTGTCTTTTTATGCCCGTATGGTTCGGCATCATTGGTGTTCACCACTTGAATTTTTATTGATCAAACCGAATACGCAAACGCGCGTCGTGGTTTGAAATAAATTACGGCGTCTATTTCTAGAGCTATGAATCACATTCAGCCTGTCATTCTTTGCGGCGGCTCAGGCACTAGGCTGTGGCCTTTGTCGCGCTTAGGCTTTCCAAAGCAATTTCTTTGCTTGAAGGGGGATGAAATAATGTTTGAGCAAGTTGACTTGCACCTAACTAGTCTTGGTGACCTCGCAGAGCTGAGCATGCAACTGAGCTGTAAAGACAAGGGCGTCAACGAAGCGGCTTTTTGTAAAGAAAAGGTCATCGTACGATTTGACCCATACTACCTCTGCCCCGCCAACGTCGAAACTCTACTGGGCGATCCTGCCAAGGCTAAACCAAAACTCGGCTGGGTGCCCGAAATCACCGCACAAGAGATGTGCGCCGAAGTGGTTGCTGCTGACCTGGCCCAGGGTAAACAACATGCCTTACTCAAAGCCAACGGTTACAACGTCAACTTGACCGTGGAATAAGCCCAAGTGCCTGTCGTCAATCTCAGCAACGGACGTGAATTTTCTGCCACTGCGGGGGACTCCTTGGTGGAAGCTGCCTTGTTTGCTGGCATCACGCTCCCCCACAGTTGCAAAACAGGTCGATGCAGCACCTGCAAATGCAAAGTATCCCGAGGCGAAACCACGGCTCTGCAAACAGAAACAGGCCTCACCGACGCAGAAAAAGCAGAAGGCTGGATTCTCAGTTGCGTGCGATCTGCCCAAACCGACGTCACCCTCGAAGTTGAAGACTTGGGTGATGTTGTGTTGCCGCAAAGCAAAACCCTACCTTGCCGCATCAGCAACATTGACCAACTAACCTCTGACGTCGTCCGCGTCACGCTGCGTCTTCCGCCCTCGGCAGACTTCAGGTCCATTCCCGGCCAATACATAGACGTAATTGGTCCCGGTGGTGTGCGCCGCAGCTATTCACTGGCAAACGCCAACACGGCCGACAAAAACCTCGAGCTGCACATTCGTGCAGTCGATGGCGGCATGATGAGCGACTATTGGTTCAAGCAAGCCAAAGCCAATGACCTGTTGCGCTTCAACGGCCCACTGGGTACTTTCTTTCTGCGCAACTTAGCCAACCTTAACTTGGTTTTTCTTGCTACTGGCACAGGCATAGCGCCTGTCAAAGCCATGTTGGAGTCGTTGACAAATAATGATACCGAATATGCCCCTCAATCAGTAACCGTATTTTGGGGCGGGCGAACGGCCGAAGACCTTTACTTCGATCCACAAACCATACAAGCAGGGCATCGGTTTGTACCGGTGCTTTCTCGTGCAGCAGCCGGCTGGGCTGGCGTTACCGGCTATGTGCACAACGCGTTGCTTGCCACTCAGCCTGACTTGGCTCACACCGTAGTGTATGCCTGTGGCTCAGACGCCATGATTCGCAGCGCCAAGGCTAGTTTGTTGGCCGCCGGCCTACCTGAAGCACTTTTTTTTGCCGATGCATTTGTACCCTCGGCACCTCAATAACCAAACAAAAAAAATCTATGAAAGCAGTCATTTTGGCCGGTGGACTCGGCACCCGCCTCAGCGAAGAAACCGCCACACGCCCAAAACCCATGGTCGAGATCGGTGGCAAACCCATCCTCTGGCACATCATGAAGATGTATTCTCACCACGGCATCAACGACTTCATTGTTTGCTGTGGTTACAAGGGTTACCTCATCAAAGAATATTTCGCAAACTACTTTTTGCACATGTCTGATGTCACGTTTGACATGCAAGCCAACACCATGCACGTGCATGAAAAACGCGCCGAACCCTGGAAAGTCACCTTGGTCGACACAGGCGACAACTCCATGACGGGGGGGCGCCTGCGCCGTGTGGCCGAACATGTCAAAGACGAAGAAGCTTTCTGCTTTACCTACGGCGACGGTGTGGGTGACAACGACATTGCTGCCAGCATCGCCTTCCACCGCAGCCACGGCAAAGCCGCCACCCTCACGGCCACCTACCCCCCGGGTCGTTTTGGTGCTCTTGACATTCAAGAGGGCCAAGTCCACAGCTTCAAAGAAAAGCCTCGTGGCGACGGCGCACTCATCAACGGAGGCTTTTTTGTGCTTTCCCCCAAAGTCCTGCCCCTGTTGACGGGCGACGACACCATTTGGGAGCAAGAACCGCTCATGAAGTTGGCTGAACAAGGCGAACTTATGGCATTCAAGCACACCGGCTTTTGGCAACCCATGGATACCTTGCACGACAAAAACACCCTCGAAAAAATGTGGGCCACCAACTCTGCACCTTGGAAGAAGTGGGAGTAAGTACAAGCATGCAAACCCGCCCCGAATTTTGGCAAGGTCGCAAAGTGCTCATGACTGGGCACACCGGTTTCAAAGGCAGCTGGCTCAGCCTGTGGCTGCAGGCCATGGGCGCTGAGCTCTGCGGCATTGCTTTGCAGTCGCCCACTATGCCCGCCTTGTTTGATGTGGCCCAAGTAGCCAAAGGCATGGACAGCCACATTGCCGACATACGCGATGCCAGCGCCATTGCCCGCCTGGTTAAAGACTTCCAGCCCGAAATCATCATCCACATGGCCGCGCAGCCCCTGGTACGCTTGTCTTATCAGCAGCCCATCGAGACCTATGCCACCAATGTGATGGGCACGGTGCATGTGCTGGAGGCGGCCCGCCACGCAGGCAGCGTGCGCGCCATCGTCAACATCACCACAGACAAGTGCTACGAGAACCGCGAATGGGCCTGGGGCTACCGCGAAGACGAATCCATGGGTGGGTACGACCCTTACTCCAGCAGTAAAGGCTGTGCCGAGCTGGTCAGCAGCGCCTACCGCAAATCATTCTTAAAAGACGCAGGCATTGCTATGGCTACGGCCCGAGCGGGCAACGTCATTGGCGGCGGCGACTGGGCTCTGGACCGCCTAGTACCCGACACCCTGCTGGCGCTGGAAAAAGGCCAACCCGTACAAATACGCAACCCACACGCCACTCGCCCATGGCAGCACGTGCTGGAGCCTTTGTCGGGCTACCTCCTGTTAGCCGAAAAGCTGTACGAACAAGGCCAAGCCTGCGCCGAAGGCTGGAACTTTGGCCCCCGTGACGAAGACGCCCGCCCGGTCCAATGGATCGTTGAGCACCTGTGTCAAGTTTGGGGGCAGGGCGCCAGTTGGCAGCAGCAGCCGGGCGACCACCCGCACGAGGCCAACTACCTCAAGCTCGACATCTCTAAAGCCAAGCAACGCCTGAACTGGGTGCCCCGTTGGTCGCTTGAACAAGCGCTTGAACACATTAGCCACTGGCATCGAGCTTGGCTCGACGGGCAAGATATGCATGATCTGTGCCTTCAACAAATTCACCAATATCAAAATCAGTCCCAACCATGACCACTACAACCGTCACTTTCAATCCCAAACTGGATAAACTGCGAACCGAAATCAGCGAGCTGGTGCAGCAATACGCAGAAATTGCCCATGCCCCTGTTCCCTTCGTACCCGGCCAGTCCGCAGTGCCCGTGTCCGGCAAAGTCATCGGCACCAAAGAACTGCAGCTCATGGTGGACGCATCGCTGGACGCCTGGCTGACCACAGGTCGCTTTAACGCCATGTTTGAAGAACGCATGGCCAAATTCTTGGGCGTCAAGCATGTGCTGACAGTCAACTCAGGCTCGTCTGCCAACCTGGTGGCGTTCTCGGCACTGACCAGCCCCAAGCTAGGCGGGCGCGCTATCCAACCCGGTGACGAAGTCATTGGTGTGGCGGCGGGCTTCCCCACCACCGTCAACCCCATCTTGCAATTTGGTGCCGTGCCAGTGTTTGTCGATGTAGATCTCGCAACTCACAACATTGATGCGTCAAAAATCGAATCCGCCATAAGCCCCAAAACCAAAGCCATCATGCTGGCCCACAGCCTGGGCAACCCGTTTAACCTGGATGTGGTCACTGCCCTCTGCAAAAAATACAACCTGTGGCTGGTCGAAGACTGTTGCGACGCACTGGGCGCCACCTACAAAGGCCAAATGGTCGGCACATTTGGCGACATCTCAACGCTGAGCTTTTACCCCGCACACCACATCACCATGGGCGAGGGCGGTGTGGTGTTCACCAACAACACTGAGTTGAAGATGATTGCGGAGTCCTTCCGCGACTGGGGCCGCGACTGCTATTGCCCCCCCGGTAAAGATAACACCTGCGACAAACGCTTTTGCTGGACCAAAGAGCAAATCGGTGGTGACCTGCCTGACGGCTATGACCACAAATATACCTATAGCCACCTAGGCTACAACCTCAAGATCACTGACATGCAGGCCGCCTGCGCCTTGGCGCAAATGGACCGGTTGGAAGAGTTCATTTCCAAGCGTCGTGCCAACTTCACTTATCTGAAAGCACGCCTGCAAAGCTGCGCTGAATTTTTATACCTGCCTGAAGCAGCGCCAGACGCAGAGCCATCGTGGTTTGGCTTTCCGCTGGTGCTGAAAGAAAGCAGCGGAATCAAGCGCACAGACCTGATCAATTACCTGGACCAAAACAAAATCGGCACGCGGCTTTTGTTTGCAGGTAACCTGACCAAGCAGCCTTATATGGCTGGACGCAACTTCCGTGTGAGCGGCGGTTTGACCAACACCGATAAAGTAATGAACCAAACCTTCTGGCTTGGTGTCTACCCTGGCTTAAGGGATGAGCACTTGGACTACATTGCTTACAAGCTAGAAGAGTTCTTCGGTGTGAACTTCTGATACTTGGTGGACATACATTGAAGAAAATTTTCCTGACAGGCGGTACGGGTTTTGTTGGTAAGCATGTCCTTACTGCACTACAGGCAAGGGGCTTTTCTGTCATAGCGGCAACCCGCAGTGATATCTCGCAC
The DNA here is from genome assembly GCF_002943475.1 of Limnohabitans sp. TS-CS-82. NCBI lineage: Bacteria > Pseudomonadati > Pseudomonadota > Betaproteobacteria > Burkholderiales > Comamonadaceae > Limnohabitans > Limnohabitans sp. TS-CS-82. The sequence goes on along the minus strand of NZ_PTQX01000009.1, from coordinate 71,207 downwards.
TTACCCAAGAATCTTGTGCATAGCACTACTGAGTGGGTTTCGTATCACGATGCAGAAAATGTTATTAGATCCTTTAAGCCCGAGGCAGTAATTCATTTAGCGACAGAATATGGCATCTCTGCAACGTTACATGATGTTTTTTTATCCAACTGTGCTTGGCCGCTAAACCTTCTTGAGAAGTCAATCAGTGCAGGTACCAAGCTTTTTTTAAATACAGATAGCTTCTTTGGTAAACGCGAATTTAATTACCCACACATGCGGCCTTACACTCTTTCAAAGTCTAACTTTCTAGATTGGGGGAAATTAGCTGTTACTGGTACACAAACTCGTTTTATCACTTTACGGCTTGAGCACGTATTTGGCGAAAATGATACCCCCTACAAATTCGTCCCAACGGTAATTCGACAGTTGAAAGCTAACGCAGATTTCGATGCGACGATTGGGACACAGAAACGTGATTTTGTCTATGTAGACGACGTCGTGAGAGCATTTATGATTTTATTAGACTCCATCTCGATGATGGCTCTCGAAAAGAATGAAATCGAGATTGGGTCTGGTCATTCCATGACAGTCAGAAGCTTTGTTGAGCTTGCAAAGTCAATTTCCGGTTCATCCAGCATTGTGAGATTCGGAAATTTACCAATGCGGCAAAAAGAAATTATGGACTCTTTTGCTAACACTAGTATCCTAAAGATCTTGGGATGGAAGCCACAATGGACTGTAGAGCAGGGTTTACGGCGGTGCATCCAAAACATGGATTCGGTCTGACAACGACAATCAAAGGCACATGCTTTAATCTCTACAATACCCCACATGACTTTATACAACGTCCAAATTGAGTTAGACGCAACCATAACTCTAAACTAGCGTGCCAACTATAAGGTGGTATTTAGCGAAAAATACAAGAAATCACCACTCATCACACACTACAAACCGGACAATGGGGAAATAGCTATCACCCAAAGTAACTAAAGTATGATGATAGCGGTTTAGAGTAACTAAAAATTTAGTAACATTTTAATGATGTTAAAAACATCCCATTTAATAATACGTGATGTACATAAGCAGGTTGGCCAAATTACTCAAAATATTTACCCATAATTTAAAGCATAAAAAAAATGCCCCTAAGCGACACGCAAAAAAATTTTGGTAATCGCAAATGGAAATGCCTAACCCAGCAATATATTTTTATTCCAATTAAAATAAATACATAAAATTTACAAATGAAGCGACTAAAAAAATTCTTAGCTTTGGATTACGATGTTGGGTACGGGCTTCTATTTCGCATTTGGACCATCATTGCTGGCGGAATTACACTTTTATTAATTCCTGAATATTTAACACCAGTTCAGCAAGGATATTATTTTACATTTTTATCTGTCATAGGCATTCAAATATTCTTCGAGCTTGGACTAAGCCATGTCTTAATAATAATTTCAAGCCAGGCAAAAGCCAATTTAACCCTTAATTTATTAAATATTTTTGAAGGCAACGAGCAGTCAAAACATAAAATAAAGTTCTTAATTTCCACATCCAATAAATGGTATGCCTTTATGGCGACCATTTTATTTTTTGTGCTGGCATACGGTGGTTCTTATTATTTCAGTGAGACTGGCTCAATACAAAAGAATGAATGGTCAATAATATGGTTATCGCTTTCTTTATTTACATCAATAAATTTATTTTTGAGTTCAAGATTGGCGATTTGTGAAGGTTTAGGTGAATTCGGTCAAATTTCCAAATTGAGACTCACACAGTCATTTATTGGTTATATCGTACTTTGGTTATTATTTTTTTACGGATCGGGACTTTGGGCAGCAATGGCCATACCATTTACAAATGTACTCATTACATCGTTTTGGATTTATAAAAGAAACATTTTGAAAAGCCTAAATATTAAAGAACCATTTTTGCAGGATGGTATTACAATCTACTCGTATAGAAATGATATTTTTCCGTTGCAATGGCGCATTGCAATAAGCTGGGCTAGTGCATATTTCATTTTTAATTTTATGACACCAGTTGTGTTTGCCAAAAATGGGGCGGTTGAAGCTGGAAAAATTGGACTGGCGTTGAGTATATTCAATTCAATTTCAACTATTGGAATGAGTTGGATTTCTGCTAAATTATCAGATCTTGGTGTGCTTGTTGAAAAATCTGCTCGACAAGAACTCGATATGTTTTTTAAACAGTTAGCTTTTCGTGCTATATCAGTCACTGCATTTCTCGGCATCTTTTTATTCTTAATACTATATATTATTAAATTCATTAATATAAATATATGGAATAGATTGCCGGAGATGACAGCCATGATATTCCTATTAATAGCAACGATTTTTAATGTTGCCATTTACTCATTGTCAACATACATGAGAGCACACAGTGAAGAGCCAATGTCATTGAATTCTGTTGTTTCTGCTTGTCTTATTGTTTTTGGATTTTACATGATTGAAGAGGCTAATTTATCAATAATGACAGGATGGTATTGCGGCGTTATTGTCCTTTTGTCATTTCCTTGGTGCTTTATTTTATTTAAAAAATACAATATTAGATTTAGTTAATTTTGTAATCCTGTCAAGCAGGCGCATTACATTTAAAAATTACTTTTTATTTAAAAACATGAATAAACTAACGATCGGAATCCCAATTTATAATGGGGCCAACACAATATCAGAGACACTAAATAGTGTATTGAAAAATATACCTTTGAATGTTGAAGTTCTGGTTTCAGATAATGCCTCCACTGATGATACCCGCAATATAATTGAATCCTATTGTAAAAAATACACCCAAATTACGTATTACAGAAATGACGTGAACTTGGGAGCTGATGCTAATTTTGATTTGGTTGTAAAGAGAGCTGCAGGTGAATTCGTGTGGCTACTTGGAGATGATGATGAAATTCATCCCAACGGGATTGAATTAATCTTAAACGCGATTAACAGCTATCCAAAAATTTCAGCTCTTTTTGTTAATTATTGTCTTTATGACAGAAAATCTGGCGTATGTTTGAATCCAAAGGTTTTGAAAATCGATGCAGATGTTTTTTGTGAAACCGCAGATCAATTTTTGAACGTAGCAACAGTTTATCCAAACTTCATATCTAGTATTGTTGTTAAAAAGTCACGATGGGGTGAGTGCTCATCATCAAATTTATTCGGAACCAACTGGCTGCAATATGGCATGCTATTGAAAATCATTGAATTTAATCAATCTATTTGCATAGCAAACCCAATTGTGATTAACCGTGGAGTTGAATTTAATGGGCCCAACGAATTCAACAGAAATGGGGCTGCAATTCCTATCCTTATGAATTTAATCGATATTTTAAATGCACTTCCTAGAAATGTGTATAGTCTAAGTGCCATAAACAAGGCTAAGGGCGAAGCGCATAGATTTCTTTTAAGGAAAATATTTAGTTCAAAGCGCGATGGTTTAAAGATAAACTTTCAACTTATGATGGGAATGATTTCAACATTTAGATGCTATCCAACTTTCTGGCTGCTTGAGTTGCCTTTGATGTTGATGCCGAGGGCTTTCCACTACCTCGCGTGGCGTGCTTATAAATTCAAAAATATTTCATGGTTAAATCGATTAATCGGTCGCTTTTGGAATTAAAGTGTGCGTATAGACCAGTTTGATAGTTTCTAGATAAAGAGCAAAATTTTTTGGTTTATATCTCCTATGTCCCCAGTTGTGCAGCCAATCTATAAACCGATGATTTCAATTTATCGATTTCTTTCAGATTTTTAAAAATACAGATTCGCCTAAATTTCAAAACCATAACAATACATAGAATATGACAATGGTTTTGTTTTTATATTATAAAAATCTATGCATGCTCATTTCCTTAATTAATTTTGAGTATATTTTCATAAATTTAATTCAAGCAAAATCCGTTAGAACAACCTCTTTTGTATAAATTCATATTCAATCTTGGAGAAAAATTTAGTGACCTTTCTGAATAAGACCATCGCTATTGTTGGTTTAGGCTATGTGGGACTGCCATTGGCGGTTGAATTTGGCAAGATACGTCCAACAATAGGATTTGACATCAACGAAAGTCGCATAACTGAACTGCGGCAGTGTCTAGACAAGACACGCGAATGTAGCACTGAAGAATTGAAAAGTTCCAGCTACCTGCGCTTTAGCGCCAACCACCAAGACCTCCTCGAGGCGCAAATTTTCATTGTCACAGTCCCTACTCCTGTGGACCAAGCCAATCGTCCTGACATGATTCCTCTAATCAAGGCTAGCCAAATGGTGGGCAAGGTGCTGAAAGCGGGTGACATCATTATTTACGAGTCAACGGTTTATCCTGGTGCAACTGATGAAATTTGCGTACCGATCCTCGAAGAATTTAGCGGCATGAAGTTCAACGTGGACTTTTTCTGTGGCTACAGCCCTGAACGCATCAACCCTGGCGACAAAGAACACCGCCTGCCCACCATCAAAAAAGTCACCAGCGGCAGCACGCCCGACGTGGCCGAAGCGGTGGACCAACTGTACAAAGAGATCATCACCGCCGGTACCCACAAGGCCAGCTCCATTCGTGTGGCCGAAGCCGCCAAGGTCATTGAAAACACCCAGCGCGACCTGAATATCGCTCTCATGAACGAACTGAGCCTGATCTTCAACAAGCTGGGCATCGACACCTTGGAGGTGCTGCACGCCGCGGGCACCAAGTGGAACTTTCTGCCGTTCCGCCCCGGATTGGTGGGCGGACACTGCATTGGGGTGGACCCCTACTACCTGACGCATAAAGCGCAAGAAGTGGGTTACCACCCCGAGGTGATCTTGGCTGGCCGACGCATTAACGACAGCATGGCCAGCCACGTGGCCGACGAGACCGTCAAGCTCATGCTGCGCAAAAACCTACCCGTGTTGGGCAGCAAGGTGCTGGTGCTGGGCCTGACCTTCAAAGAAAACTGCCCCGACGTGCGCAACACCAAGGTGGTAGACATCGTCAAAGCCCTGCGTGGCTACAACACCCAAGTGGACGTGTACGACCCCTGGATCGACGTGGCCGAGGCCCAACACGAATACGGCTTGACCTGCCTGACCGAGGCCCCGGCCCATGGGCAATACGCCGCCATCGTCTTGGCGGTAGGTCACCACCAATTCTTGGCCATGGGCGAGCAGGGCATCAAAGCCTTTGGCCAAGCAGGCGCCGTGGTGTACGACGTGAAAAGCATCTTGCCATTGGGGGCCGCTGACGGACGACTCTGACATGACCCCATACGAACAACTCTTACAAACGCTCTCAGCTTCTCCCAAGACCTGGTTGGTCACGGGAGTGGCGGGTTTCATTGGCAGCAACTTGCTGGAAGCCTTGCTCAAGCTCGACCAGCGCGTGGTGGGCTTGGACAACTTCGCCACCGGCTACCAACACAATTTGGACGAAGTGCAGAGCCTGGTCTCGCCGGCGCAATGGGCCAATTTCCAGTTCATTCAAGGCGACATCCGTAATTTGGAAGACTGCCAACGGGCTTGCGCGGGTGTGGACTATGTGTTGCACCAAGCAGCCTTGGGCAGCGTGCCCCGCAGCTTGGCCGACCCCATCACTACCAACAGCGCCAACATCACCGGCTTTTTGAACATGTTGGTGGCTGCGCGGGACGCGCGGGTGAAAAGCTTCACCTACGCCGCCAGCAGCAGCACCTACGGCGACCACCCGGCTTTGCCAAAGGTGGAAGACAACATCGGTAAACCGCTTAGCCCGTACGCCGTGACCAAATACGTCAACGAGCTCTACGCCGACGTGTTTTCAAAGTGCTACGGTTTTCACACCATCGGGCTGCGCTACTTCAACGTCTTTGGCCCGCGCCAAAACCCCAACGGTGCCTATGCCGCCGTGATCCCCAAATGGGTGTCCTCGCTGCTCAAAGGCGAGACGGTCTTTATTAACGGCGACGGTGAAACCAGCCGCGACTTCTCGTTCATTCAAAACGCCATCCAAGCCAATCTGCTCGCCGCCACAGTGGGTGAAAGTCATTGCGAGAAGCGCAGCGACGGGGCAATCCACCACCCTGCCCTCAACCAGGTCTACAACATGGCCGTAGGCGACCGCACCAACCTCAAACAGCTGTTTGCCTTGGTGCGCGACAACCTGGTGCCCTTTGGCGTGCCAGCCAACAGCGAGCCCGAATACCGCGACTTCCGCGCGGGCGATGTGCGCCACAGCCTCGCCGACACCAGCAAAGCCCAGCTCTTGTTGGGCTATGAACCCACCCACCGCATTTCCGATGGCATCCAGTCGGCGACGCGTTGGTATGTGGATCACCAGAACTTGTTGCAATGATCGGAAAGACCATCTTGGAAAATTTACGACACGAACACCGGGTACTGGGCGATGAGCGAGGGCAATTGATTGCCATCGAGTCAGGTATTCATATTCCATTTGAGATCAAACGGGTTTTCTACATCTACGGAACACAACCCAATGTGCCACGCGGGCAGCATTCTCACCACAAAACCAAGCAGTACTTGATTGCGGTTAATGGTTCGTGCAAGGTGACGCTTGACAGCGGCCAGAGCAAAGAAATCTACGAACTGAACCAACCCAACATTGGTTTGTTCCAAGACGCCATGGTGTGGGGAACGATGCACGACTTCAGCGCCGATTGCGTTTTACTGGTGTTGGCGGATCAGCGTTACAACGAAGCTGACTACATACGCAATTACGACGACTTTAAGCAAGCCTTCAAACCATGAGCTTTATTCACCCTTTGGCCGATGTGGCTGAAAGTCAAATTGGGCAAGGCACCCGTGTCTGGCAATTTGTGGTGGTGCTCAAAGGCGCCCAAATTGGGGCAGATTGCAACATCTGCGCTCAGACATTGATTGAAGGTGATGTGGTGATGGGGGACCGGGTGACGGTCAAGTCGGGCGTTCAGATTTGGGACGGTTCGGTCATTGGTGACGATGTTTTTATTGGTCCCAACGCCACTTTTTCGAACGATCTGTACCCCAGGTCAAAACAATACCCGACGAAATTCAGCGGAGTCACCATTAACAACGGCGCCAGCATCGGCGCCAATGCCACTTTGTTGCCCGGTATCACGATTGGCGAAAGATCCATGGTGGGTGCTGGTGCTGTGGTCACCAAAGACGTGCCAGCCCGAGCCGTGGTGGTCGGCAATCCAGCAAAAATCGTGAGGTACCTTGATGATCCCGTTTCTTGATTTAAAAGCCATCAACCAACAACACCGACAAGCCTTGATCGACGCGGCCACCCGCGTCATCGACTCGGGTTGGTATGTGTTGGGCCAAGAGGTCAAAGCCTTTGAGCAAGAATTCGCCAACTATTGCGGCACCCAGCATTGCGTGGGCATGGCCAACGGCTTGGACGCGCTGGTGTTGACCCTGCGTGCTTGGAAAGAGTTGGGCAAGCTCAAAGAGGGCGACGAGGTCATCGTGCCCGCCAACACCTACATTGCCAGCGTTTTGGCCATCACCGAAAACCGGCTCAAGCCCGTGCTGGTGGAGCCAGACGCACAAAGCTACAACCTGTGCCCCCAGAAGGTGCGCCAAGCCATCACGCCCAAAACCAAGGCCATCGTGGCGGTGCACCTTTATGGCCAGTTGGCGCCCATGAAGGCGATCATGGACTTGGCCGATGAACACAAGCTCTTGGTGCTGGAGGACTCAGCACAAGCACACGGTGCCACGGTTGACGGCAAACGGACAGGCAACTGGGGCCACGCCTCAGGATTTAGCTTTTACCCCGGTAAAAACCTGGGTGCCTTGGGCGATGCGGGTGCAATGACCACCAACGATGCCGAATTGGCCCAAACCGTGCGTGCCTTGGGTAACTACGGCAGCCACAAGAAATACGAGAACCTGTACCAGGGCCTCAACAGCCGCTTGGATGAAATGCAAGCCGCGTTGCTCCGTGTGAAGTTGCAGCAACTGGATACCGACACCTTGGTACGCCAGCAAATTGCCGTGGCTTACGCTCAAGGCATCACCAACCCGTTGGTGACATTGCCCATTGCCCCCAGTTCAACGGTGGCCAGCTTGCAAAACCACGTGTTCCACTTGTTTGTGGTGCGTGTCAAAAAACGCGTCGCTTTTCAAGCCCACTTGAAGGCGGCGGGCATTGACACGCTGATCCATTACCCAATACCACCGCACCAGCAACAGGCTTACCGCGACTACCAGCACTTGTCATTGCCATTGACCGAGACGATTCACCAAGAGGTGGTAAGTTTGCCCATGGGGCCGACGATCAGTGGTGAGCAAGTGCAAGACATCATCAAAGCCTGCAACGCCTACACCGTTTGACGTTTTGATTATGATCAAAATCAGAAGACTCAACGTTATAGCAGGGATGGCGTTAGGATGTTTATTTTGTGTAGTATCAAAAAGCATTTACCAGTCACATGGGTGCTGAGTATGCCGTTCCTGTCGTATATTTTCAATATGAGCACTATTGAACGGCGACTACATCTGCTAGCTGTTAACTACACTGTTCCACCAATTTTCACTCGAATGACCAGTAAAACCAACTTCAAGAAAATTGTGTAACTTAATCTACTTGATAACTCTATGTTGCTGCCGTTTTAAATTCAGTCGATTAAAATTTTCTTCCAATTAAATTTCGATCAACTAGTAAATTTTAAATAATTGTGAAAATTCTTTTAATTGGCGAGTTTAGTGGTTTGCATAATGAGCTTAAAAGTGGTCTTCTAAGCCTTGGGCATGAGGTAACTCTAGCGGCTGCAAGCGATTTTTACAAAAAATATCCTGCCGACATTAATTTGGGTTACGGAGAAAATATTTTTAGCTACAAGTTGCGCCAGTTGATTTATCCATTTTTAAATTTGAATAAGTTCACGGGCTACGACGTTGTTCATGTTGTAAACTTTTATACTATTCCTCGCTTTGTTAAATTGAATCTTTTTTTATTAAATTTTTTGAAAAAAAATAATGGCATATTGACCCTTTCAGGAGCTGGCGATGATCCATTTTTCGTTAATTATTCCGAAAAAACCATGCGCTACAGCCCAATACCCTGGGATGAAAAAATTGATCGTGGCGGCAAAAAACATTACATGAGGACTAATGAGCAGATTTTGGCTATGCATGAATGCATGAAAATTATTGATCGCGTCATACCAATAATGTTTGAATACTACTCAACATTTGTCGAGGCCGGTTATTCAGAGAAGACGACCAAGCCTATACCAATTCCAATTAATGTAAACAAATTCAAGGCCTCTTATTTCGAATCTAATAAATTAATTTTTTTTCACGGACTAAATAGACCTGGCTTCAAAGGAACTTTTTTAATTAAAGAAGCATTTAATAGATTAACTACAAACTATCCGAATGATGTTGAGTGCATTATAGATGGAAGAATGGCCTTTGAAGAATACATCAAAGTTCTTTCCAAAACCAATGTCTCGGTAGATCAAGTTTTTTCATACAGTCTTGCAATGAATGCCCTGTATTCAATGGCTCAAGGCAAAGTCGTTTGCGGCGGAGCCGAAACTGAATCGACTATCCTTTACGACGGAGAATTACCCCCTGTTTTCAACTTGCAACCAAACTCGAACGACATTTACGATACATTTATTAATATTCTGGAGCAAAAAAATAATTTAATTAAAATTTCCAATTCATCAAGGCTGTTTGTGGAAAATTATCATGACGGATCAAAAGTTGCTCAGCAATATATTAATTGCTGGAACTCAATAAAGCCAGCCATATCTGGGGAATCATAAATCATGTGTGGATTTAACGGATTTTTAGGCCGCAATGCCTTGCCACATCGCGATGATGTGAATGATGTCTTGTCGCACATGGCCCAAGCCATCAAGTCGCGAGGACCAGATGCCTTTGGCGCCTGGGCAGACTCCGAGGCCGGCATCGCCTTGGCCCATCGGCGTTTGGCCATATTGGACCTAACCCCTGCAGGAGCGCAGCCCATGGTGGCTGCGGGTGGGCGTTATGTGTTAGCTTTTAACGGTGAGATCTACAACCATTTGAAGCTCAGGGCTGCGTTGGGTGGTGTTGTTTGGCGCGGGCATTCAGACACAGAGACTTTGTTGGCGGGGTTTGAAGCCTGGGGTGTTGTTGCCACCCTGCAACGGGCCATTGGTATGTTTGCCTTTGCCCTGTGGGACCGTGAGCAACGCGTGTTGACGCTGGGCCGTGACCGAATGGGCGAAAAGCCCGTCTATTACGGCTGGCAAGGTCAAGGGGCGAAGGCGGTGTTTTTGTTTGGCTCAGACGTGTCGGCCTTACGCTGCCATCCAGCCTTTGCGGCCCCCATCAACCGCGATGCGCTGACGCTCTACATGCGCCACAACTGCATTGGTGGTGAGCACTCGATTTACCAAGGCATACATAAGCTCTTGCCCGGCCATCTGCTCACGTTGGCCGCTGGGCAAACCGAACCCCGCGTGTGGGCGTGGTGGTCGGCGGCCGAATTGGCGGAGCGCGCCGTGGCTCATCCCTTTGCCGGTTCGCCCGACCAAGCGGTGGACGCGCTCGAGGCCTTGCTCAGCAACGCCGTGGGCCAGCAAATGGTTGCCGATGTGCCGCTAGGGGCCTTCCTATCGGGGGGGGTAGATTCCTCTACCGTGGTTGCCTTGATGCAAGCGCAGTCCAGCCGCCCTGTCAAAACCTTCAGCATTGGCTTTCACGAGGCGGGCTATAACGAAGCCGAACACGCCAAAGCCGTGGCACAACACCTGGGCACCGATCACACCGAGCTGTATGTGAGCGCACAGCAAGCGCTCGACGTGATTCCCAAGTTGCCCACGCTCTACGCCGAGCCTTTTGCCGATTCGTCCCAAATACCGACCTATCTGGTGAGCCAACTGGCGCGGCAACACGTGACGGTATCGCTCTCGGGTGATGCCGGTGACGAGCTGTTTTGTGGTTACAACCGATACCAAATGACGGCCCGGCTGTGGGGCACGTTGCAGCGGGTGCCAAAGCCACTGCGCCGTGCCGCCGCCGCCGCCATAACCGCCGTGCCACCAGCGCGCTGGGACTCACTGGGTCGCTTTTTGCCTGTGTCGCGCTTGGGCGACAAGCTGCACAAGGGCGCGGCCTTGCTGGGCCACACCACCGTGGCCGACCTCTACCGAGGCATGGTGTCGCACTGGCCCAAGCCCGATGCGCTGGTTTTGGGTGCCCACGAACCCGCCTCGGTGTTGACTGGTTCACAGGCTGCGCTCCAAGGCTTGAACGAGGTGGAGCGAATGATGGTGCTGGACATGCTCAGCTACCTCCCCGACGACATCTTGGTCAAGGTGGACCGTGCCGCAATGGGTGTAAGCTTAGAAACCCGCGTGCCCATGTTGGACCACCGGGTGGTGGAGTTCGCGTGGTCGCTGCCGCTGGATTACAAGCTGCGCGGTGGCGTGACCAAGTGGCCGCTACGCGAAGTGCTGTACCGACATGTGCCGCGCTCGCTGATTGAGCGCCCAAAGATGGGTTTTGGGGTGCCGATTGACTACTGGCTGCGCGGCCCGCTGCGCGACTGGGCCGAGAACCTGCTGAGCGAATCGCGCTTGCGGCAAGAGGGCTTCTTCAACCCTGCGCCCATTCGCCAGAAATGGGCTGAGCACTTGTCGGGTCTGCGGAATTGGCAATACCATTTGTGGGATGTGTTGATGTTCCAGGCTTGGTTGGAGGTGCGATCCTAAATGTGGGCATATTTTTTATTGCCTTCTTTGGTATTTTGGCCTGCTTTGAATGAAAGGCCGAAATCACCTTTGAAGTCATTCAAGGGTGATTGTAATTTATATTGGTTTTTTGTTGCCTTTTGCTTTTGTTTGTTTATAGGTTGGCGGCATGAGGTTGGTGGTGATTGGATTAGTTATTTAGGCCATGTGGCTGAATTAACTGGTGAAAAACTGATTGACGTTCACTTTGCCCGAGATCCTGCGTATGCTCTATTAAATTGGTTCGGTGCTAATATATTTGGTGGCGTTTATTTCGCAAATTTGGCTAGCGCATTTATATTTACTTATGGCCTGTTTTTATTTTGTAAAAATATGCCGCGCCCTTGGTTGGCTATCTCTGTTTCAATACCCTACCTGGTCACTGTTGTTGCAATGGGATATACCAGGCAGGGAGTGGCAATTGGTCTTGCCATGATCGCAATGACCAAGTTATTGGGCAAAGTCAATGTCTGGGAGTTCATTTTTTGGATTGCTTTGGCTGCTACATTTCATAAATCTGCTGTTATACTAATTCCAATTGCATTGCTTGCGAAATCCAGACGCAGATGGTTAACATTATTAATGGTTGGCATTACTGCACCTTTGCTGTTTTTCCTACTTTTACAAGAGTCATTGGATGGTCTAATACATGGTTACATTGATGCTGAATATGCTTCTTCGGGTGCTGGGATTAGGGTTGCAATGAATGCAGTGCCTGGTATTTTTTTTCTAATTTTCAGAAATAAATTTTCTCTATCTCATTCTGTCAGGGTATTCTGGAGTTGGATTTCTATTCTGGCAATTCTTTTCATTATTATACTGTTGATGTCTCCATCTTCTACAGCAGTTGATCGTATTGCATTATATTGGATACCTTTACAAATTTTTGTCTGGTCTCATTTTCCTGATGTTTTCGGGAAAAAAGGTAAGAGAAATTCAATGTGGGTAGGTGCAGTGCTTGTTTACGGCCTTTCGGTGATGACCGTGTGGTTGTTTTTTGCGCAGCATTCATTTGCATGGTTGCCCTATCAGTTTTATCCTTGGATTTGGTTTTGGCAATAAAACGACAAGGTATTCGCTTGCTGGCGTGTGCTGTGATGTGCTTGCTGGTTTTGAACGGCGTGGCTGGGAATTGGTTGATGAGTTTGGGTATAAGTCAGCAGGTTTATCTACGTGACTTGATGTTTTCAGAGATCGTTTCGGATCACCAACGCATCAATGTGAATGAATGGTTGGCGCGTGGATTTAAACGTGACAAGCAAACTGATTTATATGCCGGTTACGTGCATCCCAACAGCTTAGAGATGCTGGAGAAATTACCTAAAGATTCAGACCGTGCTTTAGCGCTGGCCATCGTGGACGTGATTGGGCATGCCGATGGCAGTGTGTGTGGTCTGGAGACCTTGGGGGCGACGGTATTTGATACGCGTCGGGGCAAAGGCTGCTGTTCGGATTACAGCAAGTCATGGCTTTTTTATGCGAATTATCTAGGCCTGACTGCTCGTGAAGTCAGCTTGTTTAACCACACTACGGTGGAATATTGGGACCGGCAGTCTGGGCGCTGGCAGTGGCTAGATCCGTATAACCGTGCAGAAATGGTCGACGCTCAAGGCCAAGCCATGAGTTTGCTGAGTGTGCGAAATGCCGATTTCGGCAGTGGTGTCAGCATCAAGCTTTTGCCTTTGGCAGACGCGAAATTTGATCCCGATCAATACGCCGGGTATTCGCGCACGCAAATGGGCACCATGCTTTGGCGGCGTGGAACGAATTTTCTTGAAGTAGAGGCCTGGGATCGTCGGCTGCAAGCTTGGGGCTTGCCCAAAAAAGTGCGGCAACTGGTGACCTTGGTGTCAGGCGTACAGCCGGGTTGGTTGATGTTGACGACTCACGCGGATCATTTTTATTACAAGTTGCTCAGGTCTTTGCTGTGGTTGGTTGGGGTGGTTTGGGCGAGCTTGAATGTTTTGCTGTTTGTCTGCATGTGGCAGTGCCAAAAGAATGGCATGCGCAACCCATGAAATCAGTACTTTGAAGGCGTTGGTTTGAAAATTGTCATTGCCTTGAACACAGCTTGGAATTTACTGAATTTCAGGGCTGGCTTGATTCGCGCGTTGGTGGCAGAAGGTCACGAGGTGGTGGCTGTGGCGCCAACAGACGCCTATGCCGAGCAGTTGACCCAACTGGGTTGCCGTTTTGTGGCCTTGCCCATGGATAACCAAGGGACGCATCCGGGGCGCGATGGTTTGTTGTTGTGGCGGTTTTATCGCTTGTTGCGCCGTGAGCAGCCTGATGTTTATTTGGGCTATACCGTCAAACCCAATGTTTACGGGTCTTTAGCCGCACACTTGCTGGGCATTGCGGTGGTCAACAACATTGCTGGCTTGGGGACGGTGTTTATCCGCGATGGCTGGCTTGTTAAGTTGGTGCGGGGTTTGTACAAGGTTGCTTTGCGCAAATCTGCCCGTGTTTTTTTTCAAAACAGCGATGACCAGATCCTGTTTGTATCGCACGGTTTGGTGCGGTCTGTGGTGACGGATGTGTTGCCCGGTTCTGGTATTGATTTGACGCGGTTTGCGTATTCACCGCGCAAACTGAGCGATGAAAAGTCCTTTCGTTTTTTGCTGATTGGCCGGATGTTGCGCGACAAGGGTGTTTATGAATTTGCGGAAGCTGCCAAGCAATTGCGACAGCAGTGGCCTGAGGTGGAATTCGCTCTGCTTGGATTTTTGGATGTGCAGAATCCGACGGCCATTAGCCGGGAGGAGATGGCAGATTGGGTGAACCAGGGACATGTGATGTACTTGGGTGTCAGTAACGACGTGCGAGCACAGATAGAGCTGGCCGATTGCGTTGTTTTGCCTTCTTATCGGGAGGGCACACCGCGCACTTTGTTGGAGGCCGCGGCCATGGGGCGGCCGATTGTGACCACGGATGCGGTCGGTTGCAAAGAGGTTGTGGACGACGGCCAAAATGGTTTTCTGTGCAAGGTCAAGGATGTTCAGGATCTTGCTGCCAAGATGCAGTGCATGCTGGAGCTGAGTGCTGAGCAACGGATTGAGATGGGGCGTCGCGGTCGTCAGAAGATGGAGCGTGAGTTTGACGAGCGCATCGTGATTGACAAGTATTTGGCGGCGATCAGGGCTTTATGAGATCAGTGCGTGTTTGGTGGTTGTTAATTGGACTGGCTGTGCTGGGCTTTGTGGTGGTGGGGTATTGGTTTTCAGACAACAGATTTGCAAGCCAAATCATTGAGCAAAGAAAACTGAGCACGCCAGAGCAAATATTTCGATTTGTAATTGCCCAGAAGGTTCAAGCGACCCCGGGTTCGCCAGTTGATGGCGGTGCTTCTTTCAGGGAGTTGATGGCCCGTGACGGTTGGTTGTGGTGTGATGAAGGGGCGGTCGTCATTGCGGTGTTGGCGGGACAATTGGGATATGAGACGCGACTTGTGGATTTGCTTGGTCAGAGCGATGGCATCTCGCATCACACGGTGTTGCAAATCCTGCAAAAAGACAGTTGGATTACGTACGACTTCACAGGACGCCAGTTTGGCATTGCGCCTGAAGCAACAGTCGATTACGAGGCGAGTGTTCGGGTTCGAGCTTATCCGCAATGGCGCCATCGCTTGTTCCTGAACAACTATTTCTTGAGGTACTTGGCTTATAAATTCAGACCTGTTATTTATGGCTGAGCGCAATGATTAGCTAATGCGCATTTTTGGTGAAAAGCAAAAAGGCCCTTCGTCAAAGACGAGGGGCCTTTGCATTTCTGCGGGCTGGGTGCTTACTTCAAGCCAGCCGCGTCTTTCAGCAACGCCGCCTTGTCCGTTCGCTCCCACGTAAACTCCGGCTCTTCACGACCGAAGTGGCCGTACGCAGCGGTCTTGCTGTAGATCGAGCGCAGCAAGTCGAGCATTTGGATGATGCCTTTGGGGCGCAGGTCAAAGTGCTCGGCCACCAAAGCGGCGATTTTGTCGTCAGCGATCACGCCCGTGCCTTCGGTGTTCACCGTGATGTTTATGGGGCGCGCCACGCCGATGGCGTAAGCCACTTGAAGCCTGCCGCCGCGATGTTTTTGGCCACATAGCGTGCTGCGTAGGCGGCAGAGCGGTCCACCTTGGTGGGGTCTTTGCCAGAGAAAGCACCGCCGCCATAGGTGTCCACAATGATTTTGCGAACGGTCAAACCGCAGTCGCCTTGTGGGCCGCCGATGACGAATCGGCCGGTGGGGTCGATCAAATACTTGGTGTCTTGCAACCATTCTTTGGGCAACACGGGCTTGATGATTTCTTCAATCACTGCCTCAATGAAGCTGTCCTTCATTTGGGTGTGCGATTGTGATTGGTCAGGGCTGTGTCGGGGCCGTTCCGCTGCAAGCGTAGCCAAACATCAGGCCTCGGTCGCCTGCGCCGATGTGGAGGTAGTCGTAAGAGGAGCGGTCCACGCCTTGGGCGATGTCGTTGAATTGCTTGTCGTACGCCACCAAAACCGCACAGCCTTTGTAATCAATGCCGTAGTCTGTGTTGTCGTAGCCGATGCGTATGATGGTGTCGCGTCACGCCCATGGTGTGCAGCAAATCGTCAGAAACTTCGTATTTAGTATCGACCAAGGCATTGCCGATGGCGTAGAGGTGGTGGTGGTGCATGTTGAACAAATTAAAAGCATTGATCGTAATTCTTCAAAAAGATGTATTTCATGAATGCTGGTTGAGCCATCTCATTTCGATGAGTTTTTTAAAAATTCACCAAAACCACCTAAAATAATTTATCTTTTTTTTCTAAATTGGACTCCACCATGAAAATCTCCGCACTCTTCTTGTCAATCGCTTTGGCTATTTCTCCAGTCGCATTTGCGCAGACCCAAGGCGCAGCAGCAGGTTCAGGTTCTGCTGCCGGTGGCGCAGCAGGTAGCGCAGCCGGCTCTGCAGCCGGCTCTGCAGCTGGTGCCGCCGCAGGTGCGGGTGGTGCAGCAGCAGCCGCAGGTGCTGCTGTGGCAGGTGTGACCGTGGGTGTGGCTGCTGCCGCTGTGGCCGCTGTGGCTGTGGCTGCGTCGGTGACTGCCAACAAAGCAGACCCCGTGTACACCACCACGGGCACTGGTACAAACACCTCGCAAATTTGCATCGCTAACTGCTAATCAGCCGTTGCTTGCCTAGCAAACGCCCCGCAAGGGGCGTTTGTTTTTTCTGCGTCCTGTTTAGTACTGAGCGAGTTTGCCCATGATTTTGCGTTGTCTCAAATGCGTGTGTTTGTATGTGTCCGCGCTCGTTGTGGTGCTGACGTTGCAGGGCTGCCGAGGCTCAAACCCCGTGTACGACACTCTCACCAATGTGCTGCCGTGGTCGCAGCAATATGCCAGCCTGCAGCTAGGGTTTGAGTATCTGTGGGTGTCTGTGGACGGCAAAGCCAGTGTGATGGCTTTGGGCGCGCGCGAAACGCGAGGCAACGCGGTGCATGAGCACTGGTACAACGGCCAAGGTGAAATGCTTCACTTGGTGGATGGGCGCGTGCAGCAGGCGCTGGGCTTCACGCACGAGCTGCGGCAACAAACGGGCGCACCGCCCGCTTGGGGGCGCTTTGATGCGGCGCTGGGGCAAGCCACACAAGATGTGGCGTGGACACGCCAGCTCGATGTGATGCCCGGCTACCGCTTTGGCGTGCAAGAGACCGTGGTGTCGCGCACCGTTGCCGAGCCTGCACGCCTGCCCGAGGGTGTGCAGGCGCATGCGCAGTGGGTGGCGGATGAGGTGAATGGCAAAAAAGCCAATGGTTTGCCGTGGGTGTATGCGCAGCGCTTTGCGTTGGCGAATGGCCGTGTGGTGTACAGCGAGCAGTGCTTGGCCCCTGCGGTGTGTTTGACGTTGCGCCCCTTGGGTGTGGTGGTGCCGTGATGATGCCTAAGATCGTGATGCTCAAAAACTTTAAAAAACGCCGCGGTGTGGTGGCGGTGGCACTGGCTTTGAATGCCGCTGCTGCCTATGCGCAATTGGCGCAGCCCCAAGTGCTGGAGGCTCAGCCACAGGGCCAACCCCAGACTCAACGCCTGAGTGCGTGGCTCAAAACACAAACCTTGCCAGCCGACGCTTACCCGCTAGGCACGCTATGGGCCACGCCCGAAGAAAAAGTGCGTCAGCAAGCAGAGCATGAGGCGCTGTTGCAGTCATTGCCCAGCCTCGTCGAGCAAGGCGTGTTGACAGCTAGCGCCATGCAAGGCCTGCAGCGCGACTTGCAAGCCATGCCGCCCACCGGCCGCGTGAAGCTGTCGAACGTGGAGGACGATTGGCTAGCGGCCTACCCCCGCAAAGACCCGTTGCTGCAGCCTGGTGATGGGGTGGCCATTCCCTCCAGACCACTGCATTTACGCGTGATGACGCAAGACGGCGCAGTGTGTGAAATACCCCATCGCGAGGGCCTGCAAGCCAAAGACTATGTGCGTGCTTGTTTGGGTGGCGACGGCCCGGCAACGCGCCATGGCGATTGGGCTTGGCAGGTGCAACCCGATGGCCGCGTGCAGCATGTGCCGCTGGCCTTGTGGAACGCCGCAGAGCAAGACCAACCGGCCCCCGGCGCATGGCTGTGGGTGCCAGTCAGCGGTACGCGTTTGTCGCTAGATTGGCAACAGCGCTGGGCTGAGTGGCTGGCCACACAAGGCGTGTCAACCCGCCTAGACCTAGCCGCTTTTGCTGCACCCACGCGCCAAGTGCAACCGCCAGCTTTATTGCCTAGCGTGTTGGACTTAGAAGGCCGTCATGTGCAGCCTGCGCCTTCGGCCAGTAACTGGGGCAATGTGGGCTTGTTGCAAACGCCCACAGCGCGAATGCAAGAGGCGGGCTATTTTGGGTTGACGTTTCACCGCACGTGGCCGTACCAAAACTCGAATGTGTTTTTTCAGCCCACCGATTGGATGGAGGCGGGCTTTCGCTACACCGACACCTCCAACCGCCTGTATGGCCCTGAGTCGTTCAGCGGCACCTTGCCGTACAAAGACAAAAGCATTGACTTGAAGTTGCGTGCGTGGCGCGAATCCGCCTTGCTACCAGAGTTGGCGGTGGGCCTACGTGATGTGGGTGGCACGGGGCTTTACAGCTCGGAGTACGTGGTGGCCAGCAAGCGCACGGGCCGGTTCGATTGGTCGCTAGGCATGGGTTGGGGCTACTTGGGTGCACGTGGCAATTTAAGCAACCCACTCAGCAAGGTGCTGGGCCAGCGCATGGACACGCGCGTGCAAGACGGTGGCGCGCAGGGCGGAAAGTTTTCGACCAGCTCGTGGTTCAGAGGCAACCCTGCGTTGTTTGGTGGGGTGACCTACCAAACGCCGTGGAACGTGGACGTGAAGGTGGAGCTGGACGGTAACAACTACCAACACGAACCGCACGATAACAACCTGCCGCAACACTCGCCCATCAACTGGGCGGTGGTGTATCGCCCTACCAAAGGCCTCGATGTGTCAATGGGGCTGGAGCGCGGCAACACGTGGTCGATGGGGTTCACGTTTTATGTGGACATGGCAGGGCTGAACGTGCCCAAGGTGACCGACCCCGCGCGACCTGCGGTGCAAGTGGTGCGCCCCAAAGCCGAGCCGAATTGGGCCGCCACGGCCGACACTTTGGCTGCGCACACGCTGTGGGATGTGAAGCAAATTTACCGCGACCAAAACACCGTGGTGGTCGAGGCGCACAACTCGGCCAGTGTGTATGCCCAAGAGCGCTTAGACCGTGCCGTGGCGGTGCTGCACCAAGCAGCCCCCGCCGAGGTGGAAAACTTCGAGATGCACCACCACAAAGTGGGCGATGTGCTGGCGGTCGAGAAGGTCAACCGCACAGCATGGGTGGCGCAGCAAACGCAGCCTGCACGCACGCAAGCGCCCGTTCAACCTGTTGAGCCGGTGTATGTGACCGAAGCTAGCAAAACCCGCACACCGCTTTTGCCCGAAAAAGCCTTGAACTATTGGGCCGAGCCCGGGCTAGATTTGATTCAAACCTTGGGCGGGCCCGATGGCTATTTGTACCAACTAAGTGGGGCTTTGAGCATGGGCCTAGAGCTGCCTTGGAACGTCAAAGCCAACGGCACGCTGCGCTATCGCTTGTCGGACAACTACGAGCGCTTCACGCCCGGGTGGTCGAACATGCCGCAAGTGCGCACGCACATTGCCGAGTACATGACCACCTCACGCGTGACCCTAGAAAACCTGAGCATCAGCAAAACCAACCGCGTAGGGCAAAACTGGTATGGCGCTGCGTATGCAGGCTATTTTGAAAACATGTTTGGCGGCGTGGGCGGCGAGGTGTTGTACCGCCAGCCGGGCAGCCGATGGGCGGCGGGGCTGGATGTGAACCACGTCAAGCAGCGTAACTTCGCGCAAGACTTTGGCTTTAGAGACTACGCCATCAACACCGGCCATTTGACCGGCTACTGGATCACCCCGTTTGAAGGCGTGCACACCTCGCTCAGCGTTGGCCAGTATTTGGCGGGTGACCGAGGTGCCACGATGTCGGTGCAAAAGGTGTTTGCCAATGGCTCCAGCATCAGTGCCTACGCCACCAAAACCAACGTGCCCGCAGCGGTGTTTGGCGAAGGCTCGTTCGACAAAGGCATTGCTTGGATGATTCCGTTCGACGCCTTCCTCACCAGCAGCAGCCGCTACAGCGCCGGCTGGAGCTGGAAGCCCTTGCTGCGTGATGGCGGCGCCAAAGTAGGCCGCCCCGTCAATTTGTTTGCCGACACGGTATGGCTGTCGCCCAACGTGAAAGCGCATAGCCCCGCCAAGCCGGATAACGACAGCGTGGCGCCGGATGATCGGGTGGAGGGGTATCAGCGGAGGCGGTAAGACAAGAAAGTTCGTAGAACTCAAAGTTGTGCTGGTTTGTCATTGCTATCGTGACGAGGGAAATGTGATCAGAATCATTTCTGCGCGCAAGGCGTCCATCTATGAATCTAAGCAATACCGATAAGAGGTGCACCATGAGAAAAGAATACGATTTCACGAAGGCGCGTAAAAACCCTTATGCAGCTCAGTTGAAGAAGCAGATAACTATTCGTTTAGATGAAGATTCAATTGGTTACTTTAAAGGTATTTCGGAGCAAGTTGGCATTCCATACCAAAGCTTGATTAACCTTTACCTGCGCGATTGCGCAGCTCATCACCGCAAGTTAGATCTGAGTTGGAAGTAATTCGCTAATGAATTGGAACAGCGCAACGGTTGATTGCAAAGCTGATCAAGAGCGGCAAAATCAACGCGTCGGGTGAAGGGCGCGCACGCCGTTATTTTTCTACGCCGGCCCAGTTTGATGGCTTGAAAGTTATTAACCCCACAAGCTCGCGAGTGGGGCAGCCCAAATGCCATCGCCCAAAGGCATCGTCTCGTGACCGTCGTAAAGCAAAATGCCCATTTTGAATTGATCGCCGGCTAAATGCGCCCATCGTCTCAGCCCGCGCAAATCACTTTCTTTGACGGTAGCGGTTGCCTTGACTTCAATGCCAACCAAATGTCCGGCGGCATTTTCGATGACCACATCGACCTCGTATTTGTCTGCGTCTCGGTAGTACATCAGGCGGTAGTCACCGTCCGATGTCGTGGTTTGTTTAAGTAGTTCCCCAAAAACAAAGGTTTCGAGCACATGGCCAAACTGAGTTCGATCGCGTTGAACGTCTTCTGCGTTGAGACCTAAAAGTGTGGCAAGCAAGCCAGAATCGATGAACTGTAACTTTGGGGTTTTGACAAGGCGATTGAGCCGGTTGCGTGCCCATACATCGACGCGCTTGAGCAAATACATCTGCTCAAAGATGCCGATATACCGTGAGGCTGTTTTGCCATCTAGTCCAACTTGCCCGCCCAGTTTGGTGTAGTTACACATCTGGCCTGCGGTTTGTGCCAGCGCACTCAGGAAACGCGGGAGTTGCTCTAATTTTTCAATGCCAGCCACGTCACGAACGTCGCGCTGAATGATCGCATCAAGGTATTGCCTTGCCCAAGTTTGACGACGTCTAGGAGATGCACGAGACATCATTTCTGGGTAACCGCCACGTAACACGCGATCCACTAGGTGATGACCCACTGCCGTTGGATCTGATTTCAGAATCTGTCCAGAGAAGACGTGATCAATCCAGTTTGGCAAATGCCCTTCAATTTCAGCTTGCGACAAAGGCAGCAGTGA
This sequence comes from Limnohabitans sp. TS-CS-82, assembly GCF_002943475.1. NCBI lineage: Bacteria > Pseudomonadati > Pseudomonadota > Betaproteobacteria > Burkholderiales > Comamonadaceae > Limnohabitans > Limnohabitans sp. TS-CS-82. The sequence continues at coordinate 49,372 of NZ_PTQX01000009.1, read as the reverse complement.
CAGCGTTTCCATACGGCCAGCCAATGAGTCGGCCGCCATGGGCAATGCCATGAGGTTGGCCGATCCGGTGAGCATGAAACGGCCCGGACGGCGATCTTCATCGACACTTTGTTTGATGGCAAGTAGCAATTGAGGAGCGCGTTGGATTTCGTCGATCACAGCACGGTCCAAGCTGCGAATCATGCCAACGGGGTCTGCACGTGCAGACAATCGTGTCAGCTCATCATCAAGTGTTAGGTAACGTAACCCGTTGCGGGCGGCAATTTGCTTAACCAGTGTGGTTTTACCGGCTTGGCGCGGCCCAGCAAGCAGCACAACAGGCGTGTCTTCTAGCGCTTCAGCGATACGAGGTTCGATTCGACGCGAATAGAAAATTGGTGTATTCATTTTGAAATTATGACGTAAATTACGGATTTGGATGCCGTAAATTTCGGAATACAACTCCGAAAAATACGGAATTAAAAGGCAAAAAATGTGTTTAATGCTCTCGGGAGAATCAAACCCAATGACGCAGCCTCGACCTGGGTGGGGCCTGTGAATCCACCTTAAAGTTGGCGCAGTTTATAAAACTGCGCCAATATGACCAGCACGTCCATCGACGATTTATTTCACAGCATTCAGGCGTCCGCAAACGGTTTGACGCTGGCCGAGCTCATGACGGTGTGCCCAGGCATTGCTAGGCGAACAGCGCAGCGGTTGATTGCAAAGCTGATCCAGAGCGGGGTACTTACAGCCGCGCCATTTTGAATCGCTTGTTGATTGACCTGTCGTGGGCATCGAGCCACTTGGAAGGCAATACTTATTCTCGGTTGGACACGCGCGAGTTGATTGAGCACGGGAAGGCCGCTCGCGGGAAGGCTGCGATCGAAACGCAGATGATCTTGAACCATCGAACGGCGATTGAGCTGCTGGTTGAAAACATCGACAGTGCGGAGTTCAACCGATACACCCTGATGAATCTGCATAGCGCTTTGGCTGAAAACTTGTTGCCCAACCCTGCGGATGAAGGGCGAATACGCCAGCACGCCGTTGATATCGGAAAAAGTGTGTATCGGCCGTTGTCGGCCCCCCAGCAAATTGAAGATGCGTTGGACGTTCTACTCAAAAAGGCCAATCAGCATTCAGCGATCTGTGGCGCAACATATTCCAGCCATTGAGCAGCAAGCGGTGCAAGCGCTGCTCATTGAAGAACTCCGGCGTTTACATGAGGGCATGCTGGCACGCTATGGGCTGCGCCCCTCGGAGTACGCCACATGGAAGGCGTTGCATGCCCCTCGCTAGAATCAAACCCAATGACGCAGCCTAACTACACCCTCACCTTCGCTTGCTACAACCAGCTCGATTACACCCAGCAGTTCATTGCCAGCTTGGACCGTGACGAGGTCGATTTTTCGCGAATCGTGGCGGTCGACAACGGCTCCACCGACGGCACGCGCGAGTGGTTGGGCCAGCAAGGTTTTGGCGCGGTGATTTTGAACAACCGCAACCTAGGCTGCGGTGCCGCATGGAACCAAGGGGCCTTGGCCATTCAGTCCAAATGGACGGTGGTGATGAACAACGATGTCATTTGCGCCAAAGGCTGGCTGCGCAACTTGCTGGCCTCTGCCGAGGCCAACAACCTGCACATTGCCAGCCCCGCTATGGTGGAAGGCGAGTTGAACTACGACTTTGCCGAGTGGGCCACCCAAGCCCAAGACAGCATGCATGGCTACATCCGCCAAGGTGCGCCACACGCCGTGTGCATGGCCATTCGTGATGATGTGTGGAGCGAGATTGGCTACTTCATGCCTGTGCCCAAGCTGTTGGGTTATGAAGATGCAATTTTCTTTCAACGCACGTTAGAAGCCGGTTTGAATACGGGTACCACCGCCGACGCGTGGCTGCATCACTACGGCATGACCACACAAAAAGCTCTGAAGCTAGAGATGAAGCTGGACCAAAACGACAGCTTAGGCAACCGCAATTTGATGCGCTTGTATATGGCGCAAAGTTGGTGGGCCCGTAAGCTGGCGCGTCACCAGCGCCGTAATTTGCTCAAAACCACGCGGGCGCATGAGTTGGCGACGTATGGCAAAACGGTGCATGCGCTGAACCGCAAGGCGGGCGCGCCATGGGAGTGGGTGTAAGCCATGACGCACGTTCGCGCGTCCGTGGTGCTGCTGACCTATAACCAAGAAGCGTTTGTCCAAGAGGCCCTGCAAAGCCTGCTCGATCAAGACGTCGACGATCTTGAAATTGTGGTGTCGGATGATGCGTCGAAAGACGGCACGTGGCGCGTGGTGACTGAGATGGCAGCTCACTACAAAGGGCCTAAGCGCCTGCTGCTTCACCAAAATACAACCAACATCGGCTTGACGGCCAACTACGAGGCCGCCTTTGCATTGACCACGGGTGATGTGGTGTTCAGCGCGGCAGGAGACGATGTGTCGACGCCAGACCGCTGCAGCTCTTGCGTAGCGCTTTGGTTATCGAACGATCGTGTGCCCGACTTCATCGCCACCGATGCGTATGACATGGCCTTGGATGGCGAAGTCTTGGGCGTGAAATGCATGGATGAGTTGAAAGGTTTGACGCTTGAGCAGTGGGCGGTCAAACGGCCTTACCAATTTGGCGCATCCCACATGCTGACACGCCGTCTTCTGGCCTTGAACCCCTTGGCGCCTAACCTTCCTGCAGAAGACCAATGTTTTGTGGTGCGTGCGGTGCTGATGGGCGGTGGCTTGCGTTTGAATGCACCCAAGGTGTACCACCGTCGCAGCGGCATGTCGGGCAAGGTGCGTGAGCAAAGCTTTAAAGAAAAAATAGCCAACATGCGTAAGGGCGCTAGCCGCGGTTTGCTTGAATTGGCCCAAATGCAGCGCGATGCCGCTTGCTTAGGACAAGCAGCGCGCTTTGAATCTTTGACGCAAGTGCAAGCTGATTTGTACCGCTACATTTCAGCCCAATTAGACAAGCCCGGACTTGTGAAAAGTTGGGGCTTGTTGTGCAACGCTAAAAGTCTTCGTTTTTCAAAGAAATTGCGGTTCTTTTTGTACGTCAATTTATCGTGGTGGTTCAGCATGTTGTTTCAATTGAAGGTGGCATTGAATGGATAAACCAATGATTCATGCATTGGCGGATGTGCAAACCGCCGATATTGGCGAAGACACCCGCGTCTGGCAGTTCGTCGTGATCTTGGCAGGGGCGCGCATTGGGGCGCAATGCAACATTTGTGCAAATGTCTTGATCGAAGGCGATGTGGTGCTGGGCGATCGCGTGACCGTTAAGAGTGGCGTGCAGCTTTGGGACGGCTTGCGCGTGGCCGATGACGTGTTCATCGGCCCCAACGCCACGTTTGCAAACGACCTGTATCCACGTAGCCGCCAGCGGCCAGATCAGTTTTTGACGACCACGTTGCATCAAGGGGCGTCGGTCGGGGCTGGGGCGGTCATTCTTCCTGGCATCGACATTGGTGCTCGCGCCATCGTGGGGGCGGGGGCTGTGGTGACTCGCTCTGTGCCACCGAATGCCATCGTGGTGGGCAACCCCGCACGCATCGTGGGGTATGTGGATACCAACAAAGAGGCCTCGGGTGATGCAGCGTCAACGCCAGCAAGCAAAGGAGTCACCCCAACCCGTGTGAAGGGGGTAACGGTGCATCACATGCCTCAAGTGGCGGATATTCGTGGCAGTCTGACGGTGGGTGAGTTTGGCCGCAGCATTCCGTTTGATGCCAAACGCTATTTCATGGTTTATGGCGTGCCGAGTATGGAAACCCGTGGTGAGCATGCACACAAGGCGTGCCACCAATTTTTGATTTGTGTGGGTGGCAGTTGTTCGGTGGTGGCGGACGATGGTGTCAACCGCGAAGAGTTTGAGCTCACAGGGCCGCACATGGGCATCCACTTGCCACCGATGGTGTGGGGCATTCAATACAAGTATTCGAAAGATGCGGTGTTGTTGGTGTTCGCCTCGGAGTACTACGACAGCGTCGATTACATCCGTGACTACTCAGAATTTTTAAAGGCAGTGGCGCCATGACCGTCCCATTTCTAGATTTAAAAGCGACTTACACCGAACTCAAAGAAGACATTGATGTCGCGGTCGCACGCGTTTTGAACTCGGGCTGGTACATCGGCGGTGGCGAGGTGGATGCGTTTGAAAATGCGTTTGCCCGCTATTGCCAAGCCGACCATTGTGTGGGTGTTGCCAATGGCTTAGACGCCTTGCATTTGGCGTTGTTGGCGATGGGCGTCGGCCCCGGCGATGAAGTGATCGTGCCCAGCAACACCTACATCGCCACTTGGTTGGCGGTGTCGCAATGTGGCGCAACGGTGGTGCCGGTGGAGCCGTCTAAAACAACCCATAACCTCGATGTGGCGTTGATCGAAGAGGCCATGACCCCGCGCACCAAAGTGATCTTGCCGGTGCATTTATATGGCCAGCCTGTCGACCTTGATCCCTTATTGGCCTTGGCCAAGCGTCATGGCGTGCGGGTGCTGGAAGACGGCGCGCAAGCGCATGGTGCGCGCTACAAGGGGCAACGTTTGGGTGCGCATGGTGATGCCGTGGCTTGGAGTTTTTACCCCGGTAAAAACTTAGGTGCGTTTGGCGATGGCGGCGCAGTCACCACAAACAACCCGGAGATTGCAGACCGACTGCGTGTGTTGCGCAACTACGGGTCTCGCGTGAAGTATGTCAACGAAGTGCAAGGCTTCAACAGCCGATTGGATCCGCTGCATGCTGCAGTGTTGTCGGTGAAGCTGCAGCACTTGGACGAATGGAATTTACGGCGTACGCAAATTGCGCAGCGCTATATGAATGAATTGTCTAACGCACACTGTGTGTTGCCCGAAACTCCCGAGTGGGCCACGCCTGCTTGGCATTTGTTCGTCGTGTGCACCCAGCACCGCGCGGCCTTGCAAGCGCATTTGCAGGCGAGCGGTGTCGGAACCTTGATTCACTATCCCATTCCGCCACATTTGCAAGCTGCTTATGCAGGTGCAGGCTTTGACTCTTCCGACTTCCCCATCGCCACACAGTTGGCCGATGAGGTGTTGAGCTTGCCCATGGGGCCGCATTTGTCAGGTGCAGAGGTGAGCCAAGTCATTGAAGCCTTTAATGCCTTTGACCCGCATTCACCCAAGGTCTAGGAGCGAGCATGCGACTCGGTTTTTTGGGGCGAGGTGTGCAAGCGCTTCGACGTTTATTTTTCAAAAGTATCTCCACTATTCAGGTGCAGGGCGCACCGCGTTTGATGCAGCCCTTGCATTCCGTCGGGCGTGGCACGATCAGAATAGCCAAAGGCGTGACGGTTGGGTACTACCCCTCGCCTTTCTTTTTTTCGTCGCATGCTTATTTAGAGGCGCGGCACGCCAGCGCCTCGATTTCCATTGGCGAAGGCACATCACTCAACAATGGATTCGTTGCGATTGCAGAGCATGCGCGCATCGTTGTTGGCAGCCATTGTTTGGTTGGTACCAACGTCGAGATTTACGACAGTGATTTTCATGGGCTCGCTGTGGCTGATCGCCAAACTTCATTGCCGGAGTGGGCCAAGCCGGTGGTCGTGGGGGATCATGTGTTCATTGGTTCCAACGTCAAAATCATGAAGGGCGTGACCATTGGAGACGGCGCTGTAATTGCTAATGGGGCAGTTGTTGTCAAGGACGTCGCGCCTGCGACGGTTGTGGATGGTAACCCGGCGCGGTTAATCAAAGAGCTGGCATGACATGACCACAAACCAAACTTCGCACGCAGCTTACCGCCCAGATATTGATGGCTTACGGGCCTTTGCCGTTTTGTCGGTGGTCGTGTTTCATGCGTTTCCATCGCTGCTGCCGGGTGGCTTTGTGGGCGTTGATGTTTTTTTTGTGATCTCTGGCTTTTTGATTTCGGGGATCATGTTCAAGGCTTTGCAGGCAGGCACATTTAGTTTTTCAGACTTTTATGCACGGCGCGTGAATCGTATTTTTCCCGCATTGATTTTGGTGTTGTCAGCCACATTCGGATTCGCTTGGTTTGTGCTCTTCAATGATGAGTTGAAGCAACTGGGCAATCATTTGTCACGAGCGGCTGCATTTTTGTCGAACTTCATTCTTTGGCATGAGTCTGGGTACTTTGACAATGCGGCAGAAACCAAGCCTTTGTTGCATCTCTGGTCGTTAGCCATTGAAGAGCAGTTCTACATTGTTTGGCCTTTGATGGTTTGGGCGCTTTGGCGATTGAAGGCTTGGCGCTTGCAGATCATCAGTGCTTTGGCGGTGGCATCTTTTGCGTGGAATATCTACCAGTCTCAGCATGACTTAACGCATGATTTTTATTCGCCTTTAACCCGTTTTTGGGAATTGCTTTGTGGTGCGTTGTTGGCGTATCGAATGAGCGATTCGCATGCATGGCGCCCAAGTTTCGATGAGGCATGGCTTCGCACCAACAACTTGCGTCCATGGGTTGGCGCGGCGTTACTTCTTGCCGCGGTAGGCTTCATTGATGCCACGCAAAAATTTCCTGGCGGCTGGGTTTTGTTGCCCGTTCTTGGTGCGGCTTTGTTGATTTCAGGCGATGGCCAACATTGGGTCAATCGTGTCGTTTTGTCTCAGCCACAGGTTGTGTGGATTGGGACAATCAGCTATCCCTTGTATTTGTGGCACTGGCCCGTTTTCTCTTTTGTACGGATCGTTGAAGGCGGTACACCGAGTGCATGGGCTCGGTTGGTGGCATTGTTCGTTTCGGTTGTATTGGCTTGGCTCACCTTCCGATGTGTGGAAAAGCCGATTCGTTTCACATGGCGTTTTCGCTACAAAACTTGGGTTTTGACGTGTGCCATGCTGTGTGTGGGTTTGATGGGGTACCTTGCTCACAAGGCAGACGGATACCCCAGACGCTCAGTCATGGAAAACCAACAAATTTTCAATCAAGGAGATATTGGCCATGATGTGTTTCATCAATATTTTCAAGATCATTTCTTCCCTTGTGCGGAAGATGCGATTCAACAAGATTCAGGTCATTGGAAGGGCGTTGTGAGATGCTTCCAGTCGCATAAAAATAGCCCTGTGACCTTGGTGTTACTTGGAGACAGTCATGCCGAGCATTTATTTTTGGGACTTGCTGAAAAGTTGCCGCATGTCAACGTAGGTTTTTATGTCAAGGGCACGCTCCCATTTTTAAGTAAGAAGGAGTTTGACCTTATTTTTGACAAAGTTTTAAAAAGTAAGGATATCAAGCAAGTTGTGATTTCTGCCATGTGGGCTAATCGAATGAACGAAGTTCAGCCAGGCTCTTCTTTAGCCATTGAACTCAGTCAAACCATCAAGGCGCTCCAAGAATCAGGAAAGCAGGTCTATCTGAGTGACGACATTCCTCAGTTTGAATTTGACCCACAAAGATGTAAGTTCCAGCGACCTTTGACACAAAGCACAAAGTGCGATGAACCTATTCATGGTTATAAAGAAAAAAGAAATAAATACGGCGCTGATTTAGCTCAGGTATATCTTGATAACGAAGCTCTTAAGAAGATTGAGCTTTCGTCATTGATGTGCAACGACACGTCTTGTAGCATGGCTCGTAACGGCCAAGTGCTGTACCGCGATAACAACCACCTCAACATTCCCGGCTCTCAATTCGTTGGTGCGCAAATCGTGGCACAGCACCCTAGCTTAGGTAAGTTTGGCGCACACAAAAGCCAATAAAATTGGTAATAAATTCATAACATTTACTTTTTAAAAACTAAACCATGACCATCCTCGTCACCGGCTGCGCCGGCTTTATCGGCAGCAATTTTGTTCACACGTGGCTCGGCAGCTCTGACGAGCTAGTGATCAACCTCGACAAGCTCACCTACGCAGGCAACCTCGCCAACTTAGACGGGCTCAAAGGCGACCCCCGTCATGTGTTTGTGCAAGGCGACATTGGCGACACCACTTTGGTGCCCCAGTTGCTGGCGCAGTACAAGCCTCGCGCTGTGCTCAACTTCGCGGCTGAGAGCCATGTGGACCGATCCATTCATGGCCCAGGCGACTTCATTCAAACCAACGTGATGGGCACGTTCAACCTGCTGGAATCGGTGCGCGCTTATTGGCAAGACCTGCCAGCGGCCGAGAAAGAGGCTTTCCGCTTTTTGCATGTGTCCACCGACGAGGTGTATGGCACGCTGTCGCCCTCAGACCCGCCGTTTGCTGAAACCAAAAACTACGAGCCCAACAGCCCGTATTCAGCCAGCAAAGCCGCCAGCGACCACTTGGTGCGTGCTTGGCACCACACCTACGGCTTGCCCGTGCTGACCACCAATTGCAGCAACAACTACGGGCCTTACCACTTCCCCGAAAAGCTCATTCCCTTGGTGTTGCTCAACGCCTTGGCGGGCAAGCCGCTGCCGATTTATGGCGACGGCCAACAAGTGCGCGATTGGCTGTACGTGCAAGACCACTGCCGCGCCATTGCACGCGTGCTCGAAGGGGGTAAGCTGGGCGAGACCTACAACATCGGTGGCTGGAACGAAAAGCCAAACCTCGAGGTGGTCCACACCCTGTGCAGCGTGCTCGATGAGTTGCAGCCCCGTGCGGATGGCAAGCGCTACGCCGAGCAAATTACTTACGTCAAAGACCGCCCCGGCCACGACCGCCGCTACGCCATTGACGCCCGCAAGATTGAGCGTGAGTTAGGCTGGAAGCCCCAAGAAACCTTCGAGACCGGCATTCGCAAAACCGTGCAATGGTATTTGGCCAACCAAGCTTGGGTTGAGGGCGTGACCAGCGGTGCTTACCGTCAGTGGGTGGGCAAGCAATACGGCGCTTAAGGCGATTCACCTTGGCTAAGTGCGACGTCTTTCCAGCTCCACACGTCAAGACCTTCCCGCGCGTAGCTGAGGGCCCCGCCGTAGACGAGGGCAGGTTGCAGGCTCTCCGCTTGTGCAATTGATTGCCATTTTTTGAGGCCATTGGCCCAGTCTGAGGCGAAGGTGCTGCCTGATTTGATTTCTAGAGGGCGCAGTCCTGCGGGCGTTTCGCTCAGGACGTCGATCTCGTTGCCCGTGCTGTCGCGCCAGAAATAGAGGTCAGGCGGCAGCCCCGCGTTCAGGCGTTGTTTATAGAGCTCACTCACCACCCACGTTTCAAAAAGTGCACCGCGCGCGGCATGGGTTTCAAGTGTTTCTGCGTTGCGTATGCCCATGAGCCAAGCTGCCAAGCCTGAGTCTAGAAAATAAAGCTTCGGCGTTTTGACCAAGCGTTTGCCGAAGTTGCGATGGTGCGGGCGTAGCAGTGTCACGATGTAACTCGTTTCGAGCACCGAGATCCATTGCTTCGCTGTGACTGCGCTGATGCCGCAATCGGCCCCCAGAGACGCCAGATTGAGCAATTGTCCCGTTCTAGCGGCGCACATTTTGACAAAGGTCTGGAATTGCCCCAAATCGCGCACGGCCACCAGTTGTCGAACATCGCGTTCGACATAGGTGGCGATGTAGTTGCTGAACCAGTCTTGCGTGGAGACTTGACGGTCATACAAGGCTGGGTAGCCGCCTTGTAAAAGTGCTTGACTCGGCGAGTTTGGCAATTGATGGGCGGCGGTTAATTCCGCCGCACACAGAGCCAAAAGTTCAACCCGAGCAACGCGCCCAGCCAGTGTTTGGGTAATGCCTGCAATCAGGTCAAATTGCGCTGAACCGGTCAACACAAAATCTCCCATCAGGCCCCGTTCATCGACCCAACCTTGCAGCCATGACAACAACTGCGGACAGCGTTGAACTTCATCCAAGATGGCGCCATTTGGAAACCGCGCCAAAAATCGTTTGGGGTCGTTGTGTGCAAACTCACGCTCATCTGGGTTTTCTAGCGTGATGTAAGGCTTGTCATTGAAGACGGCTTTGCTCAGCGTGGTTTTGCCTGATTGGCGAGGTCCGGTGATGGCCACAATGGGGAATCCTTGAGCCAATCGAACCAAAGTTGTAGCAGCGTGACGAGGAATCATTTTTACAAATCCAAATTTCAAATTTCGATTTGCAAATTCTAGAGCCATTATTTGTTGCGATATGTTTTTTTTAACGACTTTAAATAGCACAAAAATTCATATTTGTGCTATCTTAAGTCATGCCTAAATCTTCTGGTCACAACGATTTCTTGCCGCCGCCTGCTGCGCAATCTGTCGTCGCGCTAGGTCAAAGTTTGGCCTTGGCGCGTCAGCGACGCAAAGAGTCGCTGCGCAGTTGGGCGCAACGCATGGGCGTGGCGGTGCGCACGTTGCAGCGCATGGAAAAGGGTGACCCAGGGGTGGGCATGGGGGTTTACGCCTTGGCCATCTGGCTTGTGGGGCGCTCTCAAGCCTTGGCCGATGTGGCTCTGCCCGAGTTCGACATGGTGGCGCTGGACGCCGAAGTTCAAGCTGCACAAAAACGCGGTCGCCGCTCTGCCCCATGAGCGCCATTGCATTGCCCGAAATTTTGTTCCTTTGGTGGTTGGGGCAACCCAACTCACCTCGGTTTGTAGGCACATTGCGGTGGGTGCGTCGGGCGCAACAGCAGCAGGCTGGCGTATCGTTGCGCTACAGCGCCGAGTGGCTGGCAACGGGGTTTGCATTGAGTGAAGACCTGCCGTTGAGAGATGCCGAGTTCATGCCTACCGAGCCCGATGCCGCCGCGGGTGCGGTGGATGATGCCCGCCCAGACCGCTGGGGCGAGCGGGTGATTCGTTTGCTCATCAAGCCGCAGCGTTTGTCGACTTTGGATTATTTGTACTTTGCGGGCGATGACCGTTTTGGTGGTTTGGGTGTCTCGACCTCCGAGGCTGTCTACACACCCTACGAGCACGGAGCCTTGCCGCAGTTTGCCGATGTACAGCAAGTTCACGACTTGGTGCGCCGTGTCGAAGCGGGTGAGATGCTGGCCGAGCCGCTGCGCCATTGGGTGGCCCCAGGCGCGACGCTGGGCGGCGCGAAACCCAAAGCCTTGTTGGCGATGGATGGCGCGCAATGGGTGCTCAAATTTGCCGAGGCGGGTGAGGTGTGTGACAGCGGCGTTGTCGAACACGCCTGCATGATGTTGGCCGCACAAGCAGGTATTGATGTTTGTGAAACGCGCCCCATCGCCTACCAACACGGCTCCACCATTCGCCATGCCGTGGCCGTTCGACGCTTTGATCGCATGGCGCACCAGCGTTTGCACGCTGTCTCTGCACATGTGGCGCTGCGTGCCGCGGGGGTTGACTATGGCTACCCCGAGTTGGCTTTGTTGCTGCGCAGACGCGGCGACGCAGCGCACATTCACGCGAACGGCGAGCAGGTGTTTCGCCGCATGGTGTTCAACATCGTGATGGACAACACCGACGACCATGAAAAAAACCATGCGCTGCTGTGTGTCAACAACGTGAGCAACTCCTATAGCTTGGCTCCCGCATTTGATGTGTTACCCGCAGCGCAAGCACTGGGTTATCAGTCCATGCGTGTGGGTCAGCTTGGTGCAGCTTCTACGTTGGATAATGCTCTTTCTGAGCACAAATCTTTCGGTATGACGCTGGCGCGAGCCAAAGACGTGATGGCGGAGGTGGTGAGGGTTGCCGATGCTTGGCCAGAGCACTTCGCAAAGGCGGGTGTGTCTGCGCAAGATGTGGCTGTTTTGGCGCAAGCGATTGACCGACCTTTTTTACAAAGCCAACGCTTGACTTGGTTATGAACTTAATTTGATGAATTCTTCTGCACAACGTCTTTTGTTATTGGGTGCCAACGGCCAGTTGGGTCACCAGCTCGCTGTGCAACTGCAACAGTTGGGCCAAGTCAAAGCGCTCACCCGTGCCGAGGCCGATTTGGCCAACCCTGCGGCTTTGCGCGAGACCTTGGGCAACATTGCCAAAACCTTTCACCCCACGGTGATCGTCAATGCCGCGGCCTATACGGCCGTGGACAAAGCGCAAACCGAAACCGAGTTGGCGCATGCGGTGAATGCTTCGTCGCCTGTTGTGTTGGCGGAGTTGGCCAAGGCGCACAACGCCACGCTGGTGCATTACTCCACCGACTACGTGTTTGACGGCGCTGGCACCAAGCCTTGGCAAGAGAGCGACACCACGCACCCGTTGTCGGTGTACGGCCAAAGCAAGCGCGATGGCGAGTTGGCTATTGCCGCCCTTTGCCCCAAGCATTTGATTTTGCGCACCAGTTGGGTGGTGGGTGCCTACGGCGGCAACTTCTTAAAAACCATGCTACGTCTGGCGGCCGAGCGCGATGCTTTGCGCGTGGTGGCCGATCAAATTGGCGCCCCCACCAGCACCGAGTTGCTGGCAGAGGTGACGGTCAAGCTGTTGCAGGCCATGAGCACCGCCGCCGACAACGATGCGCGTTGGGGCGTTTACCACTTGGCGGCAGCCGGTGAGGTGTCGTGGCATGGCTATGCGCAGCACGTCATTGCGGGCGCTTTGCAACGCGGTGCCAACCTCAAAGCCAAGCCCGAGGCGATCAGCCCCATCACCACGGCGGAATATCCGGTGCCTGCACCGCGTCCGCTGAACTCTCGTTTGAACACGCACAAATTGCAAACCACATTTGCGCTCACCCTGCCTGCTTGGCAAGTGGGGGTGGACGCCATCCTCGATCACATCATTTCTGGAAAATCATCATGACCAAACAACGCAAAGGCATCATCTTGGCCGGTGGCTCGGGCACACGGCTTTATCCAGTCACGCAGGCGGTGAGCAAACAGCTCATGCCCGTGTACGACAAGCCCATGATTTATTACCCACTCACCACGCTCATGCTCAGTGGCATTCGCGAGGTGTTGATCATTTCCACCCCGCAAGACACGCCGCGATTTACCGAGCTGTTGGGCGACGGCAGCCAGTGGGGCATGCACATCGAATACGCGGTGCAGCCTAGCCCCGATGGCTTGGCGCAAGCTTTCATCATCGGTAAAAACTTTGTGGCCGACCACCCCAGCGCCTTGGTGTTGGGCGACAACATTTTTTATGGCCACGACTTGGTGAAGCAACTCGACAACGCCAACCAACGTACCAGCGGCGCCAGCGTGTTTGCCTACCATGTGCACGACCCCGAGCGTTATGGCGTGGTGGAGTTTGATGGCGAGTTCCGTGCCTTGAGCATCGAAGAAAAGCCCAAAGCCCCCAAGAGCAACTACGCCGTGACGGGCCTGTATTTTTACGACGAGCAGGTGTGCGACATTGCCGCTGATGTGAAGCCCTCGCACCGTGGTGAGCTAGAAATTACCGATGTCAACAAGCGCTATTTGGAGTTGAACCAATTGAGCGTCGAGATCATGGGCCGTGGTTACGCGTGGTTGGACACAGGCACGCACGAGAGCCTGATGGAAGCCGCCAGCTTCATTGCCACCTTGCAAAAGCGTCAAGGCTTGATGGTGGCGTGCCCTGAAGAAATTGCGTTTCACCAAAAATGGATTGACGCTGCGGCGCTGCAGAAGTTGGCTGCGCCGTTGTCTAAAAACGGTTACGGCCAATACCTGTTGAACTTGCTGAAATAAACCATGCCTTACCAAGTGACCCCCACGCCCATTGAGGGCGTGTTGATTTTGGAGCCCAAGGTGTTTGGCGATGCGCGGGGCTTCTTTTTTGAAAGCTTCAACGCCCGTGACTTTGAGAAAGCCACAGGCATTCAGCGCACCTTCGTGCAAGACAACCACAGCAAATCGGCCAAGGGCGTGTTGCGCGGCATGCACTACCAAGCGCAAAACCCGCAGGGCAAGTTGGTGCGCGTCACGCAAGGCGCGGTGTTTGATGCAGTGGTCGACATTCGCACTGGTTCTAAAACCTATGGCCAGTGGCACGGCTTAGAGCTGTCAGCCGAGAACAACAAGCAGTTGTGGATTCCCGAGGGTTTGGCCCACGGCTTTTTGGTGACCAGCGACAGCGCCGAGTTTTTGTACAAAACCACCGATTACTACAACCCCGCCTTTGAGCGCAGCTTGTTGTGGAACGACGCAGATGTGGGCATTGATTGGCCTTTGCATTTGTTGGATGCCGCGCCTTTGCTAGCGGCTAAGGATGTTGCGGCTTCGACGTTGAAAGATATGTCTAAGTGGTTGGCAGATTTTTATACCCAAACCTCGCCACTTCCAAGCGAGTTCTTAGCTCAACGCGAAGACGTGCAGCCTGAATCCCGCGATTGAATGCCAGAGAGTTTCATCGCGTGCCAGGCTTGGCGGTCGAAGAGTGGCGCACTTAACGCAACCGCGCCATCCAAGTTGTCAGCCCAAATAGCCCCAAGCTGCTGACCAGCGCAAAGGTCAGCATGTGTTGTGCGGCATCCATGGGTTGGGCGAAACCAAGCGGTGCCAGCAACACCACCGCTTGCAGCAGCGCCAACCCCATACAAGTCCATGAGTAACGCGCCGCTGCATGGGTTTGAAAAGGCCGGTGGCTGAAGGCGGCAGAGATGCAAGCACAGCCTTGCCACAGCACCAGCGGCACGATGTAGGCCCACACGCCGTCCCAGCGTGTGTCTAGCCATTGCCAGTTCAACGCCAGCGCGCACACGCCACCCAGTACAACAACGGCACTGAAGGCAGAGAGTCCTAGCCAAACGGCGGCTTTGTGATGGCGTTGCCTCGTTGTCGACAGAAAGTTTTTAGATGGGGCGCTTGCATGGGCCTCTATGTCTTGCTTTTCATGTGGCCCTTGCGCCAAAACCACCTGCGCCCAAGCCATGTGTACCACGGCGGGCACAAAGCCCAGCACGCGCAGTAAGGCCGTCATCCAACCCGTTTCTTGTGCGCCGTAGAGGCGTTGCCACACGACAACCAAGGCTGTGGCCAGCAGGGCGTCGGCCAAGGTGTGGGCCATGCGCAATGTTGCGCTGCGGTTGTCGGATTGTTGAGGTGAGGGCGCATCAGACGCCTGCGATGAAGCTGCTGCCAAATGAACTTGCGCCTTCGCTACAGACTTCTCGGCCCCATTTCTTGGCTGTGCCGACGTTTGGCAAATCGCAGGCACCAACCAAGCTGCGCCCACGGCGTAACCCAAAATGGCAGCGATGACCAAGACGGGTAAATCTTGCAGGTTCGCTGATGCGGGGGGCATGTCTTGCGAGGTGCCCATATGCGTGAGCCACGCCGTTGTCAGCGCAAACAACGCAGCCGTCAACGGAGGCAACACACGCACCGCGGCTTGCTGCCACGCGCTGCCTGCGCGCAAGCTGTAGCTTTGCGAGAGCAAATTGCCCATCTGAAAAAACGCGAGCAGCAGCACCCACAGCAAAGCGGGCCACAGGCTGAGGTGGCTCAGCCATAAGGCGAGGGCGGCAAAGGGTAGCAGCAGCAGACCACGCCGCACACTGCTTCGCCACGCGAGTCGCAGCGCTTGGTCAGCAGGTGTGTGGACGTTGGCCAGCAAACCCAACGGCGCTTGTGCCAAAGCCAAAGTCATCCAGAAAAAACCGACTTGGCTGAGCACCGAAAACTCGCCCACTTCTTGCGGCGTGAACAGACGCAGCATGAGCAAGGCAAACGCGATTTGGGTGCCAAAGGCCACCAAGCTGGACAGCGCCACGGTGTGGCTGGCGCGGAGGAGTTTGAGCCAACTCATTCAGTGCGCTCTCTGGCTAAAGGCATGGGCGGCTGAGGTGAGTTGTGCGAGGGCGTGGCACTGACGTGCGAGGCGTTAATATGCAGCTTTTTCCAAAGCGGCAAGTGGCGCAGCAAGGTGGGCCAAGCCAGTGTCTGCACATCAGGCACACGGTACGGATAAGCGTCTAAAGCTTCGCCAAAGCTGAAGACCCACGTCTCAGGATCGTCGTTGAGCAGGTGAAAGTTGCCCTCAAAGTGCGTGGCAAAGTAGCGCACCCACGCGTAGTCGTTGCTGACCACGGGCAGGCCCACGGCGCAGTATTCCAAGAGCTTGGTCGAGGTTTGTTGGTGGTACGGCGCGACGTTGCTGACCAAGTTCAGGCCGAAGCGAGCACGTAGCAAATGGTGCGGCACTTGCGCATGCGGCACACGGCCTGTGCAGCTGACCGAGGGCTGCAGGGCCAAGCGCAGGTCGTCAGGCACGTCACCCACCAGCAGTAGCGTGCGGTTGGCGTCGTGAATGCTTTGCAGCAGGGGCAAGAAGGGCGTTAGGCGGCTCATTTCGCCGAGGTAGACCAAGTCAAACTCAGCGTTAAGACCGGTCTCATTGTTCGCGAGCACATCGCCCTGAGCGTGGGAAGCGTTGCCAGTAAGCGATGGCGCTTCTGTTTGAGGCTGCGTTTCTCGCGCGTCTAAAAAGTGCAGCGCCACGCCCATGTCGCGCAAATTGCTGGGCACGCCGTCGGCAAAGCCTAGGCGCTGACGCACCCAGGCGTTTTGAAACAGCCGAAAGTCGGGGCGGGGTTGGGTCCAGTGTTTGACTTGGTCTTTCAGCCACGCATAAGGAGGCACCGAGGCCGAGGCGTATTCGTGAATTTGAAAGGCATCGCGCAAGCGACGTGCTTCCGCGTGAGGCACGCGTCCGCAGATCCACCACACCACTTGGGCGTTGTCGGGCACGGTGGTGCTGGTGTCGTGGATGTGGGCTTCATGGCCGTGGGCGGTGATGAACTGTGCGTAGGCGTCTAGCTCGGGCAAATACGAGGGGCCATTGCGCACGAAGTGCACACGCACCAAGGGCTTTTTGTCGGCGGTCTTCAAGGCTTCCAGATCGCTCAGCATGTGCGCAGCACCTTTTGCCATTGTCCAACAAAGCCGTCGAGGGAGTGACGCGCCACGATGCGGGCCATGTCGGCTTGCACTTGCTCGGGGGGCAGGCTGAGCACGGTCATCACCGCTTCGGCCAGCGCGACGGGGGTGTCGCCACGGGCCAAGAGGTAGGGGGCGTCGCGGTCGAACAACTCGCGCATGGCGGGGATGGGCAAGGCCACGCAGGGCACGCCGCACGCGAGCGATTCCAAGGCGGTCATGGGGCAGCCCTCGTAGCGCGAGGTCAGCAGCGTCATGTGCCAAGGTTGGTACAGGCTGGCGCCGCTGGGGTGTTTGCCCAAGAAGTGCACGCGGCCTTGGTAAAGCAAGTCCATGCCGTCGTGCACGAGTTTGCGGTGCAAGGGGCCTTCGCCCACCACACCGAGTTGGGCGTGATGGGGCAAAAAGCGCAAGGTTTCTAGCAAAAAGCCGGGCTGCTTTTCTTCCGACAAACGGCCCACATAGCCCAGCAGCAAGGGCGCCAAGCCTTCACCGCCGTGACCCGCGTGCACATGCAGCGGCTGGCCGGGGGGCAAGTCGCCCAAACCGTTGGGCACCACGGTGCAGCTTTGTCGGGGCGCTGTTTGTTTGACAAAGCCCATCAGCGAATCTTGGGTGGTGCGCGAGACGCACACAAAGTGGCTGACCTGTTTGTAAAGCAGCTTGAGCCAGAGTTTTTTGAGCGTCGAGGCGCGTGCGGTGTGCAGCACGTCTTGCAGCGGGCCATGCACCCAGCTGACCAACGGTTTGCCGGTGATGGCTTTGAGTGCCGCGCCCGCGTAGGTGGGGCCAAAGTTGTGCGTGCCCACGATGACGTCGTGCTGTTTGGCGGCTTGCACCAAGGTGCCCCAAGCGGTTTGTCGCCACGGCAGGGCGGTGACTTGCCAGCCTTGCGCGATCAAGCCATCGGCCAAGGTACGCGACATGGTTTGCACGCCGCCCCAAGACGATTCTTCTAGCAATAAAACGCGGCGTGAACTCATGGGTGTATCGAAGACGGCAAGGCAAGCCTCACCGAGCGCCAAACCCTGTGCAAATGGTTTTGACGGTTTTGGCCGCAATCAGCAGGTCCAAGGCCAACGAGTAGTGCGCCACGTAGTACAGGTCGTAGCTGAGTTTGAGGCGAGTGCTGTCTGTGCTGTCGGCATAGCCTTGCTGCACTTGGGCCCAGCCGGTGAGGCCCGGGCGCACGAGGTGGCGGTAAGGGTAGCTGGGGATGGTGGTGGCGAATTCGCGCACAAACGGCGCTTGTTCAGGACGTGGGCCAATCAGGCTCATGTGGCCGCGCAGCACGTTCCAGAGTTGGGGCAATTCGTCCAAGCGGCTGCGTCGCAAAAAGTGGCCCACTCGGGTGATACGCGGGTCGTCGGCTTGCGCAAAGTGCACGCCCGGTGCTTGCAGGCCGTGCACCATGCTGCGGAATTTCCACAGCCTGAACAGCTGGCCATCGCGGCCCACGCGCTGTTGAGAAAACAGCGCAGGCCCTTTCGAGTCCAAGCGAACCGCTGCCGCCACCGCCAAAGACAGGGGCAACCAAAGCGGCGTCATGGCGACCAAGGCCACCAAGTCGAGCAGGCGTTTGATGCGGTCGTAGCCGGGGTCGTTGTCGATCTCCCACAGGCTGTCGGCGGCGGTGGGCAGCATCTTGCGGCCACTCATGAGTTCGGCCACGGCTTCGACGCTGTATAGGCGCAGGTGCTGCATCTTCAATTGGCCCAGCAGCTGCGTGCGCTCGGGCGTGGTGGGCACATGGCGGTCGAGCACCAAGCCGTCGCAAGCGGGCAGGGCGGTGTTGGCGCGTGGGTTCCAGTGTTGCAAATCGACCGCGCGCGGGTCCAGCGCTTGCGGGTGCAAGCAGGCAGCGAGTTGGGCGGGCACGCTGGCATCCAAATGCACCAAGCGCAGGGCGCGGTGTTTGACCAAGCGCTGATGGCCCCACCACAGCCACAGGCTGGTGACCACATAGGCCCACAACACCGCCGCGCGTGAGTAAGGCTGTTGCAGCAAGGCAAAGCCCAACGGCGTCAGCACAAACGGCGCTACGGTGGACACCCACAGCACGCCGCTGCGCTCGGCCACGGGCAGGTGCGAGGCGCGCATGAGCAAGTGGCTGGCCACGATGTAGGGCAACACGCACCACCACAGGGTGTCGCCAAATTGGTAGGTCATGACCCCAGCGTCTTGCAGCAACTGGGCGGCGACCAAGCTGGGTGGCAGCATCCAAGCGCCCCACAGGGCCCAGCTTTGCAAGGCATCGCGGCGGCGCACCGAGGCAGACACCAGGGCCGAGCCCACGGTGTGTTCGTCGGCTTGGGGGCGCGAGGTGGCAGCGTCGTCGCGCAGGCATTGTTGGTAGACGGTCATCACGCGCTCGGCCATCTGCTCGACGGCGAAGTTGCCCTCGAAACACTGCTGAGCGGCGCGGCCCAAGCGTTTGCGCAAATAGGGCTCGCGCACCAAGCGCATGAGTTGCTCGGCCACGGCCTCGGGGGTGTTGGCGACCAGCAGGCCTTCTTGGCCGGGGATGAGTTGCTCGCGAATGCCGGGCAAATCGCTGGCCAAAATGCCCAGGCCCGCGCGCATGGCTTCGAGCACGGTGATGGGCATGCCTTCGTGGTCGGAGAGCAGCACAAACACATCGTGTGCGGCAAGCAGCTCGCTCACGTTGTTCACGTCGCCCAGCCACGTGACTTCTTGCAAATTGAGTTCTTGTGCCAACGCCTCGTGCGCGGCGCGCAGCGGCCCGTCACCCGCCAAGCTGACGGCCAATTCGTAGCCCAGCGTGTTGCGCACTTGCGCCAAAGCGCGCAGCAGCACGTCGTGGCGTTTGGGCGCTTTCATGCGCGCCACCATGATCAAGCGTGGCTTGGTGGTGTGCACGCTGACGGGGGCGGCTGGGGTGTGGGAGTTCGAACTTTCGTCGAATGATGAACCTAAGCTGGTGCTCTCTGTCGCATCGACTGTGGCGGCCTCGTCGGCAGACGTCATGGGCAGTGGCGTTGCTAATTTGGCAATGCCGTTGGGAATGATGTGCACCCGCTCTTGCGCGATGGGCAGTTGATAGGCCAGCTCGCGCTCGTGTTTGGAGACGCAAATCATGTGCGTGGTCGAGCCCGACAAGGCCCGCTCAGCCAGCGACGCCATTTGGCGACGCAGCCACGGAATTTCGGGTTTGAAGCCAAATCCGTGCACGGTGTAGACCACAGGGCGTGCCGTGCGTTGGCAGGCCAAGCGTGCGGCCAAGCCCGCGATGGCGCTGTGCGCTTGAATCAAATCGGGCGGCGTGGCCGCGATCAGTTGGGTGAGCTTTTGGACTGCAGGCCACAAGCGCCACGGGTTGAGCGACTCCACCATCTCGGGCATGGGACACACGGTGACGCCCAAGGCGCGCAGTTGTTGGCCCAACACGGAAGCTTCTTCGGGGCCACCAATCACCACAGTGAAGTGAATGCGCGATTGCAGCGCTTCGCACAACGCCAGCACATGCGACTGTGCGCCGCCCGCTTCGCCCTTGGTGATGACCAGCATCACATGGGGTTTGGCGGTGTTGTTTTGGGCCTCAGCGTCCGCCGCTGGCTTGGCCCACGGGTTTTGACGTGTGGGCGGGGTGGGCACCAAGTTGGCCAATTGCAAGGTGGCTTCGACGTCGACGCTGGGCATGGGGGCTGGCGCGGGGGCCGCCTCCGGCAGCAATGCTTCTGCTGCCGCGCTGGGCGTTTCGACGGGCACATCTGCCAAAGCGGCCTCAGGCGCTTCAACTTTCGCTGACGTTTTGCGTTTGGCGCGTGGCTTTTTGACGGCCGCTACAGGCGGGGCGTCTTGGGCCGGAAAGTCGTCAAACAGGGACAGCGTGCCGTCGTCGGGGTTTTTCATAGGGGGGTGTCGAAGCCTTGTGGGTTCATCGATTGCCAGCGCCAAGCATCGGCGCACATGCGGTCGAGGCCGAGTTCGGTTTGCCAGTTCAGCAAGGCTTTGGCTTGGCGCGCATCGGCCAAGCATTGCGCCACGTCGCCGGGGCGGCGGGGCACCACGTTGTGCGGGATGGGCACGCCGTTGACGCGGGCAAAGGTGTCCACCATGTCTTGCACGCTCACGCCTTGGCCGGTGCCGAGGTTGACGGTCAAAAGTTTGGGTGTGTCCAAGGCGCGCAGGGCGGCCAAGTGACCGGCGGCCAAGTCGACCACATGCAGGTAGTCACGTACGCCAGTGCCGTCGGGCGTGGGGTAGTCGTTGCCAAAAATCTGCAAGGCTTCGCGCTGGCCCAAGGCCACTTGCGTGATGTAGGGCATGAGGTTGTTGGGGATGCCGTTGGGCGCTTCGCCCAGCAAGCCGCTTTCGTGCGCGCCCACGGGGTTGAAGTAGCGCAGGATGGCGATGCTCCAGCGTGGGTCGGCAGCGTGCAACTCGCGCAGCGCGTCTTCGCACATGAGCTTGCTGCGGCCATAAGGGTTGGTCGCGGTCAGCGCAGCGGTTTCGGGAATGGGCACGCTGACGGGGTCGCCGTACACGGTGGCCGACGAGCTGAACACGATGCGGCGCACGTTGGCGCGGTCCATGGCTTGCAGCAGGTTGATGGTGCCGCTGACGTTGTTCTCAAGATAGCGCAGGGGTTGGGCCACCGACTCGCCCACCGCTTTGAGGCCCGCAAAATGGATGACGCCTCCAAAGTTGTAACGCGCAAACAGCGCGTCTAAGGCGGCTGAGTCGCGGATGTCGGCCTGCACAAACTCGATGGGGCTGGCGTTGAGGCGGGCCAAGCGGTCCAGCACTTTGGGGCTGGAATTGCACAAATTGTCCAAAATCACCACGGGTTGACCGGCTTGAGCCAGCGTGACAACCGTGTGTGAGCCAATAAATCCGGTGCCGCCGGTGATCAAAATAGGTGGTGTCATGGTGGAATTTACGTGAGTTACACAATTATCTACCGCCGCTGTGTATCTGCCGCCCTAAAATAAATGTCAGCACGAGGCCCAGTGCACGGTTAGCGCGGCCTCTGGCGGTTTTCTATCTTTTACCTTTTTAGTACTTTCATGAAACGTCAACACCCCACACATTCCACGGCGCATGGCAGCGCTGAGTCTTGCATCGCCCTCATTGACGCCCGATTTTTGGCGTGGTTGCAAGGTCAAACAGACGGCGGGCAAGAGCATGTCCGTCAGCAATTGCACGGTTTGTTGGGCAACGCCTTGGCCCACAACGGCTTGGACTTGAACCTGCGCCGCATTTATTGGTACAGCGACACCCCCGATGACCAAGCGTATGACGCGCAAATCAGCCGCGCCGTGATGCCTCACAGCCAAGACGGCGGTTTGTCGATGTTGCGCACTTTGGGCGCGGATTTGAAGCGTTTGGCCGAGCGCGGTGCGTGCGACCACATCTTGGTGGGCAGCGACGACGAGCGTTTGCTGGCGCTGATTGACGAAGCGCAGTTGCATGGCGTGGCCGTGCATTTGTTGGCCGATGAAGCCTCGCGCAACATGAGCCAGCTCAACCGCGACGACCCAGGTTGGGCGCGTTTGCTGTCGCAAGCCGACCACCGTGTGGTGTTGGGTGCGCAAGCCTTGCGTGATGGTGCTACGCCGCGCCACGCCAGCTCCATGCACGCCGTGGCTCCGATTGATCCCGAGCAATTGCGTACGCAACTGGGCACCGTGATCAACACCTGGTGGGCCGATGAGCCTGAAGATTTGCGCGAAGAACTGCGCGAAGAGTTGCAAAACACACGCGGCATTCCGCAAGAGGTGGACCGCCAGTTGCTGTTGGGTGTGCGTCGTGTGTTGGAGCGTGCGTTGAGCTTCCAAGAGAAAAAGCTGTTGCGCGAAATGGTGCGCGACCTCGTGTTGGGCCCACAAGCCGCACAAAGTTTGGCATCGTCACCTTCGGTTGACCACGCAGACTGAACACCTCTTTACCATCCCAAAAACTCACCCTGACGGAGTTACACCGCATGAGTAATTTGTCTCCCGCTGACATCCTGGCCCAGGCCTTGCCTTACATCCGCAAATTCCACGGCAAAACCTTGGTCATCAAATACGGCGGCAACGCCATGACCGACCCCGCGCTGCAAAAAGCGTTTGCCGAAGACGTGGTGTTGCTCAAGCTGGTGGGTATGAACCCTGTCGTGGTCCACGGCGGCGGCCCGCAAATTGAAACGGCCTTGAAGCGCTTGGGTAAAACCGGCGAGTTCATTCAAGGCATGCGCGTGACCGATGCCGAAACCATGGAAGTGGTGGAGTGGGTGTTGGGCGGCGAAGTGCAGCAAGACATTGTGGGCTTGATCAACCAAGCCGGCGGCAAGGCCGTGGGTTTGACGGGGCGCGACGGTGCCATGATCCGCGCCAAAAAACTCAAGCTGCACGACACGCAAGACCCGAGCAAAGAGTACGACGTGGGCCAAGTGGGCGACATCGTCAGCATCGACCCCAGCGTGGTGAAGGCGCTGCAAGACGACGCCTTCATCCCCGTGATCAGCCCCATTGGCTTTGGTGAAAACAACGAGAGTTACAACATCAACGCCGATGTGGTGGCGGCCAAATTGGCCACCGTGCTCAGCGCAGAAAAATTGTTGATGCTCACCAACATCCGCGGCGTGCTCGACAAAGCGGGCGAGTTGCTGACCGAACTCACGCCACGTCGCATTGACGAGTTGTGTGCCGACGGCACCATCAGCGGCGGCATGATTCCGAAGATTGCGGGTGCTTTAGATGCCGCCAAGAGCGGCGTCAACGCGGTGCACATCATCGACGGTCGCGTGCCGCACGCCATGCTGCTGGAAGTGCTGACCGAGCAGGCGTTTGGCACCATGATTCGCTCGCACTGAGCTCAGAGCGTGACGCCCACTTTGCGTGCGGCGTCTTGAATTTCTTGCCAAGTGGCATCGTCGACGACGATGCCATTTTTTTTGCGTGCCGCGCGTGCCGCACGTTCGGGCTCACCGGCCACCAACACGCCGTCGCTGTGCGGGCTGGCGGGGCTTTGGCGCAGCCAGTCGATGAAGGCCAAGGTTTCTTGCGCAAAGCTCAGTTGTGTGCCCAAGGCTTTGGGGTCGATGATGATGCTGAGCATGCCGTTGTAGACCGAGCGCTTGGCGTCCGCCGCCCGGTGCCAGGTGCCGCCGCCACTCAAAGCGCCGCCCAGTAACTCGCAGGCCACCGCCAAGCCAAAACCTTTGTGCTCGCCAAACGGCATGAGGGCGCCATAGCCGCCATTGCTTTGCGGCACCACCACCACGCCGGGGCGGTTGGTGGGTTGGCCGTGTTCGTCGATCAAGGTGCCGGGGGCGACTTCTTTGCCTTCGTTGTGGGCCACGCGCATCTTGCCTTGGGCCACGCGGCTGGTGGCGAAGTCGAGCACAAAGGGCTCGCGGGTGGTGTCGTCTAGGCCCACCGGAATGCCAATGCAACACGGGTTGGTGCCAAAGCGGCCATCGCCACCGTGCCACGGGGCCACCACGGGGCGAGAGAGCACATTCACAAAATGCAGCGACACCCAACCGCGCGCCACCGCCATCTCGGCGAAGTGACCAATGCGACCCAAGTGGTGCGCATGCGCGAGCGACATGATGCACGCGCCGTGCTGCGCGACGCGCTCAAACGCGAGGTTCATCGCTTGCACGCCCACGGTTTGCCCAAAGCCTTGCTGGCCGTCGAGGCCCAGCAGCATGCCGCTGTCCACCCGCACTGCGACGTCGCTGTTGGGCGTCAAGCCGCCTTCCAAAATGGCATCGATGTAGCGGGGCGCCATGCCCACGCCGTGTGAGTCGTGGCCGCTGAGGTTGGCCATCACCAAGTTGGCGGCCACTTCTTGGGCTTCGCTGGCGCTGCTGCCGGCGGCCACAAAAATGCGGCTGATCTGTTGTTCAAGGTCTTGGGCTTGGAGGGTGATGGGCATGGGTTTTAACTAGGTTGAGAAGTGGCTTAATCGTCATACCATAATATTCTTGTGTGCCGCGCATGGCGACTCGGGGAAACCAGTAAACACCTTGGGTGCTGTCACGTGGGTGCGGTTTGACCGTTTTGTGCGCGTCATAATTCTTGAGACATTTTTTAACCCGAAAGGCAATTCATGAAACTGGTTCGATATGGCAACCCCGGCAAAGAAAAGCCCGGACTGATTGATGCAGCAGGCAAGTTGCGCGACCTGAGCAAGGTCATCAAAGACGTGACCCCCGATCAACTCAGCGACAAAGCGTTGGCCAAAATCGCCAAGCTCAACACCGAGAAGTTGCCCTTGGTCAAAGGCAAGCCACGCATGGGTTGCCCCGTTGCCAACATCGGCAAGTTCTTGGCCATCGGCCTGAACTACGCCGACCACGCCGCAGAGTCGGGCATGCCGATTCCCAAAGAACCCATCGTGTTCACCAAAGCGATCAGCTGTATCCAAGGCCCCAACGACGACGTGATGTTGCCCAAGGGCTCGGTCAAGTCGGACTGGGAAGTGGAACTGGGCATCGTCATCGGCACACAAGCACGCTATGTGTCGCAAAAAGACGCGTTCAACTTCGTGGCCGGCTACTGCTTGATCAACGACGTGAGCGAGCGCGAGTACCAGTTGGAGCGCGGTGGTTCATGGGACAAGGGCAAGGGTTGCGACACCTTCGGCCCCATCGGCCCTTGGTTGGTGACGCGTGACGAAGTGCCGAACCCACAAAAGCTGGGCATGTGGTTGGACCACAATGGCGTGCGCATGCAAAACGGCAACACCAAGACCATGATTTTTGGCGTGGCCAAAATCGTGAGCTACGTGAGCCAGTTCATCACCTTGATGCCCGGCGACGTGATTTGCACGGGCACGCCTCCTGGCGTGGGCATGGGCATTAAGAAAGACGGCAAGTCAGCACCTGTGTACTTGAAGCGTGGTGACACCATGACTTTGGGGATTGATGGTTTGGGCGAGCAACATCAGAAGGTTGTGGCTTTCAAAGCCTAATTTCTTTTTGCGCCTACTGAAAACCACTCTTCGGAGTGGTTTTTTGTTTGCGCTCCGGTGAGGGCGCATGACGCACATGGGGTGCGGCGGCTTCCTCATGATGGGTACATAAAATCGTCAGCCGCCGCACCCCATGCGCGTCATGCTTTGGGTTGTTCGAAGTGATCTATGCGTGAAGCGTACGAGCGAAGCAACGTACTTCGCAGACTTCGGGGAGGGGCTTAGGGCGGGTGACGATTTTATGTACCCATCATGAGGAACCCGCCCTAAGCCCCTCCCCGAAGCGAGCTCAGCAAAAAGCAGAGCCCAGCAAAAAGATCAAAGCGTCACCACCTGCAACCCCAGCAAGCTAGGCATCGGAAACTCTTCACGATCAAACCCTTTGTCCCCATCTTCCGACGCAACCCCGGTGGTCACCAAGTTCTTGAAATCAAACTTCGTGTGATCCATCAAATGCGAAGGCACCACGTTTTGCATCGCTGCAAACATGTTCTCAATGCGTCCCGGAAACTTCTTTTCCCACTCACGCAACATCTCGCCCACCACTTGGCGTTGCAAGCCGTCTTGGCTGCCACACAGCGTGCAAGGAATGATGGGGAACTGGCGCACTTTGGACCAGCGCTCTAAGTCTTTCTCGGCCACGTAGGCCAAGGGGCGAATCACCATGTGGTCGCCGCCGTCGCTCACCAGTTTGGGGGGCATGGCTTTGAGCTTGCCGCCGAAGAACATGTTCAAGAAGAAGGTTTGCAAGATGTCATCGCGGTGGTGGCCCAGCGCGATTTTGTTGCAGCCCAGCTCGCCCGCCACACGGTACAAAATGCCGCGACGCAAGCGCGAGCACAGGCTGCACATGGTTTTGCCTTCGGCAATTTTTTCTTTGACGATGGAGTACGTGTCTTGCGTTTCGATGCGGAACTTCACGCCCACTTGCGCCAAGTATTTGGGCAACACATCGGCAGGAAAGCCGGGTTGCTTTTGGTCGAGGTTGACCGCAATCAATTCAAAGCTGATGGGCGCGCGCTTCTGCATCATCAGCAAGATGTCGAGCATGGCGTAGCTGTCTTTGCCGCCGGACATGCAGACCATGATCTTGTCGCCTTCTTCGATCATGTTGTAGTCCACGATGGCTTGGCCGACTTGGCGGCACAGGCGTTTTTCGAGCTTGTGGTTTTCGTGCTCGATCTTGATTTGTTTCGGGTCTTTGTTGAGGTCTTTTTCAGCGGTCGTCATAGTCACCATTGTCCTGTTTCCATGCGAATGGCCACTTCGCAGTCTTCAAAAATTTCTAGCTTGGCGATTTTCACGCGCACGCCCAGCACGCCCGGCAGTTGCATGAGGCGGTGGGCGAGTTTGCCGATCAGCGTTTCGAGCAGGTTGACGTGCTCAGCCGTGCATTCGGTGATGATGATTTGGCGCACCTTGCGGTAGTCCAACACATGGCAAATGTCATCGTCGTGCGGCAGCAGGGGTTGGGTGCCCAAGTTCAATTCGGCATCGACTTGAATGGGTTGCGGGTCGGTTTTTTCGTGCTCCAAGATGCCGAGGTTGGCATCAAAGCGCAGGCCGGTGAGGTTCAAAATTTGGGTGCCTTTGCTGGCCATGTCAGAGCACTCCGGGTTTGGCGCGGAAGGCCTCGACGCCCACGGCTTCGCAGTCGGGGTACACGTCGGGTTTGCGGGTGGACACGCGTGCGGCCATCACGCCGGTGTGGTCGAGCAAGCGGGTCAAGATGTCGTCGCACAGCGTTTCTTGCAGGCCGATGTGGCCGCGTGCAATGCGTTCGTGCACGACGGCGCGCACAAAGTCGTAGTCGACCACTTCGTCGATGCGGTCGTCTTTGGGGCGTGTGCCTTCGAACGAGACATACAAGTCCACATCGATGATGAGGCGCTGCGGGGCTTGCTGCTCAAAATCATGCACGCCAATGCTGGCTTGCACGGTGAGGCCGGTCAAAAAGAGACGGCGGCAGTTGAGAAGAAGGGTGTGGTTCATGATTTGAAAAGCTCCTCGACGACAAACATCACGTCACGGGCCAGCGGGACCAAGTGCTGGCCGTTGTCAACGCGAAGGGTGGTGCCGGTGATGCTGGCGTTTTGGGCCAAAAACAGCACGCTGCTGGCCACGTCAGCGGGGTTGATGGGCTGGCGCAGCAAGTTGGCTTGTGCGGCGCGGTTGAAGTTGTCTTGGGTTTGTGGGCCGCTCAGGTACATCAGGCCCGGGGCCACGGCGTTCACGCGCAAAGTGGGCGCGAGCGATTGGGCTTGCAGGCTGACCGCGCGCTCCAGCGCGAGCTTGGACAGCGTGTACGAGAAGTAATCGGGGTTGAGGTTGTAGACCTTTTGGTCCAGCACATGGATCACGCAGGGTTTGGGCTGGTGCGAAGCAGAAGCAGAAGCAGAAGCAGAAGCAGAAGCAGAAGCAGAAGCAGAAGCAGAAGCAGAAGCAGAAGCAGAAGCAGCTAAGGTTGCGGGTGCGGGTGCGGGTGCGATTTGCTCTGGCGCTTGCTGCGAACTCGCATGCAGCTTCGCTAGCCATTTGCCAAAGCGCATGGGCGCCATCAGGTTGACCTTGAGCTGTGCCAAGGCTTGGGCTTCGTCAAAGCTGTCGCCCTCGTCGGGCACAAACAACGAGGCGTTGTTGACCACGCAGCGCAAGGCTTGGCCGGTTGTGGCCACGGTCGTGTCAAAAATGCGTTGGCAGCTGGCCTCGTCTTCCAGTTCACCTTGCACTGCCAACGCGTCCACGCCCAAGGCGCGCAGCTCGGCGCACAAGGCGTGCGCTTGTGCGTCGGAGCGGTTGTAGTGGCAGGCCACATTCCAGCCCGCGCGTGCGAAGGCCAGACCGATTTCGCGGCCTAAGCGAACGCTGCCGCCGGTGATGAGTGCCCAAGAGCGCATGGTGATGGGGTGCCCCTAATGTGAATGAAGTGATGTTCGGTGAGGTGAGCGCGGCGAACCGTCTGACAGCCCGCAGCCTTAGATCCCACCGTCGGCAGCCCTGCCGCCGTGAGGTTCGCGTTACGATCTGCACCGCATGAATTCTCACCAATTATCCAACGACCCGGGCCAGCAGGCCTTGTATACCCTGATTCAACGCAGCATTGCCAATGCGGGCGGCTGGTTGGGGTTTGACCGTTTCATGGCTTTGGTGTTGTACGCACCCGGCATGGGCTACTACGCCAACAGCTTGCGCAAGTTTGGTTTGACCCCTGAAAGCGGCAGCGACTTTGCCACCGCACCCGAAATGTCGCCGCACTTTGGCCGCACGTTGGCGCATCAAGTGCGCGAAGCCTTGCAGGTGACCGGCACCGACGAAGTGTGGGAGTTTGGCGCCGGTTCGGGCGCCTTGGCCCTGCAGTTGCTCGACGCCTTGGGTGACGCCGTGCAGCGCTACACCATCGTCGATTTGTCGGGCAGCTTGCGGGCCCGCCAGCAAGAGACGCTGAAAGTCCATGCCCACAAAGTGCGCTGGGTCGATGCCTTGCCCGAGCAACTGAGCGGTGTGGTGGTGGGCAATGAAGTGCTCGACGCCATGCCTGTGCAACTGTTGGTGCGCAAAAGCGGCGTTTGGTACGAGCGTGGCGTGGTGTGGCGTGCAGACGCTGCGCCCCTGCAATGGGAAGACCGCGTGACCGACTTGCGTCCGCCGGTTGACGTGCCCGGCGTCCACGATTACCTCACCGAGATTCACAGCCAAGCAGAGGCGTTTGTGGCCACCTTGGCTGACCGATTCAAAGCGGGTGAAGCTGCCACGGGCCAAGGCGGCGCGGCGTTTTTGATCGACTACGGTTTTCCTGAAGGCGAATACTTTCACCCCCAGCGCCACATGGGCACGCTCATGTGCCACCAGTTGCACAAGTCGGACACCAATCCGCTGCAGGACGTGGGCGCCAAAGATATCACCGCGCACGTCAACTTCACCGGCGTGGCATTGGCCGCGCAAGATGCGGGGCTTCATGTGCTGGGCTACACCACCCAAGCGCACTTCTTGATCAACTGCGGTTTGCTGCCGCCTTTGGTCGATGCCTCCGTGGCCGAAAAGGCGATGGCCCAAAAGTTGATCACCGAGCACGAAATGGGCGAGTTGTTCAAGGTGGTGGCCTTGGGCACGTCCGAGTGGGAGCCCATGGGCTTCGCGCAGGGCGACCGCAGCCACACGCTGTGACGCCAAGGAGCGCTGCATGTTTCGCTGGTTGATCGTGGTGTTTTTGGCGTTGTTGTTGATCAACAGCATCACGCCGTGGTTGCAAAAACTGGGCTTTGGGCGGCTGCCTGGCGACATTCGGTTCAAGATTTTTGGACGCGAAATTTTCATTCCGCTCACTTCGACCATCCTCCTCAGCCTCGTGTGCGCGGGGATTTCCAAGATCTTGTGAAATTCGGCTGGCGCGTGGATGCCAATCGGAGAGGGGGGTGCCTGCGGCAGCGACATCGAGCTGCGAAGCGGCGGAGGAGCAGAGCAGGCACCTCCCTCTCCGATTGACGCGATAGGGCTAACTCAATGCGGCGGCTATTGCGGCTTCTCTGGCGCTGTCTAGGCGCTTGCCGATGGCGGGGCCCTTGAGTCCTTCTTGCAAGGCTTGGGTACTCACGGCAGCGCTGTCGACGGACTGAGCCGCCTTCAGCAATAAAGCCAACCTCGGTCCTTGCGTATACGCCTCGTCTTCTTTGCCCAAGCGCCCACGCGCATCGCATTCGCACGCTTGCAGTGCCAATAAAAAACGTTCAGGGCGGCGCAGTGCGTCGCAGCGCACCAGCAGGCGCAGCACGGCTTCGGCGCCAAAGCCGCCGCTTTGGTGGATGTTGCCGTGTTCACGCGCCACCAGTTCGGCCAATTCTTTGCATTCAACGGGCACGCGCCAACGTGTGCACACGGCGCGGGTGAGTTTCTCGCTGCGCTGTTCGTGGCCAATGTGGCGCGGCAGCACGTCGGCCGGTGTGGTGCCTTTGCCGAGGTCGTGGCACAGGCAGGCAAAGCGCACTTCGAGTGGCGCGTTCATGCGCGCCGAGGCATCGAGCACCATTTCAAGGTGAATGCCGGTGTCGATTTCGGGGTGGTACTCGGCGCGTTGCGGCACGCCGTAGAGTTTGTCGACTTCGGGCAGCAGGCGTTGCAGCGCCCCGCAGTCGCGCAGCACTTGCAGCATGCGCGAGGGGCGGCTGGCCATGAGGCCGCGCGAGAGTTCTTGCCAAACGCGCTCGCTCACCAAGGCGTCGACTTCGCCGTTCTCCACCATCTCGCGCATGAGCGTCACGGTTTCGGGGGCCACGGTGAAGTCGGGAAAGCGGGCGGCAAAGCGGGCGAGTCGCAAGATGCGCACGGGGTCTTCGCGGAAGGCGTCGGTGACGTGGCGCAGCACTTTGGCTTGGATGTCGCGCTCGCCGCCGTAAGGGTCGATGCGCTGGCCGTGGGCGTCTTGGGCGATGGCGTTGATGGTCAGATCGCGGCGCGCCAAGTCTTGCTCTAGCGTGACGTCGGGCGAGGCGTGGACGGCAAAGCCGTGGTAGCCGCGTGCGGTTTTACGTTCGGTGCGGGCGAGGGCATATTCTTCGCGAGTGTCGGGGTGCAAAAACACCGGAAAGTCGCGGCCCACAGGCACAAAACCTTGCGCGACCAAGGCCTCAGGGGTGCTGCCCACCACCACCCAATCGCGGTCTGCCCCAGGGTAGCCCAACAGGGCATCGCGTACGGCGCCGCCGACCAAATATGTGTTCATGCCACGAGTGTAAAACGTGGCGTTTGCCGTCGTGTCAGGCTTGCAAACTGGGTGTTTCGTGGATGAAGAAGTCGGCGTCTTGCTCGGCTTTGGCGATCCACTCCGCCACGCTCGGCAGCGCAAGAATGCGGCTGATGTAGGCCTGAACAGGCGGCGAAACGGGCAAGGCGTAAGTGCGGATGCGCATGCACATCGACACAAAGTAAGCGTCAGCGATGCTGAACTGACCAAACAGCATGGGGCCACCGCTGAGTTTGAGCTGGGTTTGCCACATGTTGACCAAGCGGTTCAGGTCTTCACAAAAGGCGTTATTTTTGTGAATCAAACGCTCGCCAATACTGGGCAGCCGTGCATCGATGTTCATGGGGCACATGGCGCGCATTTCTTGAAAACCGGCGTGCATTTCTGCACAGAGGCTGCGTGCACGGGCGCGGGCGGTGCGGTCGGTGGGCCATAAATTCAACTCGGGGTGAACTTCCGCCAAGTACTCGCACATGGCCAAGGAGTCCCAAATGGAGGGGTTGCTGCCCAGCGAGGGGTCGACCAAGACGGGCAATTTGCCCAAAGGGGTGACGGCACGCAGCGCTTTTTTGAGTTCGAGGCTTTCTGTGGCGTCACTGCGCACGGGTTGTTCGTTGAACGCAATGCCTGCTTGCTTCATGAGCACCCAAGGACCCATAGACCAAGCGTCGGTGTTTTTGTTGCCAATGAATAGTGTGTAAGACATGAGCGCCTCATTAAATGAATACTTTGGATTATATTGACTTAATGAATACTTAAGATTTACTTCAATTTATTCATTGTTAATTCTTGTAATTCTGTGGTTTTTGTTGTTTTTAGGCGACGCTTGGGGCCGGGCTTGCGCGGGTTCGGTAAGGCTCCTCAAACGGCAAAAAGTCGTGCTCTGCCAAGGCTGCCGACACCCACGCCACCACGCTAGGCAAGGCTAAAACGTGCGTCACATAGGCTTGCACATCATCGGGCAGAGGCAATGCATAGGTGCTCAGTCGCAGGCAAACGGGGGCGAAATAGGCGTCGGCGATGGTGAAGTTGCCAAACAGCAGGGGCCCGCCACTGCGAAGAAATTGGTGTCGCCACAGGCTGATCAAGCGCTGCACGTCGTCGCGCAAATGGGCGTTGTCGCGCCACAAGCGCGCACCGACGTCGGGCAACACGGCTTCAATGTTCATCGGGCAGAGTGAGCGCAGCGCGCCAAAGCCCGCGTGCATTTCGGCGCACAGGCTGCGTGCACGGGCGCGGTCGGCGGTGTCGGCGGGCCAAAGTTGGCTGTCGGGGTAACGCTCGGCGAGGTATTCGCAAATCGCCAAAGTGTCCCAAATGGCGGTGTCGGGGCCCAAGCTGCTGTCGAGCAGCACAGGCACTTTGCCGATGGGGTTGATGGCTAAAAGTGACTGTTTGAACTGCGACTGCGCATCGAAACTGTCAAACCGCACCCGCTGTTCGGTGAAGGCCAAGTTGGCTTGTTTGAGCACCAACCACGCCCGCATGGACCACGAGGAGTAGTTCTTGTTGCCAATGACCAGCGTGAGTGACATGAGGGGTTTCCGATTGGTTGGGCTGAGACTTTCGGTGTGAAGTATAAATAGTTAATTTGGTTGCAAGTTTCTGTCAGTCACTCACCACCGCTGCGGGAAAGATACTCAGCAACGGGCTTGGTTGGCGCAGCCCCAAGGCGGCCAATCCGGCCGCATGCCCACTGGCCACGTTGTCGACCTTCATGGAGGCCAAGTTGTCGCGGCTCATCAGCGTGGGGCCGGGGGCGAGCTCCATCAGCACGGCTTGCAGCCAGCCGATGGCGTAGGGCAAGGGCAGCACGGGGCGTTCATGGCCGATGTGTCTGCCAGCGATGTGCACCAGTTCAGCCAAGGTGAACGCGTCGGGACCGCAGGCTTCGTAGGTCTGCCCAGCGGTGGTGGGGTTTTGCAAGCAGGTGACGATGGCCTGTGCCACGTCTTGCACCCACACGGGTTGAAAACGTGTGCCAGCGCCCGCCAGAGGCATGACCGGAAACACCGTTTGTAGCTTGGCAAACAGGTTGATGAAGGCGTCGTCGGCACCAAAAATCACACTGGGGCGCAGCAGCGTCAGGGCGAGGTCCGAGGTTTGCACGGCTTGTTGCAACACTTGCTCGCCGTGGGCTTTGCTGCGTTGGTACAACGATGGGCCTTGTGGATCTGCCCCCAAAGCGCTGATGTGTACCAAGCGGGTCACGCCTTCGGCTTTGCAGACCTTGGCCAAGGTGCGCGGCAGTTGCACATGCACGCGGTCAAACGCAGCAGCGTCGCCGTGCAGGATGGCTACCAAATTGACCACCGCATCATGGCCACGCACCAAGGCTTGCAGCTGTTTGGCGTCGTGCACATCGGCTTGGATGACCTCCACACCCGGCAGCATTTGCACGCTGCGTGCAGGCAGGCGGCGGGTGGGTACGGTGACGCGGTGGTGCAGGCGACACAGCGCTTCGCAGACATGGCTGCCCACGAAGCCGGAGCCACCGAGGACGAGGATTTTTTGAGGTGCAGCGGTGTTCATCCCCACAATGTAAATTGAGTTCGCGTGTTGTGCCCAGCCAAGGGCCTCTTCGCGCTAGATAATTGCGCCATGAACCAACTCGACGCCCTCAAACAATTCACCACCGTCGTGGCCGACACTGGCGACTTCAAGCAACTCGCTCAGTTCCAGCCGCAAGACGCCACCACCAACCCCTCGCTGATTTTGAAAGCGGTGCAAAAGCCCGAATACCTGCCTTTGCTCAAAGACACCGTGGCCGCCCACAGCAACGAGCACATGGACGCGCAGATTGACCGCTTGTTGGTGCGCTTTGGTTGCGAAATTTTGGCCACCATCCCAGGTCGTGTGTCTACCGAAGTGGATGCACGTTTGAGCTTTGACACCGCAGCCACCGTGGCGCGTGCCAAGCGCATCATGGCGCTGTATGAAGCGCAGGGTGTGAAGCGCGAGCGCGTGCTCATCAAAATTGCTTCTACTTGGGAAGGTATTCAAGCCGCGGCCGAGCTGGAGCGCGAAGGCATTCGCACCAACCTCACTTTGCTGTTCTCCTTCGCCCAAGCGGTGGCCTGCGGCGATGCCAAGGTGCAACTCATTTCTCCGTTTGTGGGCCGCATTTACGACTGGTACAAAAAGTCGGCAGGCGCGGCTTGGGTAGAGGCCGACAACGCAAACGCCAACGACCCTGGCGTGAAGTCGGTGCGTGCCATTTACAACCACTACAAACGCCACGGCATCGCCACCGAGGTGATGGGCGCAAGCTTTCGCAACGTGGGCCAAATCACCGCGTTGGCGGGTTGCGATTTGTTGACCATTGCGCCTGAGTTGCTGGCGCAGTTAGGCGCATCGACCGAGCCGTTGACACAAGCCCTGAGCGCGTCTGCCGCCCTGCAACTGGACTTGCCTGAGGTGCACCACACTGAGGCGTCTTTCCGCTTCGCCATGAACGAGGATGCCATGGCCACCGAGAAGTTGGCCGAAGGCATTCGCGCGTTCTGTGTGGATGCGGTGAAACTGGAAGCATTGATGCACTAAGCGTTGTCACGCGCACGCCAACAAAGCGCAGACGAAAAAAATCCCCGCAAGGCGTGAGCCCTGCGGGGATTTTTTTGTTTGGCAAGAGCACCGAAGTGCTCAGGCAAGACGGTAGTGCAATTACATGCCCATGCCGCCCATACCACCCATGCCGCCCATGTCAGGCATGCCGCCAGCGCCGGACTCTTCTTTCGGTGCTTCCGAAATCATGCACTCGGTGGTCAACATCAAAGAGGCCACAGACGCTGCGTTTTGCAAGGCAGTGCGTGTCACTTTGGTTGGGTCCAAGATGCCCATTTCGATCATGTCGCCGTAGGTGTCGTTGGCTGCGTTGAAGCCGTAGTTGCCTTTGCCAGCCAACACAGCGTTCACCACAACGGAAGGCTCGCCACCTGCGTTGTAAACGATTTCGCGCAGAGGGGCTTCGATGGCTTTCAACACCAGTTTGATACCGGCGTCTTGGTCAGCGTTGTCACCTTTGATGGTGCCAGCGGTTTGACGTGCACGCAGCAATGCCACGCCGCCACCAGCCACGATGCCTTCTTCCACAGCAGCGCGGGTGGCGTGCAGGGCGTCTTCAACGCGGGCTTTCTTCTCTTTCATTTCGACTTCGGTGGCAGCGCCCACCTTGATCACGGCCACACCGCCAGCCAACTTGGCCACGCGCTCTTGCAGCTTCTCGCGGTCGTAGTCAGACGTGGCTTCTT
The DNA here is from genome assembly GCF_002943475.1 of Limnohabitans sp. TS-CS-82. Lineage (NCBI taxonomy): Bacteria > Pseudomonadati > Pseudomonadota > Betaproteobacteria > Burkholderiales > Comamonadaceae > Limnohabitans > Limnohabitans sp. TS-CS-82. The sequence continues at coordinate 13,818 of NZ_PTQX01000009.1, read as the reverse complement.
CGATTTGCACGCGCACTTGTTTGACGCGGGCTTCGATGTCAGCAGCTGCACCAGCGCCGTCGATGATGATGGTGTTTTCTTTGCCCACTTCGATGCGCTTGGCTTGGCCCAGATCGGCCAAAGTCACTTTTTCGAGGGTCAGGCCGACTTCTTCAGCGATCACTTTGCCGCCGGTCAAGATGGCGATGTCTTCCAACATGGCCTTGCGACGGTCACCAAAGCCAGGGGCCTTGACAGCCACAACCTTCAAGATGCCACGGATGGTGTTCACCACCAAAGTTGCCAAGGCTTCGCCTTCGACTTCTTCGGCAATGATCAACAAAGGACGGCCAGCTTTTGCAACGGCTTCCAAGGTAGGCAGCAGATCGCGGATGTTGCTGATCTTTTTGTCGAACAACAACACGAAGGGGTTGTCCAGCAAGGCGGCTTGCTTTTCGGGGTTGTTGATGAAGTAAGGCGACAGGTAGCCGCGGTCGAATTGCATGCCTTCAACGATGTCGAGTTCGTTGTCCAAAGACTTGCCGTCTTCGACAGTGATCACGCCTTCTTTGCCCACTTTGTCCATGGCTTTAGCGATGATGTCGCCGATGCTGTGGTCGCTGTTGGCAGAGATCGAGCCGACTTGGGCGATTTCTTTGGTCGTTGTGGTGGCCTTGGTGGCTTTCTTCAACTCTTCGATCAAAGCTGCAACAGCCTTGTCGATGCCGCGCTTCAAGTCCATGGGGTTCATGCCAGCGGCCACGTACTTCATGCCTTCGCGCACGATGGCTTGAGCCAACACGGTCGCGGTGGTGGTGCCGTCACCAGCGTTGTCAGACGTCTTGGAAGCAACTTCCTTGACCATCTGAGCGCCCATGTTTTGCAACTTGTCTTTGAGTTCGATTTCCTTGGCCACGGACACGCCGTCTTTGGTCACGGTAGGGGCGCCGAAAGAGCGCTCCAACACCACGTTACGACCCTTGGGGCCCAAAGTCACTTTGACCGCGTTGGCCAAAATGTTCACGCCTTCAACCATGCGTGCGCGGGCTTCGCCGCCGAAAATTACGTCTTTTGCTGCCATTTTTCTAACTCCAAAATTTATTTAATCAGTTGAGGACAGAGCGACTGGGCGCTTCGCGCGTCAGTCGGTCTGTCCCGCAAGTTATTCGACTACCGCGAACAGGTCTTCTTCTTTCATGACCAACAGTTCGTCGCCAGCGACTTTGACGGTTTGGCCGCTGTATTTGCCGAACAACACGCGGTCGCCGACTTTCACGGTCAAAGCTTTGGTCTCGCCTTTGTCGTTGGTTTTGCCTGGGCCAACGGCCAAAACTTCACCTTGATCAGGCTTTTCAGCAGCTGAATCAGGAATCACGATGCCAGAGGCGGTTTTTGTTTCGCTTTCGATACGTTTAACGATCACGCGGTCGCCGAGAGGACGAAGTTTCATTGCATCTCCAAATAGGAACTAAGGGTTTGAAAGCAAAGCGCCCACAGGGTGTGGACGCCGATTAACCACTGGCTGAGTGTTAGCACTCCATGCCATTGAGTGCTAATTTTAGGGCAAGTCGGGGGATTTCAAGTGCGGGGTTGGCAGGATTCTTAGGCAAAAAAAAGCACCGCCATGGCGGTGCTTTCAATAAGGCTGGTTTAGCAGCCTGTGTTTTCGCTCAGTCGTTGCGACCGATGGCCCATTGCAAATCGGCTGCCACGCGGTGGTCGCCCATGGCTTTGGCCCACATGCGATCTTCACGGTCGGCTTGGATCCAAGCGCGCACGCCTTGAGCGGCGTATTTGGCAACGCCCCACACGGACATCAGCAACGCGGTCCACAAAACCACCCAAGCGCCCAGTTCTTGGCCTTGTTCGGCGTTTTCGACGATGTCGTAAATCGAGGCGATCAGGCTCAGCGCGCCAAACAAGACCAACACCACGGCGTAGGTGCTTTCTTGTTGCAAGCGTTGCACCAGCGATTGGCCGGTTGCAAAAGCGCGTTCTGCGCGGGCCACGCCAGGGTGTGTGGTGTTGTAAGTGACGTTGACGAATGAGGTCATGTGGAATCCTTTAATTGCAGTGTCAGACTGAAGTAAGGAGAGTATAGGGTTTATACCTATACATGGCAAGACCTAAGGTTAATTTTTCGACCCTAGCCGCTTCACGGCAGCTCTAAGTTTTCCAAAATGGCGTTCACATCACGCGGACCCACGCGCCCGAGCTTGGCTTTGAGCGATTGGGGCTCCCCAGTGATGAGCGCGGCGTAGTTGGTGGTGTTGGAGAGCACCTTTTTCACGTAATCGCGGGTTTCGTTGAAGGGCACGTTCTCGGCCCAGATGGCGGCTTCGAGCATGGGACCCGAGCCGTCGTTGGGCGCGCGCCAGCGGCGTGAGCGGCTGGGGCCGGCGTTGTAGGCGGCGGCGGCCAGTGGCATGGAGCCTTCAAAGCTGTCGAGCACCAACTTCAAATAACCGGTGCCGATGGCGATGTTGGTGTCACGGTCGGTGATTTGGTCGGGCGTGAAGCTGGTCAAGCCAATTTTCTTGGCGGTCCATTTGGCGGTGGCGGGCATGACTTGCATCAGACCCGAAGCGCCCACGCCTGAACGGGCATCGGTCACAAAGCGGCTTTCTTGGCGAATCAGGCCGTACACATACGCGGGATCGAGGTTGATTTGGCGGGCACGCGCAATGACGGCGTCTTTGTGCGGCATCGGAAAGCGTTGCTCAAAGTCCATCACCTGACGGGTGCGCTCGCTGGTGTTGATGCAGCGGTCCCACACTTGGTGGTCGCAAGCGAGTTGGGCGGCGGCCAGCAAGTCGCGGTCGCTCATGGGTCCGGCTTGGCCTTGGGCGTTGACGAGGTTGGTGGCGTAGTTCCACTCGCGCACGCCTTCAGGACGCAAGCCCATGGCGATGGCGTACAGCGCGCGTTGCAACGAGGGGTTGCGGCGGGCGGTTTCGTATTCCTCGGGCGTGGGGGGCAGTGGACGTGCAGGCACGGTCACTTTGCGACCCAGCTCTTCAAGTGCAAGTTGCTCGTAAAAACCACGAACGCCCGCGATGCTCTCCAGCATGGTGGTGGCTTCTTGCTGAATTTGCGGGGTGACTTTTTTACGCGCGAGCAGGGCGCGAGCTTCCCAATAAACCCACGTCGGGTCGCGCCTGACTTCGGCGCTCATGCCTTGGATGGCTGACTCGACGGCGGCCCAATTGGGTGTGTTGCCCGCACGCAAGGCGGCGCGGGCTTTCCAGGCCAGCATGTCGTCGCTGAGGTCTTTGTCGCGTGCGACCCGGGCAAAGTGGCGCAGGGCATCGTCTTCGAGTTTCATGGCCGATTGACGGCCAATCACCCCCCACACCCAGTGACGCTCTTCGGCGGTGAGGTAGGGCTGCCACTTGGTGCGCAGCAGTTTGTCGGCGTCATCGGGGTCGGTGGCGGCGACTTTGACCAAGGCCATCACCACCAGCTCTTGCCGCACTTTTGGGGGGGCGGCAATGTGGCGTTTTAAAAACTGGGCCGCGTTGTTGTGAATGTCGGCCACGGCGTTGACAGCATCGGGGGCCACGATTTGCACGGCATTGCGTGCAGAGCGGGGGCGGCTTTGCTCCATCATCAAGCGGGCTTTGCGCCAGATGTCCAGCGCATTGAATTGTTTGGCGTCGTACAAGCGGTCGGCGGCGAAGGTGCAGCCGTCATCGGCTTCGCGCATGCTCATCCAGCTGCGGCGCACTTCGTCGGCCATGCCTGGGTTGGCTTGCGGGCCTTTTTGCATGAGTTCGACGGCCAAGATGTAGCAACGCAGCTCGCGGTCGTCGCGCATGCGGTAGTGGGGGTGTTCGTTGGCCAGCGTGCTCCAGTCGCGGCGGTTGCCCAGCAGCAGCAGCCAGTCGTTGCGCAGTCGGTCTTCTTGGTAAGAGCTGGGGTAGGTGGCGAAAAAGCTGCGCACTTCGGCCGTGCTGGCTTCGTCCAAACGGGCTTTGAGTTCCCAATAGGCCGCCCACACTTCGAGGGGGTGGCCTTTGGCTTGCGGCAGCAACGCGGTCAAACGCTTTTTGTCGCCACGTTTGAAAGCTTGCGCCATCTCGGTGATGACGCCGTCCATTTGTGGGTTGGTGATGACCGTGGCGGCCTGCGCCGTGGTGACCGAGGGGAGCAAGGGGCTGCAAGCCACAAAGGCGCTTGCAAACAGTGACACAATGACAGAGAACTTCATGCACTGATTATCTGTGGACAAAAAAACTTTGCGCCAGCAGCTCATAGAAGAGCGTTTGAACATGCCCGATCGTCTGGCACGGGCCGATAGCTTGCAGCGCGTGATGCGCATTTGGCTGTTCGACCGCCCCGACACGGTGATCGGCGCCTATTGGCCCATCAAAGGCGAGTTTGACCCGCTGCCCGCCTTGCACCGCTGGAAAGAAGACGGCGAGCTGTCTGACCAACCCCAGCGCCGACGCATTGGCTTGCCCGTGGTCGACAAAGCGCACAAAACGCTCACGTTTCACGCTTGGTACCCCGGTTGTCCGATGGAAGAAGACGCCTACGGCATCCCCAAACCCAAAGACACCGAAGTGATCGTGCCCACCTTGCTGTTTGTGCCTTGCGTGGGTTATGGCGCAGGTGGATTCCGCTTGGGCTACGGCGGTGGTTTTTATGACCGCACCTTGGCCACCTTGCAACCCAAGCCTTTCACGGCAGGCTTGGGCTTCACCCATGGGTTCTTGCCCGACCTGATGCCTGAGCCGCACGACATGCCACTGGACGCGCTGTTGAACGACAACGGCGTGGTTTGGCCCATGCGCTGAGGCGCTGGCTACGCTCAACAGTCACCGACATGGCTCGCCCCAAATCTGCCACCCACGACCTCAAGCGCGACGAAATCTTAGACATCGCCGCGCAGTGCTTTGCCGACGGCAGCTACCCTGCCACCAGCATGAACACCATCGCCGCGGCGGGCGGCACCTCCAAAGCGCGGCTGTATCACTATTACGACAGCAAAGAGGCCATCCTGTTTGACTTGCTCGACCGCTACACCCAACGCTTGTTGGCGTTGATCGGCGAGTCGCAAGCCGTGGCCCAGCGCGGCAATTTGGACGACCGCGCCTCGCTGCACGAGTTGATTCGCCGCTTTTTGCAAGAGTACGAAAGCTCCGCGACCCGCCATGTGGCGCTGGTGAGCGACACCCAGTTTTTAGGCCCCGAGCAACGCGCTTTGATCGTGGGCCGTCAGCGCGACGTGGTGGCCGCCTTCACCCTTTTCTTGAAACGTGCCTATCCCGAGCGCCTGACCGCGACCAACCAAACCGCGGTGACCATGATGCTGTTTGGCATGATCAACTGGACCTTCACTTGGCTGCGACCCGACGGGCCGATGAGTTACACCGAGTTTGCGGATGAGGTGATTGCCATGTTGGAGCGGGGGTTGGTTTGAGGGAGCTGTTGGTATGCGGGGGGTCTCTTTCGCTTCGACAGGGTGAGCGGGCGGGGCGCTTGGCGGTTCCTTCGCTTCGCTCTTAACGTCACCGCCAAGCGCCCCGCCCACTCACCCTGTCTACGGATGGTTGGAGGCTGGTGCATACATTCAGCGCCTGCTTTGACCAAAGTTTGTCCACCAGAAGGCCTCCGAACCCAGATTCAACGCCCGCACTGCAAGGGCTGAGGCACAGGCCCCACGGCGACGTTAAGAGCGCAGCGAAGGAGTCGTGGGGCCTGTGCCTCAGCTCTTGCCAAGCAAAAGTGTCTTAAAAACCAAGACAAAAATAATTCACCAATCCATAACCAATTTCGTTTAGTTAAACTCTCAGCAAGAAACAAAACCCAACTTGGAGATACAAAACATGTCCACCGCCCCCACCAAAGCCTTTGCCAGTCAAGCCGACTTGACCGAGAAAAAAATTAAGTTTGAGCAACTCAGCGCCCACTGCTGGGCCTACACCGCCGAGGGTGACCCCAACTCTGGCGTCATCATTGGTGACAAATTCATCATGGTCAGCGACGCAACGGCCACGCCCGCATTGGCCCGCGACTTGATCGCCAAAATTCGCACTGTCAGCGACAAGCCCATCAAATACGTCTTGCTCACCCACTACCACGCGGTGCGCGTGTTGGGTGCCAGCGCTTATGCTGCCGAAGGTGCGACCGAAATCATTGCCAGCCGTGGCACGTACGAGCTCATCGTCGAGCGCGGTGCGCAAGACATGCAAAGCGAGATCGAGCGCTTCCCCCGCTTGTTCCAAGGGGTCGAGAGCATCCCCGGTTTGACGTGGCCCACCATGGTCATCGGTGACGGCAAGCCTGGTCGCCAAGGTTCGTTGACCATCGACTTGGGGGGCGTGAAGGTCGAGATTTGGCACCCCGGCTCAGGCCACACCCGTGGCGACACCATCGCTTGGGTGGACGAAGAAAAAGTGCTGTTCAGCGGCGACTTGGTGGAGTACGAAGCCGGTGTGTACACCGGTGACGCCCAACTCGAAGAGTGGCCCGCGACCTTGGAAGCCTTGAAAGCGCTCAACGCCGAGGCCATCGTGCCCGGACGCGGCGAAGCCATGAAGGGCAATGCCGATGTGAACAAGGCGTTGGGGTACACCCAGCGCTGGGTGGAAACCTTGTTCCGCTGTGGCAAAGAAGCTGCCGCACAAGGCATGGATTTGAAAGCCTCCATGGAACACACGCGCAAAAGCATGGACCCTATCTTTGGCCATGTGTTCATCTACGAACACTGCCTGCCTTTTGACGTGAGCCGTGCCTACGACGAAGCGCAAGGCATCAAGAACCCACGCATTTGGACCGCTCAGCGCGACAAAGAAATGTGGGCGGCTTTGCAGGCGTAAAGCCTAGGTCCAAGCCTCAGAGCTCAACCTTTCGCGTGCTGGCATGTCCAGCACGTTTTACTTTTGGCTCGTCAAAATTCGAAAGTCGTTTTCATAGCCCTGCAGACTTTCCACCATGCGCTTGCGTTGCGCGGGCGTGGTGCTGTTGTGCAGCTTGGCAAAGCCTTCGCAGTTCTCTTGCCACAGCACACGGTTGTAGGCGCGGTAGCGCTCGTTGGGCGAATTCAGCGCACGCTCCATCAGCCCATGCCACATCGCTTGCGCCTGCGCGGGGGCGCTGCCTTCTTGCGCCATGCGTTGCAGGGTTTGCATGGTGTCGGCTTGGCGGCGTTCGCGTTCGGCGTAGCTCAGCACGGGGTCAAACACTGACTCGCTCAACCAGCGGCGCAGCACCTCGCGTTGCGGGGTGTCGAGGCGCCCATAAAAATCTTCCAGGCGGTTGAGCGCTTGTTTGTTGCGGTAATGCAGGCGGTCTTCGGCATCGGGGTCTAGCCAATCTTTGCGCCAATCTTTGTTGGTTTTGTCAAAGCGCTTGCGCACGCTGCGCAGTTGTTCGGGCTTGAGTTGTACAGCCAAACGCGTGCTGGCGGGTTCCACAAAACGCAGCACCGTGGTGAAGCTGGTTTTCATGTCTTCGGTGATTGCGCACACTTGCGCGGGCGTGATGTCGTTGGGCGCCATGGCACGCATTTTTTGCAGCAGGGCGATGTATTCGGGCAGCTGTTGTTGGCGGTGCCAGCGTTGCAGCTCGGTCAGTGTGTCGCGGGTGAGTTGCTTTTGGCCGTCTTGCAAATCGGCGTAACTGTCGACCCACCAGTACAGCAAATCGTCGCTTTGGTTGTAAACCAGTTTGATCGTGCTGCAGCCCGTCAAAGCCACCAGCGCAAGCAAGGTCAGCCACAACGAGGCTTGGCGGATAATTCTTCGCAATAAAAGGATGAATAGCATGACAGCGTTAGATGTGGTGATCATGGCGGCCGGTAAAGGCACCCGTATGAAGAGCAGTATGCCTAAGGTTTTGCACCGCTTGGCGGGCAAGGCTTTGGTGCAGCATGTGATCGACACCGCGCGCAGCTTGAAGGCGCGCCACACCATCGTCATCACCGGTCACGGGGCGGAGCAAGTCGAGCCCGCTTTGCTGTCGGCCAATCCCAACGACCAATTGCAGTTTGCCCGCCAAATGCCCCAGCTCGGCACGGGCCACGCGGTGCAGCAAACCGTGCCCTTGTTGGCCGATGACGCCGTGGTGGTGGTGCTCTCGGGCGATGTGCCCTTGACGCAAGCCGACACCTTGCAGGCGCTGATTGACCTGTGCGACGGCAAGCAGCTCGCTCTGTTGACGATTGCGTTTGACGACCCCACCGGCTACGGCCGCATCGTGCGTAACCCTGCGGGCCAAGTGCACGCCATCGTCGAGCACAAAGATGCCAACGATGAACAGCGCGCGATCAATGAGGTGTACAGCGGCATCATGGCCGTGCCCGCCAAATTGCTCAAACCATGGCTGGCCCGCTTGGACAACCACAACGCGCAGCAAGAGTTTTATTTGACCGATGTCGTCAAGTTCGCCGAGGCCGATGGCGTGCCCGTGGTGGCTCACAAAATCAAAGACATGGCGCAAGTGGCGGGCGTCAACAGCCCCACGCAATTGGCCGAGTTGGAGCGCACGTTTCAGCTGCGCCAGGCGCAAGCGTTCATGGCCGACGGCGTGCGCATCATCGACCCCGCACGCTTTGATGTGCGCGGCACGTTGACTTGCGGTCAAGACGTTGAGATTGATGTGAACTGCATCTTTCAAGGTAATGTGTCGCTCGGTCACGGCGTGAAGATTGGCGCGAACTGCGTCATTGCCAACTGCACCATCGAAGCCGGCGCAGTGATTCACCCCTTCACCCACATCGACGGCGAAAAGCTGGGCGTGACCGTGGGCGAGGGCTCACTCATTGGCCCCTTCGCCCGTTTGCGCCCAGGCGCGCAGTTGGCCGCCGATGTGCACATTGGCAACTTTGTGGAAGTCAAAAACTCCACCCTAGCCAAAGGCGCAAAAGCCAACCACTTGGCCTACTTGGGCGACGCCACCGTGGGTGAACGCGTCAACTACGGCGCAGGCAGCATCACCGCCAACTACGATGGGGCCAACAAACACCGCACCGTCATCGAAGCCGATGTGCATGTGGGCAGCAACTGCGTGTTGGTGGCCCCCGTCACTATTGGCGCAGGCGGCACGGTGGGCGGTGGCTCGACCATCACCAAGAGCACTGAGGCTGGCGCTTTGAGCGTGGCGCGAGGCAAGCAAATCAGCATTGCTAACTACAAGCGGCCTCAGAAAAAGAAGTAAACATCATTTATGACAGACTCTGTTGAACTTCTTGCCAACGGTTGGGGAATGCCCGTGTTGTCTGATATCAATGCAAATTCTTTGCTCGATGCAGTGCTGCACGGTCGTGAAACCTTGCAACTGGAAACTAAGCGGGTTTCGGGAAAAATGGTGGGTAAGGCGCTGCAGACCATTTGTTCGTTCGCAAATACGCACGGTGGTTGGTTAATGCTCGGGGTTGAAGATTTCGATAAGGCTGTTGGACGCGATCGTCTGTTCGGGATTAAAGAGAACCCAGAAGCAATTGATGAGCTACTGCGCAAAATGCGTACCCAGTTTGCGCCTCCAATTGCTGGAATCACGCCGTGGTTTTTGATGACTGAATTGCGCGATGGAAAGTTGGATCAATTAATCGTTATCCAAGTCGCTCCGAGTGATAAGGTGCACTCGATCGTAGATGGTGGAACTTGGATGAGATTGCCTGCTAGCAATCGAGAAATGAATGCCAGTGAGATTACCGAGCTGTCCTATCGACGTGGCGTGCACAGTGCTGAAAGTGAACCAGTCAACGTTGATTTTGATTTGTTGGATACCGTTGTTTGGCGTCAGTTTATGGAGGGGCGAGGTTTGGCGTCTACAGGGGTGGCTGATCAGCTTTATCGTATTGGCTTGGCTCGAAAAGTTGATGGCGCACTTAAACCCTTGCGCGCTGCTGTCTTGCTTTTTGCAGATCATCCAGGGGCTTTGCTTGCTGCATCAGGTATGCGAGCTGATGTGCGCGTGTTTCACTACAAGGGAACAGTCGAACAAGCCGGTGATGTGCCTAATTTGAAGAAACCTCCCAAGACGTTTTCTGGACCGATCTATCAATTAATTACCCAAGTCAATGCCTACGTGCAGAACGAACTCGCACAGGGATTGACTTTGGCGGCTTCTGGTTTTCAGACGGTGCACCGCTATCCGGTTCGTGTGATCACTGAGGCGATTACGAATGCACTGATTCATCGCGATTACCACTTAAATCGTGACGTGTTAGTGCGAATTTTTGACAATCGTCTTGAGGTCATCAGTCCTGGACTATTTCCTGGTCGTATCACTGCGGCAACTGTGCAAAAAATGGGGTCGTTTGCACGAAATCCACTGATTGCTAGCAATTTGCGCGAATTTCCAGTTCCACCCAATGTGGATGCTGGTGAGGGCGTTCGGATGATGTTCAGCCTGATGCGTGCTGGCAATTTGTATCCTCCTCAGTATCGAGAATGGCGCGATCAGGCGCAGGAAGCTATTGTTGTGACGTTGCTCAATGAAGAGCGTCCACCGGTCTGGGAGCAAGTGAGCGATTGGATAGACCGCAATGGCCCAATCAATAACAGTGCGCTTTGTCAGATTTCTAGCCTGGACACGTTGAAAGCTTCGAAGCTTTTGCAGCGATGGGTGTTGCAAGGACTTTTGATCAACGATGACACTCGTGGCAAACGCAACACGGTTTATCGCAAGCCTAGTCAGATGGATACTGATTTACTGCCAAGATTACCATCCAATGAAGACTTGTAATCGAGGTTGATGTCAGCGATTTCATTATCTGTAGCGCTAGATAATGAAATCTTCGGTTGAAAATTATCTTTATAAAACAACAACTTGGTTGTTTTTTCATTATCTAAGTTGTCTTTCGCAACACCGGCCAAGTGCTGGTGAACTTCGCCCGCTTGGTTGCAAAAAACGCTTTCACATTTCGCACATTCGCATCTTGCGTCAGCAGGCGTTGCGTGATGGCCAGGTAGTCGGGCATGTCCGCAGCTTGCACCACCAGCACAAAGTCTGGCCCCGGCGACACGCGCCAACATTGCTGCACAGACTCGTCGGCGATGGCGCGTTGCTCGAAGGCGTCTAGGTGTTCGGCACCTTGTGTGTCAAGCGTGACTTCCACCAAAGAGGTCAAACCGTGGCCCAAGGCCGCGCCCAATTTGTCGGCGTTGAGCACGGCGATTTGTCGCTCAATCCAACCCTCGTCTGTCAGGCGCTTGACGCGGCGCAGGCAGGTGGGCGGCGAGATTTTGAAGCGTTCGGCCAAGGCCACGTTGCTGAGCGTGGCGTCGTGTTGCAAGGCGTCGAGTAGTTTCAGGTCGGTACTGTCTAGAAATTCTTGTTTCATAAAGTATAAGTAATTGAAATTAAATTCCAATATTTTGACGTTGTTGAATTTTCGTTCAGAAATCATAAAAAATACATAAGAAATTTCACGATGATCGGCCTACGATTCTGCCATTCCTCAATTTGGAGAGCTTCTTATGTGTGGCATCGTCGGCGCAGTTTCTACCCGCAACATCGTTCCCATCCTCGTGCAAGGTTTGCAGCGGCTCGAATACCGTGGCTACGACTCGTGTGGCGTGGCTGTGCACTCGGCCAGTTTGGGTGCGAAGCAGGGCGGCTTGCAACGTGCGCGCAGCACAGCACGCGTGTCTGAGCTGATGGACCAAGTCAAGGCTGACCGCATCGAAGGCGGCATTGGCATTGCCCACACACGCTGGGCCACGCACGGTGCGCCTGCTGTGCACAACGCGCATCCGCACTTCAGCCATGGCACGGGCGCTGGCGCGGGTGTTTACACAGGCGATGTGCCGAACAAAGCAGGCCAGAACGAGAAAGCCACCCCGAACAAGCCGGGCCGGGTGGCGCTGGTCCACAACGGCATCATCGAAAACCACGATGAGCTGCGCGCTGCACTGCAAGCCAAGGGCTACGAGTTCTTGAGCCAAACCGACACCGAAGTCATTGCCCACTTGGTGGACAGCCTCTACAACGGCGATCTGTTTGAAGCGGTCAAAGCCGCCATCGTGCAGCTGCACGGCGCGTACGCGATTGCCGTGTTTCACAAAGACGAACCGCACCGCGTCATTGGCGCACGCGCAGGCTCGCCGCTCATCTTGGGCGTGGGCAAAGAGCACAGCGAAACCTTCCTCGCCAGCGACGCCATGGCCTTGGCCGGTGTGACTGACCAAATCGTGTACCTCGAAGAAGGCGATGTGGTGGACATTCAAATCGGCAAATACTGGGTGCAAGACCGCAACCACAAAGCTGTGACACGCGAAGTTAAAACTGTGCAAGCGCACAGCGGCGCAGCCGAGTTGGGCCCTTACCGCCATTACATGCAAAAAGAAATCTTCGAGCAGCCGCGCGCCATTGCCGACACGCTCGAAGGTATTGAGGGCATCACGCCCGAGTTGTTTGGCGACGGCGCGTACTCGGTGTTCAAAGCCGTGGACAACGTGCTCATCCTCGCTTGTGGCACCAGCTACTACAGCGGCTGCGTGGCCAAGTATTGGATTGAAGCGATTGCCAAAATCCCTTGCCAAGTGGAAATTGCCAGCGAGTACCGCTACCGCGAATCGGTGCCCAACCCCAACAGCTTGGTGGTCACCATCAGCCAGTCGGGCGAGACGGCCGACACCTTGGCCGCACTGCGTCACGCGCAAGGCTTGGGCATGGACAAAACGCTCACCATTTGCAACGTGTCCACCAGCGCCATGGTGCGCGAGTGCAAGCTGGCCTACGTGACCCGTGCAGGCGCTGAGATTGGCGTGGCATCGACCAAAGCCTTCACCACACAGTTGGCCGGTTTGTTCTTGCTCACCTTGGCCTTGGCGCAAACCAAAGGCCGTTTGAGCGACGAAGAAGAAGCCAAGCACATCAAAGACATGCGCCACTTGCCAGCCGCTTTGCAAGCCGTGCTGGCGCTAGAACCGCAGCTTATCGCTTGGTCGCAAGACTTTGCCAGCAAAGAAAACGCTTTGTTCTTGGGTCGTGGCACGCATTACCCCATCGCGCTCGAAGGTGCGTTGAAGCTCAAAGAAATCACCTACATCCACGCCGAGGCCTATGCGGCTGGCGAGCTAAAGCACGGCCCCTTGGCCTTGGTCACCAGCGCCATGCCTGTGGTGACAGTGGCGCCTAACGATGCATTGCTGGAAAAACTCAAAAGCAACATGCAAGAAGTGCGCGCCCGTGGTGGCGTGCTGTATGTGTTGGCCGATGGCGACACGAAGATTGAAAGCAGCGAAGGCGTGAACGTCATTCGCATGCCTGAGCACTACGGCGTGCTTTCGCCCATCTTGCACGTCGTGCCGTTGCAGTTGCTCAGCTATCACACGGCGTGTGCGCGGGGGACGGATGTTGATAAACCTCGAAATTTAGCTAAGAGCGTGACTGTTGAGTAGGGTTGACTTGCCCTCTGCCAGCCATTACCAAAGTAATGGCAGTAAGTCCGTAAATTTTGGAGAATTGCGGATATCGAGACCACACGATTTACCGATGAGCAAATCATCGCTTTCCTCAAGCAAGCTGATGCCGGCATATTTATCAAGGCGCTATGCCGCAGCGGCGGCTTCAGATGCTTCAAGGCTGCGAAATCTGGAAAGGGCTCTACGGAGCCCTTTTAAATATCCGTCCCATAGAAATAGTGATATGTAGCTTCTCAATGAATATAAGGAATGAAGTTATGGAATATAGAAATAACTAAGATTCGTCGTTTAAAAAATGAATTCCATGTTCACCGAGGGTGTCCCGAATTTTGTGTAAACGGAGCGAGTGTTAATTCGTCGGCATCCTTCCCTCAAACTGGATCGTAAATCGGTTCAGCACAGGCTTCCAGTTTTGCACCGGCATCGTCCACTTCTTGGCGATGTTGTTCAGCGCCAAATA
>NZ_PTQX01000008.1:0-255311 GCF_002943475.1 Limnohabitans sp. TS-CS-82 | reverse complement strand
CCGATAGTGAACTAGTACCGTGAGGGAAAGGCGAAAAGAACCCCGGGAGGGGAGTGAAATAGATCCTGAAACCGTATGCTTACAAAAAGTAGGAGCCCGCAAGGGTGACTGCGTACCTTTTGTATAATGGGTCAGCGACTTACATTCAGTGGCAAGGTTAACCGAATAGGGAAGCCGTAGAGAAATCGAGTCCGAATAGGGCGAATTAGTCGCTGGGTGTAGACCCGAAACCAAGTGATCTATCCATGGGCAGGATGAAGGTGCCGTAACAGGTACTGGAGGTCCGAACCGACTAATGTTGCAAAATTAGCGGATGACCTGTGGATAGGGGTGAAAGGCTAAACAAACTTGGAAATAGCTGGTTCTCTCCGAAAACTATTTAGGTAGTGCCTCAAGTATTACCGTCGGGGGTAGAGCACTGTTTTGGCTAGGGGGTCATGGCGACTTACCAAACCAATCCTTACTCCGAATACCGACGAGTACAGCTTGGGAGACAGAGCACCGGGTGCTAACGTCCGGACTCAAGAGGGAAACAACCCAGACCGCCAGCTAAGGTCCCTAAAATTGGCTAAGTGGGAAACGAAGTGGGAAGGCTAAAACAGTCAGGATGTTGGCTTAGAAGCAGCCATCATTTAAAGAAAGCGTAATAGCTCACTGATCGAGTCGTCCTGCGCGGAAGATGTAACGGGGCTAAGCCAGTTACCGAAGCTGCGGATTTGCAATTTATTGCAAGTGGTAGGAGAGCGTTCTGTAAGCCTGTGAAGGTGCGTTGTAAAGCGTGCTGGAGGTATCAGAAGTGCGAATGCTGACATGAGTAGCGTTAAAGGGGGTGAAAAGCCCCCTCGCCGTAAGCGCAAGGTTTTCTACGCAACGTTCATCGGCGTAGAGTGAGTCGGCCCCTAAGGCGAGGCAGAGATGCGTAGTTGATGGGAAACAGGTAAATATTCCTGTACCGATGTGTAGTGCGATGTGGGGACGGAGAAGGTTAGCTCAGCAGACTGTTGGATATGTCTGTTCAAGCCTGTAGTCGTGCCTGGTAGGTAAATCCGCCGGGCTTAGATGAGGGGTGATAACGAGGATGCTTGCATCCGAAGTGAGTGATACCCTGCTTCCAGGAAAAGCCACTAAGCTTCAGCTACACACGACCGTACCGCAAACCGACACTGGTGCGCGAGATGAGTATTCTAAGGCGCTTGAGAGAACTCAGGAGAAGGAACTCGGCAAATTGACACCGTAACTTCGGAAGAAGGTGTGCCTTTAGTATGTGAACCTGTACAAGGGGAGCAGAATGAGGCCTCAGAGAATCGGTGGCTGCGACTGTTTAATAAAAACACAGCACTCTGCAAACACGAAAGTGGACGTATAGGGTGTGACGCCTGCCCGGTGCTGGAAGATTAAATGATGGGGTGCAAGCTCTTGATTGAAGTCCCAGTAAACGGCGGCCGTAACTATAACGGTCCTAAGGTAGCGAAATTCCTTGTCGGGTAAGTTCCGACCTGCACGAATGGCGTAACGATGGCCACACTGTCTCCTCCTGAGACTCAGCGAAGTTGAAATGTTTGTGATGATGCAATCTCCCCGCGGAAAGACGGAAAGACCCCATGAACCTTTACTGTAGCTTTGTATTGGATTTTGAACGGATCTGTGTAGGATAGGTGGGAGGCTTTGAAGCCGGGACGCTAGTCTCGGTGGAGCCAACGTTGAAATACCACCCTGGTGTGTTTGAGGTTCTAACCTAGGTCCATTATCTGGATCGGGGACAGTGCATGGTAGGCAGTTTGACTGGGGCGGTCTCCTCCCAAAGCGTAACGGAGGAGTTCGAAGGTACGCTAGTTACGGTCGGACATCGTGATGATAGTGCAATGGCATAAGCGTGCTTAACTGCGAGACTGACAAGTCGAGCAGATACGAAAGTAGGACATAGTGATCCGGTGGTTCTGTATGGAAGGGCCATCGCTCAACGGATAAAAGGTACTCTGGGGATAACAGGCTGATACCGCCCAAGAGTTCATATCGACGGCGGTGTTTGGCACCTCGATGTCGGCTCATCTCATCCTGGGGCTGTAGCCGGTCCCAAGGGTATGGCTGTTCGCCATTTAAAGAGGTACGTGAGCTGGGTTTAAAACGTCGTGAGACAGTTTGGTCCCTATCTTCCGTGGGCGCTGCAGATTTGAGGAAGCCTGCTCCTAGTACGAGAGGACCGGAGTGGACACACCTCTGGTGTATCGGTTGTCACGCCAGTGGCATTGCCGAGTAGCTATGTGTGGAAGAGATAACCGCTGAAAGCATCTAAGCGGGAAACTCGTTTCAAGATGAGATCTGCCGGGGCCTTGAGCCCCCTAAAGAGTCGTTCAAGACCAGGACGTTGATAGGTCAGGTGTGGAAGCGCAGTAATGCGTTAAGCTAACTGATACTAATTGCTCGTGCGACTTGACCCTATAACTTTGATCGAACCTTAAGAAGTTCAATGTGATCAAGGAAGTTATGCCAAGTGACGCAATTAAAATAAACCAAAGCTGATTTGCTCTATGAATTCGTTGCCTTGAAAAGACACGCCTTTGGCGTTGTTCGGTTCAAGGTGACAACAAGTTATGCCTGATGACCATAGCAAGTTGGTACCACTCCTTCCCATCCCGAACAGGACAGTGAAACGACTTAGCGCCGATGATAGTGCGGGTTCCCGTGTGAAAGTAGGACATCGTCAGGCTGTTACAGCCGCAGAAAGCCCCGCTCATTTGAGTGGGGCTTTTTTTTTAGCGATTGATTAATGTATTTTTAATACGGGTTGCTGCGCCTGATGCTACTAATGATTCGCACATTTCTAACGTCCAATTCTCGAATGTGGTCTGGTCAAAATATTTATGCAGTTCGTGAAAATACGAGCAGTTACTGGCCCATTTACAAAATACGTCGATATCCACAGATTGCAGCTCGAGTAATTTAAATTTCAAAAGAACTTTAGCTGCGTATATCGCATGTTTTAACGGCGAAGCTGTAAACCCTTTCAAACGAGCTCGTGCAAATAGTAGGGCATTTGCGACATCTGTAAACGCTGATCCGTGTCCAGGTAGAACAAGCTGTGGTTTGAGCAACTCAATGAGATTTAGCGTTGCCTCAACTTCATCGAAGGCCGACAAGCCTTCTATTTCAGGGAAAACAACCCCAAACCCTCTTTCCCACAAAGCATCCGCTGAAATCAGAATACCTTCTGCATGGCAGAACAAGATAATTGAATGCGGATCATGTCCCGGTGCCGAATAAGCATGCCACTGTCGACCTGCGACTTCAAAGGTGTCGCCAGATTGGATGCAACTTAGCGCTTTGAACGGCGGGCAGTGCTGGCCCGTTGGCGTGTAGGTCAGTGCTTCAGCATTCCATTGCGTCACATACTCAAAATGCCCTGGCGGAATACGTGTCTGAACTTGTGGGTACGCTGTTTGAAGGTGTGCATTTCCGCCGCAATGGTCGCTGTGCAGGTGTGTGTTGATGATCGTATTCAGTGTTTGAGTGCCGATCACGGATTGAATCAAGTCCTCCGTTTGTTGCGCATGCGTCCAATAGCCTGTATCAACCAAAACAGCTTGTTCCGAGTCGTGAAGCAAAACATTGTTCGAAGACAGCCATCCGCGTTCAAGAAAAGTAACGCCTGTAGGCAGTTGAATTTCAACGGTCATTTGTTCGCGCGCAATTCACGTCTCAATACCTTACCCACGTTCGTTTTCGGTAATTCGTCTCTGAACTCAATGTATTTAGGCTGCTTGTAGCCTGTTAAGTTGTCGCGGCAATAACTAGAAATATCTTCCTCCGTCAACGTCACATCACTACGCACCACAAAAACTTTGATCGACTCGCCTTGCTTCTCATCGGGAATGCCGACTGCGGCGCACTCAACAACGCCAGGGCAGAGGGAAATCACGTTTTCAAGTTCATTTGGAAAAACGTTGAAGCCACTGACCAAAATCATGTCCTTTTTTCGATCCACAATTTGTGTGTAACCGTGCTCATCCATGATGCCAATATCACCTGTGCGCATGAACCCATCGTCCGTGAAAGCCTTGGCTGTTTCTTCGGGTTGTTGGTAATAACCTGTCATCACGTTGGGACCTTTGATGCAGATTTCGCCGCTTTGTCCAACCGGCAAACTTTGTCCAGAATCGTCTTTGATGGCGATATCGATGCTAGGCAGAGGAAGACCAATTTTTCCGCTGAACTGTGTCGCGTTCACCGGGTTATTGGTCCCGATCGCACAGGTCTCGCTCATCCCCCAACCTTCCACCATGGCGCAATTCGTCACTTCTTGCCACCGTTTGGCCGTGCCTTCGGAAGCCGCCATTCCTCCTGCTTGCGACACACATAAGCTTGAAAAATCGAGCGACTTGAAATGAGGATGCTGCAACAAAGCGTTGAACAGCGTGTTCACGGCCGGTAACAGATGGAAAGGGCGTTTTTTCAGCACGTCCACAAATTTATCGATATCGCGCGGGTTCGGAATGAGCGTCATATGGGCGCCCCACCGAATGGACAGCAAACACAGCGTCAACGCGAAGATGTGATAAAGCGGCAATGCAGCTATCGAGTTTACCTTTCGAACATCGCCAATGCGTTTGACCGCAGGTGTGAACCAAACCTCGGCTTGCAACACCGCTGCAATAATATTTCTGTGCGTGAGAACGGCGCCTTTTGACAAGCCAGTCGTTCCCCCTGTGTACTGAAGAAATGCAGTGGACGACAGATCGGTATTTGCTGGTTTCAATGACAGACTCGCGCCTTTCGTCAACACCTGCGTAAACGACACAATTTTTCTTTCGCGCCCCTGGGGTGTGGTTCGCGTGAGCTTGAATGCTGGAACCATTCCTGCCAAATGGCGGGCCGCAAAGGTCAGCCAATGCCCCTTCCAAAAACCCAGCATATCGCCCAAAGATGTTAAAACGACCGTCTCAATCGGTGTTTGATCGATCACTTCTTGAAGCGTTTTCGCAAAGTTTTCCAAGATCACAATCGTGGTGGCACCAGAGTCGTTCAGCTGGTGCTGCAACTCTCTGGCGGTGTACAGCGGGTTCACGTTCACGCAGACATAGCCAGCACGAAGAATCGCAGACATCGTGACAGCAAATTGTGGCAAGTTAGGCAGCATGATGGCGACGCGTGAGCCAGGTTCCAAGCCCAGCTGCTGGAGCCATGCACCTAGAGCGGCAGATGCATGGTCGACATCCGCGTAAGTCATCCATTGGTCCATGCAGACCGAAAAGGGCGCCGAGGCATTTTTCTTGAACGAGGCCTCTAAAAATTCACCGACTGATTTAAATTGCTCGGGATGCACCTCATGCGGCACGCCCTCTGGGTAAGATTGCAACCATGGTTTATTCATTCATGTCTCCTTAGAGGCATTTTGAATGCCACAAGGACGCGTCGCCATTGGGAGTGTCCCTCGGCAGACAGTCACATTTCTTCGTTGTCAGATAGTTGCAAGAATAAGGGAAAACCCGTATAATTGTATCTATGACTTTGACACACACACTGACACAAACGGCTTTAGACGCGGGTCGTCAATTGCTTGCCCGTTTTGGTGTGCCACAACCGCTCAAACAAGATACAGAGGGTGTTTTGATCCCCATTTGTCCATTGAACGCCAGTCATTTGCCCGGCATCAAAAAACATTTACTGGCCTTGTCTGCACAAGACCGGTATTTGCGTTTTGGCTATGCCGCCAATGACGAACAGGTGCTTCGCTATGTGGACGGTTTGAAGTTTGAGCGCGACGAGATTTACGGTATTTTTAACCGCAACTTAGACATCGTGGCCATGGCACATTTGGCCATCATGAAAGAGCCCGGCCGCACGTCGAATGCAGAGTTTGGCGTCTCTGTGCAAGCCTCTGCGCGAGGCCGTGGCTATGGCGCGCGATTGTTCGAACGCGCGGTCATGCACGCTCGCAATGAAAAAATTTCCGAAATTTATATTCACGCCTTGAGCGAGAACGCCCCCATGATCCGAATCGCTCGAAAAAGCGGCGCGACTGTGGAGCGTGATGGCTCAGAGACCGAGGCCTATTTGCGCTTACCCAAACGAGATTTAGACAGCCGCGTCACTGAGTTGGTGGTGGATCAATTTGCAAAAGCCAACTACAGCATCAAAGAAGACGCGAAGAAATTTTGGGACTTCTTAGCCAAAGTCGAAGAAATCCGCCAAGGCGTGCGTGCAGGCCGCCACCAAGCTGCAGAATAGTCAGGCAATCAACGCCGTGCTTGGGCTATGCTTAAGGCTAGACAGACTTTCGCGGCCAAGCGCCGCAATCATGTGATCGCCCCGAACTCAAGAGCTGCAGACTCGAATGACCAACGCACCTATTGGCAGCGTTTCATCGAGTTCATCCATCCCGGCCCCGACTCTCACGAAGAGCTCATGGGCGCTTTTTCCGACGCAGAAGATAACCAAGTCATTGGCGCTGAGAGCCGCATCATGCTCGAAGGCGTGCTGCGCATGGCTGACTTGACGGCAGGGGAAGTCATGGTCGCCGCACCGCGCATGGACTTGATCAACATCGATGAGGCCATTGACGACTGCATGCATCAGGTCATTGATACCGCGCACTCTCGCTTTCCCGTTTTTGAGGGGGAGCGCGACAACATCGTCGGTATTTTGTTGGCCAAAGACTTACTCAAACTTCAGCGGTCGCCTGCGCTCAATTTGCGCACCTTGCTGCGCCCGCCCGTCTTTGTGCCCGAAAGCAAAGGCTTGAACGATCTGCTGCGTGAGTTTCGCAACACCCGCAACCACATGGCTTTGGTGGTCGACGAGTTTGGCCGCATTGCCGGCCTGATCACCATCGAAGATGTGCTGGAACAAATCGTCGGTGAGATTGAAGATGAGTTCGATCAAGACGACGATGCCGGCGATATTTTTTCCCTGGCCGACAGCACCTTCCGCGTCAGCGGTGACACCGATATGTCGCGCGTTGCCGAAGCTTTCAACATCGCCTTTGAGTTGGATGAAGACACCGCCAATGGCGAGAACAAATTCGACACCATTGGGGGCTTCATTGCCCACGCGATGGGGCATGTGCCACGTCGTGGGGAATTTTTCGATGTCAGCGAGCAGCGTTTTGAAGTGATGCACACCAAAGCTGGGGCCGTGAAATGGTTCAAGGTCTACCCCTCGCCAGCTAAGGCGCAGCCTCGTTCGGTCTGATGCAACTGACGCAAAACACGCCCCGCCTGCCCCTGTCTCGTGTCTGGCTCACCTTGGGGCTGATCGCAGCAGGGCTGTTGCAAGCCTTGGCATTGGCGTGGCCTTTTGCAGGAAATAGTCAAGGCGTGGCATTGGGCTGGTTGCAGCTTTTGAGTTTGTCATTCGCTGCGGCATGGCTAGACCGTTCCGAACAACCGCGAGAGGCCTTTTCGCGCATTTGGTGGTTTGCTTGCGCATGGTTAGTCGGCTGTTTGTGGTGGTTGTTCATTTCGATGAACACGTACGGCGGCATGCCCGCCCTTTTGGCTGGGGCGGCTGTGCTGGCACTTGCGGCGAGCTTGGCTTGTATTTACGCTGCCGCCGCTTGGGTGTATTGCGCCATCGGCGTGCGCCAACTCGGTGTTCTCAGCAAAGCGACCGCCTTTGGCGTGCTGTGGATGTTGGCAGAGTTGGTGCGTGGCACCTTGTTCACCGGCCTGCCATGGGGGGCCATTGGCTATGCCCACGTGGATGGTGTTTTGCATCCTTGGGCCTCATGGGTTGGGGTGTACGGCATGAGCGGCATGGCCGCGTTTGTGGCCATGTTGCTGGGCGCTGAAAACGGACAGTCACGCACCGCTTGGCGCAACCGTTTGGCGGGCGGGCTGTTTGTTGGTGCATTCGCCACGGTGGGTGTCACGACCTTAACGTCACCTGCGTCTGTCACGGATTCATCCTCTCACGCCCCATTGACCGTCACGCTGCTGCAAGGCAATGTGCAGCAAGATTTGAAGTTCGGTACAGGCGTGGCCCAAGCCCTGAATGACTATCGGCAAGGGCTGTTGCAAAGCCGTGCTGACTTGGTCGTCATCCCCGAAACGGCATTGCCGCTTTTGCCGCAGCAATTGCCCGCAGGCTATTGGCAAGACTTGCAACAACATTTCTCGCACGGCCAGCAAGCGGCGTTGATCGGCATGCCTTTGGTGGCCCAGGTCAACGCGGAGGCGGGGAGCTCGGCTGAACGCGCACGTCAATTCACCAATTCCGTCTTAGCGCTACAGCCCAACACGGCAGGTGAACCGTACCGTTACGACAAGCACCATTTGGTGCCCTTTGGCGAATTTGTGCCCCCCATGTTTCAGTGGTTTGTCCGCCTGATGCACATTCCCATGGGCGACTTTTCACGCGGCGCCGTGGTCCAGCCTTCGTTGACATGGAAGGGTGAGCGCATCGCCCCGAATATTTGTTTTGAAGATTTGTTTGGCGAAGAGCTGGCCAAAAGCTTTGCCGACCCCGATCACGCCCCCACCATCTTGGTCAACGTCAGCAACATTGCTTGGTTCGGCGATACCGTCGCCATTGACCAACATTTGAATATTTCCCGCATGCGCGCCATGGAACTGGGGCGTCCGATGTTGCGGGCCACCAACACAGGGGCCACCGCCATCATTGATGCACAGGGGGTGGTCACGCATCGTCTGCCCAGCGCAGTGCAAGGTGCCTTGCATGGGCAGGTTCAAGGCGTTCATGGGCCGGCGACGCCCTACGCCCGCTGGGTCTCTGCTTGGGGTCTTTGGCCGTTGGTGGGCTTGGCTTTCGCCGTGTTGGCGTGTGTGGCTTGGCTGGGTTCTCGAGCCAAGCACGGTAAACGCTATTTCGGCCCGTAAAATCAAGGGTTTGCAGGCGTCTTGACCTGCTCCTTTTCGCCAACGCCATGTTGGCATGGGTTTTATGCTGACTTTTCAACAAATCATTCTCAAACTCCAGTCCTACTGGGCCGAGCAAGGCTGCGCCTTGTTGCAACCCATCGACATGGAGGTCGGTGCGGGCACCTCGCACACCGCCACGTTCTTGCGCGCCTTGGGCCCAGAGCCTTGGAAAGCCGCTTACGTGCAACCCAGCCGCCGCCCCAAAGACGGCCGCTACGGCGAGAATCCCAACCGTTTGCAGCACTACTACCAATACCAAGTGGTGTTGAAGCCCGCGCCCAGCAACATCTTGGAGCTGTACTTGGGCTCGCTCGAAGCGCTCGGCTTTGACCTCAAGAAAAACGACATCCGCTTCGTCGAAGATGATTGGGAAAATCCAACCTTGGGCGCATGGGGCTTGGGCTGGGAAGTTTGGCTCAACGGCATGGAAGTCACGCAGTTCACCTACTTCCAACAAGTTGGCGGCATTGATTGCAAACCCATCACCGGCGAAATCACCTATGGCTTAGAGCGCTTGGCCATGTACCTGCAAGGCGTGGACAACGTCTACAACCTGCAATGGACCGATGGCCTCACCTATGGCGACGTCTACAAACAAAACGAAGTGGAGCAATCCACCTACAACTTCGAGCACAGCGATGCCGAGTTCTTGTTCACCGCCTTTGGTGCACACGAAAAACAAGCGCAGCACCTCATGGGCGCGCAGCTCGCATTGCCCGCTTATGAGCAAGTGCTCAAAGCCGCACACACCTTCAACTTGCTGGACGCCCGTGGCGCCATCAGCGTGACCGAGCGCGCTGCCTACATTGGCCGCATCCGTAACTTGGCGCGCGCTGTGGCGCAAAGCTATTACGAGAGCCGCGAGCGCTTGGGCTTTCCCATGGCCCCGCGCGAGTGGGTCGAACAAATGCCAAAGAAGACCGCTTGAGCGTAGGACACAAGAACATGACGACACAAAACCTACTCATCGAACTCTTCGTGGAAGAGCTGCCACCTAAGGCATTGCAAAAACTTGGCGACGCTTTTTCTAGCGTGCTGTTCGAGCAACTCAAAGCCCAAGGTTTGACTGCAGCTAATTCAGCCGTGACGGCCTACGCATCGCCACGCCGTTTGGCTGCGCACATCACCGCTGTGTCCGCCTTGGCTGCTGACAAAGCCGTGCAGCAAAAACTCATGCCCGTCACTGTGGGCTTAGACGCCAGTGGCAACGCCACACCCGCTTTGCTGAAAAAACTGCAAGCCTTGGGCGCTGGCCCCGAGGCCGTGGCGCAACTCAAACGCGCCCCAGATGGCAAAGCCGAAGCCTTGTTCTACGACAGCATTGTCAAAGGTGCGAGCTTGGCCGATGGTTTGCAAAAGGCCTTGAGCGAAGCCATTGCCAAATTGCCCATCCCTAAAGTGATGAGCTACCAGCTCGAAACCGACTGTGAATTGCCCGGCTGGAGCAGCGTCAACTTCGTGCGCCCCGCACACAGCTTGGTCGCCTTGCACGGCAGCATCGTGGTGCCCGTCAAAGCGTTGGGCTTGACCGCTGGCAACAGCACACAAGGCCACCGCTTTGAAGCCCGTGTGTCGCCCGTCGTGTTGGCCAACGCTGACGTCTACGCCGACACGCTCGCCAAAGACGGCGCTGTCATCGCCAGCTACAAAGAGCGCAGCCGCGACATGATTCGTCAGCTTCGCGCCAAGGCCCGCCAGTTCAATGCGTTGCTGGAAGTGGAGCAGGGCATGCAGGCCTTGAGCGATGCCGAGGTTGAGGTGGCGTTGCTGGACAACGCCTTGGTGCAAGAAGTCACCGCCTTGGTCGAACGCCCCAACGTGTTGGTGTGCGAGTTTGAAAAACAATTCCTCGACGTGCCGCAAGAGTGCCTCATCCTCACGATGAAGGCCAACCAAAAATACTTCCCACTGCTCGACGCAGCTGGCAAGCTGACCAACCAATTCTTGGTGGTCAGCAACATCACGCCCGATGACGCATCGGCTGTGATTGGTGGCAACGAGCGCGTGGTGCGCCCACGTTTGGCCGATGCCAAATTCTTCTTTGACCAAGACCGTAAAAAGACACTCGCTTCGCGCGTGGAAGGTTTGGCCAAGGTGGTGTATCACAACAAACTCGGCACGCAAGGCGAGCGCACAGACCGCGTGCGCGCCATCGCCAAAGGCATTGCCGCTTTGTTGCCGCAAGCCAAAGACGCTGCTTTCGCCCAAGCCGTCGACACCGCCGCGCAACTGGCCAAAACCGATTTGCTGACCGACATGGTGGGCGAGTTCCCCGAGTTGCAAGGCATCATGGGTGGCTACTACGCCCGTCACGATGGTTTGGGTGAGGATGTGGCGCAAGCCATCGAAGACCACTACAAGCCCCGCTTCGCCGGCGACGAATTGCCGCGCAATACCGTCGGCGTGGTGGTGGCTTTGGCTGACAAGTTAGAAACCTTGGTCGGCATGTTCGGCATCGGTAATTTGCCCACGGGTGACAAAGACCCCTTCGCTTTGCGTCGTCACGCCTTGGGCGTGGTGCGCATGTTGAGCGAAGCCAATTTGGATGTGGCGTTGGACGCGCTGATTGCACAGGCCATCCCCGTCTTCGGCGACAAAATCACCGACCCCGCAGCAGCGTTGACCTCTTTCATTTACGACCGCCTCTCCGGCGGCTTGCGTGAGCAAGGTTATTCCGCGCAAGAGGTGGAGGCCGTGCTGGCGCTGCGACCACAACGCTTGAGCGATGTCGCCAAGCGCCTCACTGCCGTGCGTGCTTTCGCCGCCTTGCCTGAGGCCGCTGCTTTGGCTGCTGCCAACAAGCGCATTGGCAACGTGCTCAAAAAAGCAGGCGAAGTCGACGCACACGTCAACACCGCCTTGTTCAAAGAAGACGCTGAACAAGCGCTGTACGCCATCATGCAAAAGTTGCTGCCCGAATCGGAAGCCCAGTTCAAAGCCGGCGACTACACCGCCTCTTTGCAAACCTTGGCCACTTTGCGCTCGCCTGTGGACGCGTTCTTTGACGATGTGATGGTCAACGCTGAAGAGATGGACTTGCGCTTGAACCGCCAAGGCCTGCTCAAAAGCTTGCACCTCGCCATGAACCGTGTGGCCGACTTGTCGTGCTTGGCAACCTAAGCCTTGTTCACCGCCACACTTAAGCGCAAGACATACACCGCATGATCACCAAACTCGTCATCCTCGACCGCGACGGCACCATCAACCAAGACAGCGACGATTACGTCAAGTCTGCCGATGAATGGTTGCCCTTGCCGGGGGCCTTAGAAGCCATTGCACGACTGAATCACGCGGGTTGGCATGTGGTGGTGGCCTCGAACCAATCGGGCTTGGGTCGCGGCTTGTTCGACGTGGCTGCGCTCAACGCCATGCACGCCAAGATGCACAAGCTCTTGGGTGTGGCGGGCGGTCGCATTGATGCGGTTTTTTACTGTCCGCACAGCCCTGATGAAACCTGTCAATGCCGCAAGCCAGCGCCGGGTTTGTTTGAGCAAATTGGTGAACGCTACGGCATGGAGTTGACTGGCGTGCACACCGTGGGCGACAGCTTGCGTGATTTGCAAGCCGGTGCGGCGGCGGGGTGCACCCCGCACTTGGTCTACACGGGCAAGGGGCAAAAACTGCGCGGCAAAACATTGCCCGCTGATTTTCCGCCAGACACGCGTGCGCATGAGGACTTGGCCGCCTTTGTCGATTGGCTGCTGGTGCAGCCCGAGACCAAAGTCCACTCGGTGCACAAAACACCTCATAAAACAGGAGCCCTCGCATGATGGCCATGATTCGATCCACCGTGCACATGGCGTTCATGTTTGTCACGGTCATTCCATTTGCTTTGTTGATTGTGTTGGCTGCGGCGGTGGGCTTGGGGGCGGACAAACGTTACGCCATCGCGGCATCGTGGCTCAACCTGAGCATTCAAGCGGCACGCGTCATCATGGGCGTGCGCTATCGCATTCAAGGCCAAGAAAATTTGCCTGATGGCGCGACCAGTCCCGCTATTTTGTTGGTCAAACACCAGTCCACGTACGAGACCTTTTTGATGCCGGCGATCATGCCACACGCCTTGGCCTATGTGTTCAAACGCGAGTTGTTGTACGTGCCATTTTTTGGCTGGGCCATTGGCTTGTTGGACATGATTCACATCGACCGCAGCCAGCGCGCCAAAGCCTTTGGCAAAGTGGTGGAGCAGGGGCAGAAGTTGCTGGCGCAAGGGACGTGGGTCATCATGTTTCCTGAAGGCACGCGCATTCCACGCGGTGAGCGCGGCAATTACAAAAGTGGCGGCGCGCGCTTGGCCATCGCCACGGGCGCACCCGTGATTCCGATTGCGGTGACCTCCGCCAAATGCTGGCCACGCAAGGCCTTCATCAAGTTCCCGGGCGTGGTGGACGTGTCGATCGGCGCGCCCATTGACAGCGTCGGGCGCGAGGCCGATGAGCTGACCCGTGAAGTCGAAAATTGGATCGAGTCCGAAATGCACCGTCTCGATCCCGAGGCCTACGTCGCCAAGTCGTGAGGCCACACGCATGAGCCGCTTCTTGCAACTCGTGCTGGATATGTTTGAGGTGTCACCCATTCCTGTGCCGCCGCCCTCGCCAAGGCCGCGAACGCTGCAAGGGCCGCATCAACCCGCCGAACCACTGGGCCAAGTGCTGCCCAAAGCGCAGTTCACCCACCCGCGCGCCACGCGTCGCATTCAACTGGGCACCACCGATGTGGCTTATGCCTTTCGACGTGGCAAGCGCCGCACCATCGGCATGTCTGTGGGCCCCGATGGGCTGGAGGTCAGCGCGCCGACGTGGGTGACGGTGGGCGAGGTCGAGTCGGCGCTGCGCCAAAAGGCCGATTGGATTTCTCGCAAGCTGATTGAAATGGGCGAACGGCATGCGCAGATGGGGGCCCAGCGCATCGTTTGGTGCGATGGCGTGGTGGTGCCTTATCTGGGCGGACAGTTGCAGGCTGTGCTCGACTCCAGCCGCGCTTTGAAAAAGAACAGCGCGCAATTTGAACCTTCAGATCTCCCAGACACCTTGCACACGCTGCGCTTGGGCCTACCGCTTTACGCCACGCCCGAGCAAATTCGCGATGCCGTGCAGGCCTGGCTCATGCGGCAAGCCAAAGCCTTGTTCACCGAGCGCTTGCACCACTTTGCGCCGCTGTTGAATGTGCAGTGGCAGCGCCTGTCGCTCAGCAGTGCGGCGACGCGCTGGGGCAGTGCCAGCGCGAGTGGTGCGATTCGCCTGAACTGGCGCTTGGTGCACCACAAGCTGGAGGTGATTGACTATGTGGTTGCCCATGAGTTGAGCCATTTGCGCGTGATGGACCACAGCCCGCGCTTTTGGGACACCGTCAAAACGGTCATGCCCGACTACGCCGAGCGCCGTCGCGTGTTGAAAGACGAGCCCTTGCCGCCTTGGCATTGACGCGTTTTTGGCGGCTTTGAATTTTCCCGTCATAATTGACGTTTACGTAAACGTAAACACAACATGGCCACCACATATTCCATCAGCGACTTGGCGCGTGAGTTCGATCTCACGACCCGGGCCATCCGTTTTTACGAAGACATGGGCTTGCTGCAGCCGGAGCGCTCCGGCCCCGGCGGCCGCAATCGTGTCTACAGCCACCGTGACCGCACGCGTCTGAAGCTCACCCTGCGCGCCAAGCGTTTGGGCTTGTCGTTGACGGAGGCCAAAGACCTGATCGACATGTACGACAGCCCGCGCGACACAGGCCCACAGCTGCAAAAGTTTTTGGTGGTGCTGGCCGATCACAAACGCCAGCTGGAAGAGCAAATGGCCGAAATCCAAGCCAACCTTGACGAAGTCAAGGTGCATGAAAAAGAAGCCCGCAGCCTGTTGGCCAAGCAAGGTGCGGTGAGTGCGACACAACCCAAGGCCGTCAAAGCATGAGCACGACAAACACCCCTCCATCCGTCACGACGGCGCATCCCGATTTGCACGCCCGCATCGAAGCCAGCTTTGTGCGTCAAGGCATGATGCGCCACCTCGGCGCTCGCTTGGTGTCGGTCGCGCCCGGTGAGGTCGAAATCGCCTTGCCCTATTCCGAGCGTGTGACCCAGCAGCAAGGCGGCTACCACGGCGGCGCGATGGGCGCTTTGGCCGACATCGCCGCAGGCTACGCCGGTCTGACCTTGGCCGCTGAGGGGCAAGAGGTGACCACGGTCGAATACAAGATCAACTTTTTGGCTGCCTTCCAAGGCGGCGAGTTGCGTGCACGCGGCCATGTGGTGCGTGCGGGCAAACGGCTCATCATCACCACGGCCGAGGTGGTGCATCTGAACGACGACGGCGGTGAATCGCCTTGCGCCTTGATGCAACAAACCTTGGCCACCGTCAAACAAAGTTACTGAGACACACAAGGAGACCCCCATGAACAACTTGCCCGGACTGAATTTTCAACTTGGTGAAGACATCGACGCGCTGCGCGACGCTGTGCGTGAATTCGCCCAAGCCGAGATCGCCCCGCGCGCTGCCGAGATCGACCGCAACGACCAATTTCCCATGGATCTGTGGCGCAAGATGGGCGACTTGGGCGTGTTGGGCATCACCGTGGGCGAAGAGTACGGCGGTGCCAACATGGGCTACCTCGCGCACATGATTGCGATGGAAGAGATCTCTCGCGCCTCTGCCAGCGTGGGCCTGAGCTACGGTGCGCACAGCAACTTGTGCGTGAACCAAATCAAGCGCAATGGCACCGATGCGCAGCGCGCCAAGTACCTGCCCAAGCTCATCAGTGGCGAGCACGTCGGTGCGCTTGCCATGTCCGAGCCCGGTGCGGGTTCTGACGTCATCAGCATGAAGCTCAAGGCAGAGGACAAGGGCGGCTACTACGTGCTCAACGGCAGCAAGATGTGGATCACCAACGGCCCCGATGCCGACGCGCTGGTGGTCTACGCCAAGACCGAGCCCGAGTTGGGCGCACGCGGTGTGACGGCCTTTTTGATCGAAAAAGGTATGAAGGGCTTCAGCGTCGCGCAAAAGCTCGACAAGCTGGGCATGCGCGGCAGCCACACTGGCGAGCTGGTGTTCCAAAACGTCGAAGTGCCCGCTGAAAACATTTTGGGTGGCCTGAACATGGGGGCCAAAGTCTTGATGAGTGGTTTGGACTACGAACGCGCTGTGCTGACTGGCGGTCCTTTAGGCATCATGCAATCGGTGATGGACAACGTCATCCCCTACATCCACGACCGCAAGCAATTTGGCCAAAGCATTGGTGAGTTCCAACTCATCCAAGGCAAAGTCGCCGACATGTACACCGTGCTGCAAGCCGGTCGCAGCTTTGCCTACACCGTGGCGAAAAACCTCGACTTACTTGGCACCGATCACGTGCGCCAAGTACGCAAAGACTGCGCCTCAGTCATTTTGTGGACGGCCGAAAAAGCCACGTGGATGGCGGGCGAAGGCGTGCAGATTTTTGGTGGCAACGGCTACATCAACGAGTACCCCCTGGGCCGTTTGTGGCGCGACGCCAAGCTGTACGAAATTGGTGCAGGCACCAGCGAGATTCGCCGCATGTTGATTGGCCGCGAGTTGTTTGCCGAGACTTGCTGAAATCCGTAGTCACAAAAAGGAATTGCGGCACGGCGACAATCGACGCATGAGCACATCACTTCAACACCTCTTTGACAACAATCGGGCGTGGGCCGGCCGCATGATTCAAGAGAATCCTGCGTATTTCTCACGCTTGGCCAACCAGCAAAACCCCAAGTATTTGTGGATTGGCTGCTCCGACAGCCGCGTGCCCGCCAACCAAATCACGGGCCTCGACCCAGGGGAGGTGTTTGTGCACCGCAACGTGGCCAACGTGGTGGTGCATTCCGATTTGAACGCCTTGTCGGTCATCCAATACGCGGTGGACGCGCTCAAGGTGGAGCACATCATGGTGGTGGGCCATTACGGTTGTGGTGGTGTGTTGGCCGCCACGCGTGGCACACGCGTGGGCTTGGCCGACAACTGGTTGCGTCATGTGCAAGACGTGCGCTTGCGCCATCGCCAGCGCCTCAACCATTTGCCGCAAGCCGAGCTGGAGTCGGTCATGTGCGAGATGAATGTGATTGAGCAGGTGGGCAACGTCGCCTTGTCGAACGTCATGCAAGACGCGTGGGGTCGTGGCCAAAAGGTGACCGTGCACGGCTGGATTTACGGCCTCGACAACGGCTTGGTCAAAGACCTCGGTGTGACCATGAGCCATGCCGGTGAAGTGGTCGATGTGTTCCGCAACGCTTTCAAACGCTACCCCCGTGGTGGCATGCTTCCCGCCGCGTGACCCTCGGGGTCGGCGCGGCATTTTTCTTTTTTAAATTGGAGAAATTCATGTCCGACCCTATCGTCATCGTCAGTGCTGCCCGTACACCCATGGGTAGCTTTCAAGGCGACTTCTCAAGCTTGGCCGCGCACGACCTCGGTGGTGCAGCCATCAAGGCCGCGGTAGAGCGTGCTGGTATCAACCCAGAGTTGGTGACCGAAGTTTTGTTTGGCAACTGTCTGATGGCAGGCCAGGGCCAAGCCCCTGCGCGTCAAGCCGGTTTCAAAGGCGGTTTGCCCAAGAGCGCTGGCGCTGTGACGCTGTCCAAAATGTGCGGTTCAGGCATGCGCGCCGCTATGTTCGCGCACGACATGTTGGTCGCTGGTACGCACGATGTGTTGGTGGCCGGCGGCATGGAAAGTATGACCAACGCGCCTTACCTCATGCTCAAAGGCCGCGGCGGTTATCGCTTGGGCCACGACCGTTTGTTTGACCACATGATGCTCGACGGTTTAGAAGACGCTTACGAAGCAGGCCGCAGCATGGGCACCTTCGGCGAAGACTGTGCCGCCAAATACAGCTTCACACGCGCCGAGCAAGACGCCTTTGCCACCGCCAGCGTGCAACGCGCGAAAGCCGCCACCGAGTCGGGGGCCTTTGCTGCAGAGATCACCCCCGTCACGGTCAAGACCCGTGCTGGCGAAACCGTGGTGTCGATTGACGAAGGCCCCGGCAAAGTCAAGCTCGACAAAATCACCTCGCTCAAGCCCGCCTTCAAAAAAGACGGCACCATCACCGCCGCCTCTAGCTCGTCCATCAACGATGGCGCAGCTGCCATGGTGTTGATGCGCGAAAGTACCGCCAAGCAATTGGGCTGCACGCCCTTGGCCCGCATCGTCAGCCACGCCACGCATGCGCAAGAGCCTGAGTGGTTTGCGACCGCGCCCGTTGGCGCCACACAAAAAGCGTTGGCCAAAGCCGGTTGGGCTGTGGGTGATGTGGACTTGTGGGAAGTCAACGAAGCCTTCGCTGTCGTGCCCATGGCGCTCATGAAAGAACTCAACGTGCCACACGACAAAGTCAACGTCAACGGCGGCGCGTGTGCCTTGGGTCACCCCATCGGCGCATCCGGCGCACGCATCATGGTCACGCTGATTCACGCGCTCAAAGCACGCGGCCTGAAAAAAGGCTTGGCCACCTTGTGCATCGGTGGCGGCGAAGGCACGGCCGTGGCCTTAGAACTCATTTAAGGACGCGCCATGTTGCTCACGCCTGACCAAACCATGATCCGCGACGCTGTGCGCGACTTTGCTCAACAAGAACTGTGGCCCAACGCCGCCAAGTGGGACAAAGAGCACACCTTTCCGCACGCGGTGCACAAGGGGCTGGCCGCGCTCGGCGCGTATGGCATTTGCGTGCCCGAAGACTTGGGCGGCGCTGGTTTGGACTACCTCACCCTCGCTTTGGTGCTCGAAGAAATCGCCGCAGGCGATGGCGGCACCAGCACTGCCATCAGCGTGACCAACTGCCCCGTCAACGCCATCCTCATGCGCTACGGCAACGACGCGCAAAAGAAACAATGGCTCACCGAATTAGCCCAAGGCAACATGCTCGGCGCGTTCTGTTTGACCGAGCCACATGTGGGCTCCGACGCGTCGGCCCTGCGCACCACCGCCACCAAAGAGGGCGACGAATACGTCATCAACGGCGTGAAGCAATTCATCACCAGCGGCAAAAATGGCCATGTGGCCATCGTCATTGCCGTGACCGACAAAGGCGCGGGCAAGAAAGGCATGAGCGCCTTCATCGTGCCGACCAACGCGCCCGGCTACCAAGTGGCGCGACTCGAAGACAAGCTGGGCCAACACAGCAGCGACACCGCGCAAATCAACTTCGACAACTGCCGCATTCCTGCTGAGAACTTGATTGGCGCGGAAGGCGAGGGCTACAAGATTGCACTGTCCGCGTTGGAAGGTGGCCGCATCGGCATCGCCGCACAAAGCATTGGCATGGCCCGCAGCGCGTTTGAAGCGGCGTTGCAATACAGCAAAGAGCGCGTGAGCTTTGGCACCGCCATCTTCAACCACCAAGCCGTGGGGTTTCGTTTGGCCGACTGCGCCACGCAGCTCGAAGCCGCGCGCCAGTTGATGTACCACGCCGCTGCTTTGCGTGACGCCGGTTTGCCGTGTTTGAAAGAGGCGGCCATGGCCAAACTCTTTGCCAGCGAAACGGCCGAGAAGGTGTGCAGCGTCGCCATTCAAACTTTGGGTGGTTACGGCGTGGTGAGTGACTTTCCCGTCGAGCGCATTTACCGTGACGTGCGCGTGTGCCAAATTTACGAAGGCACCAGCGACGTGCAAAAAATCATCATCCAACGCGCCTTGGCTTGATGTCGCTTCACATGCCATTCACGTGGCGTGTGTAGCATCGTGCTTCGTTAACAGGACATCGTATGAACTTTGCGCAATCCCACATTGCCACGCTTTTCAAATACGGCGGCATCAGCTTCATTGCTGGCGCCGTCAACCACGGATTTTTCAGCGAGACGCGTTCGTTTTGGACGGCGGGCTTTGGCGTGTTGTCCTATTTGTTTGGCGCATGGTTGGAGACGCGCAACCGCGAAGCGCTGAATGTGCGCTGGACCGATGTGCTGGGTTTTGGTTTTGTGTCGTCCATCGGATTGGGCTTTTTCACAGGCGGTTTGCAACACTTCCCTGATTCGCCAGACCGTAGCTTGTGGGTGGTGCCCTTGGGTTTTGTGCTCAGCCTTTTGGCCATGTACTTCATGGAGGGGCGCACGCGCACCTCGGTGCGGTCTTTGGTGAGCTACGGCTTGGTGGCTTTTGCGGTGGTCATGGCGATTTCCGCCACCGCATGGTCGCTCTTGCAAGGTTTGCCGCCATCCGAACACAGCCATTCCCATGACAACAGCTCCGCCGCAGAGGCGCACACGCATGGTGCTGCGACAGAGGCCGCGCATACCCATGAGGCCCCTGCGGCGTCAGACACCCGCATCGTCGCCATCGAGATGAACGATGCCATGCGCTTCACCCCCGCCAATTGGCAAGCCACCTCCGGCGAGACCGTGCGCATTCGCGTGACCAACACCGGCAAAGTGCGTCACGAAATGGTGATTGGCAGCGAAGACGATTTGCGCGCCCATGCGGCCGCCATGAAGCAGCAAAAAGAAGGGCACTCACACGCCCACAACGCCTTGTCCTTGGGCGCGGGTGAAACGGGTGAGTTGGTCTGGACCTTCACCGATGCCGGCGTGTTGCACATGGCGTGTTTTGAACCCGGCCATTACGACGCAGGCATGCGCGGCACCATCTCGGTGTTGCCTTAAACGCGCGATATGACCACCGCTGTCGCTTGCCCTTGTGGACGCATCGACGCCAAGCGTCGCCCCTTGGCGTACGCGGCCTGTTGCGGTGTTTTTGTGGACCACGTTGACGTGACGCCTGCCCCCAACGCTGAGGCTTTGATGCGCTCTCGTTACAGCGCCTTTGTGCAAGAGCGCGCTGACTATTTGCTCGCCACGTGGCACCCGAGCACACGCCCCGCGTCGCTCGACTTTGATGCGGGTGCCAAATGGTTAGGCCTTGAGGTGCGCGACCACCACATGACCGGCGACCACACGGCCGAGGTGACTTTTGTCGCCCGTTACCGCCTGCCCAGCGGCGCCGTGCGCATGCATGAGCGCAGCCGCTTTGTGCGCGAAGACGGACGTTGGTTGTATGTGGACGGCGATGTGCTCTAGCGCGTCGTGCCAGGACGCTGTTTTTCTTCGTCAGTTCCGGCCCTGATAATTGGCGTATGAAATTCGAAGCCGTGTTGTTTGATTGTGATGGCGTGCTGGTCGACAGCGAAGCCCTCACCTGCGGGGCCTTGCGCGACATGCTGCAAGAAAGTGGCTGGACGCTGACCTTGCAAGAATGCATGGCGCACTTTGTGGGTCACACCGTGCGCAATCGCCGCGACTTGATCGAGGCCAACACAGGCAAGCCGTTGACCGATGCTTTCATGGACGAGTTTTACCGCCGTCGCAATCTGCGCTTAGACGCCGACATCACGGCCATCCCGCACATTCACGCCGCGGTGCAACACGTCTTCGATGCGTGCCAAGGTCAGATTGCCTGCGCGTCTGGCGCAGACCGATTCAAAATCAATTTGATGCTGGGCAAAGTGGGCTTGTTCGACTTCTTTGACGGTCGCATTTTCAGTGGCCACGAAGTGCCGCACACCAAACCCGCACCCGATGTGTATTTGGCCGCTGCCGCGCATTTGGGCAAAGACCCCAAGCGTTGCCTGGCGGTTGAAGACACACCGGTGGGCGTGACCGCTGGCGTCGCGGCGGGGGCTACGGTGTGGGGCTATGCCGCCCACGGGCAGGCGGACGTGTTGCGTGCGGCCGGTGCGGCCCATGTGTTCACCTGCATGAGCGAGTTCCCCGCGCTGTTTACCGCCGCCTGATGGGCTGGCACCCAAGACGCTCAGCGATGGCGTTGTTGACGAAACGCGTCGGGTGAGGTGCCTGTCCAGCCTTTGAACGCGCGAATAAAGCTCTTCTCGTTTTGAAACCCTGCCGCTTCGGCAATTTGTTTCAGCGGTCGCGTGGTGCGTTGCAGTTGCGCCATGGCGACATCGCGGCGCACGGCGTCTTTGAGTTCTTGCAGCGAGGCGTTTTCTTCTTTCAGTTGTCGGTGCAGCGTGCGTGCCGACATGTTGAGCCAAGCGGCCAAGTCTTCGGCGTTGCGGCCATGTTCGGGATGCTGGGCCAAGGTTTGACGCACTTTTTCCACCAGCAAGCGGTCGCGTCGGTAAGGGCGCACGGTCAACAGCAAGGCGCGTTGCAGCATCTGTTGCAGCGCGGCTTCATCGCGGCGCACGGGTAAGGCCAAATAGCCCGCATCAAACTGCAAGGTGTTAGCCGCGGCGTTGAACGTGGTGGGCCCGTCAAACAACACGCGGTAGCTGTCTGCGTGGGCGGGGGCTGCAAAACGCAGATGTGTGGCTTGCAGGGGAATGCGCGAATCCGTCAACCAACACGCCACGCCCAAGGCATTGCGCAACACGGACACCACACAGAACTCGCGAAACAGCCCCAAGTCGCGCACTTCGTCCAATTGCAAGGTGGCAACGCCGTGGCGTTCGCTGAGGTGCAGGTGAATGTCGTCCGTCAGTAGGCCGTGGTGCCTGCACCAGCGGGCCAGCGCCAAACCCAGGGTGGGCGAGGTGAGCGAGGCACGCACCAGCAACCCGTAGCTGCCCCAAGGCAAGCGGCGGCTGAACCAGCCCAAGCCTTCGTCGTCCAAGGCTTGCATGGCGAGGCCTGAGATCAGCTCCATCTGCATGGCCGTCACGCGGGCATCGTTTTGTTGCAGCAGCTTTGGCTCGATTTGTGCCTTGGCCAGCGCCTCATCCATGGGCATGCCACGTTGTGCGTAAGCGGCCGCTATTGCCTGAATAAAAGCAATCGGCGTCTCTGCACGACCTTGCGCTGGCGACGGTGTGTTTGCGTGGCTAGGGTTAACCATATTGGAGGTGCATTGTGGCAGGATTTGCAACCCTGCTGACGCCCAACGCGTGACGGTTCGGCCTAAGCTCTGACGCAAAGGACGAAGACATGACTGTTTTGCACACCCAATTGAACCCCCGCTCCGCAGATTTCGCGGCCAACGCTGCCGCCATGCGCGCCGTGGTGGACGATCTCAAAGCGCATCTTGAAAAAATCGCCGTCGGTGGCGGCGAAGCGGCGCGGGCCAAACACACCGCACGCGGCAAACTCTTGCCCCGTGATCGCGTACAAATGCTGCTCGACCCCGGCACGCCGTTTCTCGAAGTCGCGCCGCTTGCCGCGTTGAACATGTACAACAACGACGCCCCGTGCGCGGGCCTGATTGCCGGCATTGGCCGCGTCAGCGGCGTGGACTGCATGATCGTCTGCAACGACGCCACGGTGAAGGGCGGCACCTACTACCCCCTGACCGTGAAAAAGCATTTGCGTGCGCAAGAGATCGCGCAGCAAAACAACTTGCCTTGCATTTACTTGGTGGACTCAGGCGGCGCCAACTTGCCCAACCAAGACGAGGTGTTCCCCGACCGCGACCACTTTGGTCGCATCTTCTTCAACCAAGCCAACATGAGCGCGCAAGGCATTGCGCAAATCGCGGTGGTGATGGGCAGTTGCACGGCGGGTGGCGCGTATGTGCCCGCCATGAGCGACGAAACCATCATTGTCAAAAACCAAGGCACCATCTTTTTGGGCGGCCCGCCTTTGGTGAAAGCCGCCACGGGCGAAGTGGTGACGGCCGAAGACTTAGGCGGTGGCGATGTGCACACCCGCCTGTCTGGCGTGGCCGACCACTTGGCGCAAAACGATGTGCATGCCTTGGCGCTGGCGCGTCATGCCGTGAAAAACCTCAACGCCCAAAAACAACCCAACATCGCGACCCACACACCCGTGCCGCCAAAGTTCGATGCGCAAGAGTTGTATGGCGTCATCCCCGCAGACACGCGCAAGCCGTTTGATGTGCGCGAGATCATTGCGCGCATCGTGGACGGCTCGGAATTTGACGAATTCAAAGCCCGCTTTGGCACCACGCTGGTGTGTGGCTTTGCGCGCATCGAAGGCATGCCGGTGGGCATCATTGCCAACAACGGCATTTTGTTCAGCGAGTCCGCTTTGAAAGGCGCGCACTTCATCGAGCTGTGTTGCCAGCGAAAAATCCCCTTGGTGTTTTTGCAAAACATCACCGGCTTCATGGTGGGCCGCAAGTACGAAA
The DNA here is from genome assembly GCF_002943475.1 of Limnohabitans sp. TS-CS-82. Taxonomy (NCBI): domain Bacteria; kingdom Pseudomonadati; phylum Pseudomonadota; class Betaproteobacteria; order Burkholderiales; family Comamonadaceae; genus Limnohabitans; species Limnohabitans sp. TS-CS-82. Next base: position 231,385 of record NZ_PTQX01000008.1, on the reverse strand, counting down.
ACGAAGGCATTGCACGCAACGGCGCCAAGATGGTCACAGCCGTGGCCACTGCGGCGGTCCCGAAGTTCACCATCATCATTGGCGGCAGCTTTGGGGCGGGCAACTACGGCATGTGCGGCCGTGCTTTCAGCCCGCGCTTTTTGTGGATGTGGCCAAACGCGCGCATCTCCGTGATGGGCGGCGAGCAAGCGGCCAGCGTGTTGGCCACCGTCAAGCGCGATGGCATTGAGGGCAAAGGCGGCGCTTGGAGCATGGAGGAAGAGGAGGCTTTCAAAGCGCCCATCAAGCAGCAATACGAAGACCAAGGCCACCCCTACTACGCCACGGCGCGCTTGTGGGATGACGGCGTGATCGACCCCGCCGACACGCGGCGTGTGCTGGCGCTGGGATTGAGTGCATCGTTGAATGCGCCGATTCCTGACACCAAATTTGGTTTGTTCCGCATGTGATGGACGAGGTGTTTTTATGACGACCACGACTCCTTCTGCCTTGTCTATTTCTACCCAAGCGGGCGTGCGCACCATCACGCTCAGTCGCCCCGATGTGCGCAACGCGTTCAATGATGAAGTCATTTCAGAATTGAAGAATGCTTTCACCGAAGCTGGCCTTGCCACCGACGTGCGTTGCGTGGTGCTCGCTGCGGTGGGCCCCGCGTTTTGTGCAGGCGCTGACCTGAACTGGATGCGCCGCATGGCCGACTACACACGCGACGAAAACTTGGCCGATGCCGGACAGCTCGCCGCGATGTTGCGCGCCATTTACGACTGCCCCAAGCCCACCATCGCCCGCGTGCAGGGCGATGTGTTTGCAGGGGGCTTAGGGCTCGTTGCGGCCTGCGACATGGCGGTGAGTGTGGACGCGGCCACTTACTGCTTGAGCGAGGTCAAACTCGGCCTCATCCCCGCCACCATCAGCCCTTACGTGATTCGTGCCATGGGCGCCCGCGCCTCGCATCGCTACTTTTTAACGGCGGAGCGTTTCAGCGCTGCCGAAGCGCACCGCACAGGCTTGGTCCACGAGGTGGTCACGGCCGATGCGTTAGACGCCAAAGTTGCTGAGCTGACGACGGCGTTGGTCAGTGCCAGCCCCAACGCTGTGCGCGCCTGCAAACGCTTGGTGCAAGACGTGGCTGGGCGCGACATTGACGATGCGCTCGTGGCGCACACCGTGGCGGGTATTGCCGACATCCGTGCCAGCGTGGAAGGCAAAGAGGGCGTGCAATCGTTCTTGCAAAAACGCAAACCCAACTGGCTGCTCTGACGCGGGCTCGCCCGCCGTCGATTCACCCATCGCCATTCACGCCTCGCCTTGAACTCAGAAAGACAACCTGTCATGTTTCAAAAAATTCTCATCGCCAACCGTGGCGAAATCGCCTGCCGCGTGGCAGCCACTGCTCGCAAACTGGGCATCCAAACCGTGGCTGTGTATTCCGATGCAGATGCACAGGCCAAGCATGTGCAAGTGTGTGACGAAGCCGTTCACATCGGCGGCAGCGCGCCCAAAGACAGCTACTTGCGCTGGGAGCGCATTTTGCAAGCCGCGCAAGACACGGGCGCACAAGCCGTGCACCCCGGCTACGGTTTCTTGAGCGAGAACGAAGACTTCGCCAAAGCCTGCGCCGCAGCCGGTTTGGTCTTCATTGGCCCGCCCGCCTCAGCGATTCAAGCGATGGGCCTCAAAGCAGAGTCCAAGCAGCTGATGGAAAAAGCCGGCGTGCCCTTGGTGCCTGGCTACCACGGCGCCGACCAAGACCCTGCCTTGTTGCAGCGCGAAGCCGACCAAATGGGCTACCCCGTGCTCATCAAGGCCAGTGCGGGCGGCGGTGGCAAGGGCATGCGCATTGTTGAAAAGACGGCCGACTTTGCCGAGGCTTTGGCCAGTTGCAAACGCGAAGCCATCAACAGCTTTGGCGACGATGCGGTGTTGATCGAGAAATACGTGCAACGCCCACGCCACATTGAAATTCAGGTGTTTGGCGACACACACGGTAACTGCGTGTATTTGTTCGAGCGCGATTGCTCGGTGCAACGCCGTCATCAAAAGGTGTTGGAAGAAGCGCCTGCGCCTGGCATGACCGAAGCGCTGCGCAAGCAGATGGGCGAAGCCGCCGTCGCCGCCGCGAAGGCCGTGAATTACGTGGGTGCGGGCACGGTGGAGTTCATCGTGGAGCAAACGGGCTATGACAGCCCCGAGTCCATGAAGTTTTTCTTCATGGAGATGAACACCCGCTTGCAGGTGGAGCATCCGGTGACCGAAGCCATCACCGGCCTCGACTTGGTGGAGTGGCAATTGCGCGTTGCCAGTGGCGAGCCCTTGCCTTTGCGTCAAGACCAATTGCGCATTCATGGCCATGCCATCGAAGCGCGCATCTGCGCCGAGAACCCCGACAACAACTTCTTGCCCGCCACTGGCACTTTGGCGGTGTACCGCAAGCCAGCGTGCAGCAGTTTTGAGATCAGTGATGTGTCTTCATGTGTGCGCATTGACGACGGCGTGCGTGAGGGCGACAGCATCAGTCCGTTTTACGACTCCATGGTGGCCAAGCTCATCGTGCACGGCGACACGCGCGAGCAAGCCTTGGCCCGCTTGGACGAGGCGCTGGCGCAAACGCGCATCGTGGGCTTGACCACCAATGTGCAGTTCTTGCGCCGCGTCATTAAGACCGATTCGTTCGCCACGGCCAAGCTCGACACGGCGCTCATTCAGCGCGAAGACAAAGCCTTGTTTGGCCAAGAACCCTTGGGCTTGGCCTTGACCGCCGCTGCCGTGGTGGCCAGCACCTTGCAGCGTGAAGCCGCCTTGGCTGGCCACGACCCGTTCAGCCGTCGCGATGGCTGGCGTGCTTACGGCGTGGCGTCGCGTCGCTTTGGTTTTGTGTTTCACAGCCAAGCGCAAACCGCGTTGCTGACCTACGGCCACGATGGCACGACACAGTTGAGCGTGATCGAGCAGGTGGCCGACGCATCCGCGTTTGAACCCGTCACGGGGCCGTTGACATGGCGCGCTGAGGGCGATCAGTTAGCCATTGCGTTTGCCGGTCAACAAGCCCGCGTGCAGGTGTTCATGCATGTGGAAGGTGGCGACGATGTGGCCCATGTGTTTGCCCCGCAGGGTGCGACACGCATCACCTTGGTCGATGCGCTGGCCCATGCGGGCGAGGCGCAAGAAGCGGGGGGACGCCTGACGGCCCCCATGCCCGGCAAGGTGGTGTCTTTCTCGGTGAACGTAGGCGACAAGGTCAAGGCCGGCCAGCCTTTGGCGGTGATGGAAGCGATGAAAATGGAGCACACCATGGCCGCGCCCGCCGATGGCGAAGTGCTGGAGCTGCTGTACGCACCCGGCGACCAAGTGGCAGAAGGCGCGGAGTTGCTGAAGCTCAAAACCGAATGACCCTATGAAAATCACCGTCTGCCTCACGAACATCAAACCCGAGCCTTGGGTGGACAGCTTGCGCGCGCTGCTGCCGCAAGCGGACGTGTCGGTGTGGCAACCTGGGAGCCCCGTGGCTGACCATGCGGTGGTGTGGGCGCCGCCACAACAATTCATCGACGAACAGGCGGGCCTCAAAACCTTGTTCAATATTGGTGCCGGCGTCGATGCCTTGTTGCAACTGCGCTTGCCACCCACGCTGCAAGTGGTGCGCTTGGATGATGCGGGCATGTCTGTGCAAATGGCCGAGTACGTGAGCCACGCGGTGATTCGTCATTTCCGCGAGTTCGATGCGTACGAGCGCGATGTGCGTGAAGGCAAGTGGTCGTACCGCAAGCCCAACCTGCGTGCCGATTTCTCGGTGGGCGTGATGGGCTTGGGTGTGTTGGGCGCGCGCGTCGCCAAGACCTTGCAAGCCTTTGAATTTCCGGTGAATGGCTGGAGCCGCAGCGCCAAACAATTGCCGGGCGTGCAGTGCTTTGCAGGCGCTCAGCAATTGAACGCGTTCTTGTCCAGCAGCCGTGTGTTGGTCAATTTGTTGCCGCTCACGCCTGAGACCGAAAACGTGTTGAACCAAGCCACGTTGTCGCAACTGCCGCCGCATGCCTATCTGATCAACGTGGCGCGTGGTCGACATTTGGTGGAAGACGATTTGTTGGCCCTGCTCGACAGCGGTCATTTGGTCGGTGCGACTTTGGATGTGTTTCGCACGGAGCCGTTGCCTGCGGGTCATGCGTTTTGGACGCACCCCAAAATCACCGTCACGCCGCACACCTCGGCGCGCACTTTGCGGGATGAAAGCGTGGCGCAAATTGCACAAAAAATGCTGGCGCTCGAACAAGGGCGCACCATTTCTGGCTTGGTCGACCCGCGCACGGGTTATTGATTTTTGAGAACGATGACAACCATGAACTTCCCGCCTCGCGTCCAACTCATCGATGTCGGCCCTCGCGACGGTCTGCAAAACGAAAAACAGCCGGTGCCTGCATCGGTCAAGGTTGAACTGGTGCATCGCCTGCAAGCCGCGGGCTTGCAAGAAATTGAAGTCACCAGTTTTGTGTCGCCCAAGTGGGTGCCACAGATGGCCGACAACGCCGAGGTGATGGCGGGCATCACGCGTTTGCCCAACGTGCGCTACTCGGTGCTCACGCCCAATGTGCATGGCTTTCAGGCGGCGGTGGCATCTAAGCCTGACGAGATCGTGGTGTTCGGCGCGGCCAGCGAGGCCTTCAGCCAAAAGAACATCAATTGCTCAATCGCCGAGAGCATCGAACGCTTTGCGCCTGTGGTGGAGGCAGCCTTGGCGGCTGGCATGGCCGTGCGCGGTGCGATGAGTTGCACGGTGGGCTGCCCTTACGAAGGCGACATCGCGCCCGAGCGCGTGGCGTATCTGGCAGGCTTGATGAAGCAAATTGGCGTGCAGCGCGTGGACGTGGCCGACACGATTGGGGTGGGCACGCCGCTCAAGGTGCAGCACGCCATCGAGGCCACGCTCATGCATTTCGATGTGGCGCATGTGTCGGGCCATTTCCATGACACGTATGGGCAGGCACTGTCCAACACCTTGGCGGCCTTGCAGATGGGCGTGTGGAATTTTCAGTCGTCGGTGGCGGGCTTGGGCGGTTGCCCGTATGCCAAAGGCGCCACGGGCAACGTGGCCACCGAAGACGTGGTGTACATGCTGCATGGCATGGGCATTGAGACGGGCATTGACCTAGATGCCTTGATCGATGCGGGCGCCTTCATCAGCGACTTTTTGGGCCGACCATCGGGCTCGCGGGTGGCGCGCGCCGTGATCAGCAAACGTAACAATTCTTAACACTTTCATTTTCAAATCTGGCGATAGACTCGCTCCTTCGGACATTCAACCCTCAGGAGCCCTATGTCAATTCCCCGCGTTCAAACCACCCGCCGCCAATTCAACCGCCAAGCCTCAGCAGGCTTTGCCGCTTTGCTGACGCTGGCCTACACCCAAGCCCACGCCCTGAGCTTGGCCGATTTGACCGACAAAGATGCGGGGCAGGGCCTCAAAGCCGCGTTGGAAAAAGGCGCGCAAGCCGCCGTGAGTTTGTTGGGGCAAACCGATGGTTTCATGGGTAACGAGAAGGTGCGCATTGGCTTGCCCGGTTACCTGAATGACGCGTCCAAGTTGCTCAAGCGTTTTGGCTTGGGACAAAAAGTCGATGAGTTGGTGCTGGCCATGAACCGTGCGGCCGAGTCGGCCATCCCCTTGTCGAAAGACTTGCTGGCGGGCGCGATTCAATCGATGTCGGTCAGCGATGCCAAGTCGATTTTGAGCGGCGGCGACACCTCGGTCACGGAGTTTTTCAGTACCAAAACACGCGAACCCATGGCGGCGAAGTTCTTGCCTGCCGTGACCCAAGCGACCGAAAAAGTGGGGGTTGCTTCGCTGTACAACGACGTGGCGGGCAAGGCGGCCAGCTTTGGCGTGGTGAACAAAGAGAATGCCAATGTGCAGCAATACGTGACCGGCAAATCGTTGGATGGCCTGTACGTGATGATTGGCGAAGAAGAGAAAAAGCTGCGCCAAAACCCAGCCGCGGCCGGTAGCGCGCTGTTGTCGAAAGTGTTTGGCGCGGTGCGTTAAAGCCGCCTTCGCGAGCCATACCCAATGAGACACCGGGGGCGTTGTCTTTGCTCGACAATGCTCCCATGTGTGGAAGCGAACTCACCCCCAAACCTCAAGGCCCTTCAGCGGTTGCGCTGAATTTGTTGGCGTATTCACAAACCGTGTTGCGCGATCCGGGGCCTGTCCCTTCTCCCTGTATTTCGGTCTGTCGCATGACGGATGACACCCAAGTCTGCGAAGGCTGCTGGCGCACCTTGGATGAAATTGGTGGCTGGGGGCAAGCCCCCGATGCCCGCAAGCGCTTGGTGTGGGCCCGCATTGCCGAGCGCATTTTGGTGGCCGTCACGCAAAGTGGTTCGTCCCCGAAAGTGACGCCATGAAAACCATCACCTGCTACCTCGATTTCATTTCGCCTTACGCCTACTTGGCGTTCGAAGCCTTGCCCAGCGCCTTGATGGGGGTGAGCCACCATGTGGTGTACAAGCCCGTGTTGTTTGCAGGCATGCTCAAGCACCATGGCCAATTGGGGCCTGCGGAGATCGCGGGCAAGCGGGAATGGACCTATCGCCAAGTGCTGTGGCAAGCCCGCCAATTGGGTGTGCGTTTGGACATGCCTGCCGCGCATCCGTTCAACCCCTTGGCCTTGCTGCGTTTGGCGTTGGCATGCAGCGCGGATGGCGCGCCCAACCGTTGGGTCTGCGAAACCGTGTTTCGCCATGTCTGGCAAGGTGGCGCAGCTGCTGATGACGCCGCACGATTGCAAGCGCTGGTGCAGCAGCTCAAACCCGCGCGTGCCATGGACGCGCCCGAGGTGAAAGCCCAGCTCAAAGCCAACACCGAAGAGGCCATCGCGCGCGGGGTGTTTGGTGTGCCCACCTTCTGCGTGGACGACAAGACGTTTTGGGGCTTAGACGCTTTACCCATGCTGCGTGCTTACCTTGACGAAGATCAATGGTTTGACAGCGCTTGGGACTCGGTTGCAAGCATTCAGCAAGGCGTGACGCGTTGAATGGGGGTCTTGTTTTGAGATTGCCCGCATGCCGAACGCCTTCAATTTTTCCGCCTCCCCGTTTGACTGTTTAACCCCCGACGAGCAGCGCCTCGTGCGCGACAGCGTGGATGTGGCGTATTACCCCGAGGGCGAGGTCATTCTCGATGTGGGGGCTGCGCCCACGCACTTGTTGGTGATCATCAAAGGCTACGTCACGCAGCTGGAGGGCGATGAAGTGATCACCACTTACGCGCCTGACGACACCTTCGATGGTCGCGGTTTGGTGGCCGGTAAAACCAGCAGTCGTTTTGTGGCGCAAGAGGAGGTGGTGGCGTATCAGCTGGCGCGCCAAACCGTCACCGATTTGATCGCCAGCAACGCCACCTTTGGTGCCTTGTTGTTCTCGGATTTGAGCAACAAACTCACGGCCTTGTCGCAGCGGCAAAGTCAGCATGAGTTGCAGTCGTTGACCTTGTCGCGTGTGGACGAGGCGTTTGTGCGTCCGCCACATTTTGTAGACGGCGACACCGATGTGCTCTCGGTCGTCAAGGTGTTCCAGGCGCAGCGCATCGCCAGTGTGCTGGTGCGTGACGCCACGACCTCGCCGGAGCGACTGGGCATCTTCACGGCGAAAACTTTGCAGCGCGCCATCCTCACCGGCATCCCTCTGGATCAGCAGCCCGTCGGGCCCTTGTCGAACTTCGACCTCATCACCATTCAACCTTCCGATCAGGTGGGCGACGCCTTGGCACTGCTGATGCGCCATCGCGTGCACCGTTTGGTTGTGGCGGATGGTGCGCGTGTGGTCGGGGTGTTGGAAGCACTCGATCTGTTCAGCTTTTTGTCCAACCATTCGCACCTGATCACGGTGCAAGTCGAGGCCGCGACGGACATTGCGGGTTTGGCACAAGCCGCCACGCAAATCACGCGCATGGTGACCACCTTGTACCGCAGCGGCACGCGAGTGAGTCTGATTGCGCGCTTGGTGCAAGACCTGAATGCACGTTTGTTTGAGCGGGCGTGGCAGCTCATCGCCCCCGCCGATTTGGTGGCCAACAGTTGCCTGTTTGTGATGGGCAGCGAAGGGCGGGGCGAGCAGTTGCTCAAGACCGACCAAGACAATGGTTTGATCTTGCGCGATGGCTACACACCGCCCGAGAACTTGGAGGCGATTTGTCGCCAGTTCTCACAAGCGCTGGCCGCTTTTGGCTACCCCGAATGCCCGGGCCACATCATGGTCAGCAACCCGATGTGGCGCAAATCTGCCTATGAGTTCGGGCAAATGGTGCAGCAGTGGTTGCTCATGCCCGATGCCGACAGCTTGATGAACTTGGCGATCTTTTTGGATGCGCATCCGGTCTGTGGCGATGCGCATTTGCTGGCGCATGCGCAGCACGCCTTGATGCGTTTGGCCACCGACAACGACGCCATGTTGGCGCGCTTTGCGGCATCGATCGATGCGTTTGGCCAGTCCTTAGGCTGGTGGAACCGCTTGCTGGGTCTGGACGATCAAAAGGGTCTGCACCTGAAAAAAGAAGGCATCTTCCCGCTGGTGCATGGCGTGCGCAGCTTGGCGCTGGCCGAGCATTTGCAAGAGACCAGCACGGTCGCACGCATTGATGCGCTGGTGGCCAAGTCGGTCATCACACCCGCGTTGGCGGCCGACCTCACGCAGACCTTGCACTTTTTGATGGCCTTGAAACTCAAGGCCGGCCTGACCGAGATGGACACGCAACAGGCGGTGAGTGGCTTGGTCGATGTGGCCAGGCTTTCGACCTTAGACCGTGACTTGCTCAAAGACGCGTTGGGCGTGGTCAAGCATTTCAGAGGCTTGTTGCGCAGCCGCTTCAAGTTGGACGCCCTGTGATGCTGTCGGTGTTGTCTCCGCAGCATTGGTGGGGGGCGCTCAAGCGCGAGTGGCTGATTTACCACTTGGGCTTGCCCGAGTTTCGTTTCATGTTCGACGCACCACCGCCCAACGAGTGGGTGTCTCTGGATTGCGAAACCACAGGCTTGAACGTGGGCACGGACGAGATCATTTCGATTGGTGCGGTGCGCATTGTGGGCAACCGCATCATGACCAGCGAGCGCTTGGAGTTGTTGGTGCGTCCCGAACGCGGGGTGTCCGCGGACAGCGTGCGCATTCACCGGTTGCGTGAACAAGATGTGGCGCAAGGCTTGCCTTTGGATGAGGCCATGAAGCAACTCATGCGCTTCATTGGCAGTCGTCCGTTGGTGGGCTATTTTTTAGAGTTCGATGTGGCCATGCTCAACCGCGCCATTTGGCCTTTGCTGGGGCAGGGCTTGCCGCAAACCAAGATCGAAGTGTCGGGCTTGTATTACGAACACAAGTTTCGCCAAATGCTGCCTTATGAGCAGCAAACCAACCCCGACATTGATTTGCGTTTTGCCACGCTGATGGCCGATTTGAAGTTGCCCGTGCGTGATGCGCATGATGCGTTGAACGATGCGGTGATGGCCGCCATGGCCTTCATCAAGCTCAGGCAGTTGCGCGGCGATTGAGATTTGTTGAGACGAAAAAAACCGGGCATGAAGCCCGGTTTTTTGTGTCCCCCATTGCGTCGTCAAGCGCGCTGGGGTTGCACGGTTTGGATCAGTGACCCGAAGCGCCCGAGGCGCCAAAACCTGTTTCCGAACGCACTTGCTGAGCCGCAAATGCGGCACGCTCGTTCTTGGCGTCGTCGCTGCGATCGAGGATCGAGAACAACCAGATGCCCACGAAACCAATGGTCATCGAGAACAACGCAGGCGAGGCGTAAGGGAACAAGGCCGAGCCTTTGGGGTTGCCCAGCGTGGCTTCCCACACCGAAGGCGACACCACGGTCAAAGCGACCGAAGAGATCAGGCCCAAGAAGCCACCAATCACTGCGCCGCGTGTGGTGCAGTCTTTCCACAGCACCGACATGAACAACACAGGGAAGTTGGCAGACGCCGCAATCGCGAAGGCCAAGGCCACCATGAAGGCGATGTTTTGCTTCTCGAACGCAATGCCCAAGGCCACAGCGATGACGCCCAAGGCCAAGGTGGTCATGCGTGACACGCGCAACTCAGCAGCGCTGTCGGCGTTGCCCTTCTTGAACACCGTGGCGTACAAGTCGTGCGACACCGCAGATGCGCCCGACAAGGTCAAGCCAGCCACCACCGCCAAGATCGTGGCGAAAGCCACTGCAGAGATGAAGCCGTAGAACACGTCGCCACCGACCGACTTGGCCACCAACACAGCAGCCATGTTGGCCGTACCCGCGCCGCCTTTGATAACGCCTTTGGCGACATCAGCCATTTCGGGGTTGGTCAAGACCAAGGTGATTGCGCCGAAACCGATGATGAAAATCAGCACGTAGAAGTAGCCAATCCATGTGGTCGCCCAGAACACCGATTTGCGAGCTTCTTTGGCGTCAGGCACCGTGAAGAAGCGCATCAAGATGTGTGGCAAGCCAGCGGTACCAAACATCAAAGCCATGCCGAAAGAGATGGCAGAGATGGGGTCTTTGATGAAGCCGCCAGGTCCCATCAAAGCCAAGCCAACGGCTTGTGCTTCTTCAGGGGTTTTGCCGCCTGCTTCAGCGATGGCAGCTTTCACAGCCACGCCTTGTGCAAACAGGGCTTCAGGGCTGAAGTGGAATTGCGCCAAGACCATGAAGGCCATGAACGTCACGCCAGCGAGCAACAAGCACGCCTTGATGATCTGCACCCATGTGGTGGCGGTCATGCCGCCAAACAACACGTACACCATCATCAGCGCGCCGACGATGACCACGGCCATCCAGTAGTCCAAACCAAACAACAACTTAATGAGTTGACCGGCGCCGACCATCTGAGCGATCAGATAGAACGCGACCACGACCAAGGTGCCAGACGCTGCAAACGCGCGAATGGGCGTTTGCTTGAAGCGGTAACCGGCCACGTCGGCGAAGGTGAACTTGCCCAAGTTACGCAGACGTTCAGCCATCAAGAACGTGATGACGGGCCAGCCCACCAAAAAGCCGATGGAGTAGATCAGGCCGTCGTAGCCCGATGCCATCACGGCCGCGGAAATACCGAGGAACGAAGCGGCAGACATGTAGTCGCCCGCAATCGCCAAGCCGTTTTGGAAACCGGTGATGCCGCCACCGCCGGTGTAGAAGTCAGCGGCAGATTTGGTTTTAGCCGCAGCCCATTTGGTGATCCACAAGGTGCCAGCGACGAAGGCGCCGAACATGCCGATGGCCGTCCAGTTGGTGCTTTGTTTCGCGGTGTCGCCCACGTCGCCACCCGCGGCCATGACCGCACCGCTCGCGACAAGCGCCAACAGGGCTGTCAAAAGTGTTGAAAACTTCATCATTTGGTAGCATCTTTCAAAATTTCTTTGGTCAATGCGTCGTATTCGCTGTTAGCGCGACGCACATACAGACCGGTGATCACGATGGTGAAAATGATCACGCCCAAACCAATGGGAATACCCAGCGAGGTCACGCCAGCGCCAATAGGCTGTGCGAGAAAGGGTTTGTTAAATGCAATCAAAGCGATGTAGCCGTAATAGACGACCATCATCAAAATGGTGAGCAGCACACCGAAGCTGTTGCGCTTGGAGCGCAACTCAAGGTACTTCGGGTGACTTTGGATCTTGTCGACCACTGGATCACTCATGGTTTATCTCCCTAGGGGTTGTAAAAGAACAGGAAGGAAAAGCCTTCATGACCGGGCGGATTCTGCGCAGAGGGACTGACCAAGCCCTTACGTAACGGGGGTGGGAAAACCCTCGGCTTGGAACTTAATGGTTAGAGACTCGTTTTAATTTTGTCAGTGAATACCCGAACGTTTCAGTCGATGTTTGGCACTGTTTTGGTGCGAAATTGACGCCGTATCTTGCATTGGGAAAAAAGTGCAAAGGGTTTTTGCTGATTTTTCCTGTTTTTACCTATTTTGGGTATGAATTCAGGTGCTTTGATTGTCAGAATGTGGTCAGCAAATCCACAGATAGTCGCCTCGCGCAGCACTCCCATCGGAGCGTTGAATTTCAAGCTAAGGAGACTGATTTAATGTCAAAACTAGATGTCAACCGACCTATGTCGGCCGAAGAGAAGAAGGTCATCTTCGCCTCTTCTTTGGGTACCGTTTTCGAGTGGTACGACTTTTACCTATACGGTTCACTCGCTGCGATCATTGCGAAGCAGTTTTTCAGCGGTTTAGATGAGGGCTCTGCGTTCATCTTTGCGTTGCTGGCGTTTGCTGCTGGTTTCATCGTGCGTCCTTTTGGCGCGATCTTCTTTGGCCGTTTGGGCGACATGATCGGCCGCAAATACACCTTCTTGGTGACCATTTTGATCATGGGCTTGTCCACGTTCATCGTGGGTATCTTGCCGAACTACGCCAGCATTGGTGTGGCGGCTCCCGTCATCCTGATCTGTTTGCGTTTGCTGCAAGGTCTGGCTTTGGGCGGTGAGTATGGCGGTGCTGCTACATATGTGGCTGAGCACGCACCTCACGACAAGCGTGGCGCTTACACCTCTTGGATTCAAACCACCGCAACTTTGGGCTTGTTCCTGTCGTTGATGGTGATTTTGGGTACACGTACAGCCATCGGCGAAGAAGCATTTGCCGAGTGGGGCTGGCGCGTTCCGTTCATTGTGTCTATCGCTTTGTTGGCTGTGTCGGTCTACATCCGCTTGTCCATGAACGAATCACCTGCTTTCGTGAAAATGAAAGCTGAAGGCAAAACTTCTAAGGCGCCTTTGACCGAATCCTTCGGCCAATGGAAAAACTTGAAGATCGTGATCTTGGCCTTGATCGGTTTGACTGCAGGTCAAGCTGTGGTGTGGTATTCGGGTCAGTTCTACGCGTTGTTCTTCTTGACACAAGCGTTGAAAGTTGACGGCGCAACCGCCAACATTTTGGTGGCTGTGTCCTTGTTGATCGGCACACCGTTCTTCATCATCTTCGGCTCGTTGTCTGACAAGATTGGCCGCAAGCCCATCATCATGTTGGGTTGCTTGTTGGCTGTGTTGACTTACTTCCCCGTGTTCGAAGCGCTGACCAAAGCTGCTAACCCAGATTTGTATGCAGCACAGCAGAAGAACAAAGTGGTGGTCACTTCTGACGTGAACGAATGTTCATTCCAGTTCAACCCCACAGGTACTGTGAAGTTCACCAGCTCATGCGATATCGCTAAGCAAGTGTTGGCTTCTAGCTCGGTGAGCTACGAAAATGCCGCAGGCGCAGCAGGTACACCTGCCTCCATCAAAATTGGTGAAGTCGAAATCGCCAGCTACAGCTCCAAAGGCTTGCCTGCTGACGAAGCCAAGGCCAAGTCTGCTGAGTTCCGCAAGGCTGTTTCTGATGCTTTGAAAGCTGCTGGCTACCCTGCCAAAGCTGACCCAGCTAAAGTGGACAAAGTCAAGATCACCATCATCCTCACTTACTTGGTGATTTTGGTGACCATGGTTTACGGACCTATCGCAGCGATGTTGGTGGAAATGTTCCCAACACGTATCCGTTACACCTCTATGTCTCTGCCTTATCACATCGGTAACGGCTGGTTCGGCGGCTTGCTGCCCACCACTGCCTTTGCGATCGTGGCGCAGACTGGCAATATGTACAACGGCTTGTGGTACCCCATCATCATTGCTGGTATGACCTTCGTCATCGGCATGATCTTTGTGAAAGAAACCAAAGACGTAGACATCTACGCGGATGACTAAGCCCATGTAAGCAACCTAGGGGAACCTAGGTGCTACATTCGAGCCCTCCCTTGTGGAGGGCTTTTTACTGATTTCGGAGATTTGATATGTTGAAAATTTTCTTGGGTTTTGTGATCTTCGCCGCCTTGGCACTCTTTGTGATCATGAAGGGTGGCGACAGCTTGGACATGGGCGGCGAGAAGCATGGCGACGAAGCGATTCATGCCCCCGCTGAGGCTGCGTCTGGCCCTGCCTCCGCACCCGCGACAGAGGCCTCTGCCGCCAAATAAGCGCGGTATTTCAATGCCCCAGCTTGGGGCTTGACGCACGCCACGGATTCCCGTGGCGTTTTGCTTTTGGGCTGGTGTTGTGCCAATGCCCTGAGTCATGGCTGGGGTGCTGGTGAGTCCCTAGAATGTTGGGCTTACTTCAAAAGGCCCCGCCATGTCAGGCACCATCCGCATCCGTGGCGCACGCCAACACAACCTCAAGAATTTAGACCTCGACATTCGCACGGGCGAACTGACGGTGGTCACGGGGCCCAGCGGGTCCGGCAAATCCAGTCTGGTGTTTGACACCTTGTACGCCGAAGGCCAGCGCCGCTATGTCGAAACCTTCAGCGCCTACGCCCGCCAGTTCTTAGACCGCATGGACCGTCCTGCCGTCGACAAGGTGGAAGGCGTGCCACCCGCAATTGCGATTGATCAAACCAATCCCGTGCGGAGTTCGCGTTCCACCGTGGGCACGATGACGGAGCTGAACGATCACTTGAAATTGTTGATCGCCCGTGCGGGCCAGTTGTTTGACCGTCAAACCGCGCAAGCCGTGCAGCACGACACGCCGCAAACCATTTACGCCGAGTTGCAGCGCCGCTGCGCTGCCCAAGCGCAAGACCCGCGCTTGATCATGACTTTTCCGGTCGAACTGCCCGCCAACACCACGGCGGCTGAAGTGGAGCAGTGGCTGAGTGCCAGCGGCTTCACGCGCGTGCATGCCGAGCGCGAAGTGGCGACGCCCACAGGCCCGCGCAAATTGCTCGATGTGGTGGCTGACCGGTTCAAGTTGGGCAACACCGAACAAGCGCGCGTGTTGGAGGCGATTGAGTTGGCCATCAAACGCGGCGGCGGTCGCTTGAATGTGTATTGGTCCTTGGACGCGGAGTCCACACCCGAACTGTGGCGCTTTTCGACCGGTTTGCATTGCCCCGACAGCGACCTGCGCTACAGCGACCCCATCCCCTCCATGTTCTCGTTCAACTCAGCGGTGGGCGCATGCGAGACCTGCCGCGGATTTGGCCGTGTGATTGGGGTGGACTATGGGCTGGTCATCCCCAACGAGAAACTCACTTTGCGTGCGGGGGCCATCAAAACCATTCAAACCCCTGCTTGGGCTGAAACCCAAGACGACCTCATGCGGCATGCGGAAGCCGAAGGCATTCCCCGCGACACGCCTTGGACCAAGTTGACCCAAGAGCAAAAAGATTGGGTCATTCACGGTTCGCGGCTGTGGAAAGGCAAATGGAACCACCAGTGGTACGGCGTGAAACGGTTCTTTGAATATTTGGAGAGCAAGTCCTACAAGATGCACATCCGTGTGCTGCTCTCGAAGTACCGCAGCTACACCCCCTGTGGCGTGTGCGCGGGCGCGCGACTCAAAACCGACAGCTTGCTGTGGCGCATTGGCAGCAAAGAAAACGCCGATGCCGTGTTGCCGCCCGCCAAGCGTTTCATGCCGCAAGGCGTGCAGTGGACCCGCGCGCAACTCGAAGCCATGCCTGGGCTGTGTTTGCACGATTTGATGCTGTTGCCCATCGACAAACTGCACCGCTTTTTCAACGCCACCGAAGTCGATGTGGCCGGCGCCGATGCCCAAGCGCTGCACTTGCTGATGGATGAAATTCGCACGCGCATGAAGTACCTCAGCGACGTGGGCATTGGCTACCTCACGCTCGACCGTCAAAGCCGCACCTTGAGTGGCGGCGAGGTGCAGCGCATCAACCTCACCACGGCGCTCGGCACCTCCTTGGTCAACACCTTGTTTGTGTTGGATGAGCCCAGCATTGGCTTGCATCCGCGTGACATGAACCGCATCAACCAAGCCATGCTGCGTCTGCGCGATGCGGGCAACACCTTGGTGGTGGTGGAGCACGACCCGGCCGTCATGCTGTGCGCCGACCGCATCATTGACATGGGGCCAGGCCCCGGCGTCAAGGGCGGCGAAATTGTGTTTGACGGCACCACCGAAGATTTGAAGTCGGCCGACACCTTGACGGGGGCTTATTTGGGGGCGCGCAAAAGCATTGGATTGGGCCTTAAGCGCTTGGTCACCGACAGCACGCCACGTTTGATTTTGGAAGGCGCACGCGAGCACAACTTGCAAAACCTCAGCATCGAGTTTCCTCTGCAGCGCTTGGTCTGCATCACGGGTGTGAGTGGCTCGGGTAAGTCCACGCTCATCCAAGATGTGTTGACGCCGGCCTTGATGCGCCACTTCGGTCGCGCCACCGAAACGCCGGGCGCACATGACCGCTTGTTGGGCGCTGATCATTTGAGCGACGTGGTGTTTGTGGACCAATCGCCCATCGGCAAAACGGCGCGTTCCAACCCCGCCAGCTACGTGGGCGCGTGGGATGCGGTGCGTGAAATTTTTGCCGTCGCACCCATGTCCAAGCAGCACGGCTACACCGCCTCAAAGTTCAGCTTCAACAGCGGCGATGGTCGTTGCGCGACCTGCGGCGGTTCAGGTTTTGAGCATGTGGAAATGCAATTTTTGAGCGACGTGTATTTGCGTTGTCAAGATTGCAACGGCAAACGTTACCGACCAGAAATTCTGGAAATCACCATCGAGCGCGAGCTTCGCGGCGTGGCTGCGGGGGCGGCGGCGCAGCGACATTCTGAGCGAAGCGAAGACGAGCAAGACGCTGCACCCGCAGTCGCGACGCGAAGAGTCTTGAACGTGGCTGACGTGCTTGAGTTGACAGTGGGCGAAGCGTTAGAAATTTTCGCCAACGACCGCGAGGTCGTACGCACCCTGCAACCCATCGTCGATGTGGGCCTCGACTACGTCAAACTCGGCCAGCCCGTGCCCACCTTGAGTGGCGGTGAAGCGCAGCGTTTGAAGCTGGCGGGTTTCTTGGCCGAAGCGGCCAAAGCCAAAACATCCAGCCGTCAAGCCTTGGCCAAAAAGGGCGTGCTGTTCATGTTCGACGAGCCCACTACGGGCCTGCATTTTGACGACATCGCCAAGCTCATGCGCGCCATGCGCCGCTTGCTGGAAGACGGCAACTCGCTCATCGTGATTGAGCACAACCTTGACGTGATTCGTGCCAGCGATTGGTTGATCGACCTCGGGCCTGAAGGCGGAGAGGCGGGCGGCTTGCTGGTGGCCGAAGGGCCGCCTGAAGTGGTGCGTTTGCACCCGACCTCGCACACGGGGCTGGCGCTGCGTGAGTATGCGGAGTCTATGGGGTCGATTTATGCGGTGGCTAAGGCTTCTGTGGGGCTTCTTGCTGCGGAAGGTTCGCTTCGTTTCTCTAGCGCTGCTGCTGGAACAGCCGGTGTGCCGGGCGCCTCAGACGCAGGCTCAACATCGTTGCCCGGCACACCGACTGCTCCAGCAGCGGTGAGTGGCTTGCGACATGCTTCTAGCGATGCTGGCGCTATTCAAATCATCAACGCGAAAGAGCACAACCTCAAGAGCTTGAGTGTGAACATTCCTCGCGGCAAGTTCAACGTCATCACGGGTGTGTCGGGTTCGGGCAAGTCGACGTTGGCGTTTGACATTTTGTTCAACGAGGGGCAGCGCCGTTATTTGGAAAGCCTAAACGCGTACGCGCGCAGCATCGTGCAGCCTGCGGGACGTCCTGAGGTGGATGCGGTGTACGGCATTCCGCCGACGGTGGCGATTGAGCAGCGCTTGAGTCGCGGTGGCCGCAAGTCCACGGTGGGCACGACCACCGAGGTGTGGCATTTCTTGCGCTTGTTGTACGTCAAGTTGGGCACGCAGCATTGCATCCACGACGGTGCAGCGGTGCAGCCGCAAACGCCTGACCGCATTGCCGCGCAGTTGATGCGCGAGTTCAAGGGGCAGCTCATTGGTTTGCTGAGCCCTTTGGTGATGAACCGCAAAGGCGTGTACACCGAGTTGGCCGATTGGGCGCGCCCGCGTGGCTACACCCACTTGCGCGTGGACGGACACTTCTTGCCGACCACGGGCTTTCCGCGTTTGGACCGATTCAAAGAGCACACCATTGAGTTGCCCGTGGCCAGTCTTGAGGTCTCCGCGCAGAACGAAGCCGCGCTGCGCGAGGCTTTGGCCACCGCGCTGGAGCATGGCAAAGGCGTGGTGCATGTGTTGAGCCAACTCGATGGTTTGCGTGAGGCGATGGAGGTTGGCGCTGACACCAACAGCATTGGCCGCTTGGATGTGTACTCCACCAAACGCGCTTGCCCAGTGTGCGACACCTCGTACACCGAGTTGGACCCGCGTTTGTTCTCGTACAACAGCAAACACGGTTGGTGCCCTGACTGTGTGGGCACAGGCGTGAAACTGGACAAAGATCAGCGCAAAGTGCTGGACGATTCGGTGCGTGATGACAAAGACAAAGGTCGCGAACAAACCTTCGCTGAGCCCGATGTGGACGACTTGGCCGACACCGCCTGCCCCAGCTGTGAAGGCACCCGTTTGAATGCCACGGCACGCGCCGTGAAGTTTGCAGGCGTGGGCATCACCGACATCGCGCGTTTGAGCGTGACCGACATTCGCAAGTGGGCCGAAACCTTAACCTTGAGTGGCCGTGAGGCAGACATCGCCCGCGACCTGTTGCCTGAGATCAAGAGCCGTTTGGAGTTCTTAGAGCAAGTGGGTTTGAACTACCTCACGCTGGACCGTGGTGCACCCACGCTCAGCGGTGGCGAGGCGCAACGCATTCGCTTGGCCGCGCAACTGGGCAGTAATTTGCAAGGCGTGTGCTACGTGTTGGACGAGCCCACCATTGGCTTGCATGCGCGTGACAACCAAATCTTGTTGAACGCTTTGCATTTGCTCAGCGACAAAGGCAACACCTTGGTGGTGGTGGAGCACGACGAAGACACCATTCGCCGCGCCGACCACATCATCGACATTGGGCCTAGCGCGGGCAAGCGCGGTGGTCGTTTGATGGGTGAGGGCTCGGTGAAAGACATCACCGATCAAGCGGATTCGCAAACGGGGCGCTACTTGTTGCACGCGATGCGGCATCCGTTGCAGGCGCGGCGTTCTGTTAGCTCCTCCGATGCACTGTCACTCAACTGGCTTTCTCTCGAAGGCGCCTCGCTGCACAACCTGAACGACGTGAGCGTGGACGTTCCTCTCAAGCGTTTGGTGGCGGTGACGGGCGTGTCGGGCTCGGGCAAATCCACGCTCGCGCGCGATGTGCTGCTGCACAACGTGGCCGCAGCGGTGGCCCAGCGCGCCACACAAGCAGGCCGCAAACTCGATGAAGAAGGCAAGCATCCTGCCTGGGTGGGCTGCACGGGCTTGGATGGTTACCAGACCATCGACCGCGTGTTGGAAGTCGACCAAACGCCGATTGGCAAAACTCCGCGCAGCTGCCCCGCAACCTACATTGGTTTTTGGGACACGATTCGCAAACTGTTTGCAGAAACACTCGAAGCCAAAGCCCGTGGCTACGGCGCAGGGCGTTTCAGCTTCAACACCGGTGAAGGCCGTTGCCACACCTGCGAAGGCCAAGGCTTGCGCACCATTGAGATGAGCTTTTTGCCTGACGTGAAAGTGCCGTGCGAAACCTGTCACGGCGCACGCTTCAATCCCGAGACTTTGGCGGTGAGCTGGCGCGGCAAAAGCATTGGCGATGTGTTGCAAATGGAAGTCGACGAGGCGGTGGACTTTTTCGCCACCATGCCCAATATTGCGCACCCCTTGCAGCTGCTCAAAGACGTGGGCTTGGGCTACCTCACCTTGGGCCAACCTTCACCCACGCTCAGCGGCGGCGAAGCGCAGCGCATCAAGCTGGTGACAGAGCTGAGCAAAGTGCGCGACGACGTGACACGTCGTGGCAACAAAGCACCGCACACGCTCTATGTGTTGGACGAGCCGACGGTGGGTTTGCACATGGCCGACGTGGACAAGCTGATTCGCGTGCTGCACCGTTTGGTGGATGGCGGACACAGCGTGGTGGTGATTGAGCACGACCTCGATGTGATTGCCGAAGCCGATTGGATCATCGACCTCGGCCCCGAAGGCGGCAACGGCGGCGGCTTGATTGTCGCTGCAGACACACCGGAGGCGGTGGTCGAACTGGGCACACACACAGGTGTGGCGCTCAAGCCTGTATTGGCTAGATCGTGAGGTGAAGAGAGGCTCAGTGACCGAGCCTCTTTTTACGACAAAAGCGAGGATTACCCCGCCGTAGAAAGCGCAAGTCCCGCGTGCTCGCGCAGCGGGTGAAAATGAATCTTCGGAAACCGCTCTTGCGCCAACCGCACGTCATAAGGCGACGTGCACAAATACGCCAACGTATTGGCCGCATCCAAAGCCATACGCTGCGGATACGCGTAGGTGAATTCGCGCAGCTCAGCAGGCGTGTCTGCCGTGATCCAACGCGCGCCGGTGTACTGGCAGCTCTCTAGCTTCACATCGCAGTCGTATTCGGCTTTCAAGCGGTGTTGCACCACTTCAAACTGCAACTGACCCACAGCGCCCAGCAGCATCGCGCCGCCTGCCTCGGGTTTGAACACCTGAATGGCGCCTTCTTCACCCAACTGGTCTAAGCCTTGTTGTAGCTGCTTGGTGCGCAATGGGTTTTTCAAAATCACCGTCATGAACAATTCGGGCGCGAAGAACGGCAAGCCTGTGAATTGCAAGGCTTGCCCGTCGGTGATGGTGTCGCCCAGCTGCACGCCGCCGTGGGTGGTGAAGCCGATGATGTCGCCCGCATAGGCCTCTTCCACCGCTTCGCGGCGTTGCGACATGAAGGTCACCACGCTGGTGGGGCGCAGCTCTTTGGCAGTGCGTTGCACCTTGAGCTTCATGCCTGGGGTGAACTTGCCTGAGGCCACGCGGACAAAGGCAATTCGGTCGCGGTGGTTGGCGTCCATGTTGGCTTGCACCTTGAACACCACACCGGCAAAACCTTCGTCTTCGGGTTGAATGGTTTTTTCAATGGCTTGCTTGTTGACGACAAGATGGCTCAGACGAGGGCGGGGCGAAGGCGCGAGGTCGACCAAAGCGTCGAGCACTTCCATCACACCGAAGTTGTTCACGCCTGAGCCAAAGAACACGGGGGTTTGCTTGCCGGCCAAGAAGGCTTCTTTGTCGAACTTGGGCGATGCGCCGGTGGCCAGCTCCATGCTTTCCATGGCGGCGGCCCATTCCAATCCAAAACGCTCAGCCAGCTTGGCTTGCTCGGTGAGTGGGTGTGTTTCAAAGTCTTGCGGCAAGCGCTCAGAGCCGGAGTCAAACACGGTCATGGCTTGCGTGCGCAAGTTGATGATGCCGCCGAA
Organism: Limnohabitans sp. TS-CS-82; assembly: GCF_002943475.1. Lineage (NCBI taxonomy): Bacteria > Pseudomonadati > Pseudomonadota > Betaproteobacteria > Burkholderiales > Comamonadaceae > Limnohabitans > Limnohabitans sp. TS-CS-82. The sequence continues at coordinate 210,196 of NZ_PTQX01000008.1, read as the reverse complement.
CAACTTGCCTTGGCCCACAGGCCATGTCATGGGCACGCAGGGCATGCCGAGTTCGCGTTCGACTTCGTCGAGGATGTCGAGCGGGTCGCGCACTTCGCGGTCCATCTTGTTGACGAAGGTGATGATGGGCGTGTCACGCTGACGGCAGACCTCAATCAAGCGGCGGGTTTGGGCTTCCACACCGTTGGCCGCGTCAATCACCATCAGGGCCGAGTCCACGGCGGTGAGCACGCGGTAGGTGTCTTCCGAGAAGTCTTTGTGGCCGGGGGTGTCGAGCAGGTTGATGACGTGGTCGCGGTACAGCATTTGCATGACCGACGAGGCCACCGAGATGCCGCGTTGCTTCTCAATCTCCATCCAGTCCGAGGTGGCGTGGCGGCTGGCTTTGCGGCCTTTCACAGCACCGGCAATTTGAATCGCACCCGAGAACAGCAACAGCTTTTCGGTCAGCGTGGTTTTACCCGCGTCAGGGTGAGAAATGATGGCAAAGGTGCGGCGACGGCGCACTTCGTTCAGAAAGGAGCTCATGGGGCGGTGCGTGTAAGCACGTCATGTCAAAGGGCAGAATCATAGCGCTCGGGGCTGCGCGCTTTGAGGTTGGGCATGCGTCAAGATGGCTTGCACCAAGATGTCGCGGTCAAAGGGCTTGGGCAGGACTTCGCGAAAACCGAGGGCCATGCATTCTTTGACGGCATCTTCCGCCACATTGGCGGTGAGGGCGATGACGGGCACGTCGCGGTAAGGGTGGTCCAGATCGTCACGAATGCGGCGAACGACTTCGGTGCCCGAAATGTCCGGCATGATCAAGTCCATCAGCACGAGGTCGTAGCGGTGTTCGCGCATTTTGTTCAAGGCATCGCTGCCGTTGATCGCGTGCTCGATGAGGGCGTTGGGCAAGCCGCGTTTGATGCTGGCGGTTGCGACCAATCGGTTGGTGACGTGGTCGTCGACCACCAAAATGTCGAGTTCAATCGGGTTGGCGCTGCTGGGGTCTGTGGGGCGACGTGCCATGGGCGGCTCGGCCACGTCGATGGGCAGTTTGACGGTAAAGGCACTGCCCATACCGAGCGTGCTTTCCACGCTGACGCTGCCTTTGTGGCTTTGCACCAAGCTGCGTGTGATGGCCAGCCCCAACCCGTTGCCATGCAAGGCGTTGCCCGCTTTCAAGTCGTTGTCGCTGATCTTGAGTTGCACAAAGGGTTTGAAGATGTTTTCGAGGGCCGACTCAGGCATGCCTGTGCCCGTGTCTTCAACGCGTATCGTGATGTTGCCGTGTTTGGGCGTGTTCGGCATCGCTTCAAAACGGATGTGCATACGCACTTGGCCTTGAGAGGTGAATTTCAAAGCATTGCCGAGCAGGTTCAAGATGATTTGAGCCATTCGATGCGCATCGACCAGCGCCCATTCGGGGACGTTGGGGTCAATGTCTAGCGGATATGCCACACCCAGTTGATCCGCCCGTGGTGACAGGGTTTGGTGGGTGCTGCTCAGCATCTCGCGCAGATTGACGGGCTGCAAGTTCAGCACCAATTTGCCTTGCTGGATTTGCGAAAAGTCCAACAAATCGTTGATCACCGTGACCAAATGTGCGGCTGAGTTGCGCGCACCTTTGACGTATTGATCTGCCGGTTCGGGCAGGTTCGCGTCGGAAGACAGCAGCCCCAAGTAACCCATGACGGCATTCAAAGGGGTTCGCATTTCGTGGCTCACCATCGCTAAAAATTGGTCTTTGTGCGCGCTGGCCACTTTGAGGTTTTTAGACAGGCTTTCGAGCCGTGTATTGGTTTGACGCAGGCGGCGCAGGTGCTGCTCGTTGGCCGTGTCATAAATTTGCACCAAGGCCAGTTGGGCCAGCAGCATGAGTATGAACATGCCCGCCGCAAACGACAGGGATTGCCAGGCGTTGTCGGCAAGCGGAGCGCCGTCGCCCAACGATTGCAATACAAATGGGTGTTCAAGTTGAGGCAGCATGCCTCGGGTTTGCAAAATATACAGACCCATCACGCTGGCCATAGACGCCAGCATGGCCAACAGGCCACCAACGCGTGAGCCCATGAACAAAGGCAGCAGGGGAATGATGGCCAACCACGTCAACACGGGGGAGGCGACGCCTCCCGTGATGGATGCATTGAAGAGCACCAGCGTCATGAGCGTGATTTGATAGATCACGCCGCCCCACTTCACGCCGCCACCATAGCGCCACACCAGCATGCCGACGAGCACGCAAGCCGCAGCCAAGGCGCAAGAGCTGGCGCTCGTCGTATGGCCAAGCCAATACAACCACGGGGTGAGACCCAGCAAGCCAGCCATGGCGGACACAGAAAACCAGACAAAGTACACGTTCGCACTTTGACGTAGGTGCGAGGCGAGTTGCCGTTTGATAAAAATGTGGATGTGGCGATGAACGTTCATGCCCAATGTTAAACCTTTAGATTTAATTTCAAGGGGCGTGTGCATCGCGGGTTAAAATAATGCCCATCCGAGGAGCGCTGCAGCCTGTACCCGTCATTTCTGAGGGTTCACAGGTGAGGCTCGGACACACAGGTCGATTCGCTGCTTTTTGCGGCATTGGGCCTCACGTTTCCAACCGCGCTCACCCACTGTCAACGTGAGGTGAGTCCTGCGGAAATTTCGGTTTCGGACTCCCACGCTTACCGCGCGTTGCCAGTGGCTTTGCCCACCTTTGGAGTCTCACCAATGAACGCTGTTCTCAAAACCAACCCCGCCACCGATTACATCGTGGCCGACATGTCGCTGGCCGCTTGGGGCCGCAAAGAAATCAAAATCGCCGAAACCGAAATGCCCGGTTTGATGGCCATCCGCGAAGAGTTCGCCAAAGCGCAACCTTTGAAGGGCGCTCGCGTGACCGGCTCTTTGCACATGACCATCCAAACGGCTGTGTTGATCGAAACCTTGAAGTCTTTGGGCGCTGACGTGCGTTGGGCTTCTTGCAACATCTTCTCCACCCAAGACCATGCTGCTGCTGCCATCGCAGAAGCGGGCACGCCCGTGTTCGCCACCAAAGGCGAAACCTTGGCCGAGTACTGGGACTACACCCACCGCATTTTTGAATTCGGTGCAGCAGGCACCCAAGGCGAAGGCCCCAACATGATCTTGGACGATGGCGGCGATGCCACGTTGTTGATGCACTTGGGCAAGCGCGCTGAAACCGACGCTTCGTTGATCGCCAACCCCACCAGCGAAGAAGAAACTTGTTTGTTCAACGCCATCAAAGCCAAATTGGCTGTTGACCCCACTTGGTACAGCCGCAAAGGTGCGCACATCATCGGCGTGACCGAAGAGACCACCACCGGCGTGTTGCGCTTGAACGAAATGGCCGCCAAAGGCAGTTTGATGTTCCGCGCCATCAACGTGAACGACTCTGTCACCAAGAGCAAGTTTGACAACCTGTACGGCTGCCGCGAATCGTTGGTGGACTCCATCAAGCGCGCGACGGACGTGATGATCGCTGGCAAAGTGGCGTGCGTGGCCGGTTACGGCGACGTGGGCAAGGGCTCTGCCCAAGCCTTGCGCGCTTTGAGCGCCCAAGTGTGGGTGACCGAGATCGACCCGATCAACGCCCTGCAAGCTGCAATGGAAGGCTACAAAGTGGTCACCATGGAATACGCTGCTGACAAGTGCGACATTTTCGTGTCGGCCACCGGTAACAAAAACGTGATCCGCTACGAGCACATGGCCGCCATGAAAGACGAAGCCATCGTTTGCAACATCGGTCACTTCGACAACGAGATCGACGTCGCTTCGCTCGAAAAGCTGCAGTGGGACGAGATCAAGCCGCAAGTCGACCACGTCATCTTCCCTGATGGCAAAAAGATCACCCTGCTGGCCAAAGGCCGCCTGGTGAACCTGGGTTGCGCCACCGGCCACCCCAGCTTTGTGATGAGCTCCAGCTTTGCGAACCAAACGATCGCTCAGATCGAGTTGTTCACCAAGCAAGACCAATACGAAGCAGGCAAGGTGTATGTGTTGCCTAAGCACCTCGACGAAAAAGTGGCGCGTTTGCACCTCAAGAAAGTTGGCGCAATGTTGACGGAACTGAGCGACGAGCAAGCCGCCTACATCGGCGTGTCTAAGAACGGCCCTTATAAAGCCAACACCTACCGCTACTAAGCCCTTTGGCTTTTGTCCATGCGCGCAGACCAACTTCTCGTCGACCGTGGCTTGGCCGCTTCGCGCTCACAAGCGCAGCGGCTCATTGCCTCGGGCGTCGAGTGGCGCTTGGGCACCAAGCCGTGGCAACGCGTGACCAAAAACGGTGACGAGTTGCCATTGCCCAGCGAGCTGCGCTTGCTGGACAACGCAGAGGCGCGCTATGTGTCTCGCGGCGGTTTGAAGCTGGAAGGTGCGCTGCTCAGCAGTGGCCTGACCGTCCAAGGTTTGCGTTGCCTCGATGTGGGGCAAAGCACAGGTGGCTTTACTGACTGCTTGTTGCAGCAAGGCGCTGCGCAAGTTGTGGGGCTCGATGTGGGGCACGGCCAATTGCATCCGCGTTTGCGTGACGATGCGCGTGTGGTGTGTGTGGAGCGTATCAACGCCCGCGAGCTAGAAGCGGACGATGTGCGCGTGCCTGATGCGCGTGATGGTTTTGATTTGGTTGTGGGTGATTTGTCTTTCATCTCGCTCACCCTTGTATTACCCGCGTTGTTGCCTTTGTTGAAACAGGGCGGCGCGCTGCTGATGTTGGTGAAGCCGCAATTTGAATTGCAGCCCAGCGACATTGGCAAAGGTGGCTTGGTCAAAGACCCCGCCAGCTATGTGCAGGTGGAGGCGCGATTGCGTGAAGCCTGTGCGAGTTTGAATTTAGAGGTGTTGGGCTATTGGCCCAGCGCCATTGCCGGTGGTGATGGCAACCAAGAGTTTTGGATCGGTGCCCGTCGCGCCTGACGCGCCAAGAAGAGAGATAGAGATGATCGTCAACAACAGTTTGAGCATTGAGTTTTTTCCACCCAAAACGCCAGAGGGGGCCGACAAGTTGCGCACTGTGCGCCAAGCGCTGTACCCCCTCAAGCCCCAGTTTTGCTCGGTCACCTACGGTGCGGGCGGATCGACGCAGGCCGGTACGCTTTTGACCTTGAAAGAAATCTTGAGCGAAGGCATGGCGGCGGCCTCGCACTTCTCGTGCATTGGCGCCACGCGCGACAGCGTGCGTCAGCAGTTGGCTGAATTCAAAGCCATGGGCGTGAAGCGCTTGGTGGCTTTGCGTGGTGATTTGCCCAGCGGCTATGGCGCGGGCGGTGAGTTTCAATACGCCAGCGATTTGGTGGCCTTCATCCGCGCTGAGACGGGCGACGATTTCGGCATCGAAGTCGCGGCCTACCCCGAGATTCATCCACAAGCCAAATCGGCAGAAACCGACTTGCAAGCCTTTGCGACCAAGGTCAAGGCCGGCGCGGACTCGGCCATCACGCAATACTTTTACAACAGTGATGCGTATTTCCGTTTCGTGGACGATGTGCAAAAACTCGGCGTTGAGATTCCCATCGTGCCGGGCATCATGCCCATTACCAGTTCGTCGCAACTGTTGCGTTTCTCCGATGCCTGTGGCGCAGAGATTCCACGTTGGATTCGCTTGCGTTTGCAAGGCTACGGTGACGACATGGCCTCCATCAAAGCCTTTGGTTTAGAGGTAGTGACCGACTTGTGCGATCAGCTGCGCAGCGCTGGCGCACCGGGTTTGCATTTCTACAGCATGAACCAAAGCGCAGCGACCTTGTCCATTTGTGAAAACCTAGGTTTGATCGCTTAGGCTGCGTTTGTTTGACCTGGGTCAAATGCCGCAGCGTGCGGCTTTGATGCGCATCAATGGCGGCAGATCTTTCTTGATTTGAAATAGATCTCACGGGAATAGCCCGGAGTCTAAGAAAGAAAAATCATGAAAAAAATAATCATCGCCGCCGCTGTTGGCATGTTGGTCGCCGGTCAAGTCGCCGCACAAGAATCGCCTTGGTTGGTGCGTGTGCGTGCCGCTCATTTGGACATGGCCAACAAAGGCGCCACCAATCCTGACCTCGCTTTGAGTGTCAACGACAAGACCATTCCTGAATTAGACGTGAGCTATTTCTTCAACAAAAACGTGGCTGCTGAGTTGGTTTTGGCGGTGCCACAAAAGCAAGTCGTGTCTGCGGGCGGTGCTGCGATTGGTATCTTTAACCACTTGCCCCCCACCTTGACCTTGCAATACCACTTCACCGATTTGAAGGGTTACAAGCCTTACGTGGGCGCAGGTTTGAACTACACAAAGATCACCAACGTGAACTTGACGACTGGCCATACCTTGGACAACGACACTTGGGGCACGGCGTTCCAAGCGGGCGTGGACATTCCATTGACCAAGCAAATTTCTTTTAACTTGGATGTGAAAAAAGTGCACATCAAAACCAATGTGTATGCCAGCAATGGTGCCAATGGTGGCGTCTTGAAACTCGACCCCGTGATCGTGGGTGTGGGCGTGGGCTACCGCTTCTAAGCACCTCACGAAGTATCAAGGCTTTCACAAAAATGCCCTGCAATGCAGGGCATTTTTCATGGGCGATCAACGCGATAACTTAGCGCTCATCAAAACTCACCACCACGCTGGCCGTGGTCGGGCGTGCTTGGCAACTCAGCACAAAGCCTTGTTCCATTTCCCACGGTTCGAGGGTGAAGTTTTTGCTCATCTCCACCTTGCCTTCCATCACCTTGGCGCGACAGGTGCAGCACACGCCACCTTTGCAGGAATAGGGCAAGTCCAAGCCGTGGTTGAGGGCCACGTCCAGCACATGGTCGTCGGGGCCCATGGTCATGTCGTAAGGTTTGCCATCTAAGACGATGCGCAGTTGGATCGCATTTTTTGACGGGTCTGTTTGCGTGGTGCTGCTCTTGCGGGGCGCTGTCGGTGTGCTGGAGGTGAAGCGCTCTGAATGCACGCGTTTGGCAGACACGCCCGCATCAATCAGCGCGGCTTCGGTGGCTTCGATCATGGCTTCGGGGCCACACACAAACACTTCGTCCATACTTTTCACGGGCAGCAATGCCGTGATGATGGCGCGTACTTTGCCGCCATCAATGCGCCCTTCCAGCAAGGGCACTTCTTGGGCTTGGCGCGACAAGATATGGATCAAGGTCAAGCGGTCGGGGTAGCGGTCTTTCAGGTCCTGCAGCGCCTCGTTGAACATCACGCTGGCCATGTGCCGGTTGCCATAGACCAAGGTGAATTTCGATTCAGCTTGACTTTCCAGCGTGCTGGCCATGATCGACAAGATGGGCGTGATGCCCGAGCCCGCGGCAAAGCCCACGCGATGCAAAGCGCGCGCACGTTGCACGCCAAAGCGGCCTTGTGGCGGCATGACTTGCAGGGTGTCGCCCGCTTTGAGTTGTGTGGTGGCCCAGTTAGAGAACAGGCCGCCGTCGACCGCGCGGATTCCCACTTGCAACACGCCATCGCGTGTCAGCGTTTGTGGGGTGGAGCAGATGGAATAGCTGCGGCGTACATCTTGACCCTCGATGGTGGCGCGCAGGGTCAAAAACTGACCGGGTTCAAACGCGAACGTGCTTTGCAAATCCGCAGGGATGTGAAAGCTGAGCGCCACGGCGTTGGCGGCTTCGGCGTCGACGTGCGACACGGTGAGGGTATGGAATTGAGGGGCTGCAGACATGGGGCTGGCCTGTTCAAAAATTAGTAGGGTTTGAAGTAGTCAAACGGCTCCATGCATGACAAGCACTTGTAAAGCGCTTTGCAGGCGGTGGAGCCAAAGTGAGAGGTCTCGGTGGTGTCGTGCGAACCGCAATGGGGGCAAGGCACCACGTCAAGTGTGTGGCGACGTGCCGCAAATTGCATCACGGTGGAGGTCGCGTCGGTGTCGCTGCGCACGCCACAGCGTGCCGGTGGCGCGATGCCATACGCGCGCAGTTTGTCGCGTGCGGCTTGGTTCATCCAGTCGGTGGTCCATGCAGGCGCCAGTTGGGTTTGCACACGGGCGTTCACGCCCAGCGTGGCTAAGGTGGCGCGCACGTCGTCTTCAATTTGGCCCATGGCGGGGCAGCCGCTGTAGGTCGGGGTGATGACCACAGTCCAGCTGCCATCGCTTTGACACACCACGTCACGCAAGATGCCCATGTCACGCAGGGTGACGACCGGAATTTCTGGGTCGCTCAAAGTGTCGAGCGCCGCCCAAATGCGAGCCAGTAACGCGGCCTGATCGGGGGGCGTCGGTGCGGTTGGCACAACAGGTGCCGACGCCACAGATGACGCCATGGCCGCCCATGCCACTTGTGCGTTTGAAATGGGGGGGGTCACCACACGCCTTGTGGGTGCGCGCGTGCCAAGCTTTGCATTTCGGCCAACAAAAAGCCCAAATGCTCCGAGTGCAAGCCGTGCTTGCCGGTGTGCACAAACCCGTCCGTGGACGGCTGCTGCAAGGTGGCCTCAGCGATGCCGTTGCGCACCAAGGTTTGCCAGTCGTCGCGCACGGTGGCGGTGTCGATGCCAATGCCCGCAGCGGCAGCTTGCGTTTCAAAATCACTGGCGGACCAAAACTCTTGCGTGTACGGCAGCAGGTGGTTCAGCGCTGCTTGTGTTTTGGCGTGCGAGACCTCGGTGCCGTCGCCCAAACGCACCAGCCAGTCGTGTGAGTGACGGAGGTGATAACGCACTTCTTTGAGTGATTTGGCTGCAATGGCCGCCAAATGCGCGTCTTGTGAGGTCTGCAGTTTTTCCCACACCAAAGCCATCAAGCTGCTGTACAAAAAATTGCGCACGATGGTGACGGCGTAGTCGCGGTTGTCCACGGCGTAGCCCACCAAGGCGGCGTGATGCGGCAGCTCTAGCAAGGTGTAGTTGCGAAAGTCGGGCACGTCACGGAAATACGCCAAGCTGTCTTCGGTGGCGCCGTCGCCTTTGAGCGTGGCCGCGTGCTGGTAAAGCATGCGGGCTTGTCCGATCAGGTCCAGGCTGATGTTGGCCATGGCAATGTCTTCTTCCAAGATGGGGCCGTGGCCACACCATTCGGCATTGCGCTGGCCCAGCACCAAGGCGTTGTCGGCCAAGTGCAGCACGTAGTCCAAGTGCGCCGTCATCACATGTGCCCCACTTCGTCGGGGATGACGTAGAAGGTGGGGTGGCGGTAAATCTTGTCGCTGGCGGGCTCGAAGAACTCGGCTTTGTCGTCAGGGGCGCTGGCGGTGATGGTGTTGGAGGGAACCACCCAAATGCTCACGCCTTCTTGGCGGCGTGTGTACACGTCGCGTGCCATTTGCAGGGCGTGTTGCGCGTCACTGGCGTGCAGGCTGCCACAGTGCTTGTGCTCCAAGCCTTGTTTGCTGCGCACAAAGACTTCCCACAGGGGCCACTCGTTCAATGCTTTGGGGGTTGCTTGGCTCATGCGGCCTCCTTCAAGGTGTGTTGTTTGCGGGCGTGGGCCAAGGCAGCGTCGCGCACCCATTGGCCGTCGTTCCAGGCTTTCACGCGGGTGCCCAAGCGTTCTTTGTTGCAGGGGCCGTTGCCGTTGACGGTGGCCCAGAACTCGGCCCAGTCGATTTGGCCGTAGTCATGGTGGCCGCGTGCCTCGTTCCACTTCAGGTCGGGGTCGGGCAGGGTGACGCCCAGTACCTTGGCTTGCGGCACGGTGGCGTCCACAAACTTTTGACGCAGGTCGTCGTTGCTGATGCGTTTGATGCCCCAGCGCATGCCCTGCACGCTGTTGGGGCTGTCGGCGTCGGGCGGGCCAAACATGGCCAAGCACTTCCACCACCAGCGGTTGACGGCGTCTTGCACCATGGCTTTTTGCTCGGCGGTGCCTTGCATCATCACCAGCAGGGCTTCGTAGCCCTGGCGCTGGTGGAAACTTTCTTCTTTGCACACGCGCACCATGGCGCGGGCGTAGGGGCCGTAAGAGCAGCGGCACAGCGGGATCTGGTTCATGATGGCCGCCCCATCGACCAGCCAGCCCACCACGCCCACGTCGGCCCAGGTGAGGGTGGGGTAGTTGAAGATGGAGCTGTATTTGGCTTTGCCAGTGTGCAGCGCGTCGAGCATTTGGTCGCGGCTGGTGCCCAAGGTTTCGGCGGCGCTGTACAGGTACAGACCGTGGCCGCCTTCGTCTTGCACTTTGGCGATCAGGATGGCTTTGCGCTTGAGGCTGGGGGCGCGGCTGATCCAGTTGCCTTCGGGCAGCATGCCGACGATTTCGCTGTGTGCGTGTTGGCTGATTTGGCGCACCAAGGTTTTGCGGTAGGCCTCGGGCATCCAGTCTTGCGGTTCGATGCGGCCGTCGGCATCAATCCGCACGTCAAAGCCCTCTTGCAAGGCCGCTTCTGACGCGCTGACGGGTTTGGCCACGGCTTTGAGCTGCGCGCCTTGGGGTGCTGACGTATCGGCGGCGTCGGGCACGTTGAACGATTGGGTGTACATGAACCACTCCTGCACCAGCGACATGCGGTGCGCAAGCGAAAGTATAGAGAATTAGCCGACCGACTGGTCGGTTAATTGTCTAGGGGTTTTTCCGAGCCTAAAAACCCGACAATGGGCGTTTAAAAAAAGGGGACAGCGCCATGGCCATTCAAGCCGTCGTTTTCGATGCCTACGGCACCTTGTTTGATGTGTATTCGATTGGGGCCTTGGCGGAGCGCTTGTACCCCGGTCAAGGCGCAGCCATTTCGGTGCTGTGGCGTGACAAGCAAATTGAATATTCACGCTTGATCACGATGTCAGACCCGCATGCGACGGGTGGCAGCAAGCACTACCAGTCGTTTTTCGAGGTCACACGGGCCGCATTGCAGTACACCTTGGCGCGTTTGCACTTGGCCCAGTCGGCGGCCAATGAAGGCGCGTTGATGCGCCAATATGCGCATCTCACCGCATTTCCTGAAAACGTGGGCGTGTTGGAAACGCTCAAAGCGCAGGGCATTCCGACCGCGATTTTGTCCAATGGCAGCCCCGACATGCTGAATGTGGCGGTGACCCATGCGGGCATGTCCACCTTGATTGACCACATCATTTCGGTCGACAGCGTGCGCCAATTCAAAACTTCGCCCGAAAGCTATGGCTTGGTGCAGCAGGTGCTGCCGTATCGGTTGGACGAGATTTTGTTTGCGTCAAGCAACGCTTGGGATGCGTTGGGCGCCACTTGGTTTGGCTTTCAAACGCTGTGGGTCAATCGTCAAAGCTTGCCGCATGAAACCATCGGGCCTAAGCCCACGGTGACAGGTCGCGATTTGACCGACGTCTTGGCGTTTTTGAAGCCAATGCGGTAAGCCGGCACCGCGTTCGGTGCCGCTGCTGGCGCGGAGCGGGTGTTTAGCCGCCCGACTCCACGGCCCAGCTCTGGCCGGGGCCACGCGCCAAGGCTTTGGCCACGATGGGCAAGGCCTCGTTGAGCAGGGGCTTCAAGGTGTAGGGCGGGTTGATCAAGAACATGCCGCTGGCGCTCAAGCCCGTATCGTCGCCGCCGGTGGCCCGACCAATGGCCAAAGTGGCGTGCAACCAAGGCTTCTTGAGTTGGGTGCACATGGTTTTGAGTTTGCGTGGCAAATCATGCGCCTCAGGGCGAGGAATGATGGGATACCACACGATGTACGTGCCCGTGGCAAAGCGCTTCAAGCTGTCTTGAATGCAGTCGATGACGCGGTAGTAGTCGTTCTTGATCTCGTAGCTGGGGTCAATCAGCACACAGGTACGGCGTGAACCACTGGTCGAGACGGGCGGCGGCAGCAGGGCTTTGAGTGATTCAAAACCGTCAGCGCGCGTCACGCTGACCGTGCGGCCCGCGTTGAGTTGCTCAATGTTTCCCGTCAACGATTTGTGGTCGGTGGGGTGCATCTCGAACAGCTTGAGGCGGTCACGGGCTTCGTAACGCAACAAGCGGTGCATGATGAAGGGCGATCCGGGGTAGATGCGGGTGCTGCCCCCTGAATTGAAGCCGGCCACCATGTCGAGGTAATCCTGCAACGCGGGGATTTTGGCCAAATCTTTGGTCGCCAGCAATTTCAAGATGCCGTCAGCGGCTTCGCCACTTTTTTCAGCGTAGTCGCCATCGAGGCGATACAGGCCCGCACCGGCGTGGGTGTCCACAAACTGAATGCCGGGATCTTTGTGCATCAAGTGCTTCAAAGTCGCGATCAGCGTCAAATGTTTGAGGACGTCGGCATGGTTTCCGGCGTGAAAGGCGTGGCGATAACTGAACATGGGCCGGATGGTAACCCGCCATTTCTGGTGGTTTTGGCCTGACTTGCTTTAAGTCCTTGATTTTTCGTATAATTTCAGGCTCTGCAGCGCTTGAGTGGTCCCGCGGCAGAGGTTTCGCAAGAAGCACATCCCACCTAAGAGGTTCTCAACAGAAGAACGCCGACCGTGGAAAAGGGCCCTACAAACCTCTCTCCTTTTAGGATTTAACTATGTCTACATTCAGCGCAAAACCCGCTGACGTGGTGCATGAGTGGTTTGTGATTGACGCCACCGATAAGGTGCTCGGACGAGTAGCCAGCGAAGTTGCTCTCCGTTTGCGCGGCAAACACAAAGCCATTTACACACCCCACGTCGATACAGGTGACTTCATCGTCATCATCAACGCTTCCAAGATCAAGGTCACAGGTACCAAGTCTTTGGATAAGGTGTACTACCGTCACTCGGGTTACCCCGGCGGTATCACTGCAACAAATTTCCGCGATCTGCAAGCCAAACACCCTGGCCGCGCGATTGAGAAGGCTGTCAAGGGCATGTTGCCCAAAGGCCCACTCGGTTACGCCATGATCAAAAAGCTCAAGGTGTATGGCGGTGCTGAGCACCCACACACCGCACAACAGCCTAAAGTGCTGGACATCTAAGGAGCTGAAATGATTGGTGAATGGAATAACGGCACCGGCCGTCGCAAATCAAGCGTCGCTCGCGTGTTTCTGAAAAAAGGCTCCGGCAAAATCACGATCAACGGTAAAGACATCGCCGCATATTTCGGCCGTCAAACCTCGATCATGATTTCGAAGCAACCCTTGATGCTGACCAACAACGGCGAAGCGTTTGACATTCAAGTCAACGTGCACGGCGGTGGTGAGTCTGGCCAAGCTGGTGCAGTGCGTCACGGTATCACCCGCGCTTTGATCGACTACGACGCAGCTTTGAAGCCCGTCCTGTCACAAGCCGGTTTCGTGACTCGCGATGCTCGCGAAGTGGAACGTAAAAAGGTTGGCTTGCACTCTGCTCGCCGCCGCAAGCAGTTCAGCAAGCGTTAATCCGCTTTCTGTTTTGCCAAAAGCCGCATGGGTTCGCCCTTGCGGCTTTTTTGTTGTCGGCCGTGTTTTGTGCGATCCATCAAAGCCCATGCTGCAAGCAGCGTTACTCTGGGCGCTGCGCTTAATTCCCGAGTAAACCGATATACTTTAGCGATTGAATTTGGAGAGTAAACCATGAGCGCAGTTGCCGAAAACATTGAAACCGAAATGCCTGAACCGATCAACTTCACCGACAGCGCCGCTGCCAAGGTGGCGGATTTGATCGCTGAAGAAGGCAACCCAGAGTTGAAGTTGCGCGTGTTTGTGCAAGGTGGCGGATGTTCTGGTTTTCAATACGGCTTCACGTTTGACGAAGTGACCAACGAAGACGACACCACCATGACCAAAAATGGCGTGTCCTTGTTGATTGATGCCATGAGCTACCAATACTTGTTGGGCGCAGAGATTGACTACAAAGAAGACTTGCAGGGCGCGCAGTTCGTCATCAAGAACCCCAACGCCACCACAACCTGTGGTTGCGGTTCTTCGTTCTCGGTCTAATTCTTCGACCCGCTAAGACGCAACGTCAGGCGGGGAAGATGCCACCCAAGATGCGGGCGCCTTTGGCGCCCGTTACTTTTGGTGCATTACCAGGCTGTGCCAGCACGGTTTGGCGTGCGAGCCATGCGAACGCTGTGGCCTCCACCTGTAACGCAGGCATGCCGCGCTCTGCCGATGACACCACTTGGCACGAGGTAGAAGATAAACCCGCTTGTAAACGTGCCATCAACAAGCCGTTCAGTGCGCCGCCACCGCACACGATCAATTCGCACGCATCTGGCGCATGACGCAGCACATCGTTCGCGCACGCTTGTGCCGTGAATTCGGTCAACGTGGCTTGGACATCGGCCGGTGACGCATGCTCAAAGCGGGTCAGATGGGCGGTTAACCACGCAGGATGAAACAAATCACGCCCCGTGCTTTTCGGTGGGGGTTGCTGCAAAAACGGTTCTTGCATAAACGCGTGCAGCAAGGGGGCCATGACTCGCCCACTACGCCCCCATTGGCCGTTGTCATCGTAAGGCTGGCCTGTGTGTTGTTGGCACCAGAAGTCCATCAACGCGTTGCCAGGGCCGCAATCAAAGCCGAGCACATCGCCTTGGGCGGACAGCACGCTCACATTGGCAATGCCGCCGATGTTGAGTACCGCGACGGTTTGCGCAGCCTTGCCAAACACACCTTGATGAAACACCGGCACCAGAGGTGCGCCTTGGCCACCTGCGGCCACATCGCGGCTGCGAAAGTCGGCGACGACAGCGATGCCCGTTAACTCCGCCAAAAGCGAGGGATTGTTGAGTTGCAGGGTGTAGCCCACGCCGTCGAACAGGCCGGGTTGATGGCGCACCGTTTGCCCGTGTGCGCCGATCGCTCGAATGGTGGATACGGTTTGACCTGTGGCCGTCAAGAGCGCTTGCACCACTTGGGCATACACCTGCACCAAAGCGTTGGCCGCCAACGCACCTCGGTGCAGCTCGTTGGCCCCAGCGGTATTCAAGGCCATCAATTCGGCTTTGAGTGTGTCGTCAAAAGCGAGCGTTTGGTGCGACAAGACCCGAGGCGTGCCTTGACTGAAATCGACCAGCACACCATCGACACCGTCGAGCGATGTGCCCGACATCAAGCCGATGTAATGGCCCGACATTTATTCAGATTGACTTGGCTGAGCGTTTGCAGCGGCGGCAAGGTCAACCTTGGCGGCCGTGGCGTGACGCATGAACTCTGTGCGTGCCGCTGCCGACACTTCCACCACGTCACTTTGGCGCGCCATGGTGAGTGGGTCTTTGTGTTGGCCGTTCACACGGAATTCAAAGTGCAAATGCGGACCGGTCGCCCAGCCCGTGGCACCGACAGCGCCCAAGGTTTCGCCTTGGGCCACGCGTTGTCCAACGCGTACCGCAATGCGGCTCAGATGGGCGTACACGGTGGTTTGGCCGTTGGCATGCTTGACGATCACCACGTTGCCAAAGCCATTTTGAACGCCTGCGACGTCCACCACGCCTTGGCCCACGCTGCGCACAGGCGTGCCAGTAGGGGCTGCGTAATCGACGCCCAAATGTGCGCGCCACGTTTGCAAAATCGGGTGAAAGCGCATTTTGAAGCCGCTGCTCACACGTGAAAACGCCAAGGGCGATGCCAAATAAGAGCGGCGCAGACTGACGCCTTCTGCGTTGAAGTAACCACCTTCTTTGGCGCGGGCTTCTTTGAACCAAAACGCTTGGTGCGTCTTGCCGTTGTTCACAAACTCTGCCGACACCACGCGGCCCGAGCGCAAGGTTTCGCCATCGGCTTCGAAGGTTTCGTAGACCACCGCAAATCGATCGCCTTTGCGTAGCGCACGGTGAAAGTCGATGTCGCCTGCAAAAATATCGGCCAATTGGCTGGCCACGTTGTCTGGAATGTCGGCGGCGTCGGTGGCCGCAAACAAGGAGCTTTGAATCGCGCCATTGGCGTGGCGCGTACTCACGTTCAGCGGGGCCGATTCCAAACGTTCGGTAAAGCCAGTTGCGGTGCGCTCCATCACCCAGCGCGAAAAATCGGTCGCGTTGTCAGGAGCCCAGCGCACGGTCAAGCGTTTGAGATTGCGCGACTCGTCGCCCTCCACGGTGACCAAGCGACCATTGCGCGCCAAAATTTGGCTGCGTGCCACGCGCGCATTGCGCAGGTAAGCACTGGCTTCGGCATCGCTCACGCCAAGGCGGCTGAGCAGGCTGTCTGCGGTGTCGCTGGAGCGCGTGACGTCCGAGCGAAAGAGCATCAACGAGGGGTCTGTGGCGGTGTTGCTGGGCAGCGACAAGGTGGACACACTTTCCACCACTTGGTTCAGCGACGTGCCGCTGATACTCGTCGACAAATTGCCGACCGCAAATGCGCCGCCGCCAATGACGCACAGGCTCAAGGCAAAGCCAGCCATGGTGCGATGGGGATGTGTCTTTTGTAAATTTTGCAGGCGCTGTGCCCACTGGAAAAAGAGTTGCAGCAAGGGTGAGGTCTCCGGCTGTCGGTGGGGGCGGGGATTGTGTCCAAGGCCCTACGTCTGCGGCCTCTAAAATCAGCTGCAAACACCAAAGCGTCAAGTATACCTTGCGCATCAAAAAATCCTTATGAATCAAGCCTCTTTACATACTTACCCTATCTCTGATCGTGTGCGCGACGCCTTGGCTGTCACCCAGCGCGGCTGCGAGGAGCTGATTCCCGCCGACGATTGGTTGAAAAAGCTGGCCCGCTCAGAAGCCACAGGTCAACCTCTGCGCATCAAATTGGGCCTGGACCCCACAGCGCCCGACATTCACATCGGCCACACCGTGGTGCTCAACAAAATGCGCCAGTTGCAAGACTTGGGGCATCAAGTCATCTTTTTGATTGGCGACTTCACCAGTTTGATTGGCGACCCATCGGGCCGTAACAGCACGCGCCCACCGCTCACGCCGGAGCAAATCAAGGTGAACGCTGAGACGTATTACAAGCAAGCCTCGTTGGTGCTCGACCCCGCCAAAACCGAAATTCGCTACAACAGCGAATGGTGTATTCCGCTGGGCTCGATGGGCATGATTCAGCTCGCGTCCAAGTACACCGTGGCGCGCATGATGGAGCGCAACGACTTCCATGACCGCTTCCATGCCAACACGCCCATCAGCGTGCACGAGTTTTTGTACCCGTTGATGCAGGGCTACGACTCGGTGGCCTTGAAGTCTGATTTGGAGCTGGGCGGTACCGACCAAAAATTCAACTTGTTGATGGGCCGCCATTTGCAAGCCGAGTACGGCCAAGAAGCGCAATGCATCTTGACCATGCCCTTGCTCGAAGGTTTGGACGGCGTTGAAAAAATGTCCAAGTCCAAGAACAACTACATCGGCATCAGCGAAGCACCCAACACCATGTTTGCCAAGGTGTTGTCCATCTCTGACGTGCTCATGTGGCGTTGGTACACCTTGTTGTCATTCAAGTCGATGGCCGACATTGAGGCGCTGAAAAAAGAAATCGAAGGCGGGCGCAACCCCAAAGATGCCAAGGTGGCCTTGGCCAAAGAAATCACCTCTCGTTTTCACGGCGCCGCAGCGGCCGAGGCCGCGGAGCAAGACTTCATCAATCGCAGCAAAGGCGGCGTGCCCGATGAAATTCCAGAGGTCTCGCTCAGCGGCGCGCCCATGGGCATTGGTGCGTTGCTCAAAGCAGCAGGCTTGGCGCCTTCTAGCAGCGAAGCCAATCGCTTGATCGACGGCGGTGGCGTGCGTGTGGATTCCAGCGTCGTCAGCGACAAAGGCTTGAAGCTCGATGCCGGTACCTTCGTGGTGCAAGTGGGCAAGCGCAAATTCGCGCGTGTCACGCTCAGCTGATCGCCAGGCATGAACAACCAAACACCTCCATCGAAATGGCTTTCCCCTCAAGGCTTGCTGTGGGTGTCGGTGCTCGTGGCCTGCATCACCATCGGTCTGAAAACTTTGGCGTGGTGGCTGACCGACTCGGTCGGTTTGTTGTCGGACGCCATGGAGTCGTTGGTGAACTTGGCGAGTGCTGTGTTCGGCTTGATGATGGTCACCATTGCGGCTCGACCTGCTGACGAGGATCATCCGTATGGTCATCACAAGGCGGAGTACTTTTCGTCAGGCTTTGAGGGCATCCTCATCGTGGTGGCGGCGTTGGGCATCGTGTGGGCGGCCAGTCATCGTATTTTTGACCCACAACCGCTGGAACAAGTCGGTTTGGGCTTGGCGTTGTCAGTGGCCAGTTCGGCGCTCAATGGCGTGTTGGCATGGGTCATGTTTCGTGCCGCCAAGACGCATCGCTCCATCGCGCTTGAGGCCGATGCCCGCCATTTGGTCACCGATGTTTGGACCTCTGCGGGCGTGGTGATCGGCATTGGCTTGGTCAGCTGGACGGGTTGGCTGTGGCTGGATGCTGTGGTCGCGATAGGTGTGGCTTTGAATATTTTGAAAGAAGGCTGGCACCTCATTTGGAGCGCTTCGCAAGGCTTGATGGACGAGGCGGTGGAGCCTGATGTGCTGGCTCAAATCCAAGAGGTGCTGCACGATTTTTCGCACAGCCGCCATGGCCGCGGCGCAGCGTCGGGTGAGACGGTGCACATCGTGCGTTTTGACCATGTGACCACCCGCAAAGCCGGGCAGCGTCGGTTTGTGGACATGCACATGCACATGCCTGCGGAGTGGTCGCTGGGCCGTGCCGCCGCTTTGCGTGCCAGTGTGGAGCAAGCCTTGATGAGCACCGTGCCTGGTTTGCGCGCCACGATTCAGCTGTTGCCCAGTGATGTGGAAGCCCATTTTGATGACCCGCGCGATTTAATTTAACCCACGTCAGACACAAACAAAGGTTGTTGAAACGATGAAAGCGGTATTGCAACGGGTGAGTGAGGCCCGTGTGGTGATCGACGGCCAAACGGTGGGCGAAATTGGCCAAGGTTTGATGGTGTTGTTGTGCGCAGAAAAGGGCGACACAGAAGCCGTGGGCCAGAAAATGCTCGACAAAATTTTGAAGCTGCGCGTCTTCTATGACGAGACGGGCAAGATGAACCACAGCGTCAACGATGTGGCGGGCGGCTTGCTGGTGGTGAGCCAATTCACCTTGGCCGCAGACACCCGCAGTGGCACCCGCCCCAGTTTCACCAGCGCGGCCTCTGCCGACGAGGGACGTCGCTTGTACGACGCCTTTGTGGCGCAAGCCAAAGTGCAGCACGCGAACGTGCAAACAGGCGTCTTTGGCGCGGATATGAAAGTGCATTTGGTCAACGATGGCCCTGTGACCATCCCGATCACGATAATCGGTGCATGACCGATTCAAAAAACACAGCTTCCTCTTTTGCCGCCTTGAGCCTCGCGGCCGCAACGCTCGATAACCTCACGCAGCTGGGCTACACCCAGATGACCCCCATTCAAGCCGCCAGCTTGCCCCTGACCTTGGCTGGCCGGGACCTGATCGCGCAAGCCAGCACCGGCAGCGGCAAGACCGCCGCATTTGGCATTCCCTTGGTCGAAAAACTCGACGCCGCCCAGTTCGATGCCCAAGCCTTGGTGCTGTGTCCCACGCGGGAGTTGGCTGACCAAGTCACGCAAGAGCTGCGTCGTTTGGCGCGCGCGGTGGGCAACATCAAAGTGGTGACTTTGTGTGGCGGCGTGGCCCTGCGCGGTCAAACGCTGAGTCTTGAGCACGGTGCGCATGTGGTGGTGGGCACCCCCGGCCGCATCATGGACCATTTGGAGCGTGGCTCTTTGAGCCTGCAGGGCGTGAAAACCTTGGTGCTGGACGAGGCCGACCGCATGCTGGACATGGGCTTTTTTGAGGACATCGTCAAAGTGGTCCGTCAATGCCCGAAAGACCGCCAAACGCTGTTGTTTTCGGCCACGTACCCCGAAGGCATTGCCAAGCTGTCCGCGCAGTTCATGCGTGAGCCCCAAACCGTCAAGGTGCAGGCGCAGCACGATGCGCAAAAAATCAAACAAATCTTTTACGAAGTGTCCAACAGCGAGCGCTTGCACGCGGTGTCCTTGCTGCTGAACCACTTTCGCCCTGAGTCCACCCTGGCGTTTTGCAACACCAAGCAGCAATGCCGCGATTTGGTGGCCGTGTTGCAAGCCCAAGGCTTCAGTGCCTTGGCCTTGTTTGGCGAGTTGGAGCAACGCGAACGTGACCAAGTGCTGGTGCAATTTGCCAACCGCAGCTGTTCGGTGTTGGTGGCCACCGACGTGGCTGCGCGCGGCTTGGACGTGGCCAACTTAGAGGCCGTGATCAACGTCGATGTGACGCCTGATTCAGAAATTCACATCCACCGCATTGGCCGTACCGGTCGCGGCGACGCCGAAGGTTTGGCGCTGTCGCTGGCCAGCATGGACGAAATGGGCAGCGTGGGCAAGATTGAGCAGTTGCAGGGCCGCGAGTCCACTTGGGCGCCGCTCAACAGCTTGACGCCTGCTGCGGGCGGCGTCTTGCAGCCCCCGATGGCGACGCTGCAAATTGTGGGTGGTCGCAAAGAAAAAATTCGCGCGGGCGACGTATTGGGCGCGCTCACGGGCGATGCCGGTTTCACCAAAGACCAAGTGGGCAAGATCAACGTGAACGAGTTTTCAACTTACGTGGCCGTGGAGCGCAGCATTGCGCGTGAAGCCGTCAAGCGTTTGAGCGCAGGCCGCGTCAAAGGCAAGACCGTGCGCGTGCGCTTGCTGGAAGACACGGCAGGGCGCTAAGCCGCGTTTAGCCGCGCTAAGCGCGATGGGCATCAGATTCTCGCTTGGCTGACTGGCGCGCATTCAGGATTTATAAGGGTTTTTGAACCCCAGTCCAGCCAAGATGTCGATCTCGTAGGCTTCCATCTCTTCGGCGTCTTGGGTGCTGGTTTCGTGGTCCCAGCCTTGGGCGTGCAAGGCACCATGCACCAGCAAGTGCGCGTAGTGCGCTTGCAGGGTTTTGCCTTGCTCTTTGGCTTCTTGGGCCACCACGGGCGCGCACAGCACCAAGTCCGCCATGACCACGGGCTCTTGCGCGTAGTCAAAGGTCAGCACGTTGGTGGCGTAATCTTTTTTGCGATAGCTGCTGTTGAGGGCTTGGCCCTCTTCGGCGTTGACGATGCGCACGGTGATTTCTGCATCGTCGACCAGCGCATGGCGGATGCAGCGGGCCACAAAGTGACGCGGCAGCGCGGCACGGTGGCGCGCGGCGTAAGGCACGTCGCCAAATTGCAAAGAGAGTTGAAGGTGTTTGAGCGCCATGGTGAAGTTTGCGTGAAGGGCTGACAGGTTGAATGGCTGCGGGGTTGAAGATCCGCTGCTTCAAAAATTAAGAGCGTTTGCGCACCGGCGCGCCGGTGGTGGTGCCGCGCGATGCATCGTATGCATCGACGATGCGCGCCACCAAGGGGTGACGCACCACATCGGCGCTGGTGAAGTGGGTGACCGAAATGCCCTTCACCCGCTTGAGCACGCGCTCGGCATCGATCAAGCCGCTGAGTTGGCCCTTGGGCAGGTCGATTTGACTCACATCGCCCGTCACCACCGCCTTGGCACCAAAGCCCACGCGGGTCAGGAACATTTTCATTTGCTCGGGCGTGGTGTTTTGCGCCTCATCCAAGATGACAAACGCGTTGTTCAGCGTGCGCCCGCGCATGAAGGCCAACGGCGCAATTTCAATCGCATTGCGCTCGAAGGCTTTTTGCACGCGGTCGTAGCCCATCAGGTCGTACAGCGCGTCGTACAAGGGACGCAAATAGGGGTCCACCTTTTGGCCCAAATCGCCGGGCAAGAAGCCTAGCTTTTCGCCCGCTTCCACGGCGGGGCGGGTCAGCACAATGCGTTGCACCGCGCTGCGTTCCAGTGCGTCCACCGCGCAAGCCACCGCCAAATAGGTTTTGCCGGTGCCGGCTGGGCCAATGCCAAACGTGATGTCGTGCGCTGCAATGTTGTCCAAGTACATGGCTTGATTGGGCGTGCGCGCGCGCAAGTCGGTGCGACGGGTGTTGAGGGCTGGGCTGTTGTCTTCGTCCATCGCCGCGTCGCCCGCGAGCATGAGTTGCACCTGCTCGGCCGGAATGGGGCGCTCGGCTCGCTCGTACAGGGCTTGCAGCACTTCCATGGCGCGGGTGGCTTTGGCCTTGTGGCCATCCACTTTGAACTGCTCGTGACGGTGGGCAATCTTGACGTTCAGCGCCAACTCAATGGTGCGCAAATGTTCGTCAACGGGACCGCACAAGTGCGAGAGGAAGGTGTTGTTGTGCGGGGTGAAGGTGTGGCGAAGAATCAAGTCGATAATCCCTAAAAAGGTCCCCCAATGATAGGCAAATTAACAGGCATCCTCAGCGAGAAAAACCCACCCCAAGTTTTGGTGGATTGCAATGGCGTGGGCTACGAAGTCGATGTGCCCATGAGCACTTTCTACAACCTGCCCGCGACCGGCGAACGTGTGTCCTTGTTGACGCACTTTGTGGTGCGCGAAGACGCCCAAATTTTGTTTGGCTTTGGCACCGCATCGGAGCGGGCCACGTTTCGCTTGCTGATCAAAATTTCAGGCGTGGGCCCGCGCATGGCGCTTGGCATCTTGAGTGGTTTGAGTGCCGACGAGTTGGCGCGTGCCGTGTCTGATCAAAACGCGGGCCGACTCACCAAAGTGCCAGGCATTGGCAAGAAGACGGCAGAGCGTTTGTTGCTGGAGCTCAAAGGCAAATTGGGTGCAGACCTCGGGCCCAATATGTTCTCCACGCCCGACCACCAAAGCGACATCTTGCAAGCTTTGCTGGCGCTGGGTTACAGCGACAAAGAAGCGTCTGCCGCCCTCAAGTTGTTGCCCGCGGATGTGGGTGTGAGTGACGGCATCAAGCTAGCCCTCAAGTCACTGGCGAAATAAAGCATGAGCATTCAAACTGACGACTTCGCCCCCACCCCCGTGCCTGCGCGCGTGGTGTCTGCCGCCCCCGTCTCGCCCAACGAAGAGGCGATTGAACGCGCCTTGCGGCCCAAGCTGCTGCAAGAGTACGTGGGGCAGATGAAGGTGCGCGAGCAGTTGGAGATTTTCATTGGCGCAGCCCGCAAGCGCGGCGAGGCCTTGGACCATGTGTTGTTGTTTGGCCCGCCCGGTTTGGGCAAGACCACGTTGAGCCACATCATTGCGCAAGAGTTGGGCGTGAACCTGCGCTCCACCAGCGGCCCCGTGCTGGAAAAACCCAAAGATTTGGCGGCTTTGCTGACCGGCCTTGAGAAAAACGATGTGCTCTTCATCGATGAGATTCACCGTTTGTCACCCGTGGTGGAAGAGATTTTGTACCCCGCGTTGGAGGACTACCAAATCGACATCATGATTGGCGAAGGCCCTGCGGCGCGCAGCATCAAACTCGATTTGCAGCCCTTCACTTTGGTGGGGGCGACCACGCGTGCGGGCATGTTGACCAACCCGTTGCGTGACCGTTTTGGCATCGTGTCGCGCTTGGAGTTTTACACCGCCGAAGAGTTGCAGCGCATCGTCATTCGCAGCGCTGGCTTGTTGAACACGCCGATGGATGTGGATGGCGGGTTCGAGATCGCCCGTCGCTCACGCGGCACGCCGCGCATTGCCAACCGTTTGTTGCGCCGCGTGCGTGACTACGCCGATGTGAAGGGCAATGGCCGCATCACCCAAGACATGGCCAACAAAGCGCTGGCGATGTTGGATGTGGACCCGCAAGGGTTTGATTTGATGGACCGCAAGCTGCTTGAAGCGGTGATTCACCGTTTCGATGGTGGTCCTGTGGGCTTGGACAACATTGCCGCCAGCATCGGTGAGGAGCGCGACACGATTGAGGATGTGATCGAACCGTTCTTGATTCAGCAGGGCTATTTGCAGCGCACCCCGCGTGGCCGCATCGCCACCTTGGCGGCGTATCGGCATTTGGGTGTCACGCCGCCCAAATCGCACTCGGGCTTGTCTGACGACTGATGCGCGCAGGTGAGGCTCGGCGCTTGCCACCTTACCGCTTAGGCTGTTGTTTCGTCGCGAGGCCCTGTGGCACTTTCGTCAAAGTGCGACACATCGCCCCAGCCCACCAAGCTCAAACCCTGTGGCGTCCACAGCAAGCGGTTGATGGCGGCGTTGCCCAAATGCCAAGTGCGCGGGGTTTGCGTGTCTTGATTGGTGGCCAATCGGTACAGCACATCCATCACGCCGCCGTGCGCCACCAACACAATTTGCTCCCCCACATGTTGACTGGCCAGTTCGTCGACACATTGCGCAATGCGTGCGCGTAACGCGATCAATGACTCGCCACCTTCCGGCGCCCAATGCGGGTCGCGGCTGCGCCAGAGCTTGGCGTCCTCTGGCCAGCCGGTTTCGATTTGAGTCCATGTTTGCGCTTGCAGATGACCAAAGTGACGCTCCCGCAAGCCTGTGTGCGCGGTCACATTTAACGCTGAGGCGGTGCTGTTGAGGGCCAAGCGGGCGGGCGATTCGGCAATCGCTCGGGCTGTTTCAAACGCGCGTTTCAAGTCGCTGCTGTACACGGCGGCAATGGGCTCTTGCGCCAAAGCGTGGCCGACGCGCTGGGCTTGCCAGCGACCGGTGTCATTGAGGTCGATGTCGAGTTGACCTTGGATGCGGGTGTCCACGTTCCAGGTGGTTTCCCCGTGGCGGATGGCGAGTATTCGGGTGGCAGTCATGGGAAGAGTTTAATTTCATGCAAAATAGCACGGTCGTTCTTTTTAAGTGGTCTGTCATGACTGTTACCCACAAAGCCCAGCCGGTCGAAAACCGGGCCTTGCAAAAAGGCCAGCAAACCAAAGCCGCCATTGTGGATGCCGCTTTGGGCTTGGCCACGCAAATTGGTTTGGAAGGTTTGAGCATTGGCGCTTTGGCCGAAGTGGCGCGCATGAGCAAGTCGGGTGTGTTTGCCCACTTTGGCTCGCGCGAAGAACTGCAATTGTCGGTGGTGCGTGAGTACCACGAGCGCTTTGAGGCCGAGGTGTTCTACCCCGCGCTCAAGGCAGAACGCGGTTTGCCGCGCTTGCGTCAACTGTTTGCCAATTGGACCAAACGCACCTCCGCTGAAATTGACACCGGTTGTCTCTACATCAGCGGTGCCGCTGAGTTTGACGATCGACCCGGCCCCGTGCGCGATGCCTTGGCCAGTTCGGTCAAAACCTGGTTGGCTGCGGTGTACCGCGCTGTTGTGCAGGCGTGTGAGGAAGGTCATTTGGCGGCCCACATTGATGCCGAACAAATGGTGTTTGAAGTGCACGGTTTGATTTTGGCGCTGCAATACGAGGCCAGATTTTTGCGCTCCTCCAAATCATTGGAGCGCACCACGCGCGGCTTCGAAAACATCTTGCAACGCTACGGCGCACAAACCCCTCTCGCGGCCCCAGAGCCCGCTATCCCTTCCGTGTCTCCACCCGCTGCCAAGCGCAGCCGAACCCCCGCTAAAAAGTAAGGAGTTTTTCATGCCCAGCTACACCCCACCTCTGCGCGATATGCAATTTGTGCTGCACGATGTGCTGCATGTCACCGACGATTTCAAAGCCATGCCCAAGCATGCCGAGATCGATGCCGACACGATTGCTGCGGTGCTCGAAGAGGGCGGCAAATTCGCCTCTGAAGTACTGTTCCCGCTCAATCAAATTGGCGATGCCCAAGGCTGCACGCTGGACCGTGACACGCATGAAGTGAGCACGCCCGATGGTTTCAAAGCGGCGTTTGACCAATATGTGCAAGGCGGCTGGCCTGCTTTGAGTTGCGACCCCGCTTATGGCGGTCAAGGCTTGCCGATTGTGGTGAACCAATGTTTTTACGAAATGCTCAACAGCGCCAACCAAGCGTGGACCATGTACCCCGGCCTCTCGCACGGTGCTTACGAAGCCCTGCACGCGCACGGCACAGACGCGCAAAAAGCCCTGTACTTGCCCAAGCTCACCAGTGGCGAATGGACGGGCACCATGTGCCTGACCGAGCCGCATTGCGGCACCGATCTTGGACTTTTGCGCACCAAGGCGGAGCCGCAGGCGGACGGCACGTACCGCATCACGGGCAACAAAATTTTCATCAGCGCCGGAGAGCACAACATGGTGAGCAACATCGTTCACTTGGTGTTGGCACGCTTGCCCGATGCGCCCGCGGGCAGCAAAGGCATCAGCCTGTTTGTGGTGCCCAAGTTCAACGTCAACAGCGATGGGAGCGTGGGCGAGCGCAACGGCATTTACTGTGGCGGCTTGGAGCACAAGATGGGCATTCACGGAAACGCCACGTGCCAAATGGTGCTCGACGGAGCGGTGGGCACGATGGTGGGTCAGCCCAACAAAGGTTTGGCGGCGATGTTTGTGATGATGAACGCCGCTCGCATTGGCGTGGGCATGCAATCGCTGGGCTTGACCGAAGTGGCCTATCAAAACGCGGTGGCCTATGCCAAAGACCGCATTCAATCGCGCAGCTTGACGGGCCCCAAAGACATCAGCAAACCCGCAGACAGCATCTTGGTTCACCCCGACGTCCGCAAGATGCTGCTCACGGCCAAGGCCTATGCCGAAGGCGGTCGTGCCTTGAGTTTGTATTGCGCTTTGTTGATTGACCGTGAGTTGAACCACCCCGATGCCGCCGTGCGTGCCGACTCGGCAGAGATGGTGGCCTTGCTCACACCCATCGTCAAAGCCTTCATCACCGACAACGCGTGGACATCCACGTCGGCGTGCATGCAAGTGTTTGGTGGCCACGGCTTTATCCGTGAATGGGGCATGGAGCAATACGTGCGCGATGCCCGCATCAACATGATTTACGAAGGCACCAACACCATCCAAAGTCTGGACTTGTTGGGCCGCAAAGTTTTGGGCAACCAAGGCGCCACTTTAAAGAAGTTTGGCGCACACATCACCGAGCTGGTGATGGCCGAGCAGGGCAACGAAGACATGGCCGAGTTCATCAACCCATTGGCCAAGTTGGGCCAGCAAATGACGCAGTTCACAGGCGAGATTGGTTACAAAGCCTTGCAAAACGCGGACGAAGTGGGCGCCGCTGCGGTCGACTACTTGCGCGTGGCTGGGCACTTGGTGTTTGGTTATTTCTGGGCACGCATGGCCCAAGTGGCTTTGCAAAAAATTGCAGAAGGCAACCGCGACACGTTCTACCAAGCCAAGCTGCAAACCGCGCGCTTTTACTTTGCCAAGCTGTTCCCCGAGACCGCATCGCTCATGGCGACTGCGCGCGCAGGCTCGGCTGTGCTGATGGAGACAGACGCGGTGTTCGCCTAATTTTGGCGTCACGACAATGTTGTAAATTCACCTGCTTATGAAACGACAAAACTTCAAATGCTTGCTGGCCTTTGCCTTCTTCGGTGCAGCCAGCAGCTTCGCTCAAATGACGCCCGTGGGCACGTGGCACACCATCGATGACAACACGGGTGAGGCCAAGGCCGAAATCCAAATTGTGGATAAGGGTGGTGTGTTGAGTGGTCGCGTGGTCAAGTCACTGCGTCAAGATCCCCATGCCAAAAAAACCTGCGAAGACTGCAAGGACGATCGCAAAGGCCAAGACATCATCGGCATGGAGATCATCCGTGGCGTCAAGCCTGAACCCTTGGCCGAGCACTTGTGGGCTGGCGGCGGAAAAATCTTAGACCCCGAAAACGGCAAAGACTACACCGTGAAAATGGTGCCGAAAGAGGGCGGTAAAAAACTGCAGGTGCGTGGCTACATTGGCCCGTTCTACCGCACACAAACTTGGCTGCGTCAGCCTTAATGGAGCGAACGATGACCGATATCCTGAACCACATTGACCAAGGCGTGATGACGCTCACCTTCAACCGCGTCGATAAAAAGAACTCCATCACCTCGGCCATGTACGCGGCTTTGGCCGATGCCATCGAACAGGCCGAGCAAGATGCCGCCGTGCGCGTGGTGGTCATTCAGGGCCACGAAACCATCTTCAGTGCAGGCAACGACATTGCTGACTTTTTGAACAACCCGCCGGCAGGCCAAGACTCGCCGGTGTTCCGCTTTTTGCGCAACATTGCGTCGTTCCCCAAGCCCGTCATTGCGGCGGTGGCGGGACCTGCGGTGGGCATTGGCACCACCTTGTTGTTCCATTGCGATTTGGTGTATGCCGGTGACAACGCCGCGTTCTCCATGCCCTTTGTGAATTTGGGCTTGTGTCCCGAGGCTGCTTCCAGTCTGTTGGTGCCGCAGATGATGGGTTACCACCGTGCCGCTGAAGCGCTGTTGATGGGCGAGCCCTTCATGGCGGAAGCGGCGCAAGAAGTGGGCTTGGTCAACCGCGTGGTGCCGCCGTTGGAGTTGAACAACTACGCGCAAGCACAGGCCCGCAAATTGGCGGCTAAGCCGATCACGTCGCTCGTCGAGACCAAGCGCTTGATGAAGCAAGGCCAAGCCGCGCAAATCAAAGCGCAAATGGCAGAAGAGGGCGTTTCTTTTGGCCGTATGTTGCGTGAGCCTGCCGCCAAAGAAGCCTTTGGTGCCTTCATGGAAAAACGCAAGCCTGATTTTTCCAAACTCTAAGCACGACCTGCACCCAAGAAAGTCAACCGGCATGCCGCAACGTCCTGAGATTCCCGTGGTCCTTGAGCCTGAGTACCTAGAAGGCTTTCGTCAAATTTATGAAGAAAAGATTGTCTTCAACAAAACCTTGGGGCTCAAGTTGGTCAGCGTTACCCCTGAAGAGGTGGTGGCGCGCATTGACATGAAGCCCGAGTTGGTGGGGCATTACGGCTACAACCGCATCCACGGCGGCGTCATCAGCGCCGTGCTCGATGCGATTGGCAGCGCCGCCGTCATGGCTGCGTTGGCCGCCAAGCACATGAACGAAGCGCCTGAGCAACGTCTGCAGCGCTTCACCAAGTTGGGAACCATCGACTTGCGTGTGGATTATTTGCGCCCCGGCATTGGTGAGCACTTCACCATCCACGCCCATGCCTTGCGCGTGGGCTCGCGTGTGGGGTCATCACGCATGGAGTTTCGCGGGCCTGATGGCACGCTGATGTCGACGGGCGCAGCCGCCTACATCGTTTCTTAACGCTCAGCCTTTGGGGATTTGGCGAGGTTTGCCTTGCTCGTCAATCGCGACGTAAGTGAGCATGGCCTGCGTGACCTTCATGTATTCCCCTTGTGTGTGAAAGCGTTCGGCAAACACTTCGACGCTGACGGTGATCGAGGTGTTGCCAATGCGCTGCACGCGTGAGAAGAAACTCAAAATATCGCCCACTTTCACCGGCTGCTTGAAGATGAACTCGTTCACCGCCACCGTGGCCATGCGTCCGCGCACATAGCGGGCGGGCAGCACGGCCCCAGCCAAGTCGACTTGTGCCATCACCCAGCCACCAAAAATATCGCCGTTGGCATTGCAGTCAGCGGGCATAGGAATGACTTTGAGCACCAATTCTTGATCAGTGGGCAAAGGCACGGCGTGGGGATTGACAGGTGAGGACATAGGCACAATTGAAAGATAACTCTTGGTCATTGTGCAACATGCGTCATCACGCCCACTCTTCTAGCGCGCCGCAAGGCGTTACCACCGTCAAACAGCGCCCAGATCGCGAAACGCTGAAACGGCTTTTCCCCTATTTGTGGCAATACAAATGGCGTGTCTTGATGGCGCTGACGTTCATGATTGGCGCTAAGGTGGCCAACGTCAGCGTGCCGATTTTGTTGAAGAACTTGATCGATGACATGTCCATCAAGCCGGGCGATCCGCAGGCGGTGTTGGTGGTGCCCGTGGCTTTGTTGCTGGTCTACGGCGCGCTGCGTTTGTCGGTGTCTGCCTTCACCGAGTTGCGTGAATTGGTGTTTGCCAAAGCCACCCAAGGCGCGGCACGGCAAATTGCATTGGAGACGTTTCAGCACTTGCATGCTTTGAGTCTGCGTTTTCATTTGGAGCGTCAAACGGGGGGCATGACGCGCGACATCGAGCGCGGCGTGCGGGGCATTGAATCGCTCATTTCGTATTCGCTTTACAGCGTGGTGCCCACGCTGATTGAGGTGGCCTTGGTGCTCAGCATCTTGGCGGTGAAGTTTGATGTGTGGTTCGCGGGCATCACGCTGGCGGCGTTGGCGCTGTACATCGTCTTCACCATCAGCGTGACCGAATGGCGTACCCAATACCGCCGTCAAGCCAACGAGTTTGATTCGGCGGCGCACACCAAAGCCGTGGACTCGCTGCTCAATTACGAAACCGTCAAATACTTCAACAACGAAGCCTTCGAGGCTTCGCGTTACGACAAGAGCCTAGAGGCTTTGCGCCGTGCGCGGCTGAAAGCGCAAACCTCGTTGTCGTTGCTCAACACGGGGCAGCAGCTCATCATCGCCGTGGCCTTGGTGGGCATGCTGTGGCGTGCCACGCAAGGCGTGGTGGAGGGCCGCATGACCTTGGGCGACTTGGTGATGATCAACGCCTTCATGATTCAGCTCTACATCCCATTGAACTTTTTGGGCGTGCTGTACCGCGAAATCAAACAAAGCTTGACCGACCTTGACCGCATGTTCACCTTGCTCGAAAAAGAGCGCGAAGTGGCAGATGCGCCCAGTGCGCCTGGCTTGCAGTTGAGCGGGCCGCCGTCGGTGAAGTTTGAGTCGGTGGTGTTCGCCTACGAGGCATCGCGCCCTATCTTGCACGGCATCAGCTTTGAGATCCCTGCGGGCAAAACGGTGGCAGTGGTGGGGCCGTCTGGCTCGGGTAAGTCCACCTTGGCGCGCTTGCTGTTTCGCTTTTATGACGTGGGGTCGGGCGCGATCACCATCGACGGTCAAGACATTCGCCACGTCACACAAGGCAGTGTGCGCCGCGCCATGGGCATCGTGCCGCAAGACACCGTGCTGTTCAACGACACCGTGCGCTACAACATTGCCTATGGCCGCACCGATGCGACCGAGGCCGAGGTGGTGCAAGCCGCACGCGCCGCGCACATTCACGACTTCATCGCGGCCACGCCCAAAGGCTACGACACGATGGTGGGTGAGCGTGGCTTGAAGTTGTCGGGCGGTGAAAAGCAGCGCGTGGCGATTGCCCGCACCTTGCTGAAGAACCCACCGATTGTGATTTTTGACGAAGCCACCTCAGCGCTGGACAGCGCCAACGAACGCGCCATTCAGGCCGAGTTGCAAAGTGCGGCGCAAAACAAAACCACCTTGGTCATCGCCCACCGTTTGTCCACCGTGGTCGATGCGCACGAAATTTTGGTGATGGATGCGGGCCGCATTGTGGAGCGAGGTTCGCATGGGGTGCTGTTGGCGCTGAACGGACGCTATGCGCAGATGTGGGCGTTGCAGCAGTCGTCTGAATCGTGATGGACTTCAAAGAAAAAGGCCCCTCGTCAAAAACGAAGGGCCTTTTTGTTTCTGCGCGCTGTGTGCTTACTTCAAACCAGCCGCTGCTTTCAAGACCGCAGCCTTGTCCGTGCGCTCCCAAGTGAACTCAGGTTCTTCACGGCCGAAGTGGCCGTACGCTGCGGTCTTGCTGTAAATCGGGCGCAGCAGGTCGAGCATTTGGATGATGCCTTTGGGGCGCAGGTCAAAGTGCTCGGCCACTAAGGCGGCGATTTTGTCGTCAGCGATCACGCCCGTGCCTTCGGTGTTCACCGTGATGTTCATGGGGCGCGCCACGCCAATCGCGTAGGCCACTTGAATTTGGCACTTCGTGGCCAAGCCTGCCGCCACGATGTTTTTGGCCACATAGCGTGCTGCGTAGGCGGCTGAGCGGTCCACCTTGGTGGGGTCTTTGCCAGAGAAAGCACCGCCGCCGTGGGGGCAAGTGCCGCCGTAGGTGTCCACAATGATTTTGCGACCGGTCAAGCCGCAGTCGCCTTGTGGGCCGCCGATGACGAATCGGCCGGTGGGGTTGATCAAATACTTGGTGTCTTGCAACCACGCTTTGGGCAACACGGGCTTGATGATTTCTTCAATCACCGCCTCAATGAAGCTGTCCTTCATTTGGGTGGGCGATTGCGATTGGTCGGGGCTGTGCTGGGTCGACAACACCACGGTGTCAATGCTGTGGGGCTTGCCGTCCACATAGCGCATGGTCACTTGGCTCTTGGCGTCAG
This sequence comes from Limnohabitans sp. TS-CS-82, assembly GCF_002943475.1. Classification (NCBI taxonomy): domain Bacteria; kingdom Pseudomonadati; phylum Pseudomonadota; class Betaproteobacteria; order Burkholderiales; family Comamonadaceae; genus Limnohabitans; species Limnohabitans sp. TS-CS-82. Next base: position 178,437 of record NZ_PTQX01000008.1, on the reverse strand, counting down.
GGCGCAAAAAGGGCAAACGGCCGTCTTTGCGCAACTGGGCTTGACGCTCGACCAAACGGTGGGCGTAGTAAATGGGGGCGGGCATCAGCTCAGGCGTTTCGCTGCAGGCGTAGCCAAACATCAGGCCTTGGTCGCCCGCGCCGATGTTGAGGTAGTCGTCCGATGCGCGGTCCACGCCTTGGGCGATGTCGTTGGACTGTTTGTCGTAAGCCACCAAAACCGCACAGCCTTTGTAGTCAATGCCGTAGTCGGTGTTGTCGTAGCCGATGCGCTTGATGGTGTCGCGTGCCACTTGGATGTAGTCCACGTTGGCTTGCGTGGTGATCTCGCCCGCCAAGACGACCAAGCCGGTGTTGGTCAGTGTTTCGGCGGCCACGCGTGAGAGCGGGTCTTGCTCAAAGATGGCGTCGAGGATGGCGTCTGAGATTTGATCCGCGACTTTGTCGGGATGGCCTTCCGAGACGGACTCGGAGGTGAAGAGGTAGTCGTGAGACATGAAAAAAGCTCCAATCAGTTGATGTTGGCGTTGCCAACTCTGAGGGGAGCCCGGCGAACGCTTTAGCAGTGGGTTGGGCTTTGGCCCGACCGTCACACCTGGGTGTGGTGTCGCCCTGCAAGTAGTTCTTTAACTCAGCGACAATGGGTATTCTATTTGAACTTCCACCCGTGCTGAAAATAGCCCCATGGCCCCTGTGACACGACTTTTCCATTGGCTTGCCCGCCTGCCCCTGCCGTTGATGCAACGCATCGGTGCGGTTTTGGGTTGGGTCGTTTGGTGGATGTCGCCGAGTTACCGTCGCCATTTCAAAGCCAATGTGCAGGCCGCGGGCGTGGCGTGGCGTGACGCACGCCCCGCGGTGGCCGCGATTGGCATGATGGTGGCTGAGTTGCCTTGGGTCTGGATGCGCCCGCACAGCGCCACCTTGAATGACGTCGTTCAGTGGGACGGCGCCGAGCACTTTGAAGCCGCGATGCAGGCGGGGCAAGGTGTCATCATTTTGTCGCCGCATTTGGGCAGCTGGGAAATCGGCGCGCAAGCGATTGCCGAAAAATTTGGTCCTCGTTTCGGGCCTCTGGTGGCCTTGTTTCGTCCGGCGCGCAAAGCGTGGCTGGAGCCCTTGGTGGCGAATGCCCGCACCCGTCCCTTTTTAGATTCCGCGCCCACGTCATTGGCGGGCGTACGCACGCTGATTCGTACCTTGCGCAAGGGCGGTTACACCGCCATCTTGCCCGACCAAGTGCCGCCCTTGGGCCAAGGTGTGTGGGCGCCTTTCTTTGGTCGCGATGTGTACACCATGACGCTGCTGGGCAAATTGGCCCAACAAACCGGCGCGCAAGTGATCTTGACGTGGTGCGAGCGACTGGCGCCTGGCCAAGGTTTTTGCATGCACATGCGCCCGTTTGATGCCCCAGAGTTGCGCGATGCGACGGTGTCGCCCGAGTTGGTGGCCGCCGCCGTGAACCGTGGCGTCGAGGCGATGGTGCGCCACGCGCCAGGCCAGTATTTGTGGGGCTATGCCCGCGACAAACAACCCCGTTCGGAAGGCTGAGCGATGTTCAGTGTGTTGGGTTTGTGGTTGCTGCGCGGGCTGAGTTATTTGCCACTGTCGTGGCTGCGCGCCTTGGGCGCAGGGTTGGGCGCTTTGCTTTACCGTGTGGTGCGTTCGCGTCGCCATGTGGTGCTGACCAATTTACGGGTGTGCTTCCCGCATTTGAGTGACGCAGAGCGTGAAGCCTTGGCCCGTCAGACCTTTGTGCACTTCGCGCAAGCTTGGCTGGACCGCAGTTGGCTTTGGCACCGCAGTGCGGCGTGCATTCAGTCGCGTGTGCCATTGACCGGTGAGGTGCAAGCTTTGTCGGCCGACGAGCCTACGGTCTTGTTTGCGCCGCACTTCGTGGGCTTGGATGTGGGGTGGACCTTGCTCACCTTGCGCTTGCCACTGCACTTCACCACCATTTTTACGCCGCAGTCCAACGCCACGGTGGATGCATGGGTGGCGCAAGGCCGGCAGCGTTTTGGCCAGGTGCGTTTGTTCCGCCGTGAAGATGGGGTGAAGCCCATCGTCAGCGCCTTGCGTAAAAACGAGTTGCTGTACCTGTTGCCCGATATGAACTTTGGGCCCAGTGAGTCGATTTTTGTGCCGTTTTATGGTGAGCTGGCCGCCACGGTGCCTTCGTTGTCGCGCTTTGCCAAGTTGGGTCGCGCGCGCGTGGTGCCTGTGATCACCCGCATGACGGATACGGGGTACGAGGTGGTGGTGCATCCCGCTTGGACCGATTTCCCGACCGACGACCCAGCGGCCGATACAGCGCTGATGAATCAGCGTTTAGAGGGCTTCATCAACGCCATGCCCGCGCAGTATTTTTGGGTGCACAAGCGCTTCAAAACAAGGCCTGTGGGCGCACCTGACATTTACTGATTCAGCGGCGACGGTCACCGCTGGGGCGGCCTGTGCTGCTGCGATCGTGGGTGCGCGCGCTGATGGTCACGGTGCGCTCTTTGGCCGAGCGTCCCGATTTGTCTTCGTGCAAAAAGTCACCGAGTAAACCTGCGACTAAGGCGGGTTGTTCATGCACCAGCCAATGTGTGCCGTCGGCCACTTTTTGCAGGGTGAGCTTGGGCACAAAAGCGTCCAAACCTTCAATCAAGCCCGCTGGCAGGGCGATGTCTTGCATGGCCCAGATCACGCAAGTGGGCACGTTCACGGTCAACATGCTGTGGGGCAAATGCAGTGCTGCAGCGGCTGGATCGCCTGGGCGTGCAGGACGCATGGGCGACGCGCGGTAATAGTTGAGCGGGCCGGTCAAGCCCTGTTGCCACACATCGCGGTAGTGGGCTTTGATGTCGTCGGTCAGCCACGCGTGTGGGCCGTCGGCGGCGCCCATGTGGGTGAAAAATTCCCACAGGCGGCGGTAGTCGTCTTCGGCCAGCAAGTCTTCTGCATCAGGCCGGATCAAAAAGTTCATGTAGGCGCTGGCCGCCTGTTGTTCGGGGCTGTTTTGCAGCTCGCGCAAAAACGTGCCGGGATGCGGCGAGTTGATGATGGTCAAGCGGCGCATCAGGTCGGGGTGTTGGTTGGCCACGTTCCAAGCCACGGCACCGCCCCAGTCGTGCGCGATTAGCCCAGCCAGTGGCGCGTTTGGGCTTTCGATCGCAGCCAAGGCCACGATGTCTTGCACCAAGTGTTTGGCGCGGTAGGCGGCCACATCGGCAGGGGCGCTGGAGTGCTCATAGCCGCGCAGGTTGGGCGCGACGCATCGGTAACCGCCGTGCTCGGGTTGCGCAAAAAACGTCAGCAATTCATCCCACACAAATGCCGCCTCGGGAAATCCGTGCAAAAACATCAGCACGGGGCGTCCCACGTCGCCGCTGACGCGGCAACTCAAAGAGATGCCGTGTGGCAGGGCGTGTGTGAGGTGTTGAATCAAGGATGCATCCAGTCGTAGAGGGTGGCGGCGACTTCGTTCACGCCTTGTTTCTTGAGGGCCGAGAACAGGCGCACTTCGCCACCACCGGCTTGCAGCTTGGCAATCGACAGGGCTTTGGCACCTTCGGCGCGGTTGAGCTTGTCGGACTTGGTGAGGAGCACCATGAATTTCAGGCCTTCTTCGACGCGAGGGCGAATGACATCGAGCAAGATGTCGTCCAAGTCGGTCAAGCCGTGGCGGGGGTCACACATCAGCACCACGGCGCGCAAGTTGTCGCGGGTGAGCAAATAGTTGGCCATCACCTGTTGCCAGCGGATCTTGTCTTGTTTGGGCACCGCGGCGTAGCCGTAGCCAGGCAAGTCGGCCAGCACGGCGTCGGTTTGCCCCTTGCGGCCCATGGCAAATAAGTTGATGTGCTGGGTGCGACCGGGGGTTTTGGAGGCGTAGGCCAAGCGTTTTTGCTGGGTCAGCACGTTGATGCAGGTGGATTTACCGGCATTGGAGCGGCCCACAAATGCAATTTCTGGCAAATCGTAGGCGGGCAAATGGTGCAGCTGGGCGGCGGTGGTCAAAAATCGTGCGGTGTGCAGCCAGCCCATGGCAAACTTGGCTTGGTCGGCGGGGCTGAGCAGGGCGTACGCTGCTTTTGCAGCGGCTTTTTCGGCTTCTTTTTCGGCGTCCAAGACCGTTGTATCGGGCACCTCGGGCATGTCAATCGGGGCTTGGGTGTCGTGTGGGTCTGGCAGGTTCATACGGCATTGTAGAATCTGCCGAGTTTTTCGACGTTTCTGCGCGCCATTTAACAAAGAATTCATATGAAACTGTTTGCCTCTTTGCTGATCGCTGCCGCTTTGGTAGCCCCCGTTTTCTCTGCTCACGCCAATGAGCCAGCCGCTAAAGCCGCCAAGCCTGACTTGGTCAAAGGCGAAGCCAGTTACACAGCGGTTTGCGCTGCTTGTCACGGCGCTGATGGCAATTCAGGATCGCCTGCCAACCCCAAGTTGGCCCAGCAGCACCCTGACTACATCGTCAAGCAACTCCAAGAGTTCAAGTCGGGCAAGCGTGCCAACGCCATCATGAGCGGTATGGTTGCTGCCTTGTCAGAGGACGACATGAAGAACATCGCCGCTTGGGTGGGTTCTAAGACCGCCAAAACTGGCTTCGCCAAAGACAAAGAGTTGGTCACCTTGGGTGAGCGCATTTACCGCGGTGGCATTGCCGATCGTCAAATCCCAGCTTGCGCAGGTTGCCACGCACCCAACGGCGCAGGCATTCCTTCACAGTACCCACGTTTGTCGGGCCAACACGCTGAATACGCGGTGGCTCAGCTGATCAGCTTCCGTGACGGCGGCCGCAAAAACAGCCTGCAAATGACGCAAGTCGCTGCCAAGATGAACGACCGCGAGATCAAAGCCGTGGCCGACTACATCGCCGGTTTGCGTTGATCTGAGTTTTTAACTCCATAAGAAAAGCTGGCGCTTCGCCAGCTTTTTTTTCGTCTTCAAGTTTGCCCGCTCAATTCAAGTCCGTTTGTCAGGAATGCCTTTCTTCTGCGACTCTGCATCAACGATCCATCTCGCTCACAATGCTTGGCAACGCCATCAGAAAGTAGTCCCCATGCGACACAACGCCTACACCCCCCTCAGTGACACAGGTTTTACGCACGCCGTCAGCAGCGACATCACGCCGCAATCGGTGTACCTGCAGCGGCGTGATTGGCTCAAGCAGATCGCAGCAGGGGCTGCGGGCGTGTCGATGGCCGCATGGGCGGGACGAGAGGCCATGGCCCAAGCGGCAGCGCCTGCAGGCGCACGCCCCGGCAAGCTGGCGCCTTTGGCGGGCGCGCCCAGCCGCATCAGTGGCGGCCATGTGATGGAAAAAATCACGTCTTACACCGACGCCAGCACGTACAACAACTATTACGAATTTGGCACCGACAAAGCCGATCCCGCGCAATACGCGCACACCTTGCCAACCAAGCCTTGGACGGTCGAGGTGGAGGGCTTGGTGAAAAAACCGACCCGTTTTGATCTGGGTGATTTGCTCAAACTCAGCCCCATGGAAGAACGCATTTACCGCTTGCGTTGCGTGGAAGGCTGGTCGATGGTGATCCCATGGGTGGGTTATTCGCTGGCAGAGCTCATCAAACGCGTGGAGCCCTTGGGCAGCGCGAAGTACATCGAGTTCACCACCTTGGCCGATCCCAAAACCATGCCCGGTGTGCGCTCGCATGTGCTCGATTGGCCGTACGTAGAAGGCTTGCGCTTGGACGAGGCCATGCACCCGCTCACGCTGCTGTCGTTTGGCATGTACGGCGAAGTGCTGCCGAACCAAAACGGCGCGCCTGTGCGTTTGGTGGTGCCTTGGAAGTACGGTTTCAAAAGCGCCAAGAGCTTGGTCAAAATTCGGTTCGTTGAAAAGCAGCCTGTGAACTCTTGGGGCCGCTCAGCGCCGCAGGAATATGGCTTTTATTCCAACGTCAACCCTTTGGTCGATCACCCGCGCTGGAGCCAAGCGGCAGAGCGGCGCATTGGCGAAGACGGCCTCTTTGCGAAAAAACGCAAAACCCTCATGCTCAACGGCTACGAAGCGCAAGTCGGTCAGCTGTATGCGGGCATGGATTTGAAGAAGTTTTTCTGAGGTGAACCTCTTTTTGCGCAACGCGTTGAGGCATCGCAACGCCAAGCCCATGGCGTGGCTGCTGGGCTTGTTGCCTTTCATGTGGCTTGTGTGGGGCGCGAGCCACGATGCGCTGGGGGCCAACCCTGCTGAATATGTGATTCGCGCCACGGGCGACTGGACCTTGCGGCTGCTGTGCCTCACCCTCGCCGTGACGCCTTTGCGCGTGCAGTTTGGGCTCCCGGAGTTGGCCCGGTTCAGGCGCTTGCTCGGTCTGTTCACCTACTTTTATGTCGTGCTGCACTTGCTCTGTTACAGCTGGCTGGACATGGGGTTTGAGGTGGAAGACATCGCACACGACATCGCCAAACGCCCCTTCATTTGGGTGGGCTTCAGCGCATTTGTGTTGCTCACGCCGCTGGCGGCGACCTCGTTCAATGCGGCCATTCGCTGGCTAGGCGCCAAGCGTTGGCAGCGTTTGCACAAAGCGGTTTATGGCGTGGCGGCGTTGGCGGTGCTGCACTTCTTTTGGATGCGCGCGGGCAAGAACAACTTCACCGAAGTGGGGGTGTATGCGGGCATCATGGCGCTGCTCTTAGGGTGGCGCGTGCGCCACGGCCTTCGATCGAAGGCTTAATTCGGCAGCTCAAATCGGCTGGTTAAGGAACCAGCGACTCCATCGCCATCTGATCTGCCGAGGTCTCGCGACGGCGAATGACATGCGCCTTGTCGCCGTCCACCAAAATTTCGGCCGCGCGGCCCCTTGTGTTGTAGTTGCTGGCCATGGCCATGCAATACGCGCCGGTGGACAGCACGGCCAAGGTGTCGCCCGTTTGCACGGTCAACGAACGGTCGCGGCCCAGCCAGTCACCGCTCTCGCAAATGGGGCCCACCACGTCGTACATCACGGTATCGCCGCTGCGTGGGGCCAAGGGCACGATTTGGTGAAACGCCTCGTACATGGCAGGGCGGGGCAAGTCGTTCATGGCGGCGTCGACGATGCAGAAGTTCTTTTGCTCGCCAGGCTTGAGGTACAGCACCTCGGTCAGGCACACGCCTGCGTTACCCACCAGCGAACGGCCAGGCTCAATCATCAATTGGCGTTGGCCGTAGCCGCGTGCGTCGAGCTTGGTCAGCAGTTGGGCCCACAGTGCATCGGCTTCGGGTGGGGTGTCGCCGTTGTAGTTGATGCCGAGGCCACCGCCGAAGTCGATGTGATGAATGGGAATGCCTGCGGCTTCAATGGCTTGCACCAAGTCGAGCACGCGGTCCATGGCGTCGAGGTAGGGCGTGGTTTCTGTGATTTGCGAGCCAATGTGGCAGTCAATGCCCGTCACTTGCAAGCCGGGCAGGCTGGCGGCGCGTTGGTAGGTTTGCAACGCACGTTCGTGGGCCACGCCAAATTTGTTGCCTTTCAAACCGGTCGAAATGTAGGGGTGCGTTTTGGCGTCCACGTTGGGGTTGACGCGAATGCTCACGGGCGCGCGTTGGCCCAAGCTCAGCGCCACGTCGCTCAACACTTCCAACTCGGCTTCGCTTTCCACGTTGAAGCAGGCAATGCCCGCTTGCAGTGCTTGGCGCATTTCGGCGCGGGTTTTGCCCACGCCTGAAAAAATCACTTTAGACACATCGCCGCCTGCGGCCACCACGCGGTCCAGTTCGCCGCCTGAGACGATGTCAAAACCGCAACCGGCTTGCGCAAACACTTGCAGCACGGCCAGCGAGGAGTTGGCTTTCATGGCGTAGCAAATGCGGGCGTTGCGTCCGGCAAAACCACGTTGGTAAGCCGCGAGGGCGCTGAGCATGGCCGCCTTGGAATACACAAACAAGGGCGTGCCGTGTGTGCGAGCGAGGTCGGCGAGTTTGACGCCTTCCAAGTACAGGTCGTTGTTTTGGTGGGCGACAAAAGGGGCACCGGCAAGCGTGGCGTGTGTCATCAAACGGCTCTTGAAAAACGTGAAAAGGGTCAGCGACCCGCAGGCGAAGACGCTGCAGGGGATGGTGTGTTGGGGGTTGGCGTGGTCGCGTTAGCGGGCGACGGGCTGCCTGGCAATTGACGGCGCACGATGTCGGGCAGCGTGGCGCGTTGTTTGAACTCGGGGTCATTGGGCAGCGTCAGCGGACCTTTTTGGCCGCAACCGCTCAGCAACGCCGCTGCGATGGCCGCAGAGGCCACGTTGGCGCAAAGGGCGCTGGCCCTGACTAGAATGATTTGCTCAATACCCATGGCGCAAATTGTAATGACCGATCTCGAATTTTTAGACCATGCCGAACTTCTGCTCAAAGCGGTGGAATTGGCGTGTGACCGTATCAACGACGATGGCGTGACCGACATCGACAACCAGCGCACGGGCGGCATGATCACGTTGACGTTTGAGAACCGCAGCCAGATCATCATCAACCTGCAAAAGCCGCTGCATGAGGTGTGGCTTGCTGCACGCTCGGGTGGCTATCACTTCCGCTTTGATGGCGCGCAGTGGATGGACACCAAAGGCCAAGGCGAGTTCTTTCAGCGCTTGAGTGACGACGCCAGTGTGCAAACTGCGCAGCCCTTGCGTTTCTCGGCGTGACCTTGAGGCGCGGAGCCCCAACGTTGGGGACATGAAAAAAGGAGGCCCAGAGGCCTCCTTTTTTAGTTTTTGAACAGATCGAGAATTCGTTTCTTCTCGTCGTTCGCGGGTAACTCGCTGGTGGTGGGTTTGCTGTCTGCGGTGCCTAAGCTGATCACCCCACCGCCTCGGCTGAACTCGGTGTAGGCCCAATCGCCGCTGTCGTGCGTCACGCCTTCAGGCGCGGTGGGCTCCATCACGGGCACGCCTTGCAAGGCGTGTTGCATGTAGCTGATCCACACGGGCAGGCTCAAACCGCCGCCGGTTTCGCGGTCGCCCAGTTTGCGTGGGGTGTCGTAGCCAATCCATGTGACGGCGGTGAGTGTGGGGTGGTAGCCCGCAAACCACGCATCCATCGAGTCGTTGGTGGTGCCAGTTTTGCCGTAAATGTCGGGGCGTTTGAGCGTGGCTTGCGCGCGCGCTGCCGTGCCGCTGCGCGTCACTTCTTGCAGCAAGCTGCTCATGACAAAGGCGTTGCGGGCGTCAATGCCGCGCACGGTTTCGTCCAAGGGCGGGGGCGTGAACTCAGACAGCACCTTGCCCGTTTGGTCGGTGACCTTGGTGATCAAGAAGGGGTTGATGCGGTAGCCACCGTTGGCAAACACCGAGTAGCCCGCGGCCATTTGCATGGGCGTGACCGAGCCTGCACCCAAAGCCATCGTCAGGTACGGGGGGTGTTTCTCGGGGTCAAAGCCAAAGTTACTGATCCAGTTTTGTGCGTTTTGCGCCCCCACGGCTTGCAGCACGCGGATGGAAATCATGTTTTTCGATTTCGCCAAACCGCGACGCAAGGTCATGGGGCCGTCAAAAGTACCGTCGTAGTTTTTGGGTTCCCACGGCTGGCCGCCGGTCACGCTGGCGTCAAAAAACAGCGGCGCGTCGTTCACCACCGTGGCGGGGGTGAAGCCTTTTTCCAATGCGGCCGAGTAGATGAATGGCTTGAAGCTAGAGCCCGGTTGACGCCACGCTTGGGTGACGTGGTTGAACTTGTTTTTGTCAAAGTCAAAGCCACCGACCAAGGCGTGGATGGCCCCGTCGCGTGGGTCCACGGACACAAATGCACCTTCCACTTCTGGGAGTTGGGTGATTTCCCAGGTGTTTTTGACGGTCTTGGTCACGCGAATCAAGGCGCCTGGGCGCAGCTTGATGTTGGGCGGCGCTTTGTCTGACAAGCCCGATTGCACGGGCTGCAGGCCGTCGCCGGTGACCTCAATCATTTCGCTGTTGCGGCGCACGGCACGCACTTTTTTGGGCGTGGCTTCTAGCACCACCGCGGCCAGCAAGTCACCTTTGTCGCCTTGGTCAATCAAGGCATCGTCGATGACGTCTTCTTGCTCAGCGGGGTTGGCGGGCAGGGTGATGAACTTCTCAGGGCCGCGGTAGTGTTGGCGGCGTTCGAAATCCATGATGCCGCGACGCAGCGCGAAGTAGGCGGCTTGTTGGTCGCTGGCGCGGATGGTGGTGTAGACGTTCAAGCCGCGTGTGTAGATGTCGCTGCCGTATTGCGCAAACATCAATTGGCGTGCCATTTCTGACACGTAGTCGGCATGCGTGTTGAGGCTGCTGGCAGCGGTGCGAATCTTGAGTTCTTCTTGCTTGGCCGCTGCGGCTTGTTCTTTGGTGATGAAGCCATGCTCTTCCATGCGCTCAATGATGTAGAGCTGGCGTGAGCGTGCACGCTTGGGGTTGACGATCGGGTTGTAGGCCGACGGTGCTTTGGGCAAGCCTGCCAACATGGCGGCTTCGGCAATGGTGATGTTTTTCAGGGGCTTGCCGAAATACGCTTCTGACGCGGCGGCAAAGCCGTAAGCGCGGTTGCCCAAGTAAATTTGGTTCAGGTAAATCTCAAAAATCTGGTCTTTGCTGAGCAGGTGCTCCAGCTTGCTGGTCAGCAAGATTTCGTAAATCTTGCGGGTGAAGGTTTTCTCTGACGACAGGTACACATTGCGCGCCACCTGCATGGTGATGGTGGATGCACCTTGGCTCTTGGCGCGGCCCAAGTTGGCCAAACTGGCACGCAGCAAACCGATGTAGTCCACGCCGCCGTGCTGGTAAAAGCGCGCGTCTTCAATGGCGAGCACCGCGTCTTTCATGACCTTGGGGATGTCTTTGAATGGCGTGAGGTTGCGGCGCTCTTCGCCAAACTCGCCAATTTGCGTGCCTTCCACCGAATACACCCGCATCGACTGCTTGGGACGGTAGTCCGCCAAGTCTGAAATATCGGGCAATTGCGGGTAGGCCATGGCCAAGGCGATTCCCACCAGCAGCGCCAAAGTCAGCAAGCCAGCGGCAGCAAGACCTGCACTCCAGAGCAGCAATTGGCGCACCAAGGATCGAGGAGCTGCAGGCGCAGCGGCTTGTTCGTTCGAACGGTCGGGGGTAGGAGTGGTCGCCATAAGTAAGAGTGATTATAAAAAGGTGGCATGCAGTCTGCCGAAGTTACAAATAAGCCGAGTCAAGGGCCCACGTTCACCTGAAGTCAGGCACTAAAACTGAGGCCATAAAAAAGAGGAGACATGCCATGGTTCGAACGATTTGGCCACGTCGCCGAAGTCTTCGCCTAGCGGTTGGCGGCTTTGATTTGCGGGACGATGCTGCGCATTGGGTGGTCTTGACAGGCGCCGTGCATGCGGCTGACAGCGTGTGTTGTGCGGAATATTTGGCTTTGCCTGAGGGCTGCGTGACGCAGGGTCAACTGGTGCAACCTCAGGTTTTGGGGCTTTGGTTCAAAGACTGGCTGCATGGGCGAGACCTTCACATAGACGCCTTGTATGTGGCCGTTCCCGATGCCGAAGTGGTCCGCGGTACTTTGCGCCTGTCGTCTGATTTACAAGCCGACGACGTGGCGTTTCAGATGGCCGCAGAGCTGCAAGCGGCACCTGACGCCCCTGCGGTGTGTTGGGATTACGCGGCAGACGACCGCGTGCTTCATGCCTCCCCCGTCATGCCCGCCCCCGAGCCCGACATCACGTCGGCATCTGATCCGCGCATGTATGCGTGGGCAACTGCGCCGCGTGCGCGTGTGGACGCTTGGCAGCAATTCGCCTTGGCGGCGGGGTTGCGCGTGTCGGCTGTGATGCCGCGTGACGATGCGCAGGCCTTGACCCAGCACAGTGCGCTGATGGCGCAGTTGTCGCCCGCGCATGCCGGTCTAGCGCTCCAATACGACGTGGCGCTGGGTTTGGCCTTGGGCGCTTGGCATGGCGCTGGTTTTAATTTTTTGCCCCATCGCGCCATGCAGCAGCAGGCGCTGCGTCGTCATTGGTGGCAGCGTATGACGGTGGGCACGCTGTCGGGGGCGCTTGTGGCGGTGGGGGTTGCTGTGTGGATGTCTCACATGGCCGCCAGCCTTCGCGACGAGATCGGCGACATGGCTGCCGCTGAGCAAGTCTTGAAGCAAGCGCGCAGCGCACAAAAAGAAGCACAGGCCGAGCTGGCCGATGCCCAAGCCCTTGGGCAATGGCTGCATGGCCAAGCCTTGGTGCAACCCCACACGCTTCAATGGAGCCGCGTGCTGGCGCAGCACAGCCAAGGGCTGTGGGTGTCTGAGGTCAACCAGCAGCAAGCGCATTGGCAGTTGAAAGGGGAGGCCTTGTCGGCAGCGCAAGCTCAGCATTTGGCGCAGCAACTCAAGGGATTGGACATTTGGGCCCAAGCGCCCGAGTTGCGTCATCTGGAGCTGACCGCGCCCAAATCCGCCGTGGGCCTCTCGGTGTGGCATTTCCGAATTGAAGCAGACCTGAAAGTGGGCGTTTGATGCCCGGGGCGCGTTGGCCCAAACTGAACCCGCGCCAACCTTGGGGGTGGCCCGTGTTTTGGCAACGTGTGAGTTTGGCGCTTGCCATCGTCATCGGTGCGTTGCTGGTCGCGCCGTGGTGGCTGAGTGCGTGGGACGCCTTCACCGACGCGCAAGCGTCGGCCCAAGCCCTGGCGCGCACGCAGGCTGACATCCGCAACGCGCAGCAGCGTCGCGCGCAATTGGCGCAAGACTTGGCGCAACGCCTCGTGGAAACCTCGGTGCTTGTCCAAACGGTGTCGGCCGAGTTGCCCGCCGTTTCTCAAGCCTTGACCCATTTGGCCGAACGCGAAAGTTTGTCTCTGACTTTGGTCGATTGGTCGACGGCCGTACCCGTGTCAGCCCTGAAAAAAGGCCCTTTGCAACAAGTGCCAGTGCATGTGCAGCTCCACGGCACATGGTCGGCATGGATGCGCTGGTGGACGCAATTGCCCGAGGTTGCGCCACTGGCCACGTTGTCGCGCTTAGATTTGCAAGCGCAACCCCACGGCGGCTGGCGCGCTCAAGTGGTGCTGCATCTTGTTCAGCGCTTGCCTGCGCCTGTCACGCAGCAGGGGTCTTCCGGTTGGCAATTGGCCGGCGTGCCTTCGCCGCCAGAGGGCGAGGTCGGCCTAGTCGACCCCGTCGATGCGCGTGCTTGGCAACACACGCAAAGCCAGCACGCCCAGCAACACCCCAGTTACGCACGCTGGATTGCGCCAGAACTCCAGCGCACGCGCACGCCCTTGGAAGCGCTGCGGCGTGAGCGCTTGCGTTACGTGGGGCAGATTTCGCAAGCGGGCGTTCAGCAGGCTTTGTTGCGCGAATCCGAGGTGACGGGCGCTGCCTCGCACGCCCCGATTTACCGTGTCGCGGTGGGTGATTACGTGGGCCAAGACTTTGGCCGCGTGCAAACCATCACCGCCGACCAACTGACCCTGCGTGAGTTGGTGCGTGACGCCCACGGCGTTTGGCAACCCCGCGATGTGACCCTGCCTTTGGAGGATGGTGCGAAATGACACACAGACACGTCAAGTTGGGCCCGTCACTTGGATCGCACGGGCCATGCGCGTGGCGGCGTGTTTGGGCGTGCGCGCTCGGCATCGTGATGCTTTTTGGCCTGCCTTGTGTGATGGCGCAAAGCAGCGCCCCAAACAATTCCCAGCACAACCCCCAAGGCAGCAGGCCAAATGGTGCTGCTATCAGCGCTCCCATTAGTGCCCCAGGCAGCGTCGCCACCCCAATCGATGCGCCTGCGTTCACCGGCAAGCCCATGTCGCTGAATTTTCAAAACATCGAGGTGCGAACCGCCTTGCAAATCTTGGCCGATTTTACGGGGCTCAACATCGTCACCTCCGACAGCGTGACGGGTTCGCTCACCCTGCGTTTGCACCAAGTTCCTTGGGATCAGGTGCTCGACATCATGGTGCAAGCCAAGGGCCTGAGTCAGCGCCGCCAAGGCAATGTCATTTGGGTGGCCCCGCGCGCGGAGGTGGCTGCACGCGACAAGTTGGCGTTTGAAACCCAAGCGGCGATGCAAAATTTGGAGCCCTTGCAAACCCGCAGTTTCTTGCTGAATTACGCCAAGGCCTTGGATGTGATGGCGCAAATTCAAGGCAACAGCGCCATGTCCAGTGCCGTCGGCGCTTTCCCCGGTGCGACGTGGGGCAGCAGCTTGAGCCCCGGCAGCGCCTATGGCGGTTCGAGCGGCTTGGGTGGTTTAAGTCTTGGAGGATTTGGTAGCCCCTCGGCTTGGGGCAACCCCTCTGCCACAGGCAGCAGCTTGGCGGGCGGTCTGCCGTTCGCATCCAGCGGCACGCGTTTATTGAGCGCACGCGGTGGCGTGATGGCCGAGCCGCGTACCAACCAATTGTTTGTCACCGACGTGGCCTCGCGTTTGACTCAAGTGGCCGAGATGCTGGCCAAGATCGACGTGCCCTTGCGTCAAGTGATGATCGAAGCGCGCATCGTGCAAGCCAGCGACACCTTTGGTCAAACCCTCGGGGTGCGTTTGGGCGGTCTGGGCCAGGTGGGGCCGCAAGCGGTGTGGGGCCCCACCAATGCCAATGTGATGGCCAATGCCAACCCCGTGGCGCAGCAAGCTAACAGCTTCAACATCGCCGACAAAGCCTTAGACACCACCGGCCAATTCGTCAACTTGCCTGCGGCCAGCTTGAACGGGTTTGCGGCTGGAAGTTTTGCCGTGTCGATCTTCAATTCGGCCAAGAACCGGTTTCTCAATTTAGAACTCTCGGCTTTGGAGGCCGATGGCAAAGGCAAGGTCGTGTCTAGCCCGCGCGTGGTCACGGCAGACCAAGCCAAAGCGGTGATTGAGCAAGGTACTGAATTGCCCTACCAAGTGGCTTCCGCCAGTGGCGCGACCACCTTGGCGTTTCGCAAGGCCAACCTCAAGTTGGAGGTCACGCCGCAAATCACGCCCGAGGGCAGCATCGTTTTGGAGCTCGATATTTCCAAAGACAACGTGGGGCAAATCACCCCTGCGGGTTTCGCCATCGACACCAAGCACGTCAAAACCCAGGTGCTGGTGGACAACGGCGGCACGGTCATGATTGGCGGCATTTACGAGACCAGCGAACAAGATGACGAGTACAAAGTGCCGTTCTTGGGCGATTTGCCGGTTTTGGGCTACTTGTTCAAAAACCGCCGACGCGCCACGGCCAAGCAAGAGTTACTCGTTTTCATAACCCCTAAAATGCTGGTCCAAAGTGCACTTGCACGTTAAGAAAGCATATTTTGTTGGTTTTGGTGGGTCTGCCGGGTTCCGGCAAAACAACTGTGGGTCGTCAGCTTGCCAGACGGCTTCGCATCCCTTTCGTGGATTCCGATCACGCGATTGAGCATCGCCTCGGCTGCTCGGTGCGCGAGTATTTCGAGCGCGAAGGGGAAGACCGTTTCCGTGACCTAGAGTCCGAGGTGCTCGACGACCTGAGCCTGCACCACACGGGCGTGTTGTCCACCGGCGGCGGCTCGGTGCTGCGCCCCATCAACCGTGAACGTTTGCGCGAACGCGGCCATGTGTTTTATTTGCGCTCCAGCCCCGAAGAGGTGTTTCGCCGTTTGCGCAACGACCAAAATCGCCCGCTGCTGCAAGTGGCCGACCCGCAAGCGCGTTTGCGCGAACTGTTTGAAAAGCGCGATCCGCTGTACCGCGACTGCGCACATTACGTCATTGAAACGGGGCGACCCAGCGTGTCGACCTTGGTCAACATGATCGTGTCGCAGCTGGAGCTGGCGGGGCATTTGCCCGAGCAGCCCGCCGCGTCCTGAACTTCTCTCTAAGGCAACCATGTCAGACACCCCCCACATCGCGCGCGTGGCCATTGATTTGGGCGATCGCAGCTACCCCATTTTGATTGGCGGCCAGTTGCTCGATGCGCCCAGTACTTGGGCCGATTTGCCCAAGGCCAGCGCCGCCTTCATCGTCACCAACGACACGGTGGGCCCGCTCTACGCGCAGCGTTTGGCCACGGCTTTGGCGGGGCGCTACAGCCACGTGCACACCGTGGTCTTGCCCGACGGCGAAAGCCACAAAGACTGGCAAACGCTCAACCTCATTTTTGACGCCCTGCTGGGCCAAGGCGCTGACCGCAAAACCGTGCTGTTCGCTTTGGGCGGCGGCGTGGTGGGCGACATGACCGGGTTTGCCGCTGCTTGCTACATGCGCGGCGTGCCGTTTGTGCAAGTGCCCACCACCTTGCTGGCGCAGGTGGACTCGTCGGTGGGCGGCAAAACGGCGATCAACCATCCCATTGGCAAGAACATGATTGGCGCGTTTTACCAACCGCACCGCGTGGTCTGCGACCTCGACACCTTGCAAACTTTGCCCCAGCGCGAAATGAGCGCGGGCTTGGCCGAGGTCATCAAATACGGCCCGATTGCGGACATGGCGTTTCTCGACTGGATCGACGATCACCTCGACGCGCTGATGGCGCGCGACCCGCAAGCGTTGGCGCACGCCGTCAAACGCAGCTGCGAAATCAAAGCGTGGGTGGTGAGCCAAGACGAGCGCGAAGGCGGCATCCGCGCCATTTTGAATTTTGGCCACACCTTTGGTCACGCCATCGAAGCCGGTTTGGGTTTTGGCGAATGGCTGCACGGCGAAGCCGTGGGCTGCGGCATGGTGATGGCCTCGCACCTGTCGCAGCGTTTGGGCTTGGTGGACGAGGCGTTTGTCTCGCGCTTCACCGCGCTCATCGCACGCGCAGGCTTGCCCACCGTGGGCCCCAAGTTGGGCGCGGAGGTGTATTTGCACCACATGCGTGTGGATAAAAAAGCCGAGGCGGGCGACATCCGTTTTGTGCTGATCGACAAACCGGGCAGCGCCATCGTGCGCGGGGCGCCTGACGCCTTGGTGTCGCAGGTGATTGACGATTGCTGCGTGGCTTGACTGATTTAGCCGCCTACGCCTGTCAGCCCGAGCGCTCGCGTGGGCGTCTCCACGCTGAGCCCGAGGCGCCCGCTCACGCTGCGAGTTTTCGCAACCCGCATCAGCGGGACCGCGACCGCATCGTGCACTCCACCGCGTTTCGCCGCTTGGTTTACAAAACCCAAGTGTTTTTGAACCACGAAGGCGACTTGTTTCGCACGCGCATGACGCATTCGTTGGAGGTGGCGCAACTCGGTCGTTCTATCGCACGCGCCTTGGGTTTGAACGAAGACTTGGTGGAGGCGGTGGCCTTGGCCCATGACCTTGGGCACACGCCGTTTGGCCACGCCGGTCAAGATGCCTTGAACGAATGCATGACGCCCTACGGCGGCTTCGAGCACAACCTGCAAAGCCTGCGCGTGGTCGATGAGTTGGAGGAGCGCTACCCGAATTTCAACGGTCTGAACCTCAGCTTCGAAACCCGCGAAGGCATCTTGAAGCACTGCGCCCGTCGCAACGCCCAAGCCATTGAGGCCCACGAACCCAATGGCGTGGCCGCTCGGTTTTTGACGGGCACGCAGCCCAGCTTAGAGGCGCAGTTGTGCAACTTGGCCGACGCCATTGCCTACAACGCCCACGACATCGACGACGGCGTGCGCTCCGGTTTGTTGACCCTGGCGCAGTTGCAAGACGTGTCGCTGTTTGCTCGCTACCACGCGCAAACCTTGAGCGAGCACCCGCAGTTGCAAGGGCGTCGCGTGTTGTTTGAAACCATTCGCCGCATGTTGAGCGATCAGGTGTACGACGTGATTCACACCACCCGCGCGGCTTTGGCGCAGCACGCGCCCAACAGCGTGGAGGACGTGCGTCAGTGTCCGCCGCTGGTGCAGTTCAGCGCGGCCATGTTTGAGGAGTCCAAAGCCCTCAAGTCGTTCTTGTTTCACAACTTGTACCGTCACCCGCAAGTGATGCAAACCACCGATTGGGCCCGCGAGGTGGTGCGCGAGTTGTTTGCTGCCTACCTCGCCAAGCCCGAAGAAATGCCTGCGTCCTACGCGCAACGCCACGACTTGCCGCGCGCGGTGGCCGACTATTTGTCGGGCATGACCGACCGCTTCGCCACCCGCGAACACGCACGCCTCACGACCTGAAAGCTGCCATGACACACCACCGCTTTGGCATTCACCCCTCTTGGGTCATCGTCTTGGCGGGTGTGTGCGCTGCGCTGCACATTGGCAAATTGCCGCCCGCGTTGCCGGTGTTGCAAACGGCGTTGAACATCACCTTGGTGCAAGCGGGCTTTTTGCTCTCGGCCGTGCAAGTGGCCAGCATGACCCTCGGGTTGGCGGTGGGCTTGAGTTCCGACAGTTTGGGCCTGCGCCGCAGCATGTTGACGGGCTTATTGCTGCTGTCGTGCGCCAGTTTGGCCGGTGGTTTTGCGGCTGACGCCACCACCTTGCTGGTGCTGCGCGCTTTCGAAGGCTTGGGATTTTTGCTGGTGGTGATGCCCGCGCCTGCGTTGATTCGCCGTACCGTGGCTGCCGATCAACTCAATGGCCGCATGGGTTGGTGGGGCACGTACATGCCCATTGGCAACGCGCTGGCCTTGTTGGCGGGGCCCTTGGTGATGGCGGTGTTGAGTTGGTCTGTGTGGTGGTGGGGCTTGAGCGTTGTGTCGCTGTTGGCCTTGCTTGCCGTGTGGTGCTGCGTGCCTGATGTGGCACCGCCTGCACAAACCCCGCAGCAAGCCGCCAGCGTGGACAACGCATGGCCCAAGCGCTTGGCGCTGACCTTGCGCAGTGCGGGCCCGTGGTGGGTGTCTTTGAGCTTTGCGGTGTACGCCTCGCAATGGATGGCGGTGGTCGGCTTCTTGCCCACCGTCTATGCCGAGATGGGCTTGGCGGCTCGTTTGACGGGCGTGTTGACCGCGTGTGTGGCCGTGGCCAACGTCAGCGGCAACGTCATGTCGGGGCGCTTGCTGCAACGCGGCTGGCAGCCGCAGCGTTTGCTGCAAATCGGTTTTGGCTGCATGGCCCTTGGCGCGGTGGGCGCCTATGCGCAGTGGCAAGGTGTGGGCCTGCCCATGCCTTGGCGGTTTTTCAGCGTGGTGATGTTTTCTGCCGTGGGCGGTTTGATTCCGGGCACCTTATTCTCGATGGCGGTGCGCTTGGCGCCCAGCGAAGGCACGGTGTCGACCACCGTGGGGTACATGCAGCAATGGTCGGCCTTTGGCCAATTTGCAGGGCCTCCGTTGGTCGCATGGGTCGCCGCGGCCGTGGGCGGGTGGCAGTGGACGTGGGTTGTCACCGTCAGCCTGAGCGCTGTCGGTGTGGTGTTGTCGCTCTGCATTGGCCGCGCTTTGGTACAACGCAACGAGGCTGAACATGCGGGATGACGACGCGATGGAGGTGGTCCGCACCGCCATTGAAGACACCCAAACCTGGCTGCTCCAAGCTGTGGTGGGCTTGAACCTGTGCCCCTTTGCCAAAGCCGTGGTCGTGAAAGACATGGTGCGCTATCGCGTGTGCCTCTCCACCGACCCTGCCGATTGGCTGGCGCTGCTGCGCGACGAGTTGCAGCACTTGGCCGAGGCCGATCCTGACACGCTAGACACCACGCTGCTCATCGCCCCCCACCTCTTGCCCGATTTTTTAGACTTCAATGACTTTCTGGCCGACTGCGACGATGTGCTGATGGACCTAGAACTAGACGGCGTGCTGCAAGTCGCCGACTTTCACCCGCGCTACCAATTCGGTGGCACGGCCGAAGATGACATCGAGAACTTCACCAATCGCACGCCATACCCTACGCTGCACTTGTTGCGCGAAGCCAGCCTCGACAAAGCGGTGGAGGCTTATCCCGATGCATCGCTCATCTTTGAACGCAACATCGAGGTGTTGAACACGTTGGGTCATGCGGGGTGGGACAAATTAGGCATCACCTCTCGCCTGCACAATTGAGCCATGTCCAAACAAAAACAAGCTGCTGCGGCCAAGCCCCAAGATCCAAGTTCTCAGCTCGACCTGCGCCCCGGCCAGTCCATCGAGTTGCTCAAAGAGCTGCACATCCTCACCCGCGACGGCAAGCTCAACCAAGATTCACGCCGCAAGTTGAAGCAGGTGTATCACCTGTTTCAGTTCATCGAAAAGCTGCTCAAAGAGCTTCCCCCCAATGACCAAGGCCCCACCTTGGCTGACCACGGTGCAGGCAAGTCGTATTTGGGCTTCATCATTTACGACCTGTTTTTCAAGGCCTTGGGCCAAGGCGCGATTTACGGCATTGAGACGCGCAGCGAACTGGTTGAATCGTCCAAAGCACTCGCGCAGCGTTTGGGCTTTGACCGCATGCACTTTCTCAACCTGAGCGTGGCCGAGTCAGCCCAGAGCGATGCCTTGCCTGCGCAGATCGACGTGGTCACCGCGCTGCACGCCTGCGACACCGCCACCGACGACGCCATTGCCTTTGGCTTGCAAAAGAAAGCCAAATTCATGGTACTGGTGCCTTGCTGCCAAGCCGAACTGGCGCGCGCGCTCAACCAAAACAAAGCGATCAACTTGCAACGCACGCCGCTGGCCGAGTTGTGGCGCCACCCGCTGCACACCCGCGAAGTGGGCAGCCAACTCACCAACGTGCTGCGCTGCTTGTACTTGGAATCGCAGGGCTACCAAGTGACCGTGACCGAGCTGGTTGGCTGGGAGCACAGCATGAAAAACGAGCTGATCTTGGCCAAATACACGGGCCAGAAAAAACGCGCAGCGGGCGAGCGTTTGCAAACCTTGCTCACTGAGTTTGGCGTGGCCGAGTTGATGGGCGAGCGCTACCCGTTGGTGGCGCTTTGACCGCGAAGCATCTGCCCGCGCGATAGGTTTTTTCTACCTTACTGCGCCTCAATCTTCGCGTCGCGAATGGCCTTCGCCCACTTGGCGGTTTCAGCTTTGGAGCGCTGTGCCAGTGCCTCGGGCGAGGCGGGGGCAGTTTCAAAGCCTAGGGCTGCGAAGCGTTCCAGAATGCCCTTATCGGCGGCGGCTGTGTTGATGGCGGCGTTGAGTTTTTGAATGATCTCGTGCGGCGTGCCTGCGGGCGCAAAGATGGCGAAGTAGGCGATCAGCTCATAGTCTTTCAGGCCTAAGGCTTCGTTGACGGTGGGCAACTCAGGGATGGCTTTGGAGCGCTGGGTGGACGTGACAGCCAAGCCGCGGATCTTGCCCGCTTTGACCTGCGGCAAGGTGACGGCAAAGTCGGCGGTGAACAGGTTGACTTGGCCGCCGATCAAATCGGTCATGGCCGCGGGCCCGCTTTTGTAGGGCACATGCGTCATTTGAATACCGGCCATGTTGGCTAGCACTTCGGTGGACACCAGTTGCGAGGTGCTGGCGCTGGCAAAGGTGACATGCGTGGGTTTGGCTTTGGCCAGCTCGACCAGTTCTTTCAGGTTTTTGGCAGGCACGTCGTTATTGACGGCGACGATCAAGGGCACCGACCCCAAGTAGCCCACGGGCGCAAAGGCGGTGTCTTGGTCGTAGGGCAGCTTTTTCATCAGGCTTTTCAGCGCGGCGTTGGTGCTGTTGGTGCCGATGAGCAGGGTGTAGCCGTCGGGGGCGGACTTGGCAACGGCGTCAGCGCCCAGCATGCCGTTCACGCCCGCCTTGTTGTCGACCACGATGGGTTGGCCAAGAATTTCAGACATCTTTTGGGCAAAGGCACGACCAATTTGGTCGGTGGCGCTGCCCGCGGCAAAGGGCACGATGGCTTTGATGGGCTTGTTGGGGTAGGCCTGCGCTTGGGCTGTTGAGGTGACGAGGCCTAGGCCAAGCAAGGCGGCCAGCAGGCCAACGATACGGATGTTTTTCATGGTGTCTCCAAAAAGTAGGCCTATTCGATCACAAGGCTGAGCAGGTGCGCACTCAGGCATTTCCCGTGGGCGTCGAGTGCCAATGAGCGGGTCACGCCGCCGCCCAAGGCCTTGTGCATGACAAAGTTGAGCGCGCCCAATTGCGGCAGTACATAGCGCTCGACGGGGCCGTGGACGATGCCCGCGTAATGCGCCTGCACGCGTTCGGATGTGAGTTGTTGTTCGAGCAGCGCAAAGTCTTTTTTGTCGTAGGCGATGACCGACAGGGTGGACCGGTTGCCTTTGTCGCCAGTGCGGGTGTGGGCGATGTCGCGCAGCAGCATGTCAGTGTCCTTCGGCGTTGAGTAGCACGGTGGATGTGTGAACCGCGCTGCGTGGCATGAGTACGGCGGCCGCGGCGATGACTTCGCGCACCGAACGTGTGGCACCGCCGCCACCTGCTGGGCCATTGAGGTAAAGCGCTTCGACTTCGTGCGCCACATGCTGGGCGTGTTGCAAGGTCGGCACGCGCAGGGTCACGCGGGCTCGGACTTCGGTGGTTGCGTTGCTGCCTTCCGCTGTTCGATGGGGGCTAAGCTCTGTCGACAAGTAGGGCGCTTTAGGTTCGATGGTGTTCTGCGAGCCACCCCCAAAAATGGCGTTCACGCCAATCAAGTCGTAGCGGCCTTCAAACTCGGCGTAACCCGCTTGCGCCAAGCGTTCACGTACCAGGTCCAGCGCCAATTGGCCACGAGCTGGTGCGCCCAGTCCGGCGTAGCTCATCTGGCCTTCGCCGATGAAGCCGTCGCGGTAGCCCAACGTCACCTTCAGCGTGTCGGTGCGCGGATGGCCGTTGCCGTCCGTGATTTGCACGCGATCTGGGCCCACTTGCGTGAGTTGAACCTGAGAAAAATCAGCCACCACATCGGGTTGCAGGTAGCGCGCTGGGTTTTCGATTTCGTACAGCAGCTGTTCGGTGCAGGTGGCCACCGTCACGCAGCCGCCCGAGCCGGCCACTTTGGTGATGACGGCATCGCCCGAGGCGCTGACTTCGGCCAGCGGAAAGCCCAATTGCGCCATGTGCGGCACATCTTTGTAACCGGGGTCGGCAAAGTAGCCGCCTGTGATTTGCGCTGCGCATTCCAGCAAATGCCCAACCAACACGCCTTTGCCCAAGCGCGTCCAGTCGTCGTGTGTCCAGCCGAAGTGGTGCATCAAGGGCGCCAAAAACAGCGCGGGGTCGGCCACTCGGCCGGTGATGATGACGTGGGCGTCGGTTTGCAAGGCGGGCAGCAAAGCATCGGCGCCCAGATAAGCGTTGGCCGAAATCAGTTGGGGTTGCAGGTCTGCCAGCGTTTGGTTGGATTCCAGCACGGGCAGCGACAAACCATCTGCGCAAAGCGTGGTCAGCACATCGTCGCCCAGCACCACGGCTACTTTGACTTGTGGCAGTCCCAACGCTTCGGCCACAGCCAGCACCGCGTAGCCCGCTTGCAGTGGGTTGGCCGCGCCCATGTTGCTGATGATGCGGGTGCCTTGACGTATGCAGGCTGGCAGCACAGCGCGCATGCGGGCCGTGAGCAAGGGGTCAAACCCTGCGTCGGGGTGGTGGCTGCGTTCGAGCTGCGCCAGTGCGATCGTGCGCTCGGCCAAGCACTCGAACACCAGGTAGTCCAGCTGGCCTTTCTCGGCCAGTTCGACGGCGGGCGGGATGCGGTCGCCCGCGTAACCCGCGCCTGCGCCGATGCGAAGCGTTGATGTGTTCATGCGCAGAGCGTAAACCAATTTAATGGGGGTCAGATCCCAATTAAACTGGCGCTTTAGCACTTGCTTTCCACGCATGGCCCGCCAACCTCGCCTCACCCTTACCGGCTATCCGCACCACGTCATCTTGCGCGGTAACAACCGACAAGACATTTTTCGCACGCCTGCAGATTTCCAGCGGATGTTGGATTTGCTGTTTGAGCATGCGCGCGCGCAAGGTGTGGACGTGCATGCGTATGTGTTGATGAGCAACCATTTGCACCTGCTGCTCACGCCACAAAAAGACCAAGCCTTGCCCAAAATGATGCAGGCCGTCGGGCGCAGTTACGTGCAGGTGTTCAACAAAGTGCATGGCCGCACGGGCACCTTGTGGGAAGGGCGCTATCGCTCCACGCTGATTCAAACAGATCGCTACTTGCTGGCGTGCATGGTCTACATCGACCTCAACCCTGTGCGGGCGCACATGGTGGCGCTGCCTGAAGATTACCCGTGGTCCAGCTACGCGCATTACACGGGCAGGCGGACGGACCGGCTGATCACGCCGCACCCCTTGTATTGGGGCTTGGGCAACACCCCGTTTGCGCGTGAAGCGGCCTACGCCGAATTGGTGCAAGCGGGCATTGGCGCGGACCAACAAGGTGCATTGACCGATGCCACGCTCAGCGGTTGGGCATTGGGCGATGCCTCCTTTGTGGCGGGTTTGCAGCCGCTCACGCAGCGGCGCTTGAGCAAAGGCAAGGCGGGCAGGCCTTTTGCTGCGCGTCAAGAGCCACCAGACGCGGCGGTGTGAGCCTTTTTGCGTGCGAGGGTGATGAAAAAGCGCTGGGTGGGGGCTTTTTTTGATGTGTCCCCAATTAATTTTGTCACTCAGCTTTTTCTGAATTAATTGGGATCTGACCCTGATTAATTTTCTTGGCACAGATGCTGCAGTGCAGTATGCTTCCAGTCCCGCTGATTTTTGAGGAATGCGCCATGACCACGGCTGCCGACAAAGCACACATGCAACTCCAGGGTTTGTACGACCCATCCAATGAACACGACGCCTGTGGCGTGGGCTTTGTCGCTCACATCAAGGGCCAAAAGAGCCACGCCATCGTGGGTCAAGCGCTCAAAATTTTGGAAAACCTCGACCACCGGGGCGCTGTGGGTGCTGACGCACTCATGGGTGACGGCGCAGGTATCTTGATTCAGCTGCCTGATGCGCTGTACCGCGAAGAGATGGCCAAGCAAGGCGTGACTTTGCCCCCGATGGGCGAGTACGGCGTGGGTATGGTGTTTTTGCCCAAAGAAAGCGCATCGCGTTTGGCTTGCGAGCAAGAGCTCAACCGTGCTGTGTTGGCCGAAGGCCAAGTGCTGTTGGGCTGGCGCGATGTGCCGGTCAACCTCGATATGCCGATGTCGCCCACCGTGCGCGCCAAAGAGCCGGTCATGCGTCAAATCTTCATTGGTCGCGGCAATGACGTGATCGTGCAAGACGCGCTGGAGCGCAAGCTGTACGTCATCCGTAAGACAGCCAGTGCCGCCATTCAGCATCTGAATTTGAAGCACGGCAAAGAGTATTACGTGCCCAGCATGTCCAGCCGCACGGTCATTTACAAAGGCCTGTTGTTGGCCGATCAAGTGGGCACTTATTTCACCGATTTGACTGACGAGCGCTGCGTGTCCGCACTCGGCTTGGTGCACCAACGCTTCTCGACCAACACCTTCCCCGAGTGGCCCTTGGCTCACCCTTACCGCTATGTGGCGCACAACGGCGAGATCAACACCGTCAAAGGCAACTACAACTGGATGAAGGCCCGCGAAGGCGTGATGTCTTCCCCCGTGTTGGGCGACGACCTCAAAAAGCTCTACCCCATCAGCTTCCCTGACCAGTCAGACACAGCCACGTTCGACAACTGCTTGGAATTGATGACGATGGCGGGTTACCCCATCAGCCAAGCCGTGATGATGATGATTCCTGAGCCATGGGAAAACCACAACACCATGGACGAGCGCCGCAAGGCCTTCTACGAATACCACGCTGCGATGTTGGAGCCATGGGACGGCCCAGCTTCTATCGTGTTCACCGACGGTCGCCAAATCGGCGCCACGCTGGACCGCAACGGCTTGCGTCCTTCGCGCTACTGCATCACCGACGACGACATGGTCATCATGGGTTCTGAGTCGGGTGTGTTGCCCGTGCCCGAGAGCAAGATCGTGCGCAAGTGGCGTCTACAGCCCGGCAAGATGTTCTTGATCGACCTCGAACAAGGTCGCATGATCGACGACGACGAACTCAAAGCGGGCCTGACCAACACCAAGCCTTACAAACAGTGGATTGAAAACGTCCGCGTCAAGCTCGACGACGTCAAAGCCCATGAAGGCGAAACCGCGCAAGCCAGCGACGTGTCGTTGCTCGACCGTCAACAAGCGTTCGGCTACAGCCAAGAAGACATCAAGTTCTTGATGGCGCCGATGGCCATCAACGGCGAAGAGGGCATTGGCTCGATGGGCAACGACAGCCCTCTGGCTGTGTTGTCTGGCAAAAACAAACCGCTGTACAACTACTTCAAGCAGTTGTTCGCGCAAGTGACCAACCCACCGATCGACCCGATCCGTGAAGCCATCGTGATGTCGCTGGTGTCGTTCGTGGGCCCTAAGCCCAACTTGCTCGACATCAACCAAGTCAACCCACCCATGCGTTTGGAAGTCAGCCAGCCCGTGCTGGACTTCGCCGACATGGCCAAGTTGCGTGACATTGAGCAGTACACCCACGGCAAGTTCAAGAGCGCCACGCTCGACATGACTTACCCACTGGCTTGGGGCCACGACGGCGTGGAAGCCAAGTTGGCGTCGTTGTGCGCTGAAGCCGTGGATGCCATCAAAGGCGGCCACAACATCCTCATCATCAGCGACCGCGCTGTGGGCCCCACGCAAGTGGCAATCCCCGCAGTGTTGGCTTTGTCTGCGATTCACCAACACTTGGTGCGCGAAGGCTTGCGCACCACCGCTGGTTTGGTGGTCGAAACAGGCAGCGCCCGCGAAGTGCACCACTTCGCCGTGTTGGCTGGCTACGGCGCAGAAGCTGTGCATCCCTACCTCGCGCTCGAAACCTTGGCCAACTTGCACAAAGAGTTGCCCGCTGATTTGTCGACCGACAAAGCGATCTACAACTACATCAAAGCCATCGGCAAAGGCTTGTCGAAGATCATGTCCAAAATGGGCGTGTCGACCTACATGTCTTACTGCGGCGCACAGTTGTTTGAAGCCATCGGCGTCAACACCGAAACCGTACAAAAGTACTTCACTGGCACACCAAGCCGCGTGGAAGGCATCGGCATTTTCGAAATGGCCGAAGAAGGCATTCGCATGCACAAGGCCGCCTTTGGCGAAGACCCCGTGCTTGCCAACATGCTCGACGCTGGCGGTGAATACGCTTGGCGCGCACGTGGCGAAGAGCACATGTGGACGCCTGATGCGATTGCCAAGTTGCAGCACAGCACACGCTCGAACAACTTCAACACGTACAAAGAGTACGCACAAATCGTCAACGACCAAAACAAGCGTCACCTGACCTTGCGCGGTTTGTTTGAGTTCAAGATTGACCCTGCCAAAGCCATTTCGGTGGACGAGGTGGAGCCAGCCACTGAAATCGTGAAGCGTTTTGCGACTGGCGCGATGTCGCTCGGCTCCATTAGCACAGAAGCACACGCCACATTGGCCGTGGCGATGAACCGCATTGGCGGCAAGTCCAACACGGGTGAGGGCGGTGAAGACCCCGCGCGTTACCGCAACGAACTCAAAGGCATCCCCATCAAAAAGGGCGACAGCCTGAAGTCCATCATCGGTGCCGATGTGGTTGAGGTGGACATGCCTTTGGAAGCGGGTGACAGCCTGCGTTCACGCATCAAGCAAGTGGCTTCGGGTCGCTTCGGTGTGACCGCTGAGTACTTGTCGTCGTCGGATCAAATTCAGATCAAGATGGCCCAAGGTGCCAAGCCTGGTGAAGGCGGTCAGTTGCCAGGCTCGAAAGTGTCGGAGTACATCGGCAAGCTGCGTTACAGCGTGCCAGGTGTGGGCTTGATCTCGCCACCTCCTCACCACGACATTTATTCAATCGAAGACTTGGCTCAGCTGATTCACGATTTGAAGAACGTCGCCCCTCACGCGGACATCAGCGTGAAGTTGGTATCTGAAATCGGCGTGGGCACCATTGCCGCAGGCGTTGCCAAGTGCAAGGCCGATCACGTGGTGATCGCGGGCCATGACGGCGGTACAGGCGCTTCGCCTTGGTCGTCGATCAAGCATTGCGGCTCGCCTTGGGAAATCGGTTTGGCTGAAACACAACAAACCTTGGTGCTGAACGGTTTGCGTGGTCGTATCCGTGTGCAAGCTGACGGCCAAATGAAGACCGGCCGCGACGTGGCTGTGGGTGCTTTGTTGGGCGCTGACGAGTTTGGCTTCGCCACCGCACCGCTGGTGGTTGAGGGTTGCATCATGATGCGCAAGTGCCACTTGAACACCTGCCCCGTGGGCGTGGCCACGCAAGACCCCGAGTTGCGCAAGAAGTTCACCGGCAAGCCTGAGCACGTCGTCAACTACTTCTTCTTCATCGCTGAAGAAGTGCGTCAAATCATGGCGCAGTTGGGCATCCGCAAGTTTGATGATTTGATCGGTCGCGCTGATTTGCTCGACATGCGTCAAGGCATTGAGCACTGGAAGGCTTCTGGCCTCGACTTCGGTCGTTTGTTGGCCGTGCCTCAAGTGGGCAACGACGTGCCTAAGTTCCATGTGGCCCAGCAAGACCACGGTTTGGAAAAAGCACTGGACCAAAAACTCATCGAGAAATCCAAGCCTGCCATCGAGCGCGGCGAGAAGGTGCAGTTCATGGAAGTGGCCCGCAACGTGAACCGCTCAGTCGGTGCCATGTTGTCCGGCGCTGTGACCAAGGTGCACCCAGAAGGTTTGCCCGATGACAGCATCCGCATTCAACTCGAAGGCACGGGCGGTCAATCGTTCGGCGCGTTCTTGTGCAACGGCATCACGCTGTACCTCATTGGCGACGCCAACGACTACACCGGCAAAGGCTTGTCCGGTGGCCGCGTGGTGGTTCGCCCCAGCATCGATTTCCGTGGCGACGCCGTCAACAACATCATCGTGGGTAACACCGTGATGATTGGTGCGACACGCGGCGAGGCGTTCTTCTCCGGCGTGGCTGGTGAGCGTTTTGCGGTGCGTTTGTCTGGCGCGACCGCTGTGGTTGAAGGCACAGGCGACCACGGTTGCGAATACATGACCGGCGGTACGGTGGCGGTGTTGGGTAAAACCGGCCGCAACTTTGCGGCGGGTATGAGCGGCGGTGTGGCGTACGTGTACGACGAAGACGGCCAGTTCAACAAGAAGTGCAACACCGCCATGGTTTCCATGGAAAAAGTGTTGACCGCTGCCGAGCAAGAAGCCTCGTTGCCACGCGCCATTTGGCACCGTGATCAAACCGACGAAGCGCAACTCAAGAAGTTGCTCGAAGACCACCACCGTTGGACGGGCTCCAAACGCGCCCGTGACTTATTGGACAACTGGGAAACCTCGCGTGCCAAGTTCGTCAAAGTGTTCCCCAACGAATACAAGCGCGCATTGGGCGAAATCAACGGCAAAAAAGCCGACGCCGCAGCCAAGGCTAAAAAGCCTGTTGCCGCCTAAACCAACGCCCAAGCAAAAGGATTTGAAATCATGGGAAAAGTCACTGGCTTCATGGAAATTGAGCGTCTCGAAGAGGGCTACAAGCCCGTCAAAGAGCGCCTGAAAAACTACAACGAGTTTGTGATTGGTTTGGACGATGGCCAAGCCAAACAACAAGCTGCGCGTTGCATGGACTGCGGCACACCGTTTTGTAACAACGGTTGCCCTGTCAACAACATCATTCCGGACTTCAACGAGTTGGTGTACCAAAGCGATTGGAAGAACGCGATTGACGTGCTGCACAGCACCAACAACTTCCCCGAGTTCACCGGCCGCATCTGCCCCGCACCTTGCGAAGCGGCTTGCGTGGTGAACGTCAATGGCGACGCGGTGGGCATCAAGTCCATCGAGCACGCGATCATTGACAAAGCTTGGTCCGAAGGCTGGGTGGTGGCTAAACCGCCTAAGCACAAGACAGGCAAGAAGGTTGCGGTGGTGGGTTCAGGCCCCGCCGGCATGGCTGCTGCACAGCAGTTGGCACGCGTCGGTCACGACGTGACCTTGTTCGAAAAGAACGACCGCATCGGTGGTTTGTTGCGCTACGGCATTCCTGACTTCAAGATGGAAAAGTCGCACATCGACCGCCGCGCCAAGCAGCTCGAAGCTGAAGGCGTGACCATCCGCACCAACGTGATGGTGGGCGAGTTGCCTAAGGGTTCTAAGGTCACTAACTGGGCCAAGGAAACCGTCAGCCCCGCTCAACTGCAAAAAGACTTTGACGCGGTGTTGTTGACGGGGGGGGCCGAGCAGTCCCGCGACTTGCCCGCACCCGGCCGCGACTTGGCTGGCATTCACTTCGCGATGGAGTTCTTGCCCCAACAAAACAAGGTCAACGGCGGCGACAAGGTCAAAGAGCAATTGCGCGCTGACGGCAAGCATGTGGTGGTCATTGGCGGTGGCGACACCGGCTCTGACTGCGTGGGCACCAGCACACGTCACGGCGCTGCTGGCGTGGTTCAGTTCGAGGTGATGCCTATGCCACCCGAGCACGAGAACAAGCCAATGGTGTGGCCTTACTGGCCACTGAAGCTGCGCACCAGCTCTAGCCACGACGAGAGCTCTGAAAAAGGTTTGCTCAAGCGCGAATTCGCCATCTCCACCAAAGAGTTTGTCGGTGAAAACGGCAAAGTCACAGGGGTCAAAACCGTTCGCGTGGAATGGAAAGACGGCAAGATGGTCGAAGTGGCGGGCAGCGAAGAAATCATCAAAGCCGACCTCGTCTTGCTGGCGATGGGCTTTGTGAACCCTGTGGCCACCATTTTGGAAGGCTTCGGCGTCGAAAAAGACGCACGCGGCAACGCCAAGGCAACCACCGAGTTCACCGGTGGCTACGCCACCAACGTGCCCAAAGTGTTTGCCGCTGGCGACATCCGTCGTGGCCAATCGTTGGTCGTGTGGGCCATCCGCGAAGGCCGTCAGGCAGCGCGTTCAGTGGATGAGTTCTTGATGGGCGCGAGCGATCTGCCACGCTAACTTTGAGCGAAAGCCCTATCTTTACAAGCCTGTGACGGCTTGGTTCTAAAATAGCAAAAGCTGGTCTGTTTCATCAACAGGCCAGCTTTTGTTTCTATGACTATCACTTCCCCCTTAAATACAAACCCTGACGCGTTGGTCGAGCTGCGCGATATTCGCTTTGGCTATGGCGAGCGTGTCATCTTGGATGGCATCACCTTGACGGTGCCACGCGGCAAAGTCACGGCTTTGATGGGCGCCTCTGGCGGTGGCAAAACCACCGTGTTGCGCCTGATCGGTGGCCAATACCGCGCCCAGTCTGGCAGCTTGACATTTGATGGCCAAGAGATTGCCTCACTTGACCCCGCCGGTTTGTACGCCGTGCGTCGTCGCATGGGCATGCTGTTTCAGTTTGGCGCCTTGTTCACCGACTTGAGCGTGTTTGACAACGTGGCGTTCCCGCTGCGCGAGCACACCGACTTGAGCGAATCGATGATCCGTGACATCGTGTTGATGAAGCTCGAAGCCGTGGGTCTGCGTGGCGCACGCAATTTGATGCCCAGCGAGGTGTCGGGTGGCATGGCCCGTCGTGTGGCCTTGGCCCGCGCCATGGCCCTAGACCCACAACTGGTGATGTACGACGAGCCCTTTGCTGGGCTGGACCCCATTTCGCTCGGTACCGCCGCGCGTTTGATTCGCCAACTCAACGACACCTTGGGCTTGACCAGTGTGATCGTGTCGCACGATTTGGATGAAACCTTCCACATCGCCGACCAAGTGATCGTGCTGGCCAACGGCAAGATTGCCGCACAAGGCACCCCCGAGGAGGTACGTCACAGCACCGACCCGTTGGTGCATCAGTTTGTCAGCGCAGCGCCTGATGGCCCTGTGCGCTTTCATTACCCAGGTCCGTCGGTGGCACAAGACTTTGGCGTGGAGGGCAAGGCATGACATTCGTCGCTAATTTAGGCTTTGCGGTGCGCAGTTATTTGGCCGGCTTGGGCCAAGCTACGCGACTGTTCATGCGCTTGGTGGCGCTGTTTGGCAGCAATATGCGCCGCTTTGGGCTGGTGCGCGATCAGGTGCATTTTTTGGGTAACTACTCGCTGGCCATCATTGCCGTGTCGGGTTTGTTTGTGGGTTTTGTGCTCAGTTTGCAGGGCTACTACACCTTGCAGCGCTACGGTTCGTCCGAGGCTTTGGGTCTGTTGGTGGCGTTGAGCTTGGTGCGCGAACTCGGGCCCGTGGTGAGCGCTTTGCTGTTTGCTGGGCGTGCGGGTACGTCACTGACGGCTGAGATCGGTTTGATGAAAGCGGGCGAACAACTCAGCGCCATGGACTTGATGGCTGTCGACCCCGTGCAACGCATTTTGGGTCCCCGTTTTTGGGGCGGCATCATCGCTTTGCCTTTGCTCTCTGCTGTGTTCAGCGCGGTGGGCATTTTGGGCGGCTGGATGGTGGGCGTGTTGATGATTGGCGTCGATGCGGGTTCGTTCTGGAGCCAAATGCAGGGCGGCGTTGACGTTTGGAAAGACGTGGGCAACGGCGTGATCAAAAGCGTGGTGTTTGGTGTCACGGTCACGTTTGTGGCCTTGCTGCAAGGGTATGAAGCGCAGCCCACGCCCGAAGGCGTGTCGCGTGCGACCACCCGCACGGTGGTGGTGGCCTCGTTGGCCGTGTTGGGTTTGGACTTTGTCCTCACAGCCCTGATGTTCAGTATTTGAGAAAGAAGGAACGCGATGCAACGCTCCAAAAATGATGTGTGGGTCGGTCTGTTTGTGCTGTTGGGCGCCGCGGCTATTTTGTTTTTGGCCTTGAAGTCGGCCAACTTGTTGAGCTTGAATTTCCAGTCCAGCTACAACGTCAGTGCGCGCTTTGACAACATCGGTGGCTTGAAGCGTCAAGCCGCGGTCAAAAGTGCAGGCGTGGTGGTGGGGCGTGTGGAGTCGGTCACGTTTGATGACAAAACCTTCCAAGCCACGGTCAACATGGCCCTCCAAAGCCAATACCAGTTTCCCAAAGACAGCAACCTCAAAATCTTGACCAGCGGTTTGCTAGGCGAGCAGTACATTGGCATTGAAGCCGGTGCCGAGGCTGAGAATTTGGCCAATGGCGACCGCATTGCGACCACGCAATCTGCCGTGGTGTTGGAGAACTTGATCAGCCAATTCTTGTTCAGCAAAGCAGCAGAGCCGACGCCGAAAGAAGGTGGCAAATGAGCGCGGCAGTCCTCTTGCGCGGTGTGAAGGCCGTGTTGGTGCTTGCTTTGGCCGCGCTGGCTAGCGGTTGCGCCACAGGCCCCAACGCCAATCCCAAAGATCCTTTGGAGCCGATGAACCGCAGCATTTCGCGTTTCAACGACACCCTAGACGACAACGTCTTGAAGCCTGTGGCGACGGGTTATCGCGATTACACGCCGGACTTGATTCAAACGGGCGTGCACAACGTGTTCAACAACCTGTCTGACATTTCGTCGACGGTGAACAACGGCTTGCAACTGAAGGGGCGTCAGACGGCCTCCTCTTTCATGCGCGTGGTGGTGAATACGACGTTTGGCATCTATGGCATTTTTGACGTCGCGACGGCCATCAAGCTGGAGCGCTACCCCGAAGATTTTGGGCAGACCTTAGGGTTCTGGGGTGTCGGCAGTGGCCCTTATGTGGTGTTGCCGCTGTTGGGCCCTTCGACCGTGCGTGACACCGCGGGCTTGCCGGTTGACTTCGCGCTGGACCCCGTCACCAATTTGAACAATTCCAAAATTCAGACCGAAGCCCAAGGTTTGCGCATCGTAGACAAGCGTGTGAGTTACTTGGCCGCTGGCAATATGCTGGGTGAGGCGTCTATCGACAAGTACGCGTTCTTGCGCGATGCTTATTTGCAGCGTCGTCGTTCCCTCATTTACGACGGCAACCCACCCGAAGAAGACACGCCCGACCTGAGCCAAGAGCCAGCCTCGTCAGCCCAATGAGCCTGTACCGCGTTAGAGATGCCTTGAAGCCATGAATTTGATGACTATGAACCGTTTGACCCCTTTGCTGAACACGCGTCGCGCTTTTGTGCGCTTGGCGTCGTCTTGTTTGTTGGCCGCGTCGGTCGGTTTGACCACGGGCGTTGCCCAAGCGGCCACCGAGGCACCCGATGTTTTTATCAAGCGTCTGACCACCGAGTTGCTGGACATCGTGAAGGCCGATAAGACCATCCTGTCGGGCGATGTGACCAAAATCAGTGTGTTGGTGGACCAGCGCGTGATGCCGCATGTCAATTTCCAACGCATGACCTCGTCGGCGGTGGGTCCCGGCTGGCGTCAAGCCACACCTGAGCAGCAAAAGCGTTTGCAAGACGAGTTCAAGACCTTGCTGGTGCGCACCTACGCTGGCGCGGTGAGCCAAATCAATGACCAAACCATTGTGGTGAAGCCTTTGCGGGCGGCTGCCGATGACAAAGAGGTGATCGTGCGCACGGAAGTGCACGGCAAAGGTGACCCCATTCAATTGGATTACCGTGTTGAAAAATCAGCCGATGCCCCTTCCGGTTGGCGCATTTACAACCTGAACGTGATGGGCGTGTGGCTGGTCGAAAACTACCGCAGTCAATTTGCTCAAGAAATCAACGCCAAAGGTATTGACGGCTTGATCACCAGCTTGGCCGAGCGCAACAAGTCCAATGCCCGCGTGGTGTCGAAATAAACCATGTCTATCGCTTTACCCGCACGTGTGATGCAAGCCCAAGCCCAATCGGTGGCTGATGGCTTGGTGGCGGCTTTGTGCGCGCAAGTTGCCCAAGGCCGTGAGGCTGTGTTGGATGCGTCGGCGCTGCAGCAGTTCGATTCATCGGCTTTGGCGGTGGTCTTGGCCTGTCGACGCGCCGTGCTCGGACGCAACGGGGTGTTTCGTGTGACTGGGTTGCCAGAGCGTGCGCAGGCCTTGGCGAAGGTGTACGGCGTCACGGCGTTGCTCGGCTAACTGAAGGGCGCATGCCGCCTCTGCGGTCATTCCGGCGCTAACCAGTGTGGGCATTGGCGAGGCCTTAAAATCAAAGGCTACTTATGTCCGCTATTTCCTTTCAATCTGTTTCCAAGACCTTTCAAACGCCCCGAGGCCCCTTTCAGGCCTTGGATGGCGTGCGCTTTGACATTGAGTCGGGCGAATTTTTTGGTCTCTTGGGGCCTAACGGCGCGGGCAAGACCACGCTGATCAGCATCTTGGCCGGTTTGGCCCAGGCCACGTCTGGCTCGATCTTGGTGCAGGGCGTGGATGTGGCCAAGCAATCCGCCCAAGCGCGACGTTTGTTGGGTGTGGTGCCACAAGAGCTGGTGTTTGACCCATTTTTCAATGTGCGCGAGGCGCTGAAGTTTCAGTCCGGCTACTTTGGCGTCAAACACAACGACGCTTGGATTGACGAACTCTTGCACAGCCTCGGCCTCGCTGACAAGGCACACCACAACATGCGCCAACTGTCGGGCGGCATGAAACGCCGCATGTTGGTGGCGCAAGCGTTGGTGCACAAACCGCCCGTCATCGTGTTGGACGAGCCCACGGCCGGTGTCGATGTGGAGCTGCGTCAAACCCTGTGGCAATTCATCGCCAAGCTCAACCGCGAAGGCAGCACCGTGCTGCTGACCACGCACTATTTGGAAGAGGCGGAAGCACTTTGCAACCGCATCGCCATGCTTAAAAACGGCAAAGTGGTGGCGTTAGACAGCACCAGTGAGCTGCTGAAAGCCGCGTCTAGCAATGTGCTGCGCTTCAAGTTAAACGCCGAGTTGCCGCCTGAGTTGGCGGCCAAAGCCCGTGTGACGGGCCGCATTGTTCAGTTCCCAGCCAACGATGCGGCAGAAATTGAACGCTACTTGGCCGCTGTACGGCAAGCCGGCTTGACCGCCGAAGATGTCGAAATTCGCAAAGCCGACTTGGAAGATGTTTTCCTCGACGTGATGCACCAACACGAAGAGGCACGCGCATGATGACGGGTTGGACTGCTCTTTTTTACAAAGAGGTGCTGCGTTTTTGGAAAGTCAGTTTCCAAACGGTGGCTGCGCCCGTGTTGACGGCCGTGATGTATTTGATGATTTTTGGCCATGTGCTTGAGTCGCATGTGCAGGTGTATGAGGGCGTCAGCTACACCGCCTTTTTGATTCCGGGTTTGGTGATGATGAGCGTGTTGCAAAACGCGTTTGCCAACAGTTCGTCGTCCATGGTGCAAAGCAAGATCATGGGCAACTTGGTGTTTTTGTTGCTCACGCCTTTGTCGCATTGGAATTGGTTTTTTGCCTACGCGTTGTCCGCCATGGTGCGCGGCTTGGTGGTCGGTTTGGGCGTGTTGCTGGCGGGCGTGTTGTTTGTGTGGCAATCGTCGGTGCTGAACTTTTCGTTGTGGCCAAGCCAGCCTTTGTGGGTGCTGGTGTTTGCGGTAGCGGGCGCTTTCATGTTGGGCACTTTGGGGTTGATTGCAGGACTGTGGGCCGACAAGTTTGACCAAATGGCCGCTTTTCAAAACTTCATCATCATGCCGATGACGTTTTTGAGTGGCGTGTTTTATTCCATCCACTCACTGCCTAGTTTTTGGCAGGGCGTGAGCCACCTCAACCCGTTTTTCTACATGATCGACGGCTTTCGCTACGGCTTTTTTGGACACAGCGATGTGTCGCCTTGGCTGAGCTTGGGCGTGGTGGGTGTGTGCCTGTGTGGCGTGTCCGTGGTGGCGCTGCATTTGCTGCGCACGGGTTACAAGATTCGAGGATGAAGGTTTTTAAATGACAGCAGAAGAACTACAAACCATCATCGCCACAGGCTTGCCCTGCGAGCACCTGCAGGTCGAGGGCGATGGTCGCCATTGGCATGCCACGTTGGTGTCGGCTGAGTTTGAGGGCAAGCGCCTCATTCAACGTCACCAACGCGTGTACGCGACCTTGGGTGAAAAAATCAAAACCGACGAAGTGCACGCTTTGTCGATGAAAACATACTCGCCTGCCGAATGGTTGGCTTTGGGCAGCCAAGCTTCTGACACCGCGCACTGAGCCCCGTGTGGCCTGCGCTTGAAAACTAATTTATGGACAAACTTTTAATCCGTGGCGGTCGTTCTTTGAACGGCGAAGTGCTGATTTCTGGCGCTAAAAACGCGGCCTTGCCCGAGCTGTGCGCGGCCTTGTTGACCGACCAGCCTGTGACCTTGCAAAACGTGCCGCAATTGCAAGACGTGGCCACCATGCTCAAGCTCATCCGCAACATGGGTGTGACGGCCGAGCGTGCCGATGACGGCACCGTGAGTTTGGATGCGGGCGGTTTGAACAACCCCGAAGCCCCCTACGAGTTGGTGAAAACCATGCGCGCTTCGGTGCTGGCGCTGGGCCCCTTGTTGGCCCGCTTTGGTCACGCCAAGGTGTCGTTGCCCGGCGGTTGCGCCATTGGCTCACGCCCTGTGGATCAGCACTTGAAAGGCTTGCAAGCCATGGGTGCCGAAATTGAGGTGGAGCACGGCTATATGGTGGCGAAGTTGGGTGGTGGTCGCACACGCCTCAAAGGCGCACGCATTGCCACCGACATGGTGACGGTCACGGGCACAGAAAACTTCTTGATGGCTGCGGCTTTGGCTGATGGTGAAACCGTTTTAGAAAACGCTGCGCAAGAGCCAGAGATTCCAGACTTGGCCGAAATGCTCATCGCCATGGGCGCGAAGATTGAAGGCCACGGCACCAGCCGCATTCACATCCAAGGTGTGGATCGCTTGCACGGCTGCACCCACAAAGTGGTGGCTGACCGCATTGAAGCCGGCACGTTCTTGTGTGCCGTGGCAGCCACTGGCGGCGATGTGTTTTTGCGCCACGCCCGTGCCGACCATTTGGATGCGGTCATCGACAAGCTGCGCGATGCAGGTGCAATCGTCACTGCCAACGAAGACGGCATTCGCATTCAAGGCACAGCGCCTGCGTATGAATACCTCAAGGCGCAAAACTTTCGCACCACCGAATACCCAGGTTTCCCCACCGACATGCAAGCGCAGTTCATGGTGTTGAACGCGATTGCCAAGGGTGCCTCGAAGGTGACCGAAACGATTTTTGAAAACCGCTTCATGCACGTCAACGAGTTGGTGCGCTTGGGTGCACACATCCAAATCGACGGCAAAGTGGCGGTGCTTGAAGGTGTGCAAAAGCTCTCCGGTGCCACCGTCATGGCCACCGACTTGCGCGCTTCTGCCTCGCTGGTGATTGCTGGCTTGGTGGCCGACGGCGAAACCTTGGTGGACCGCATTTACCACTTGGACCGTGGTTACGACAAGATGGAAGCCAAGCTGCGCGCCATTGGTGCTGATATCGAAAGAGTGAAATGACCGGTAACGAAAAAAATACCATGCTGACCTTGGCGCTCTCCAAGGGCCGCATCTTTGACGAAACCATGCCGCTGCTCAAAGCCGCAGGCATTGAGGTGCTCGAAGATCCAGAAAAATCGCGCAAGCTCATCTTGCCGACCAACCACGCCAACGTGCGCGTGGTGCTGGTGCGTGCGTCTGACGTGCCCACGTATGTGCAATACGGTGGTGCTGATTTGGGCGTGACGGGACTCGACACATTGATTGAGCACGGTGGTGGCGTAGCAGGCGGTGTGGCTACCGCGGGCCTGTACCAACCCCTCGATTTGCAAATCGCCAAATGCCGCATGAGCGTGGCCGTGCGTTCTGATTTCGACTACGCCGCCATGGTGAAGCAAGGTGCACGCTTGAAAGTGGCGACCAAGTACACCACCATCGCGCGTGACTTCTTCGCCACCAAAGGCGTGCACGTCGATTTGGTCAAACTCTATGGCTCCATGGAATTGGCCCCGCT
Source organism: Limnohabitans sp. TS-CS-82 (assembly GCF_002943475.1). Lineage (NCBI taxonomy): Bacteria > Pseudomonadati > Pseudomonadota > Betaproteobacteria > Burkholderiales > Comamonadaceae > Limnohabitans > Limnohabitans sp. TS-CS-82. Next base: position 140,034 of record NZ_PTQX01000008.1, on the reverse strand, counting down.
CACCGGCTTGGCCGATGCCATCGTCGACTTGGTGTCCACCGGCAACACGCTCAAAGCCAACCACTTGGTGGAGGTCGAGCGCATCATGGACATCAGCTCGCGCTTGGTGGTCAACCAAGCCGCGCTCAAGATGAAGCAGGCCGACATTCGCCGCATCATCGACGCCTTCTCTGCTGCTTTGTCGGCAAGCAAATAACCTCTCACCACACACGTACACAAGATGGCCAAACCGCTTCGTCTCTCGACCACCAGCCCCACCTTTGAAGCTGATTTCAAAGCGCGTCTGCATTGGTCTGCCGACACCGACGCGGCCATCGAGCAACGCGTGGCAGACATCTTGGCCGACGTGCAAAAGCGTGGCGACGCCGCTGTGCTTGAGTACACCGAGCGCTTTGACGGCCTGAAGGTCGACAACATGGCCGCGTTGGAGCTGACGCAAACCGAACTCAAAGCCGCGTTCGACGGTTTGCCCGCCGATCAACGCGACGCCTTGCAAGCTGCCGCCGCACGCGTGCGCAGCTATCACGAGGCGCAAAAGAAAGCCAGCGGCGAAAGCTGGACTTACCGCGATGCCGATGGCACGTTGCTGGGCCAAAAAGTCACGCCGCTTGACCGCGTGGGTATTTATGTGCCCGGTGGCAAAGCCGCTTATCCATCCAGCGTGTTGATGAACGCCATTCCTGCGCACGTTGCAGGCGTGGAAGAAATCATCATGGTGGTGCCCACGCCCAAGGGTGAGAAAAACCCATTGGTACTCGCTGCAGCCTATGTGGCCGGCGTGAGCCGCGCCTTCACCATCGGCGGCGCACAAGCTGTCGCTGCGTTGGCCTACGGCACAGCCACTGTGCCAGCGGTCGACAAAATCACTGGCCCCGGTAACGCCTATGTGGCCGCTGCCAAGCGCCGTGTGTTTGGCACCGTGGGCATCGACATGATTGCGGGCCCCAGCGAAATCTTGGTGTTGGCCGATGGCTCCACACCCGCCGATTGGGTGGCGATGGATTTGTTCAGCCAAGCCGAGCACGACGAGTTGGCGCAAAGCGTGTTGCTCTGCCCCGATGCCGCGTACATCGATCGCGTGCAAGCCGAGATCGAACGCTTGCTGCCGCAAATGCCGCGCAAAGACATTATCGAAAAATCACTCAATGGCCGTGGTGTGCTCATCCACACACGCAGCATGGAAGAGGCGTGCGCCATCAGCAACCGCATTGCGCCTGAACACTTAGAAGTGTCGAGCAACGAGCCGCACAAGTGGGAGCCACTGCTCAAGCACGCAGGCGCGATCTTCTTGGGCGCGTTCACCAGCGAAAGCTTGGGCGACTACTGCGCTGGCCCCAACCACGTGTTGCCCACCAGCGGCACGGCGCGTTTCAGCTCGCCCTTGGGCGTGTACGACTTTCAAAAGCGCAGCAGCTTGATCGAGGTGAGCGAGCAGGGCGCCCAAACGCTGGGCAAGATTGCCGCCGTGCTGGCCTATGGCGAAGGCTTGCAAGCCCACGCCATGGCGGCTGAGTTCCGTTTGCATCAGAAGTAAATTCAAGCAGAAATAAAAAAGGCCCCGTCAGGGGCCTTTTGCATGGTGTCGACAACGCCCTGCTGTTTAGCTTTGCACCAACGCCTTGAGCGCCTGCACCAACACCTTGCATTGCTCGGGGGTGCCCACGGTGATGCGCAAGAACGCGTCAATGCGGGGCAGCTTGAAGTGGCGCACGATGATGGCGCGCTCGCGCAAACCACTGGCCAGTGCGGCACCGTCGTGTGCGGGATGACGCGCAAAAATAAAGTTGGCGGCAGAGGGCAACACGTCGAAACCTAAGGCCTGAAGGTCTGCCACCAAGGTTTCCCGTGTGGCTATGACCGTGGCGCAGCTCTCGCGGAAATACGCATCGTCCTCGACCGATGCGATGGCACCTGCCAAAGCCAAACGGTCGAGTGGGTAAGAGTTGAAGCTGTTTTTCACACGCTCCAAACCTTCAATCAAAGCGGCCGAGCCCACGGCATAGCCCACGCGCAAGCCTGCCAGTGAGCGGCTCTTGGAGAACGTGTGGCACACCAGCAAGTTGGGGTAGCGGTCAACCAATCCCACGGCACTTTGAGCGCCAAAGTCGACATAGGCCTCATCAATCACGACCACGGCTTGCGGGTTGCCCGCCACGACGCGCTCGACATCGCTCAGAGGCATGGGGCGACCCGTGGGGGCGTTCGGGTTCGGAAAAATGATGGCACCCGCGGCCTGGCCGTTCTTGGGCAGGTAATCATCAGCACAAATGCTGAAGTCCTCGGCCAAGGGTACGGTGCGGTAGTGGATGTCGTACAAGCCGCAGTACACGGGGTAGAAGCTGTAGGTGATGTCGGGAAACAGCAGGTCACCCGAGTGCTTCAGCAGCGCCATGAACGTGTGCGCCAACACTTCGTCCGATCCGTTGCCGACAAAGATTTGAGCAGCGGAGACGTTGTGATGCGCTGCTAATGCGGCTTTGAGCGCGTCAGCGTTTGGGTCTGGGTACAGGCGCAAGCTGTCCGTGGTCGCGTTTTTGATGGCCTCCAACACGCGCGGTGATGGACCCAAAGGATGCTCGTTGGTGTTGAGTTTGACTAAGTTGTCCATTTTGGGCTGCTCGCCCGGGACATAGGGGGTCAAGCTGTGGACGGTAGCGCTCCAGTATTGGCTCATAAGGTCTCGCGTGATAAAAACGTGCAAGCCCCAATTCATGCGGGTTGCGGAGGGGCGATGGTATCATGTAAGCCTTTTTTTACCACACGGTTGAGACGCGTTTTATGCGACAAGCAGAAGTTATTCGTAACACCAATGAGACCCAAATTACCGTCAAAATTAATTTAGACGGCACCGGCCAATCCAAGCTCTCTACCGGCATTGGTTTCTTTGACCATATGCTAGATCAAATCGCACGTCATGGCTTGATCGATTTGGACATCCACGCCTTGGGCGACTTGCACATCGACGGCCACCACACCGTGGAAGACGTGGGCATCACCTTGGGTCAAGCCTTTGCCAAAGCCGTGGGCGATAAAAAAGGCATTCGCCGTTACGGCCACGCCTACGTGCCGCTCGACGAAGCGTTGAGTCGCGTGGTGGTGGACTTCTCGGGTCGCCCAGGTTTGGTCATGCACGTGCCGTTCAAGAGCGGCATGATTGGTGAATTCGACAGCCAATTGGCCTATGAGTTTTTCCAAGGCTTTGTGAATCACGCCTTCGTGACCCTGCACATCGACAACCTGCGCGGCGAAAACGCGCACCACCAAGCTGAGACTGTGTTCAAAGCCTTCGCCCGCGCTTTGCGCTCGGCGCTGGAGCTGGACCCTCGCTCTGCCGGCATGATTCCATCCACAAAGGGCTCGCTTTGAACAACAAGGTCGCAGTCGTTGATTACGGCATGGGCAACCTGCGCTCCGTGGCGCAGGCGGTGATGCATGCCGCTTCGTCGGTGGACCATGCCGAGGTGGTGGTGACGTCTGACCCGCAGGTGGTGCGTGACGCGCATCGCGTGGTCTTGCCCGGCCAAGGGGCCATGCCCGATTGCATGCGTGAATTGCGCGAGTCCGGTCTGCTCGATGCGGTGCTGGATGCCGCTGAGAAAAAGCCTTTGTTTGGCGTGTGCGTCGGCATGCAAATGATGTTGGACCACAGCGCCGAAGGCAATACGCCCGGTCTGGGCCTCATTCCTGGTGATGTGGTGAAGTTTGACCTAGCTGGCCGCACGCAAGCCGACGGCAGCCGTTTCAAAGTGCCTCAAATGGGCTGGAACCAAGTGTTGCAAACCCAAGCCCACGCCATGTGGGAAGGGGTGCCTGACGCCAGCTACTTCTACTTTGTACACAGTTTTTACGCACGACCTCAAAATTCTGCACACAGCGCGGCCCAAACCGATTACGGTGGCCTATTTACATGCGCCGTGGCGCGCGACAACATTTTTGCGACACAATTTCACCCAGAAAAAAGCGCGGCACATGGCTTGGCCTTGTACCGCAATTTTCTGCATTGGAACCCTTGAACTTAACTTGTCATCATGTATTTAATTCCTGCGATTGACCTCAAAGACGGCCATTGCGTGCGCCTCAAACAAGGCGACATGGACCAATCCACCACATTTGGTGAAGATCCCGCGCAAATGGCGCTCAACTGGGTGGCCAAAGGCGCGCGTCGTCTGCACTTGGTGGACTTGAACGGTGCCTTCGCGGGCACGCCACAAAACAAATCGGCCATCAAAGCCATTTTGAAAGCCGTGGGCCACGACATTCCTGTGCAACTCGGTGGTGGCATTCGTGACCTTGACACGATTGAAAAATACATCGATGCGGGCTTGCGCTACGTCATCATTGGCACAGCAGCAGTCAAGAACCCCGGCTTCTTGAAAGATGCCTGCGCCGCTTTTGGCGGTCACATCATCGTCGGCCTCGATGCCAAGGACGGCAAAGTCGCCACCGACGGTTGGAGCAAATTGACCGGTCACGAAGTGGCTGACTTGGGCAAGAAGTTTGAAGACTACGGTGTCGAGTCCATCATCTACACCGACATCGGTCGCGACGGCATGCTCAGCGGCATCAACATCGATGCCACCGTCAAACTCGCACAAGCCGTGACCATCCCCATCATTGCGTCGGGCGGCTTGTCCAACATGGCCGATATCGAACAGTTGTGCGCCGTGGAAGGCGAGGGCGTCGAGGGCGTGATCTGTGGTCGCGCCATTTACAGCGGCGACTTGGATTTCGCCAAAGCACAAGCCCGCGCCGACGAACTCAATGGCTGAATGCATGGCTGCGGGTAGCGCGGCCTGCGCCTAAAACCCCCGCCATGTCTATGTTGACTTCCGAAGTTTTTCAGGGTCTGGCCTGTCAGCGCTTGACCCTGCCTTGCGGCGACACCGTGCTGGTGGCCCTGCAAGGCGCGCATGTGTTGTCGTGGCAGAGCCAAGGCCGCGAGCGTTTGTTTTTAAGCCCCAACAACCTGTGGGATGGCCAATCGGCCATTCGTGGCGGCGTGCCGGTGTGCTTTCCCCAGTTCAACCAACGCGGCACTTTGCCCAAGCATGGCTTTGCGCGCAACATGCTGTGGCATGTCGAAGAGGTGGCACAAATCGGGGAAGCCGAACAAGAGAATGAAGCTGCGGTCAGCCATGAAGGCGCGCACATGGTCTTCACGCTTCAAACCAACACTGCCACCTTGGCCATTTGGCCGCAAGCTTTTGTGGCTCAGCTGCGTGTGGCCCTTGCACTCGGTCAGTTGACCATCACCTTGACTGTCAACAACACTGAGCTGCAAAACGATTTGCACTTCACCGGTGCCTTGCACACCTACCTCGCTGTGGACGATATTGACCTGACCGAGCTGCGTGGCTTGGGCGGCAGCGCTGAGTGGGACTCGACGGTGGATGTGCATGGCGTGGCTGACGACGTGCTTTACTTTGATGGTGAGTTCGACCGTGTGTACGCGCGGGGTGAGGGCGCATCTGCCCAGCCCTTGCACCTGCAAGACGGCACAAGCACGCTGCAAATTGAACAAAGCTCTTCATGGGCCGAGTCGGTGGTGTGGAACCCTGGCGAAAGCAAATGCGCCGCATTGGCCGATATGCCCGCCCACGGCTTTGCGCGCATGCTGTGCGTCGAAGCTGCGCAGGTGTTTGAACCCATCTCTATTCCTACTGGTGGCCAATGGGTTGGCTGGCAGCGTTTGCGGGTGGCTATGTGACACAGGCCACAGCTCAGCCTGAGGTGTTCATCATTGCAGGCCCCAATGGCGCAGGAAAAACTACGTTTGCGCGTGAGTTCTTGCCTCAAGAAGCGAAATGCAAAGTGTTTGTCAACGCCGACTTGATTGCCGCAGGCTTGTCGCCGTTTGCCCCTGAAACAGCTGCTTTGCAAGCGGGGCGTTTGATGCTGGCACAAATTGAACATCACTTTCAAAAGCGAGAAAGCTTTGCTTTTGAAACCACCTTATCGGGCCGTGCTTACTTGCAAGCGATCGCGCGCTGGAAGGCTGCTGGCTACCGCGTGACGGTTATTTTTTTGAAGTTGTCCAGCGTTCAAGAAGCTGTTGCTCGCGTTCGCCAGAGAGTCCTGCAAGGCGGGCATGACATTCCTGATGACGTGATTGCACGTCGTTTTGAAGCGGGCTTTCGTAACTTTGAAAATCTCTACAAAGCTCAAGCGGATGCATGGGCCCTGTACGACAATTCTGGAATTGAACCTGTTTTACTGAACTGGGGCGAAAAATGAATCCAACTCACTCGATTGACCAAGCACACAGCAGCAGCCTGCGCGGCACTGTGGCTGCCATGACGCGAGCTGCCCAGCAAGCGCGCCGTATTGCCGCACAAACCCAAACAGCGGTGGTGGTTGAACGCAACGGTGTGTTAGAGCATTTGCAAATGCCAGCAAACCAAACGTCAGACCTGCCAAGTTTGCAGACCGTACCCACAAAGAAAGATCATTGAAGCATGTTGGCTAAGCGCATCATTCCTTGCCTCGACGTGACCGGCGGCCGCGTGGTCAAAGGCGTCAACTTTGTCGAGCTGCGCGATGCAGGCGACCCTGTGGAAATCGCAGCACGCTACAACGACCAAGGCGCTGACGAGCTCACCTTCTTGGACATCACCGCCACCAGCGACGCCCGCGATGTGATTCTTCACATCATCGAAGCCGTGGCCAGCCAAGTGTTCATTCCCCTCACTGTGGGCGGTGGCGTGCGCGTGGTGGACGACGTGCGCCGCATGCTCAACGCAGGCGCCGACAAAGTGAGCTTTAACTCAGCCGCCATTGCCAACCCCCAAGTCATTCGCGATGCGTCAGCCAAATACGGCGCACAGTGCATCGTGGTGGCCATCGACGCCAAACGCCGCACCGCAGACGACGAACAACGCTTGGGTGCCAACGGCCTGCCCGTCGGCCCCGGTTGGGATGTGTTCAGCCATGGTGGCCGTAAAAACGTCGGCTTTGACGCCGTGGCGTGGGCCAAGCAAATGGCCGACTATGGCGCAGGCGAAATCTTGCTCACCAGCATGGACCGCGACGGCACCAAGAGCGGCTTTGACTTGGCATTGACCCGCGCCGTGTCTGACATCGTGCCCGTGCCCGTGATTGCCTCAGGCGGCGTGGGCAACCTCGACCACTTGGCCGACGGCGTGCAACAAGGCGGCGCTGACGCCGTGCTGGCCGCGAGCATCTTCCACTACGGCGAATACACCGTGCAGCAGGCCAAAGAGCGCATGCGGGAGCGTGGGATTCCGGTGCGCTTGTGATGCACGCAAGCTGCTCGCAATAAAACTCAAGATCCGTTAGCAGCCGCCAACAACACATCGAGTGTTATGGCAAACGGATAGCCTAGATTGACGTTGCTTGGCATGTTGGGAATGGCTTTTAAATTCCACTGCGTGTTTTCAAATGCCTGAGCAGGCGCAACATCGAAAACCAAATAAGCCTCGCGGCTAGGCACGCTTGGGTAGCCATGCTCTGACAGCTTTTGCTTGTTCATCAAGCTCGGGCCTTGATGTGTTTCTTTAACACGCAGCAACCCCGGCAAGGCCAGCCCACCTTCACCATGCAGCAGGACATACTGTGCGCCCACCACTTCGGGCGTTAGGCGCAAGCCGCCTTCGGTGGCACCCATGCGGAAGTTGTAAAGGCCTCGCTCCAAAATCCATTGGAGGTGTGCTGCATCTTTGTACCAACCCACCAGCACATGCGTGTCGGCAGGTGGTGTGTGGCGTTTGCCGCTTTCCCATTGCTCTGGCATGACGTTGTAAACATCACGTCTTTCCTCGTTGAGAGGAGTGCCTTTGCTATTGCCTGTGTCTTTGTAGCTTGTATAGATTCCGTAGGTTTGCCGCTCGCGTGCCGTGGTGCGGTCGCATACATGCTCCACCACGTCACGTAAAAACTTTTGCAAGGCTTCTGTGCCGTTACCAGGGCGAAGTGCAAAAGCACCTAAGCCTGGCAGCACTTCATGAAAGCCTTGGAATGGTGCACCGTCTTGCTTGTCGCCTGGGTACACCACATAAGCGCCGTGCGAGCGGCGAATGGCGTCGCGGTAAGCATGCATCTTGAGCAAATCTGCACGCTTGTAGGTGCCCGATGCTTCTGCCTGTTTGATCTCGTCTTCTTCGGTCGCATCTTTGTCATCGTCTGCGCCCTCTGTATCTGTTGAAGACGATAAAAGATTGGCGGCTTGTTCAAGTCGGTACTTGGCGTCGAAATGCACATGCACCATCAGCTCTTGTGCCTCTGCTTCAACTTCTGCAAACCCCACGGGCCACAGACTTAGCGTGTAGTCGGGGCGCATGTGTTTTGTCCATGAGCCGGGTTGGCTAACCGTCTTGTTGCTGCTGAACGTTCGGTTGTAGCTAAAGCGCACTTCCAGTTCACGCCCTGGTTGCTTGGATGTGCCGCTGACCGGCAAATGCCTGCCCGCACGCAGCTTGAGGCCAAAGCCATCACCTGTTGGAACAATCAAGTTTTTGATGTCTGGCATGTCCAGCTTGAACACATCTTTCACCGTGCGCAGCAACTCAAAGAACACCCAGTACTCATACAACGTGGCCACATCGCGTTGGCCCATGCCGTACACCTTCTCGCCGCCTTCCCACACCAGCTTGGCAGCCATGGCAAAGCTCGTCCATGCTTGCAGCACTTGGCGGTAGCCTTCACGGCGTTGCAGCGTAGGGCTACCCAGCGGCAAAAGGGTGGGCTCGCCCGCGTGGCGCAGGGCATCGCAGCCTAGGGCTTGGTCTAGCTTGTCGGTCAGCGCGTCTAGCTCGGTGCGCAAACGTTCGTGCTTGGTGGTTTGCAAAGCTTCCTTGCTGCGTATCTCGGCCAAGAATTGGCGAAAGCTGCGTAACGCAAACTTCACAAAACGGTTTTCGGGCGTGTCGGTGGTGCGGCTGTTTTGTCGCACGCGAATGCGCTCTGGCAATGTGGGCAGCACCGCATGCAAGCTGTGGCTAGTCGGCACAGCCATGCGGCGGCTGCCCGATGCCAGCTGTCGCATCAGCTTGCCCGATGGCTTAAAACCACGCACCACGGGCTGTTGGGTTTCTTCTTGCGTCCACGTTTCGTGTGGGTGGCTTGCGATGCGCTGCAAAGCGTGTTCAAAACTGGGCGTGTTGAGCAGCGCACGCACAAACGCAAACTGCTGGCCCAGCGTGGCCTCGTCGCCGTCGCCGTCGGCATCGGGCATGGCCTTAAACTGGCTGGCCGCTTGCCAGTCTTGCAGCAAACCCACGCAATGCTCGGTGATGTCGTTGAGCATCAGCTGGTAGTCGGTGCGGTAGCCCAGCTTGCGCGAGCGCACTTCTATGCGCACGGTGCCCAGGAGTTGCTCTGCAGCATCTTGAACCGTTAAGTTGAGCGTGCCGGTGGCTAGCCCTGGGTTGAGCACACCGCAGTGCTGTCGCGATGGCAGCTTGCTTTGCAACACCACATCGGTGCTGGCGCCCCAGCTGGCGGGCGATAGTTTCCATGCAGCGTTAGACAGTGCGTATTCGTAACGCGCACCTTCTAGCACCTGCAGCTCAGCCTCTCCTAATGCTGCGGCCTCAGCTGCTGGCAACTCAACCAAAGCCTCAAGGCCTGCGCCCAAGTCGGCCTTACCTTGCGCAACCAGCTCTAGTTGGCCCATGGCGTTGCCGTGGGGATCAACAATCGTGGCGTATGCCATGTGTGTTGGCCTGTCGATCAGTTTTCAGCGAAGCTGGTGAAGCCTTCGTCCTTCAGGCGCTTTTGCATACGCTTGACCTTATCTTGTGTCAGGGGCAATTCATGCGCGTCGGCAAACTTGTCCAACGCGTCCAACACGCCAGACAACTTACGTGTAGAGCCGTGCAGCTTAGGCATGAGCTTTTGCATCACTTGCGCGTCCAGCGCATCTTTGTAGTTCCATTTGTCATCGCCGCTCAGCTCGCGGTGAATGGCCACAAACCTTGCAATTTCTTTGGCGCTGCGATAGCCAAACTCGGCACCCACCTCAGCCAGAGGTTCAAACAACTCAACCAAGTTTTCTTGTAACTGTGCTGCCACAGCGGGGTCGAGGCTGGCCTCTGCCTGCGCACGGGCCACAAACGCCTCGGCGTAGTGAGCGCCTTTGCCGTTCAAGTCATTCACGCTGGCTGATGTGGGGGCTGCCAAGAACGCGCTCATCTGATCGACTGACACGCGAAACTCAATCACGTTCGCACGGTCCAACACCTTGGGGCTGAACATGTAGGTCGTCTCGTCCACGTTCACCGTGCCAATGATGAAAACGTTGCGCGGCAAATCTAGGCTAGCTGGTACGTCTAACGTGTCAGCCTTGAGCGTGCCTTGACCATGCAGTGCAAGCTTCGGCTCTGCCGATTCCATGGCCGACAAAAAGTCAGCGAAATAACGCTCCACATGCGAGAGGTTCATCTCGTCAAGAATCAAAAAATGCGGCGCCTTGGGGGTCTTTTGCGCATGGTCTAGCAGCTGCAAAATTCCGCTGGCTGGCACGCAATAGCGCCCCTCATTAATTGCATCTGCATAGCCCAGCAGCGGCTCGTTGTTGGTCCAGTCGGCGCCCACGGCCACCATGCAAACTTGGCTCCTTGGATCTTCCGAGAACCAATAAGCCATCGCTTCGGCAAGTTTGGTTTTGCCAGAGCCAGAGAGGCCTGTGAGAATGACGAAGGGCTTTGTGGCTTGCGCTGCTAGCAATCGATTAATTTGGTTAAGCGAAAAGCTGAGGCCAACTTGGTGGGTTGACTCAAGTAATTGCTGCGTCAGTTCGTCCATCTTTACGCTTTTTAGCTTGCCTAAGTCAGGCGGAATTTGAGCCAACATTTGCAAGAAAAGATGAATGATTTTTAAAAAATCAGCGGCGATTGCTTCTGCGTCAATATTTGAAGAGCAATCAAATTCACTGAGTACTTTCGCGTTTTCATATTTGCTGTGAGGAAAGTAGGAGAGTTGTGCAATGACGTCACTTGGCCATTGAGTGGGCCAATGACCAAATTTCTCAATAGCTGTTTCACTAACACCGTAAGTAACGTAAAGCCGGTTTGTCTCAGTGTGAAAAAGTAAGACTGGATACACACCTTCTACGCTGGCCCCTTGACCGTTTGCTAGGCATGCAAGCCATGGAATATGAGTGCGACTACCTTGCCCAAAGCTGGTCTTTAATTTGAATCCAAGCTCGTCACTGTGGGCTATCAGGCTGGCTGGTATTTCAATCTGCTTGAGATCTGACTGCGAATTCTTTGCTTTTTGAATGAATTTGGCGATGTATTCAGATAAGGCAGACTGCTGAGATGCACTAAACATTTAATTTCTCTTGCGATAAAACTTTAGGGGTAAATGTTAAACGCTAATTTTTTAACTATTCCAGACGACACCCCCCCCCGCTGGCACATTTACTTTTTCGACTGCATAAAGAAAGCCGCACCAATCAGTTGGTCAGATTGAAAGAGTGACATCGCGTGTCCCTGCGTCTTTGTGAACAATGACACCTTCAGCGCAAGCGAGATACTTTTTGTACAATAAGTGGTACATATAAAGAGGTGTTTGATGGATGCAATGACCTACAGCACAGCTCGCGCCAATTTGGCTGGCGTGATGAACCGTGTGTGCGAAGACCACGAGCCTCTGATCATCACGCGCAATGGTGATCAATCCGTGGTGATGCTCTCTCTCGACGATTACAAGGCGTTGGAAGAAACCGCCTATTTGCTGCGCACGCCCGCCAATGCTCGCCGCTTGCTGGCGTCTATTACCCAGCTCAATGCGGGGCAGGCTGTTGAGCGCGAGTTGATCAAGTGAAGCTGGTTTTTGCTGAGCTGGCCTGGGAAGATTACCTCTACTGGCAAAAGCAAGACCGCAAGATGGTGGAGCGCATCAACAAGCTGATTGAGGCTACAGCGCGTGAGCCATTCATGGGCATAGGCAAGCCCGAGCCTTTGAAGCATGCGTTTGCAGGCTTTTGGTCCCGCCGAATCAATGACGAGCACCGCATGGTGTACCGCGTCACAGGCGATCAGTTGGAAATTGCCCAATTGAGGTTTCACTACTGAGCAAGATTGCAAGGCACACGGACAGGTCGCTCACTTTTTTGGCGGCTTTGCTTTTACGTTGGCTTGAGGTTGGGCAGTTAGTACACCCAGATAGTTGATCTTGCTCACCACCTTCTTGCCAGTTTTGGCTTCCAGCGCTTTGCGTGCGTTGCCAGCAATCTTTCCGCCTTCTTTGGCGGATGTTCGGTTTTCATCAAAGCCCAAAGCGTCACTGCGGCGGGCAATCTCGGTGGTGCTTGCTTCGCCCAGCATGGTGAAGATCAGCTCTAGGTCGGTCATGTGGTCGCGCAGGTTGTTGCCAGTTTTGACCACGTCTAAGCCTTTAAGCTGGCTGTGTTCAACAGGTGTTACGCCAAAGGTGGCTCGGGCGATTTCAGCGGTCAGGATGGAATATTCTTTTCCTTCAGCCACGCCACGGGCTTTCCATTCGTCGGTCAGTTCTCCGCGTACCGAGATGGAGCGCAAGCGCTTTTCAATCCACGCTTGTGGGTATCCTTTGGCTTGGTAAAGCTCGCGTGCGCGAGTGCTGGCGAGTTCGGGGTTTTCGATTTCCTTGACCCGCTCGTAGCCCACCTGCGCCAACCAGCGTTTGAATGGTTCGGCCTTAGGTGAAGGGATGGACTGGATGATGCGAAACAGGCCTTCGGTGTTGGCGCAGTTGGTCTTACGCATCTTGCCGTCTGGGGCCAACAGCGCAAGGGGGGTACAAGTTGTCCCCCAGTTGGCATCGAGCGCCGCATCGCGGCTGCGCATCTTTTTGATGTATTGCTTTGGATCGGCAGAGTCGGTGAGTACAACGATGACATCGCTGAGTGCAAACCACCACTCGTCGTTATGCCAAACACGGCGGATGTTTGTTTCTTGAAAAACGGCGATGTGGTTGGCCGAGTCGATATGTGTGGATGTGTTTGGCATGGTGTACCCATCAGAAGGCTGTAATTTTATACAGCGTATTGTTTGAAGCCTATTTTGGGCGTGAGTAAACAACGGGAAATTGCAAAGCTGGGCTTGCCCTACTGGGTAAGATCACCCCCCTATGAATTGGCTAGACAACATCAAATGGGACGACAAGGGGCTGGTGCCCGTGATTGCCCAAGAAAAAGACAGCGGTGACGTGCTGATGTTTGCGTGGATGAACCGCGAGGCGCTGCAAAAAACGGCGGAGTTGAAGCGTGCGGTGTATTTCAGCCGCTCGCGCAACAAGCTGTGGTTCAAAGGCGAAGAGTCGGGCCACGTGCAAACGGTGCACGACATGCGCATCGACTGCGACAACGATGTGGTGTTGCTCAAGGTGACGCAAGAGGGTCATGAGCCGGGCATTGCCTGCCATACTGGCCGCCACAGTTGCTTTTACCAACGCTTAAACCAAAGCTCAGAGGGTACAGAGTGGCAGGCTTGCGAGCCTGTGCTCAAAGACCCTGAATCTATTTACAAATGACGTTTGACAAGCCACTGACATGAGCTCTATCGACACCCTGCAACGTCTGGCCGACGTGATTGAAAGCCGCAAGCCCGCCAATGGTGGCGACCCCGAAAAAAGCTACGTCTCGCGCTTGCTGCACAAAGGGCCTGATGCCTTTTTGAAGAAGATCGGCGAGGAAGCCACCGAGACCGTGATGGCCGCCAAAGACGTGGACCACGGCGGCGACCCCGCCAAGCTGGTGTACGAAGTGGCGGACTTGTGGTTTCACAGCATGATCGCGCTGGCGCATTACGGCTTGACGCCTGCCGATGTGGTCAATGAGTTGGCCCGGCGTGAAGGCCTGAGTGGGCTGGAAGAGAAAGCGCTGCGCAAAGCGCAAGCGCGTGAGTTGTCGGGCGATTGAGGTGGGTATGACAGATCAAAATTGTATTTTTTGCAAGATCATCGCGGGCCAAATTCCCTCACGCAAGGTGTACGAAGACGAAGAAGTCTTCGCGTTTCACGACATCAATCCTTGGGCGCCTGTGCATTTTTTGATCATCCCGAAATTGCACATTCCGTCGATGGCGCATGTCACCCCTGAGCATGAAGGGTTGTTGGGCCGCATGATGTTGCTGGCGCCTAAGCTTGCTATTCAAGAAGGTGCGCGACCTTATCCAGAGGGCGGCTTTCGTATCGTGACGAACACGGGTGCAGAGGGCGGCCAAGAGGTGCATCATTTGCATTGGCATGTCATGGGCGGTGCGCGTCCGTGGCTGCGTGGCTGATTAGAATTCGTTCAGTAATTTAGGAGTTAGACATGGGTTCATTTTCAATTTGGCATTGGCTGATCGTGTTGTTGATCGTCATCATGGTGTTCGGCACAAAAAAGCTGAAAAACATCGGCTCAGACTTGGGCGGTGCGGTCAAGGGCTTTAAGGACGGCATGAAAGATGGCGGTGCTGCCGCTGACGACAAAGCTGCTCCACCCGCTGCTGTGTCTGCTGACAAAACGACGATTGACGTCGAAGCCAAGCAGAAGTCTTAATTCACATTTGATCGCTTGCTTTGATTGACCTTGGTATTTCCAAAATTGCGCTGATCGGCGCGGTGGCGTTGATCGTCATCGGCCCCGAGAAGCTGCCGGGTGTGGCGCGCACCATTGGCACCTTGATTGGCAAGGCGCAGCGCTATGTGGCCGATGTGAAGGCCGAGGTCAACCGTTCGATGGAGCTCGACGAGCTCAAGAAGATGAAAGAGACGATGGAGACTGCTGCACGCGATGTGGAGCAGTCTGTCCACACGGCCAGCAGCGACTTTGAAAAAGACTGGGCCGAGACCACGGCTGGCATCAGCAGCGATGGGTACACGCAAGCGGCTTTTTTGCCGCCGGTGCCGCAATACCAGCATCCCAAAAAGAAATGGCGCCTCAAGCGCGGCTCAACGCCGCATTGGTACAAGGTGCAAAACGGCGTGCGTACCAAGGCGCAATCGAGCGCCGCGCGTGTGGCGCGTTTTCGTCCTGTTGTGAAGCGTTCTGTTGATGTCTGATATTCCTAAAGACGAACTGGCTGGCACTGAGCAGCCTTTTGTGCAGCATTTGATGGAGTTGCGTGACCGTTTGGTCAAAGCGGTCATCGGTGTGGCAGTGGCTGCGGCTGTGTTGGCTATTTACCCCGGGCCCGCTGAGTTGTACGACTTGTTGGCGGAGCCTTTGGTGGCGCAACTGCCGGTGGGCGCCACGTTGATTGCCACCTCGGTGATTTCTCCGTTCTTGGTGCCCTTGAAGATTTTGTTGATGGCGGCTTTCTTGCTCGCCTTGCCCGTGGTCTTGTATCAGGTGTGGGCGTTTGTGGCGCCGGGGCTTTACTCGCACGAGAAGAAGTTGGTGTTGCCACTGGTGGTGTCTAGCACCTTGTTGTTTTTCATGGGGGTGGCGTTTTGTTACACCTTTGTGTTTGGACAGGTGTTCAAGTTCATTCAGAGCTTTGCGCCCAAAAGCATCACGGCTGCACCTGACATTGAGGCTTACTTGAGCTTTGTGCTGACCATGTTCATTGCGTTTGGCATGGCGTTTGAAGTGCCGATTGTGGTGATTGTGTTGGCACGTTTGAATGTGGTGTCGATTCAAAAGCTCAAAGACTTTCGCTCTTACTTCATCGTGCTGGCGTTCATCATCGCGGCCATCGTGACGCCGCCGGATGTGGTGTCGCAACTCGCGCTGGCCATTCCCATGTGTGTCTTGTACGAGGTGGGTATTTGGGCGGCCCAGCTGTTCATCAAGCACACACAGGCGCCTGACGCTGACGACGCCTCTGGCGCGTCTTAACGCATCGGAGGACACCCAATGAAACGTCACTGGTTGTTGTTCTCGCAAGTCGTCACCGTTTTGCTGGCGATTTGGTTTGTGGTGGCGACGTTGAAGCCAGATTGGTTGAACCGTCGCGCTGGTGTGGCGGGCGTCACGTTGCTAGAGGCTGCGCCCAGCACGCCCGGTGCTTTGATGCCGGGGAGTTTGAGCCCTGCGGCCAAGCGGGCGTCTCCTGCGGTGGTCAGCATTGCCACGACGCAGGCCAAGTCGGCCAACCCTCAGTCCAACGATCCGTTGTTTCGCTATTTTTACGGTGATCGTGAAGACGACAGCCCCCAGCAGGGCTTGGGCAGCGGTGTGATCGTCAGCCCCGAGGGTTACATCTTGACCAACAACCATGTGGTGGATGGCGCGGATGAAATCGAAGTCACGCTGAGCGACAGCCGCCGCGTGATTGCCAAAGTGATTGGCACAGACCCCGAAACTGATTTGGCTGTTTTGCGAATTACTTTGGACCGCTTGCCTGTCATTGCCTTGGGTAATTCAGACACGCTCCAAGTCGGCGACAAGGTGTTGGCCATTGGCAACCCCTTTGGCGTGGGGCAAACGGTGACCAGTGGCATCGTCTCTGCGTTGGGGCGCAACCAGTTGGGCATCAACACGTTTGAGAACTTCATCCAAACCGATGCAGCCATCAACCCTGGCAATTCCGGCGGTGCGTTGGTGGATGTGAATGGCAGTTTGTTGGGGATCAATACCGCGATTTATTCACGCTCGGGCGGCAATATGGGCATTGGCTTTGCCATTCCTGTGTCGACCGCGCGGCAAGTGTTGGAAGGCATCGTGCGCGATGGCCAAGTCACGCGGGGATGGGTGGGGGTTGAGCCTGCCGAGTTGACGGCCGAATTGGCAGAGACCTTTGGCCTAAAGCAAACCGAAGGCGTGATCATCATTGGCGTGTTGCAAAACGCACCCGCAGCCAAAGCAGGCTTAAAGCCTGGCGATGTCTTGCTCAGCGTGGCTGGTCAAGATGTGCGCAGTGTGGGTGAGCTGTTGACAGCGATTGCCGCGCTCAAGCCTGGCGAACCCGTCAAGCTGGCAGTGATGCGTCGTAACCAAGCGCTGACCTTGGATGTCACACCGTCCCAGCGCCCTAAAACCAAACCACCAGCCCCATGAGCACCACTTTCGTCATCCGCCAAGATGTGTTGAGCGCGTGCAACACCTTGCTACAGCCTGAGCGTTTCAAAGATTACGGACCCAACGGCTTGCAGGTCGAGGGACGTGCTGAGATTGGGCATATGGTGTCAGGTGTGACGGCCAGCTTGGCCTTCATCGAGGCTGCGATTGCTGCGAAGGCGGATGCCATTTTTGTGCACCACGGCCTGTTTTGGCGCGGCCAAGACGGCAGCGTGACGGGCTGGATGAAGCAACGCTTGAAGTTGTTGCTGGCGCATGACATCAATGTGTTGGCTTACCACTTGCCGTTGGATGCTCACCCGGCTTTGGGTAACAACGCGCAACTCGGATTGCGCTTGGGGCTGGCTGGCGCCCCCGCGTTTGGCGAGCAAAATTTGGGTTGGTTGGCGGAATGTGGCAGCGATCAAGTCTTTAAAAATTCTGATGCTTTGGCGCACAAGGCCGGCAACGCCTTAGGCCGTACGCCTGTGTTGCTTGCGGGTGACGGGCGGGTGATTCGGCGTGTTGCTTGGTGCACAGGCGGTGCGCAAGGTTATTTCGAGGCGGCCATTGCCGCGGGGGCGGACGCGTTCATCACGGGTGAAATTTCAGAACCACAGGCACACATTGCCCGCGAGACGGGGGTTGCCTTTTTGGCTTGCGGTCACCATGCCACGGAGCGCTATGGCGCGCCCGCGGTGGCGGCTCAAGTGGCGCAGCAGCTGGGGCTGACGCATCAGTTCATCGACATTGATAACCCAGCGTGAGCATGTCTAACGCTTTCAAACCTATTGCCCTGACTTTGGGTGATGTGGCGGGCATTGGCCCAGAAATCATTGCCAAGTCTTTTCTTGAAGCGTCCGATCAAATAGCGGGTTGCGTGGTGGTGGGCGATGTGTCGGCCATGCAGCGTGCCATTCAGGTTGTGCATGATGCGCACCCAGATCAGCCGCGTTTGAGCTTGCTGCCTTTGTCTCGGTTGCAAGATTTGCCGCGCGATGTGTCTGCGTTGACGGTGCCTGTTTTGCCAGTGTCGCCAGCGGGTGTTGCGGCGACTTTGCCAGCATGGGGGCGCGTCAGTGGCGTCGCTGGTCAATGGGCGGCCGATGCAGTGACGTGGGCGGCTCACGCAGCCTTGCGTGGCGAGGTCTCGGCCATCGTGACGGCACCCTTACACAAAGAGGCTTTGGCTGCGGCGGGTGTGCCGTTCCCGGGGCACACTGAATTGTTGCAAGCATGCGCGGCCATGCACGCGGGCGTAGCCGTGTCGGACATGCCTGTGCGCATGATGTTGGCCAATGACGAGCTGCGAACGGTGTTGGTGAGCATCCATGTGTCGTTGCGGGATGCGATTGAGGCCGTGACGGTCGACAATATTTTGCAGACGTTACGCATCACCCACGAGGCGCAGTTACGTGCGACGGGCCAAGCGCCACACATGGGCGTTGCCGGCTTGAATCCGCATGCAGGCGAGGGTGGTTTGTTGGGGCGTGAAGAGCTCGACATCATCATTCCTGCCTTGCAGCAAGCGCGTGCCGAGGGTATGTGGGTGAGTGGCCCTTTTGCGCCTGACACGGTTTTCATGCGGGCGAGAAGCACGCCTGACAAGCGGGGCGAGTTTGATGTGGTCATTGCGATGTACCACGACCAAGGCTTGATTCCCGTGAAGTATTTGGGCGTGGACGAGGGGGTGAATGTGACGCTCGGCCTGCCTTTGGTGCGAACCAGTCCAGACCACGGCACTGCTTTTGATTTGGCTGGAACTGGCAAAGCCAGCCCCGCCAGTTTCTTAGCCGCGCTGGCCATGGCGCGCAAGCTGGCGGGATAAGGTTTACTTTTTGAGGCTGTCGCGGATGTCGCGCAGCAACAAGACTTCTTCGCTGGTCACGGGGGCTGGTGCAGGCACTGCTTCTGCTTCACCTTTGATGCGGTTGATTTGCTTGATCATCAAGAAAATGATGAATGCCAAGATCAAAAAGTTCACGGCAACGGTGATGAAGTTGCCATAAGCAAACACCGGCACGCCCGCCTTTTTCATGGCCTCTAAGGTGGTGGCTGTTCCTTCAGGGACAGCGGCCAAAGCGATGAAAAAGTTAGAGAAATCGATCTTGCCAATCACGGCAGAGATCAGCGGCATGATCAAGTCATTGACCGCTGATTCGACGATTTTTCCAAAGGCTGCACCGATGATGACGCCAACGGCCAAGTCCATCACATTGCCTTTGACGGCAAACTCTTTGAATTCACGCAACATACATTTTCCTTTTTGTTAAATATAAAGTTTCTAAAATCTTAACAAGAAATCGACAAGACAGGCAACCAATAAACTGAAAGCATTGGGCAAGAAACGGTCAGCTACAATGCGCGGCTAACCCAACCAGTGACAATTGCTTGAGGAATTCCATGAGTGACACCCCAGTAGACACCAGCAAACGCACGTGGCTTATCGCCTCGACTTGCGCGGGTGCAATGGGCGGCGCAGCAGTTGCTGTCCCGTTCGTAAGTACGTTTCAACCTTCTGAACGAGCAAAAGCCGCTGGCGCTGCCGTAGAGGTTGATATTTCGGCGATGAAGCCAGGCGAAAAGATCACTGTCGAGTGGCGCGGCAAGCCTGTTTGGGTGGTCAAGCGCACACCTGAGCAGCTTGAGTCGTTGAATAAAACAGAATCTCAGCTGGCTGACCCGAAGTCGGAGCGCAAGCCCGACGAGTTCACGCCCGTGTACGCACGCAATCAAGCCCGTTCGATCAAACCCGAAGTCTTCGTGGCTGTGGGTATTTGCACGCACTTGGGTTGCTCGCCGTCTGACAAGTTCCAAACCGGTGCCCAGCCTTCATTGCCCGATGATTGGAATGGCGGCTTTTTGTGCCCTTGCCACGGTTCTACCTTCGATATCGCAGGTCGCGTGTTTAAGAACAAGCCCGCACCTGACAACCTCGAAATTCCGCCTCACATGTACCTCTCCGACACAAAGTTGTTGATCGGTGAAGACAAGAAAGCCTGATAGGACGCACCATGGCTGAATTTAAAGAAATCTCTGCAGACGCCAGCGCTGGCGCCAAGCTGCTCAATTGGGTGGACAACCGCTTTCCAGCTTCCAAGCTGTACAAAGAGCATTTGTCTGAGTACTACGCACCCAAAAACTTCAACTTCTTCTACTTTTTTGGCTCGCTGGCGCTGTTGGTGCTCGTGATCCAAATCGTGACTGGTATTTTCTTGGTCATGCACTACAAGCCAGATGCCGCCTTGGCGTTTGGTTCTGTGGAATACATCATGCGTGATGTGCCATGGGGTTGGTTGATTCGCTACATGCACTCCACAGGCGCCTCTGCGTTCTTTGTTGTGGTTTATATGCACATGTACCGCGGCTTGATCTACGGTTCATACCGCAAGCCACGCGAGTTGGTGTGGGTGTTCGGTTGCGCGATCTTCTTGTGCTTGATGGCCGAGGCGTTCATGGGCTACTTGTTGCCATGGGGCCAGATGTCCTATTGGGGCGCTCAAGTGATCGTGAACTTGTTCGCTGCTGTGCCTTTCGTGGGTCCCGACTTGGCTTTGCTGATTCGTGGTGACTACGTGGTGGGCGATGCCACCTTGAACCGCTTCTTCAGCTTCCACGTGATTGCTGTGCCTTTGGTTCTGTTGGGCTTGGTGGTTGCGCACATCATTGCGTTGCACGAAGTGGGTTCGAACAACCCCGATGGTGTGGAAATCAAAGGTCCTAACGCACCGAAAGATGCGAATGGTCATCCTTTGGACGGTATTCCTTTCCACCCCTACTACACCGTGCACGACATCTTGGGTGTGAGCGGTTTCTTGTTGGTGTTCACCGCGATCATTTTCTTCGCGCCTGAATTCGGTGGTTACTTCCTCGAATACAACAACTTCATCCCAGCGGACCCATTGAAGACACCGTTGCACATTGCACCCGTGTGGTACTTCACGCCCTTCTATTCGATGTTGCGTGCGATCACCAGCGAGATGATGTATGCCTTGATCGCTTGCGTCTTGGCTGGTGCGTTCTTGGGTGCAACCCGTGCCAAGTTGGCTCCCATGTTCAAGGCTGGCATCGTCGGTGCTGCTGTGGCTGTGACCTTGATGATGCTCTCCATTGATGCGAAATTCTGGGGCGTGGTCGTCATGGGTGGCGCTGTGGTCATCTTGTTCTTCTTGCCTTGGTTGGACAACTGCGCGGTCAAATCGATCCGCTATCGTCCTGACTGGCACAAGTACATGTATGGCGTGTTCGTCATCAACTTTGTGGTGTTGGCTTACTTGGGTGTGCAACCCCCATCAGCCATCGGCGAGCGCGTGTCACAAGTGGGTACCTTGTTTTATTTCGGTTTCTTCTTGTTGATGCCTTGGTGGAGCCGTTTGGGTCAAACCAAACCCGTGCCTGACCGCGTGACATTTGCTGCTCACTGAGATTCACGGAGAACATAAACCATGAAAAAAATTATTCTCAGCTTGGCATTGTTTCTCGGTGTGGTGTCGGGTGCGCAAGCATCTGGCGACACCATCGCTTGGGACAAAGCGCCTAACAAAACCAACGATCTGGCTGCATTGCAAAATGGCGCCAAGATCTTTGTGAACCATTGTTTGAACTGCCACTCGGCGGCGTTCATGCGTTACAACCGATTGAAAGACATTGGTTTGACGGAGCAGCAGATCAAAGACAACTTGTTGTTCACGACTGAAAAAGTCGGCGACACCATGAAGGCCAACATTGATCCTAAGCAAGCCAAAGAGTGGTTTGGCGCTAACCCGCCTGATCTGACTGTGATTGCGCGCTCACGCGCGGGTCATGGTGGCACAGGTGCGGATTACCTCTACACCTATATGCGCACGTTCTACCGTGACGAAACCAAAGCAACCGGTTGGAACAACTTGGTTTTCCCGAACGTGGGCATGCCCCATGTGTTGTGGGAATTGCAAGGTGTGCGTCGTCCTATTTATGACACCGTGGAAGAGCATGGTCACGAAGTTCACGTCTTCAAAGGCTGGGAACAAGTGACACCAGGCACCATGACGCCACTTCAGTACGACCAAGCCATGGGTGATCTCGTGGGCTACCTGCAATGGATGGCTGAGCCCGCTCAAAATACCCGTGTTCGCATCGGTGTTTGGGTCTTGATGTTCTTGTTGTGCTTCACGTTCATCGCGTGGCGCTTGAATGCTTCCTTCTGGAAAGACATCAAGTAATTCAAGCCAATTCGACAGTGGGCGTGTCGCGCCTGCTGTCACCTCACGGAGTGACAGGTCAGCCTGTCACTCTTTTTGATTTTTAGGAGTCGCCCATCATGATGGTGCTTTATTCGGGAACCACGTGTCCCTATTCTCATCGTTGCCGTTTTGTCCTGTTTGAAAAAGGCATGGACTTTGAGATTCGCGACGTCGACCTCTACAACAAGCCCGAAGATATCAATGTGATGAATCCCTACGGTCAGGTGCCAATCCTGGTCGAGCGCGATTTGATCTTGTATGAGTCGAACATCATCAATGAATACATCGATGAGCGTTTCCCGCATCCACAACTCATGCCCGGCGATCCTGTGGACCGTGCGCGCGTGCGCTTGTTCTTGTTGAACTTCGAAAAAGAATTGTTCACCAACGTCACTTTGTTGGAAGCTCGCGGCGTGAAGCCGAACGACAAAGCGCTGGAAAAAGCACGCGCTCACATTCGTGACCGTTTGACGCAGTTGGCCCCCGTGTTCTTGAAAAACAAGTACATGTTGGGTGATAACTTCTCCATGCTTGACGTGGCCATTGCGCCTTTGTTGTGGCGCTTGGATCACTACGGCATTGACTTGTCAAAGAACGCAGCGCCGTTGCTCAAGTACGCAGAACGCATCTTTTCGCGTCCCGCCTACATTGAGGCATTGACGCCGTCTGAAAAGGTCATGCGCAAGTAATTACTATGTTGAACGCCCCTGACGCTACATCGACCCGACCGTACCTCTTGCGTGCTTTGCATGAGTGGTGCACTGATAACGGCTACACACCTTATGTGACTGTGTTGGTCGATGAAACCGTTCAGGTGCCGATGGAATATGTGAAGAACGGCGAGATTGTGTTGAACGTGAGTTATGACGCCACAAGCGGCATGACGCTCGGTAATGAGTTCATTGAATTCAAAGCGCGCTTTGCAGGCAAGCCCCGCGAAATCATGGTGCCTATTCACCGTGTGCAAGCGATTTATGCCAGAGAAAACGGACAAGGTATGGCGTTTCCAACGTCCGCCTTGCGTCCCTCTGATGTGACGGCAACGTCGCCTGTTGCCGCTGCGCGACCTGCATTGAGTTCGGTCGATTCTTCACGCACGGTTGATGCGCAAGACGACACGGATGGATCGCCAACGCCACCCACAAATCCAACGCGTCCAACACTGACTCGCGTGAAATAAGCACTCGAAATCGGTTAGAATATTGTCCATGCCGCTTTAGCTCAGTTGGTAGAGCACCCGCCTTGTAAGCGGTAGGTCGTCAGTTCGATTCCGACAAGCGGCACCACTTGAAAAGCCTCGATATCCTCGAGGCTTTTTCTTTTGGTGCGAAGCCCCAGTGTGTGCGGGGTTCGAGCAGGGGATGCGTTTTCACACCCCTCACACATCCAAGCAAAAAGGGCTGCCATGCAGCCCTTTCTCGTCTCTGTTCTCTGTTTTGCGTTGGTCGTCCCCCTTTGAGATGCCCTATCTATGCGGCTTTGCGAGCATCGTGTTTGGGCTCAGAGGTGGTGAGCTCAGGCGATTTGAACTTCGTGGATAAACCCGCGATTAAGGCCTCTTGTTCCTCCCAGCTGTCTGGCAGTTGCTTTCGCATAAAGAACTCAAAGGAGAGGCCTACAGGCCCCTTAGCGCAGGCAACTCGCTCGGCGATAGAGGGCGACAAACGCGCCAGTTTCAAGATCTTGTGCACACGCACCTTGTCCATCCCTTCGGCGCGCGCAAGCTCAGTCATGTTGGCCACACGCCCCGTGTCGATGAGATGCTGCCAATAAACAGCTCTACCCAACGCTTTGATGAGCTTGGCATCCAAAGTCGCCTGCCACGGTTTGGCATTGGCTCTGGGGTCTTCATCTTCAGGGCTGATGATGACCTTGGTTGAATGGTGGCGCTCAATGCGCATTGGAATGACAGTTGTGAGTCGAAGCCCTTCCTTCTTCCCACCACGGACCGTCTTCGCGTTGCCCATCTGGCTCAGAATCGTTTTGACTCGGTTCATGCTTGCTCCATTTCTGCCAACTCAGCGCCGATGCTGTTGGGCGCAAGCTCACACGACAGTTGCAACCAGCCTGAGTGCAGCCAATCAATCTCAATCGCTGTGTCTGTGATTTGGACACGTTCGATGAGCAAACGAACAATTCGAATTTGCTCTTGCGGGAACATCTCAGACCACATTTCGCCCATGTTGCGCATCGCCAAGAGCACGTGCCCTTCATCAATGTCTGGGTGCTGCTTACGAATCTCATCCCAAACCGCTTGGATGGATTCAGGCGATTGCAATGCGGCGACGACATGCTTGATCACGATTCCTTCAATCTGTGAGGCCGTAATCAAACCGAACCCATCTGCGGTTTTTCCAAACCGCACGGTGTGCAGGTCTTGGTAGTACTGATAGCGGTGACCGCCATTGGCTTTCTTAACAGTGAAGCCGGGTGTCATGCGGTGACCGTTCGGTGCGAACAACAACCCACGCAACAGCGCTGGTGGGTTGTGGCGTGATTGTGCCAACGAGCGCAGATCGGAGGGTTCCAGATCCAATATTGGGCGCACCGCATCCACCATCTCTTGGGTGACGATTGCATCGTGCAGACCCGGATAGGTTTTGCCCTTGTGAGCCATCAAGCCTTGATACAAGGGATTGCGCAAAATCGCAAAAATGGACTGTCGCGAATACGCTTTGCCCTTGCGTGTCTTGATGCCCTTTTGTTCAAGTGCTTGCAACACATCAACAGTGCGGCGCACGCGGGCGTACTCTTCGAAGATGAAGCGTATGACTTCGGCCTCTTCTGGAATCACCCACAGCTTGCGGTTTTCAACACGGTAGCCCAGCGGTACCGCGCCACCCATGAAGATGCCTTTGGCCTTGCTGGCCGCAAACTTATCGCGGATGCGCTCGCTGGTGACCTCGCGCTCAAACTGAGCAAATGACAGCAGCACGTTGAGCATCAAGCGCCCCATCGATGTTGCCGAGTTGATTTGCTGGGTGACCGCACTGAAGCTCACCTTGTGCTCATCAAACACTTCGACCATCTTCGCAAAGTCAGCCAGCGAGCGTGATAAGCGATCGATCTTGTAGACCACGATCATGTCGATGCGACCTGCTTTGATGTCTTTGAGCAGACGCTGCAGGGCAGGGCGCTCCATATTGCCGCCTGAGTAAGCTGGATCGTCATAGTCATCTTTGACTGAGATCCAACCCTCATGGCTTTGGCTCTTGATAAAAGCGTGACCAGATTCTTTTTGAGCATCAATGGAGTTGAACGCTTGGTCCAGACCTTCATCGGATGAGACGCGGCAATAGACAGCGCAGCGCTTGGGTTTTATTTTTTGAACTTCATTCATGTTGTTGCCTTTCAATCTTTGACTAAACCAAAAAACTTAGGACCCGACCATTGGGTGCCGGTGATGTGTCGTGCTGCAGCACTGAGACTCTTGAACTCTTTGCCATCGAGTTCGAAGCGACCTTCGGGTGTGACGGTCACGCGATATGAGTTGGGGCCAAAGTCACGCACAAATACCGTGCCGGGAAGTACTTCATGCAAGGGGTAGATGCGGTTGCCCAACTTGGATTGGCTTTCACCCAAACGCATGAGGCGGCGTTTGATATCAGGAGTCATGCCGCCAAAGGCTTGCTCCTGAATCTTGTAGGCAAGGCGCGAGCTGAGATAGTCACGCGTTGTGGTGGTGGGACGTTTGGCGTAGAACTTGTCCCACATCAGCCAGAGCTCTTTGATGGGCATGGTGCGCAACGCTGCGACTTGGGAGATGACCGATGGTGTTGTTTGTTCCATCTCAGTCCTCCCAGATGCAAGTGGCATCGAGCGTGATCCACAACCGTGCGTCAGAGGGCGTTGCCATCTCACGTACGGCAAATCCGGTTTCTGAGTTCACGCCAGATTTGTGGGTGAAGACATAGTGCTGACCATCGTGGCTCAGCA
Source organism: Limnohabitans sp. TS-CS-82 (assembly GCF_002943475.1). Classification (NCBI taxonomy): domain Bacteria; kingdom Pseudomonadati; phylum Pseudomonadota; class Betaproteobacteria; order Burkholderiales; family Comamonadaceae; genus Limnohabitans; species Limnohabitans sp. TS-CS-82. Next base: position 113,949 of record NZ_PTQX01000008.1, on the reverse strand, counting down.
GGTAAGGGCCGACGTCATCGAAATCGATGTCGACGGACATCAGGCCGCGAGACCTGTTGTTGGTGTCAGTCACATGGACCTGGTGGGTAGTTGTCATGAGGGGCTCCTTCAATGGTTTATTTACGGGTCTCTATGAACGCTCTGTTTGGGCCAGAAGCCAAGTCATAAATTGCTATTCGCCCATTAAGAAGCGGGCGATTTGCGCAATTCGGACAGCCTGTGGCCGATACCGGGCGACTTAGTGAACAACTCCCTTGCCGTGACCGCTGGTTCCGTAGGTCACCACCTCGCCTGTATCGGGATGTGTCATCAACATGAATGCGACTTCACCATCCCAATAACCGCACACCACGAACGTGTCGCCATGCCCGCTGGGCATCAACCATCCGGTTAGGCCTTCGGGTAAGTTGTGAAGGTCCATGGGCGTGTGAAGAATCCATGGCGCGTGTTCATTGCACAGGTGTTCGAAGTAGTTTGTAAAACTTGGTGTCGCGATTTCTGTGTAATCAAGCGGAATCCATTCGATGGACAGGCCCGTCTTGAACCAGTTGATGACGAGGTTTTCCATCTGCTTAGGAGTGGGTGCGTTGGGCATCGGTGACGCCACGGTGTCTGTTGTTTCTTTCATGTTCGGTCTTTCAAAAATTAGGGGTTGCCGGTTTTCTGCAATGCCTTTCACAGTCAGCACCGGCGGGCTTTACGTCGCATGGCTCTAAGGAGTGGTGCAAGTGCGCAACCAAATGCACCAATGGATGACAGCTATGCCTCGCCTCGCTGTCATCCAAGTTCTTATGAGGTAGATGACTCGGATGCCAGTTCGGCCTCCACTGCATCTGACAATTCAGGCGGTATGTCGATCACATAAGAATCCGACTGATTGGTGTGTCCAGCTTCATGTTTGGTGATGGCGGCTCGGGCGATCAACTTCATCACTGGTAGCAAAGCCTCGCGTGAATCAATCTCGGCCACCAGCGCTCGGTTGACGACAAGGCTGCGATGCAGTTCGCGATGCTTGAGAGGAAGAGATGCAAGCTCTTTGCGCAGCAGCTCCTGTTTGGCTTTGAGCTCTTTTTGCGTGACCTGTGCAATGCGCAACTCGACATCCAGCTTGGAAAGCGATTCAGGGGTCACGAAGTCACCTTCTAACTCAAGCATCGATTGCGCAGCTACCTGGGTCTCTTGCAAGATGCGTTCTTCAAGAACGGTGATGCGCTCGTCAAATTTCTCGATCTGGGTTTGTGTCTTTTCAGACGTTGCATTCAGTTCTGCCTCATGACGTGCAAGCGCCGCTATCTCGCCCTTGACCTTTTTCAGGTCCTCTGGCGCATTGACCGTTGGTAACAAATCCATCACTTGCGAATTCAAATGACGCAGATGTATCTCAAGCGTTTGAACTTGTGATTCAGCATGGTTGAGATGCGCCAGAACCTGACGATCGGCAGGACTGGAGCGAGACAGCTTTGAAGCTTCGAGCATTTCCTGATAAGCCGTGTTTCGTTGCAGATGGTTTGCCTTTGCCGTGGCCAGGTCGGTGGTCGTGCTTTCGACCTGGCGTGTCAAAGCGTCGTATTTGCTTTTGATGCCGTTGTAATAAGCGCCAGATTTTTTGAACGGGTTTAGTTGCATGTGAGTCCTTTCGGGTTTGGGTTGAGTTGTGTTGAATCAAGTTGTGCAAGTGCCTCCTCTTGGATAGAGGGAACGCTGGGAGGCTGAGCGTTGGAAACGGTGTGGCTTTGCGATTCGCAAAGATTCGCAAGCTTTCGCATTGGGGTGAGGCCAGTAGCCATGCGGGTATTCGCGGGATTCGCAAAATTCGCAAGGTGCAAAGCTGAAATCTGTTTTTTCATCGGCGCACCACCAGCTCGAACGCTTCTTTGGCGCGTGGGTGAACCGCCGGGGTAACCCAGCCGTGTTCCATCAAGACGCGCATGACTTGCCGTGCAGTATTGGCGCTGCGTATGGCAGCAGGACCATTGCGGTAAATCTCGGTGAGAGAGATGGCGCGGTTGGGGCCGAGTTTTTCTCTCAGCCAGCTCAAGAGCTCTTGGGCCAGACGCAACTCTGGTTTGACCTGACCAGCGCCCCACAACCGCAATGCCTCATCGAGGTAATGCAGCATCAGGTGCAAAGCGCGTGCAATGTGGTCTGCCTGTATTTGGCTCACACCTTCAAACACAGCAAACGTCCCAGCCAAGCGGGCAATGTGTTCTGGTGCCTTGCTGGCTAAAGCACGTACACCGGCATAGCAACCGTCTTGCCCGAGCTGGGCTTCCAAGTCGTTGTAAATGGCAATCCAGTCACGTTTGGCTTGTGGTGACAGGAACAAAAGTGGAGGCTCCAGCTCGTGTTCACTTTTCAGCGGCCATGGATTGGTCAGTAGCGCTTGCACCCTTTGGGCATAAGCTTGATAGGCCATGTCTTGGCTGAGATCCGCTTCCACATAGCTGCGCATGCCAGCTGTGGATTGAGGGAAACTGGTCAGGCAGCGAGCCAGAAATCCCTGCTCACGTGCCAGCGGGTCTGCCAAGAGGCTGGTTGCAACGGCGGGTTGGACCATCAAGTGAAGACTTAAGCGGCGACCGTAATAGCTGCCTGAGCCATCACCTACGCGTACACGGTCAAACTCACCCCGGTCCCACAATCGCGAGAGGGTGGTGAGGGTGCCCAGTCGTTTTTCAGGTGACATGGCAAACCCACCTAAGAACTGCCCGCCTTCATCATTGATCAGACCAATGGATGGCAAGCCAATGATCAATTGACGTTGAATAGCTTCGGTACTGGGTTCAGACACGATCAACAACGGCATGACTGGCGCACAAGGTTTTTCTAATGCGAGAAGCTGCGTTTGACGATCTTCGGAGCTGAGTTTCTTGTCGCTCAGAATTCGCTTGGTTGTGGTTTCATAAATCTCCATTTCTTTTTCATGGGTGGTTCTGTCTTGTTCGTAGGACTGCATGCGTTGCTTTTGATGAGTCCGTACGCCAGCCAGCGCCCAACCATCTGCAGCAGACTTACGTTCACCCGATTCACCCAAGGTCAAGAAATATTCAGACAGGGGTGAGACACGTCCATCGATACAGACGTTTGCGTAAGGCTGTGCCACCTGGTTCATTGCCGCCAAGATGGATTGACCAATCAAGGCAGGGGGTGCTTGAACAACCGTGTACATGGCTTGCACCACGGCAGCACCAATGGATCCCAATGCATCTACGGGATAAGACGAAGCAGGGGGTAACTCACGCGCCAAGGGCAACGGCTCAATGTTTGGGCCTTTGGCCCATTCGGGCGGCTGTGGGTGATGAATGGGATGACCTAGCTTCATGCATGCTCCCATTCAAGTGAGCAGCACATGGTCAATTTCGTGATTTCAGGATGACGCTTTGCGAATCCTGCGAATCTTGCGAAAGTCGGTACCAAGTCTGGGGTTGGGGATGCGCAAGTCCATGCGCATTTTGCGAATCGGCGTGAGCTCATATGTGGCTTTACGGACTCAGCGAGTGGCATTGATCAGCGCACGAATGTCTTCGACACGCCAGACGGTGGTCTTGGTGCCGAGCTTGACGCTTTGGGGGAATTTGCCATCGCGCACGCCAGCCCACCAAGCCGAGCGACTGATGGGAATGACCGCGAGGATTTGAGGAAGCCTAACGAAGCCTGCTTCGGGCAAAGTTGGGCGAATGTGTTTCATATCGAGCATCCATGGTTGTTTGGGGATGCTCGTTATTGAATGCCATACGGCTTCAAATTAGTAGAGACGCTGCGCGCACAATCATCACGCTACGCGCAGCGTGATGGGTAACTATTCTCCGTTCATGCCACGCGCACGACGTGCTGCAAAGATCCAGTTGCGAACAGTGCCAGGTGCTCTGAAAACCTGACTTGCAATCGATGCAGCTGCGGCATCAATCGTTGAGTGATTGGTTGCGAAATACAACTCAAGTGCACGTTGCTTAGCGATACGGTTGCTGTGATGGCGACTGTCCGCTGCCCTCTTGGCTTGCTTGCTTTGGAGCTTCTTGATGTCATCACTTCCAAGTGAATCTGGTGTGAGGCCACGCCTCCATGCTGTTTCGATCGCTGCTGTAACCGGCTGCGCGCTAGGGAGTAATTCCGCGTAAGACCAAGCCTCTTGTGCTTCCAATAAAGTGGCCACTGCTGAAGCGGGAAAGTGCGTCGTCTTGTAGCTGAGGCGTTGCTCAACGACTCCACCCAGCTTAAATGCGGCCAGTACCAAGAAATAAATGTGATTCGGGATGTGAGGCTGACCAGCAGGGATCAGGTGGTTTTCATCAGCCAGAGCTTGCATGAGCCATTCGACGTCACGGTTTTCATCTCGGGTGATGAGTTCATCGCCTGATGCATCGCGCTCTGTTTGAAGGGCGCTTTCGATCATCCCGTTGATGGCTCTCAAGATTGCAACGGCCTGCTCAGGCGTGATGCCCTCAAGTCCCTCGCGCACGTTGTGGGCGAGTTGGACACCTTGGGGAATGGTCAGAAGTTCTTCCAAGGGGGTGGTCAGTGCCAGATGGAGGTGCTGCGAGTTCATCGGAATCAGTTTACCTAGCGTCGTCCAACCAAGGCCAAGTTTGTGCGGCTGGCGCTGTAATTCACGGGTCCTTCCCTGCCAAGAACCTATGCGGGGGGCAAAGGCGCCAGATTTTCCTACCGATAGAGCCGAAATCCGGGTACGCGGTACGCACCGGGTACGCACTTAAACCGCACTATTTCTTCAATTTATGGGTGCCTGAGGAGATTTGGTGCTTTTCCTAGGAAAAATCTGTGCGGCGCCGAAAGCTAATTTTTTTGATTAGTCAGGGCAAAATGTCAGATCAATCTAGCTCCTAAAAATAGAAAATAAAACCATGCTTGACGATATCAAGAAAACCCTTTGGGCTTCGGCTGACAAGTTACGCGCCAACATGGACGCGGCTGAATACAAGCACTTGGTTTTAGGGCTAATCTTCGTTAAATACATTTCAGACGCATTTGTTGCGCGTCAATCTGAACTCACTCGACGTTTAAAGGACCCAAGCGACGAACTGTTCTATGGACATGCACCCTCTGATGAGGATATCGCGGCAGAACTCGAAGATCGTGATTACTACACCTCAGCTAACGTTTTTTGGGTGCCTGAAGGTGCCCGCTGGGAGCAGCTCCGTGCCGCAGCTCCTCAGCCGGATATCGGGAAACGTATCGATGATGCGTTGACCCTAATTGAAGCAGATAACCCCAAACTCAAAGGCATCTTAGACAAGCGATTTGCTAGGGCGCAATTGCCAGATGGCAAGCTTGGTGAGTTGGTTAACTTGATTTCGACGATCGGCTTTGGCGATGATCCATCAAAGGCGCGAGATATTTTGGGACAGGTGTACGAATATTTCCTTGGCATGTTTGCTAGTGCAGAAGGCAAGCGTGGAGGGCAGTTCTACACGCCCGCTAGCATTGTCAAAACACTAGTGGCTGTGCTCTCGCCCAGCAAAGGCCAGATTTACGACCCCTGCTGCGGGTCCAGCGGCATGTTCGTGCAGTCGGAAAAATTCATCGAAGACCACGGCGGCAAGCTGGGTGATGTGTCCATCTACGGCCAAGAGGCCAACCCCACCACCTGGCGCTTGGCGGCCATGAACCTCGTCATCCGGGGCATGGACTACAACCTGGGCAAAGAGCCCGCCGACACCTTCACCCGCAACCAGCACCCCGACCTGCGGGCCGACTTTTGCTTGGCCAACCCGCCTTTCAACATCAGCGATTGGTGGCACGCCAGCCTAGACGGCGACGCCCGCTGGGAATACGGCACGCCCCCGCAAGGCAACGCCAACTACGCCTGGCTGCAGCACATCCTGCACCACCTCAAGCCCACGGGCAGGGCTGGCATTGTGCTGGCCAACGGCAGCATGAGCAGTAGCCAAAACAGCGAAGGCCAAATCCGCGCCGCCATGGTCGATGCCGACGTGGTGGAAGTGATGGTGGCCTTGCCCGGCCAACTGTTCTTCAACACGCAAATCCCCGCGTGCTTGTGGTTCTTGGCCAAACAGAAAAATCGCAAAGGCGAAGTGCTGTTCATCGACGCCCGCAAACAAGCCACCATGATCAGCCGCGTGCAAAGCGAGTTGACAGACGAGGTGATCGAGTGCATCAGCCAAACCGTGACTGCATGGCGCAAAGGTGGTGACAGCTACCAAGACATTGCAGGCTTTTGCCGCAGCGTACCGCTGGCCGAAATCGCCCAACACGGCCATGTGCTCACCCCCGGCCGCTATGTGGGCGCTGAAGAAGTGGAAGACGACGACGAAGCTTTTGCCGACAAGATGCAAACGCTCACCGCCAAGCTGGGCGAGCAAATGGCCAAAGGCGCAGAGCTGGACGCGCTGATTCGGAAGAAGCTGGGGGGGCTGGGGTATGAATTCTGAGTGGCAGCTCACAACCCTTGGTGAAATTTGCACTGAGCAAGGCGGCGCAATTCAAACAGGCCCTTTCGGTAGTCAGCTGCATACATCCGACTACAAAGAAATAGGCATTCCAGTTGTAATGCCAACAAACATTGGTGATGGTGGCATCTCTGAGGATGGCATCGCGCGAATTGACCAATCAGACGTTGATCGACTCTCACAGCACAAACTAATGCTGAACGATATTGTGTTTAGCCGTCGTGGCGACGTGACGAAAAATGCTTTGATTCGTGAGCATGAGGTTGGATGGTTTTGTGGCACTGGTTGCTTGAAGGTACGCTTGGGAACTGAGCGCATTGCAAACGCGAAATTCATTTCACACTGCTTGCGCTTGCCTGATACCAAGGACTGGTTAGTACGGCACGCTGTGGGTGCAACGATGCCCAATCTGAATACAGGAATTCTTTCAGCGGTCCCGATTAATCTGCCGCCTATATCTGTTCAGCATGAAATCGCAGCGATGCTGGGTAGCATGGATGATCGCATCACCCTCCTGCGCGAAACCAACACCACCCTCGAAGCCATCGCCCAAGCCCTGTTCAAGTCCTGGTTCGTGGACTTCGACCCCGTCCACGCCAAGATGCAAGGCCGCGCCCCCGAAGGCATGGACGAAGCCACCGCCGCCCTGTTCCCCGACAGCTTTGAAGAGTCGGATTTGGGGCCTGTGCCGAAAGGGTGGGGGTTTAATTCACTTGATTCAATCGCAACATTCCTCAACGGTTTAGCGCTGCAAAAATTTCCACCGAATGGAGAAAACGATTTACCCGTGATCAAGATTGCACAGCTACGTAAGGGTGACACTGTTGGCGCTGATTTGGCTTCAGGATCAATCAAAAATGAATATATCGTGCAGAACGGTGATGTTCTCTTTTCTTGGTCTGGAAGTCTTGAAGTTGAGATTTGGTGTGGTGGAGTTGGGGCACTGAATCAGCATTTATTCAAGGTTACCTCAGCTGTTTTTCCTAAGTGGTTCTATTTTCTCTGGACACGCCAGCATCTAGAAAACTTCCGACAAATCGCAGCCAGCAAGGCTACAACCATGGGGCACATTCAGCGCGCACATTTGACCGCAGCCAAAGTGATTGTTCCTAATGAAAATTTACTTTGCGCTGCAAACGATGTGATAGATCCAATTTTGCAACAGATCATCAGGAATTCGTTGCGGGTAAATACATTGGCATCTTTGCGAGACTCGTTGCTTCCTCGCTTGATCTCTGGCCAACTTTCACTTGAAACGAATGTGAGTGAGAGGGTTTGTGTATGAATGTCGCAGGATCTCAATATGCACTGTTCGAAGTTCAAGAGTCGTTGCCTGAACAAAAAACATCAGAAGATGTTGGGGAGAAGTTGTTCAGTGATTACATCGTTTATGTAGATGAAAGCGGTGACCATTCGTTAGAGAGTATTGATGCAGAGTACCCCGTTTTTGTGTTGGCGTTTTGTGTGTTCCATAAGCGACATTACAGTGAAAAAATCATTCCGGCGGTGGAGAAGCTTAAGTTCAACTATTTTGGCCATGACAGCGTTGTTCTTCATGAAAATGAAATCAGAAAACAAAAAGGCCCATTTGTATTTTTGAGTCAACTTGCTGTTCGTGAAGAGTTTATGGCCCGTTTGGGCAGCATCATGGATGCAAGCAACTTCATCTTGATTACGTGTGTGGTGGATAAAGCTCGACTAAGTAAGAGCGAAGGTGCTGGCTCTAATCCGTATCACGTTGCATTGGGTTTCTGCTTAGATGCCTTGCGTAGTTTTCTTGCAGAAAAAGCGCAGGACCATTTGAAAACCCATGTGATCGTGGAGTGTCGTGGCCGAAAAGAAGATGCTGAGCTAGAACTTGAATTCCGTCGAATCTGCGATGGCAACAATGCCACCAATAAAAATTTGCCCTTTGATGTGGTGTTTGCAGATAAGAAGACAAACCTCACTGGGTTGCAAGTTGCAGACCTAGTTGCTCGTCCGATTGGTATCAATTACATACGCCCGAACCAACCAAACCAAGCGTTTGAGATACTGCGTCGTAAGTTTTACTGCGATGGGGGCCGTGACTTCGTGGGGCGTGGTTATGAAAACGTCGGGCTGTTAATTCACCCACCCCAGAAAGCGAAAAGCCCCGATGAACCCACCGAGGCTGTAGCGCCGACCAGGAACCCCCAATCCACTTAGGCCTTTAGCTTAACACACTAAAAATTAGGCTGTCGAGTACTCATTAACCCTGCTATTCATAACTCTCATGACCGAAGATCAACTTGAACAGGAAACGCTGGGGTGGCTGAATGATGTTGGTTATCGACATCTTTACGGGCCAGATATTGCGTTCGATGGAGTTACACCAGAGCGTTCTGATTACCGGCAGGTCTTGTTATCGGCACGGCTCAAAAAAGCAATTGATGCTTTGAATCCGTCAGTCCCAGTTTCGGCTCGCGAAGATGCATTTAAGCAAGTAGTTGATCTAGGCATTCCCGCCTTGCTTTCGAGCAACAGACATTTTCACAAGCTTTTGGTTGCAGGTGTTCCAGTCGAATACCAAAAAGATGGTGAAACTCGCGGCGATTTTGTTCGACTGATTGATTGGGCAAACATTGATCGCAACGAATGGCTGGCTGTTAACCAGTTCAGCATCAGGGGGCCAAAGCACACCCGTCGTCCCGACATCATCTTGTTTGTCAATGGGTTGCCGTTAGTTCTTCTGGAACTGAAAAATCCGGCAGATCTGAATGCAGATGTTTGGAAAGCCTTTGATCAGATCCAAACCTACAAAGAACAAATCCCAGATGTTTTCCAGTACAACGAAGTGCTGGTGATCGCCGACGGTACAGAAGCGTTGATGGGGTCCCTGTCGAGCAATGCTGAACGCTTTATGCAGTGGCGCACGATTGATGGCGAAACACTTGACCCACTGGGTCAGTTCAACGAGCTCGAAACGCTAGTTCGAGGTGTCTTAGCCCCCGCATATTTGTTGGACTACTTGCGCTACTTCGTTTTGTTTGAAGATGATGGCACCTTAGTCAAGAAGATTGCGGGCTATCACCAGTTTCATGCTGTGCGTGCCGCGATTGGTCAGGTGGTTTCAGCCTCGCGATCAAATAGCGATCTAAAGATTCGCGGCAAGGGTGGTGTTGTCTGGCATACACAAGGTAGCGGCAAGAGCATCACCATGACTTGTTTTGCTGCGCGAGTAATGCAAGAAACTGCGATGGAGAATCCCACCATCGTCGTGATCACCGATCGTAATGACTTGGATGGCCAGTTGTTTGGTGTTTTCAGCATGTCGCAAGACTTGTTACGCGAACAGCCGGTCCAAGTTGCAACTCGACAAGATTTACGAACCAAGTTGGCAAATCGTCCAGCTGGCGGCATCGTTTTCGCAACCATTCAAAAATTCATGCCGGGTGCTGATGAAGACACATTTCCTGTTTTGTCTGCTCGTCGCAACATTGTGGTCATGGCCGATGAAGCGCATCGCACCCAATATGGTTTCGAAGCCAAACTCAAAGGCAAGCCCGGAGAGCAAACGTATCAAGCTGGCTACGCGCAACACTTACGTGATGCACTTCCGAACGCGACTTTTGTAGCTTTTACCGGGACACCTGTCAGCGGTGAGGACCGTGATACGCGTGCTGTGTTTGGTGATTACATTCACGTTTATGACATGCAGCAGGCCAAGGAGGATGGTGCAACTGTCGCCATCTACTATGAGTCTCGTCTTGCTAAGTTAAGTCTAAATAAAGAAGACTTGCCTCAAATTGATGATGAGGTTGATGAGCTGGCCGAAGATGAGGAAGACAGCGAGCAATCCAAGTTGAAGAGTCGTTGGGCGGCTCTCGAAAAAGTGGTTGGTGCAGAACCTCGCATCGCCAGCGTGGCTGCAGATTTAGTCACTCATTTCGAAGAGCGCCAAAAAGCTCAAAATGGAAAAGCCATGGTCGTCGCCATGAGCCGTGAGATTTGCGTCCATCTCTATAACGAGATCGTCAAGCTTCGACCTGATTGGCACAACGAAGATCCGGAGCTGGGTGCAATCAAGATCATCATGACTGGATCTGCAAGTGATAAAGCGCTTTTGCGCCCACACATTTATAGCAGTCAGACGAAGAAACGCTTGGAAAAACGCTTCAAAGATCCTGCCGATCCATTGCAAATGGTGATTGTGAGAGACATGTGGTTAACAGGGTTCGATGCTCCATGCGTTCACACTTTGTATGTCGATAAGCCAATGAAAGGGCACAACCTGATGCAAGCAATTGCGCGGGTTAATCGAGTTTTCAAAGACAAGCAAGGTGGCTTAGTTGTTGACTACATCGGTATTGGCAATGAGTTGAAGGCTGCAATGAAGGCCTATACCGGAAGCAAAGGTCGTGGCAACGTAACGGTCAATGCTGCTGAGGCCTATGCGGTCTTGGCCGAAAAGTTAGATGTCTTGCGTGCAATGCTTCATGGTTTCGACTATTCCGGTTTTAAAACTGGTGGTCATAAAACTCTGGCGGGTGCCGCCAACCATGTGTTGGGCATCAAGGGCGATAAGGAGCGAGATGGCAAAAAACGTTTTGCTACTGCGGCTCTTGAGATGAGCAAGGCGTTCAGCCTTTGTTGTACTTTGGATGAAGCGAAAGCTGTGCGCGATGAAGTTGCGTTCATGCAAGCAGTCAAAGTTCTTCTGACCAAGAAAGAATTTAGCCTTAAGAAGAAAAATGATGACGAGAAAGATCTCGCCATTCGTCAGATCATCAACTCGGCAGTTGTTTCGGGTGATGTAGTCGACATCTTCGAGTCAGTCGGTCTGGATAAACCAAACATCGGTTTGCTTGACGATGACTTTTTGGCGCAGGTTAAAAATCTGCCAGAGCGTAACTTGGCCGTTGAGCTTCTTGAGCGACTCCTCGCGGGAGAGATTAAAAGCCGTTTCTCCAGTAATGTGGTTCAAGACAAGAAATTCTCGGACATGCTGGCGAATGTGATTCAGCGTTACCAAAACCGAAGCATTGAAACTGCGCAGGTGATGGAAGAGCTGATCACCATGGCAAAGAAATTTCGCGAAGAAGCTGCTCGCGGTCAAACCTTGGGTTTGACGGAAGATGAGGTGCGTTTTTACGATGCGCTTGCAAATAATGAGTCTGCAGTGCGCGTTCTACAAGATGAGATCTTGAAGAAAATTGCCCACGAATTGACTGAAAACCTTCGCCAAAATTTGAAGGTCGACTGGAATGAGCGTGAAAGTGTCCGAGCTAGTCTGCGCTTGATGGTGCGGCGTATTTTGCGGAAATATAAATACCCTCCAGATTTGCAAGATGCGGCGGTTGAGTTAGTGCTTCAGCAAGCGCATGCACTTGGTGAGGAATGGAGCGCTCATTTTTGAGGTGATAGAGTGCTTATTTGTTCGCATTCAGCTCGCGTCGAAATTACAGAAAGCTCTCTATTTAGAGGGGCACCGTGCGCCCATCAACCGTTCTATCGAAACGTTGTCAAAGATCGGCACTCAAGGTTGAGTCAACCAGTAGATGTTGATGTTGCAGAGCTCAAGACGATGACTTCGCTGCTATGTAAGCAGGCGATAATTAGAACGAAACCGCCTATCCCAACATAGGCTGCAAGTAATTTGCTACTAGAGGAAAACTAATGAAGCTTTCAACCATAGAGTATTCTGAGCTCGACGGCACAGCTCAGGCGTGGGTGCTAGACCGTTGCACATTCGCACAAAAGACTTTGCTGGTGGGTAAAAATGCCTCAGGAAAATCTAGGACGCTACGCGTAATATTCGGTTTAGCTAATCATCTAGCAGGCATCTTGCCGCCGACTTCCTCAGCTACTTACAACTGCACATTTAAAGATGCAGATCGCGAATATTCCTATCATTGCATGATGAATGAAGGACACGTTTTGGCTGAGGTTTTGAGAGCTGATAACAAAATTCTCCTTGAGCGGGGTATCGGTGGTGTAGGGAAGATTTTGGCTGAAAAAATTGATGGTGGAGTCCATATTGATTTTCAAACTCCAACCACTGAATTTGCTGCTGTTGCGCGACGTGACTCTATACAACATCCATTTTTAGAGCCTCTTTACCAATGGGCGTCCGCTGTTCGATATTTTCAGTTTGGCTCAAATATTGGTAAGGATCACTTCGCTCATTTCATTCAAAATGGGCCTCCTTTGGATGAGCGAAATCAAGCATCTGTAGTCCCGTTATTTCGTACTGCAAAAAAAGATTTTGAAGAAAAATTCATAAATAATTTAATCAACGATATGGGGTCGCTTGACTACCATCTTGAATCTGTTGATATTGGACCGCCTGTTTCTTTTGCAGCACCGCAAGAAATCGCTCAAGTCGTTGGGCTAAGAGTAAAAGAAACAGACTTGACGGGGTTAACGGATCAGGTCAGTATGTCTCAAGGTATGTATCGCGTGTTGAGTCTACTCATAAACATCAATTACTTCCAGTTGAAAAACACCGGTAGTTGCATTCTGATTGATGATATCGGAGAGGGGTTGGATTTTGATCGCTCTTGTCGTCTTGTCGGTCTTTTGAGGAAGAAATCAGAAGATTCTAATTTGCAAATAATTATTTCAACAAATGATAGATTTGTGATGAATGAAGTCCCGCTGGATGAGTGGTCAATTATTCAGCGTAAGGGAAGCCATGTTAAGTTTAGAAATATTCAAAATTCAAAAGAAATTTTTGAAAATTTTAAATTTACTGGCCTTAGTAATTTTTCATTTCTTGAGCTTGATGTACTAAATGCCCCTGTAGATGAAGAGGCTTGACAGTAATGCGCAAGTTGGCGGTGTTCGTTGAGGGATTTACCGAGCTTAATTTTGTTGAGCGGTTGATAAGTGAAATAGCAGGGGCTCACAATATTAGTTTTGAAAAACGCCAGATAGTTGGCGGAGCAACAATTCCAAGAAAAGTTATTTCTATTAAATCTTCAGATCCCGACTTAGGCCAAAAATTTTATGTCTTGCTATTTGATTGTGGCGGTGATCATCAAGTTAAGCCGAGAATTGAAGAAGAGCACGCATCACTTACTAGAGCCGGATTTTCTGCAATTATTGGATTGCGAGATGTCAGACCAATGTATACGCGGGAGCAAATTCCTTTGCTTGAGAGGAATTTGAAATATGGAATCAAAACCTCTCTTGCTCCAGTGAGTATTATTTTGGCTGTTATGGAAATTGAAGCGTGGTTTCTAGCTGAAGCTGTGCATTTTTCTGTGATTAGCAAAGCCTTAACCATAGATAAGATTTCGGCTGCGATTGGGGGCAATCCTGCAGAGGTAGCATCTTCACGGGAAGAACCAACATTAGATCTTCAAGCCATATATGGGAGTGTTGGTAAAAGTTATGAGAAGCCAGCCCATGAAACAATAAACGCTTTGGACTACTCACGTATTTATCTAGAGCTTGCAGAGAAAATCCCACATTTGGGGCGGTTGATAAAAGAGATAGATTCATTCTTATCTCCTGATGCGAATAACGGAGTGCCTGTTTTATCTTGATATCCCAGTAAGCACTCTGAGGTTGTTGTCAAAGCTACCTTTACTTGTTAAGCCAATCTGTTGATCTGTGCGCTCGCAGATTCCAAGTGTGCCGCAAGTGCGTCAATACAAACTTGGAACTCATTGTTGAATTGATGGGATGCCCGCAAAAACGATAGGTAATTTGTTGCGAGTTCTTGTGCTCTACGCCAACTGTCGTTCCTGACACTGGCGTGAAGCGTGATGGGATGAATGGCATCAGGTAATCGCCCACTACTTGTTGGTGCGAACGACATAGGAGTCATGTCGTATGCAGGGGCGAGTTCATAGGGGCGACCATGTTCTGATACGAACGAGAGGTTGCCGTTATGCATATCCGAGTTGCCGATCAGTGCACCAAACGCCCAGAGTGTTTCTGCCACTTCAGCAGCATCAGGCGTGATGACGCCTTGCTTTGCCAGCGACTTAGTGATCACAGGCCAAGGTTGATTTGCCAACCCAGCAAACTCTGCATCAAATGCAGCTAGTGAAATTACTGCTTTGCGTCCAAGCGTTCCAACACGGTCAAAGCGTTCCACTTCAAGGAATCGCTGACCTTGATGGTCGTAAATAAATGATTCGGCAGCAGTGATATTGGCCTGTCTAAGAGTTTTTAGAGCCATGTGTTCTGCAAGCAATAGATCACGCCAGCGTGAGCTGTTTGGACTTGTCAGTTGCTCACTGAATTTCACAATGACGTGCTTTGCCACTCCAGCAGATTCTGCATAGGCTGTGAATTTGGGTTGTTCACCACCTGCTGAAGAGCCGGGAGAGTCACCTTCTGCTGCGCCGATAGCCAAGCTTGTATATGCCGTAGATTTGTCGGCACTTGAAATGGGCTGAGGCTCAGGCATGTTGATGAATTTATCTCTTGAGATTGTTCCGATCAACAAGTTGCCAACTAAATCGTGACCATGCACGAGCAATGCTCTGATGGCATGGCTATCTGTCCACTCTTTGACTGTGCTTGGCAGACCTAGCTCTGCTCCAAAACGCGCGGCATAAGCGCGACCCAAGAAGCCTTGTGGTCGCATGTCTAGCAACCACCAAGGTAATCCTTCGCTATGAATTTGCACGCCATCGGCTTGTGTGAACACAAAACCATCTGGGCGAACTGGCGCAAGAGTTCCGAGCTCTCTGACTTTGCCTAGTGCATCGACACGATAAACAGGGACTTCGCCGAACCCGCGGCTCTTGTCTCGCAGCAGATAGCGCGTGGACTTTCTCTGCCCCGTTTTGATGACATCGTCCCCCATTGCCGCCAGCGCACGCGTCACCGTCGGCTGGCTCAGGCCGATTTCAGTTCCAATCTGGGTTCCAGATTTGGGGCCTGCCGCTAGGCGAAGGCGTAACGCATCTGCATGAAGTGTCATGATTGAGCAAAGCCTTAAATTATAAAGTGAATTATAAATTTACCTTATTTTTATGGATAAGTCTATATGAATCAATGATTTATCGAAAATCTTAGGGGGTTAACTGCAGAAGAAACTTCTGAACGTTACATGTCGACCACAGCGACACGTTCGCATAACGTGTCGATGAAATGGTGTTTTGGCGACATGAGTTCAGCCAAGAGCCCGAACCTAAAGGGACATTGCTGTCATATTGAGAGTAAACGATCGATCGCTACTCCCCGTGATCTCTTCTGCCCCGTTTGCTGGGTTTCAGCAATTTGCTTTTCAATTTCCGCTTTGTACTGACGTGCCCAAGCCTTCACTTCATTTAGCCTGAACCAGATCTCTTTGTTGACGCGAAAGTGTGGAATGTTCAGCTCTTGTCTCTTGTATGTATTTCTGAACCAGTGCGTTGGCAGTTTGAGGATGAAAGCGACCTCATCGCACTTGAGTGGTTTGGATGTTTCTGACACCGGATTTTGAGCCGTGGACTGCTGCAAAGTGCTTTTTTCAAATTTAAGAACAGTCCGCATTGGATAGAGGATTCGACGGGAAATTTTTAGGTACTGAGGGCCGTAGCCCTTAGTTCTCCACTTTTGCAAGGTTTTGGGTTTGATGCTCCAGTGAGCCGCTAGCTCAGAAGGCGTTAGTAATTTCTCGTCCATTTGGTGATCCAGTTAGTTAGGTCACGCATTCAGGCGTACTTTCTGGAAAAAGCCAAGTCAAAAAGCAAAAAATGGAAAAAGCGGCGAGGCTTAAGCCCATGTAAATCACGTGTTGTTAAAAGTCCACACGGCGGAACTTATTTTGCTTAGCGAAAAAATAGCAATGTATGTCAAGAATCGCCGAGGAAATGAGCATTAATTAAATCGAAGATTTGGTAAGGAGCTTTACGTTTAAGAGGTTCTGTTTACGTGGTTTTGATACGGCACCAAATAAAAGCCTGTTGTACGCAAGTGCAACAGGCTTTTTCTTTTCAGCTGTGCGATTTCACTTTGATGCGGATGGTGTTCACGTCCCATCCTTTGGTTCTGAGGTGCGCGCACAAGGCGGGAATGGTTTGGCGCAGTTTGGCTGCGACGGCACTGTTGGGCACCAACAGGCACCACGCATCGCCTTCCACGCCGCCCGATTGAACCAGCGCACGCAATGACGCTGGTAGTAATGGGGCAATCGCCCGAATTCTTGCCTGCGTGTCTTGGGTCATTGCTGTCAGTTGTGACAGGCCTGGAGCGTTGCTCAGTACCTGATCCAGAGTACGGGATCTGCCCCGAATCAAGACCTTCGCTTTGGGGACGCTGCTGTAGCCCAAGGCGCGATATGCCGCCAGAGTGTCAGGGTGCGGTGTTGAACGGGTAGCCATGCGCAATTATGGATGCGAGTGACGGTTAAAATCCGCAGCTTCTACAAAGCCTTTTACAAAGGATTTTGCGACGCCCTTGCTCAGCAGAGAGGGGTCCACCGCAGTGCTCGCATGGCTCTTAATTTCTTGACTCATATTTTTGGCAGCCGCAATGAGCGCCTGCTGAAACAATTTCGCAAAACTGTCGCGCAAATCAACGCATTGGAACCTTCCTTAGAGAAGCTCAGTGAAGAGGCATTGCGTGCGAAAACAGACGAATTTAAAAAGCGTGTTCAACAAGGCGAAACCTTAGATGCGCTGTTGCCCGAGGCTTATGCCGTCGTGCGCGAAGCGTCTAAACGCGTGATGAAAATGCGTCACTTCGATGTGCAGTTGGTTGGCGGTATTGCGCTGCACCAAGGCAAGATCGCTGAGATGCGCACCGGTGAAGGCAAGACGCTCACGGCGACTTTGCCCGTCTACTTGAACGCCCTGTCTGATCAAGGCGTGCACGTGGTGACGGTGAACGATTACTTGGCCAGCCGTGATGCCAAGTGGATGGCTCGCCTTTACAACTACTTGGGCCTGTCGGTCGGTATCAACCTGCCTCAAATGCCCCGGGATGAAAAGCAAGCGGCTTATCGTGCAGACATCACTTACGGCACCAACAACGAATACGGCTTTGACTATTTGCGCGACAACATGGTCTACGAGCCGCAAGACCGTGTGCAACGTAAATTGAACTTTGCCATCGTGGACGAAGTGGACTCCATCTTGATCGATGAGGCACGCACACCGCTGATCATCAGTGGTCAAGCGGAAGATCACACCGAGTTGTACATCGCCATCAACAAAGTGGTGCCGTTTTTGACGCGCCAAGTGGGGGAGGAAGATCCACACACGGGCGAGGGCATCATCACACCCGGTGACTTCACGGTGGATGAAAAATCGCACCAAGTGTTCATGACCGAACAAGGTCATGAAAATGCCGAGCGTATTTTGGTGGCGCAAGGCTTGCTCGCTGAAGGCGCGTCGTTGTACGACCCTGCCAACATCAGCTTGATGCACCATTTGTACGCTGCGTTGCGCGCCAACCATCTGTATCACCGAGATCAACATTACGTGTGCCAAGACGGTGAAATCACCATCGTTGACGAATTCACGGGCCGCCTGATGTCCGGTCGTCGTTGGAGCGATGGTTTGCATCAAGCGGTAGAAGCCAAAGAAGGCGTTCAGATTCAGGCTGAAAACCAAACCTTGGCGTCCATCACGTTCCAAAACTATTTCCGTCTCTACCAAAAATTGGGTGGCATGACGGGTACGGCCGACACCGAGGCCTACGAGTTCCAAGAAATTTACGGCCTTGAAACGGTGGTGATTCCACCTAACCGCATCAGCCGCCGTGAAGACCAATTGGACCGTGTGTACAAAACCACGGCCGAGAAATACAAGGCTGCGATTGACGACATTCGCGAATGTTATGAGCGCGGTCAACCGGTGTTGGTTGGCACCACCTCCATTGAAAATTCCGAGCTGATTGCCGAGATGCTTGAGAAGGCCAAGTTGCCGCATCAGGTGTTGAACGCCAAGCAGCACGCTCGTGAAGCCGACATCGTGGCGCAAGCGGGTCGCGCCAAGATGATCACCATCGCCACCAACATGGCCGGCCGTGGGACTGACATTGTCTTGGGCGGTAACGTCGAAAAGGCCATTGCGGAGGTTGAAGCCAATGAGGCGCTTGACGCCGCAGCCAAGCAGCAACAGATCGATGCCTTGCGCGTGCAATGGACCAAAGACCATGAGGCGGTCAAATCCTTGGGTGGTCTGCGCATCATCGCAACCGAGCGCCACGAGTCGCGTCGCATCGACAACCAATTGCGCGGTCGCTCTGGTCGTCAGGGCGATCCTGGCTCGTCACGTTTTTACTTGAGCTTGGACGACGCATTGATGCGCATCTTTGCCGGTGACCGTGTCAAAGCCATCATGGACCGTCTGAAAATGCCAGAGGGCGAGGCCATTGAAGCTGGCATCGTCACACGCAGCATTGAGAGTGCGCAACGCAAAGTCGAGGCGCGCAACTTTGATGTGCGCAAGCAGTTGTTGGAATACGACGATGTGTCCAACGACCAACGCCGTGTGATTTACCAGCAGCGTAATGACATTCTGGATGCGTCAGATTTGACGGCTCAAATTGCGGGTTTGCGCGAAGGCACATTCAGCGATTTGGTGCGTCAGTACGTGCCCGAAGAATCGGTGGAAGAGCAATGGGACATCGCGGGCTTGCAGCGTGCGTTGATGCAAGAGTGGTTGATTGACTTGCCTTTGCAAAGCACCATTGAAAAAGCCTCGGCCATCACGGACGAAGAGGTGCTTACCCAAGTGGTGGATGCCGCGAATGCCGCGTTCCAAGCCAAACTCGATCGCGTGGGCCTTGAGCAATTCACCCCCTTCATGCGCGTGGTGTTGCTGCAAAACATCGACAGCCATTGGCGTGAGCACTTGGCCGCCTTGGACTATTTGCGCCAAGGCATCCATTTGCGCGGTTACGCGCAAAAGCAACCCAAACAAGAATACAAGCGCGAAGCGTTTGAGTTGTTTGGTCAGTTGTTGGACATGGTCAAAGTCGAAGTCACCCGCGTGTTGATGACGGTCAAGATTGAGTCGAATGAGCAAATCGAACAAGCGGCCAGCGAGTTGGAAGACCGCGCAGAAACGCTGCACAACGTGACCTACACCGCACCCAATGAGTTGGGTGATGCGGAGGTGACGGCCGATGCCGCCACTTTCGCCACCAGCATGCCGCCCGTTGGCCGCAACGAGCCTTGCCCATGTGGCAGCGGCAAGAAGTACAAACACTGCCACGGCCAATTGGCCTGACCATTTATGCCAGTCAATCTCCTTCCTCCCCAAGTTGCCGACTTGCATGCCATTCCTGGCGTGCGCATCGGGGTGACTCAAGCCGGCATTCGCAAAGCAGATCGCAAAGATTTGACGGTGGTCTTGATCGACGAGGGTGCCTCTGTCAGTGGTGTGTTCACACAAAACCGTTTCTGTGCGGCGCCCGTGCAAATTTGTCGTGAGCATTTAGACGCAGGGCAAGGCATACGTGCGATGGTCGTCAACACGGGCAATGCCAATGCAGGCACCGGCGAAGACGGCTTGAAACGTGCCCGTGAAACCTGCGTGGCATTGGCCGAGGCGCTGCATATTGCGCCCAGTCAAGTGCTGCCTTTTTCAACCGGCGTCATCATGGAGCCGTTGCCGCACGACCGCATCATCGCGGGCTTGCCTGCGGCCATTGCGGCTGCGGGTCAAGCTACGTCGTCGCAGCAGTGGGCTGATGCCGCCGAAGGCATCATGACCACGGACACCGTGCCCAAAGCGGCCAGTACGCAAGTGCAAATTGCGGGCGCCAACGTCAGCATCACCGGCATCAGCAAGGGCGCCGGCATGATTCGTCCCAACATGGCGACGATGTTGGGCTATGTGGCCACCGATGCCTGCGTCGCGCCGGCGTTGATGAAAGAACTCTCGCTGGCTTTGGCCGAGGGCTCATTCAACCGTGTGACGGTGGACGGCGACACCTCGACCAACGACTCCTTCGTGGTCATCGCGACGCACAAAGCCGCGCACCCAACCATCACCAGCTTGAGCAGCGTCGAGGGCCAAGCTTTGCTGCAGGCCATGATGCAAGTGGCGCGCCAATTGGCGCAAGCCATCGTGCGTGATGGCGAAGGTGCCACCAAGTTCATCACCATCCAAGTTGAGGGTGGTCGCGATGGCGCAGAGTGTCGTCAAGTGGCGTACGCCATTGCACATTCGCCATTGGTGAAAACGGCGTTCTTTGCCAGTGACCCCAACTTGGGCCGCATCTTGGCGGCCGTCGGTTACGCAGGCATTGCCGACCTAGACCAGACGGGCATCGACTTGTATCTGGACGATGTGCATGTGGCTGTGCAGGGCGGTCGTCATCCGGCTTACCGTGAAGAAGATGGCCAACGCGTGATGAAGCAATCCGAAATCACCGTGCGCGTGGTTTTGGGTCGCGGTACAGCCAGCGACACCGTTTGGACCTGTGACCTCAGCCACGACTACGTGAGCATCAACGCCGATTACAGAAGCTGATGAGCGATTCCATGCAAAACCCTTTAGAGCGTTTGGTGCAACGCGCCGAGGCGCTGATGGCGCGCATCGAGTCTGTGTTGCCACAACCCATGTCAGCGCCCGATTGGTCGGCGAGCGTTGCGTTTCGCTATCGCAAGCGCACAAGCGGTCACGGTGGTTTGGAGCCTGTGCGCCATGTCGCGCAACTCGGTTTGGCGGACTTGCAAGAGATCGACGGTCAAAAAGAAAAAATCCAGCGCAACACCGAGCAGTTCGTCAAAGGCCTGCCTGCCAACAACGTGCTGCTGACGGGCGCGCGCGGTACCGGCAAATCGTCGTTGATCAAGGCTTGTTTGAATGAATATGCACCGCAAGGCTTGCGTCTGATCGAAGTCGACAAAGACGATCTGACCGACTTGCCCGACATCATTGACGTGGTGTCCACGCGGCCTGAAAAATTCATGATCTTCTGTGACGATTTGAGTTTTGAAGATGGCGAGCCAGGCTACAAAGCCCTCAAGTCTATTTTGGATGGTTCGATTGCCGCGGCCACACCCAACGTGTTGATTTACGCCACCAGCAACCGCCGTCACTTGCTGCCTGAGTACATGAAGGAAAACCTCACCTACACCCACACCGAGGATGGTGAAGTGCATCCGGGCGAGGGCGTTGAAGAGAAAATTTCTTTGTCTGAGCGCTTTGGGTTGTGGGTCAGTTTTTACCCTTTCAGTCAAGACGAGTACCTCACCATTGCTGCGCAGTGGATGTCGTCGCTGGGTGTGTCGCGCGAGGCTATTGAGGCTGCTAAGCCTGAGGCCTTGATTTGGGCGTTGGAGCGTGGCTCTCGCAGTGGTCGTGTGGCTTTTCAGTTTGCACGCGACTACGCGGGCAAGCACGCGGCTTAAGCCGTGACCGATACCGTCGTGCGTGTGGTCGATGCCGACCAGCCTCGTTCAGCTGACCGGACCTTGGTGCAGGTAGCCGTGGGGGTGCTTGTTCGGGCTGATCAAGCCTTCTTGCTTACCAGTCGACCTGAAGGCAAGGCCTACGCAGGGTTTTGGGAGTTTCCGGGCGGCAAACTCGAAGCGGGTGAAACGGTGGCGCAAGCCTTGCGTCGCGAGTTGCAAGAGGAAATTGGCATCACCATTGAAAACTGTGAGCCTTGGAAGATCGAGCGCATTGACTACCCGCACGCGTTGGTGCAACTGAACTTTTGCAAAGTCACGCAATGGTCGGGTGAGTTGCAAATGCGCGAAGCGCAGCAATTTGCTTGGCAGCAACTGCCGGTCGAGATGAAGCCTGTGTTGCCCGGCACCTTGCCGGTTTTGCAGTGGTTTGCGCAAGAGCGTGGGTTTGAGGGCGCAACGCACGCCGTTTAAACCTTGCGGCGACCTTTGGGGGCGCGGTTTATTGCAAGGGCGTGTTCTCGAAGTCGGCGTCGTCTTGCGGCGTTTGATCGGGCAAGCGGTGCTCTTCGTTGGCCCAAGCGCCTAAGTCGATGTTGCGGCAGCGTTCACCGCAAAAAGGGCGAAACAAGTTGGCAGATTCGTAGCGGCTAGGGCCGCCACATTGAGGGCACGTCACGATGCGAAGCGAGGCCGTCATGGGTTAAGCGCACAAAGCCATTTCAAACGCGACGTCGTCGGTGCTGGCTTGCAAGCGGCCTTCACCATCTTGGCGCATCATGCGCACCCAAATCATCAAACGGTTGCCGCTGATTTCAGGAATGAAGCCCAAGGCGGGATCGATGGCGACGCGCATCAATTGGAATTTGCCTTGAGCCAGTGATTGTTGGTATTGACCGCCCATGGCCATGATTTTTTGAGCGCTTCCGGTGTCACGCATCAAAGAGAGCAGCAACTTGACCGAGGCTTGCATGGGTTGAAAAGCTTGCGCCCAGCGCAAGATGTCGCGTCTGCGCACGTCAGGGCTGAGTTGTTGCCAAGCGTGGTAGGCCGGTAAATCAAAGCAGCATGTGCCACCAGGAATCGTGACGCGATTGCGCAATGCGGCCAGCCACTCGTTGTCGGTGATGGTTTGTCCAATTTTGCCGACCGCGCCATTGAGGCCTTCAAAGCATTGCTCCAACTGCCCCAGCAAAATGTCTAAGGCTGCTTCAGAGACCGACGGGTTACCACGCCAGCCGTTGAACTGTTGCTTGTGGCGTTCGAGGTCTTTGAGGATGTCGGATTTCAGATCGGTTCTGCCGCCTGCGTCAACCAGCTCAAACAAGGTGGTGAGCGCAAAGTGGTTGTCGACGGGGTGATCGCGTGACGTGAGCTCTTCAAATCGCTGAAACAGATGTTCCAGACGCAGGTAAGTGCGCACACGTTCATTGAAGGGATGTTCGTACAGAATCACGCAGAAAAACGAAAAATTTGATATTGATAGCTTTGAGCGATGATCATAACCGCTGAGAGCTGTCAGTGCGTCAAACTTTGCATGACAAATCACGCATGATTTGATGTACTTGGATTTTTAGAGCATCCAGCGGCAGCCCTTCGTTGAAGATGACCCAATCGGCGGCCTGCAAGCGTTGCGCCCGAGTGGCTTGGGCGTTGATGATGCCTTGCACAGTTTCTGCGCTCAAACCACTTCTTGATTTGACGCGTTCAATTTGTGTGGCAACTTCGCAGTCCACGACCAAAACGCCGTCGAGTTGTGCACGCCAGCGGCCAGATTCAACCAGCAAAGGCACATCGAACACCAGCAGTGAGTGGCCCGCATTGACCGCAGTTTGTGCTTGGCTTTGTGTGGCCAATGAGACCAAGGGGTGGATGATGGCTTCTAACCTTTGTTTGGCAGACGCGTCTGAAAACACCAGCGAGCGCATGCGGTCACGGTCTAAGGCGCCTTCTGCATTGATGAACTCCGAGCCAAAGACTTGGGAAATGGCGGTAATGGCGGAGCCGTCAGGGGCAGTGACGCTGCGTGCGATGGCATCGGCGTCGATCAAGGCAGCGCCCGCTTCGACCAGCATTTGGCCGACGGTACTTTTGCCGCTGCCAATGCCGCCAGTCAGGCCTAAGCGAAAAGGGGGGAGGGGGGCTTGCATGGCGTTGAGTCTATTCAAAACGCAGGCCAGCCCAAGCTTTGCATGAATTGCGCTGGGTTTTCCCAAGCTAAAAAAGCCCCTGCAGCTGCGAGAAACGGGCCAAACGGTACGTACCCATTGGCCGGCAAGCGATGCCGCCATTGCAGGCTCAGTCCAACAATGGCCCCGGTGAAGCTGGCGAGGATGACAAGCGGAATTAAAGCGAAAGGACCCAACCAAGCGCCTAAGGCCGCAAGTAATTTGAAATCGCCGCCACCCATGCCTTGTTTGCCGGTGATGCGTTCAAACGCGGTGGCGATGCTCCATAAGGCGCCATAGCCCCAAACGGCGCCCCAAACGGCTTGCGTCAGGGGCAATGCCACCCATTGGTCAGCACTGGCGATGAGGCCTAACCAGAGCAAGGGTTGCGTCAAGGCATCGGGTAGCAAGGTGGTTTGCCAGTCGATGAGTGAGAGTGCGAGCAAGCTTGTGCCAAAAAGTGCCCAGCATAGGGCTGTGCTGGTCAGGCCCCAGCGCCATGCGCAAGCTGTCCAAATCAACGCGGTGAGTAACTCGACGGTGGGGTATTGCCAGCCAATGGGATATTTGCAAAAACCACAGCGGCCTTTGAGCCAGACAAAGCTCAGCACAGGCAGCAGGTGTTTGATTTGCAACGGGGTGTGGCAATGTGGGCAGTGCGAGGCTGGCAGACACAGGTCAAAACGAGGCGTGTCGTCGTTGCTTGGCTCGAAACTCGCCATGACCATGCGCGGCAAGCGGTGAACCAGCACATTCACAAAGCTGCCCAAGATCAGGCCCACGCCAAAGGCCAGCCAGAGATTCAAATTCATACCACTTGTCCCAGTTGAAAAATTGGCAAATACAGGGCGACCACCAAACCGCCAATGAGCAAGCCTAGCACCACCATGATGAACGGCTCCATCAAGGTGGACAGTTTGGCGACGGTCGCGGTGACTTCGCGTTCATAGTGCTCGGCCGTTTTATCGAGCATGCGGTCCAAAGCCCCCGACTCTTCGCCAATCGCACACATTTGAACCACCATGGGCGAGAACAAACCATTCGTACTTTCAAGTGCCTGTGCCAACGAGCGCCCCTGCATGAGCTGGGTGTGCATGGACTCGGTCGCGTCTTGGTAATGCAGATTTCCGGCAACGCCTTTCACCGCATCCAGTGCATCCGTCAAGGTGATGCCCGCTGCAAATAAAGTGGCCAAGGTGCGTGTCCAGCGTGCCATGCACGCCTGTCGCACAAGCTTGCCCGCGATGGGCAGGTGCAGCACCCAGCCGTGCAGTCGCCATTGCAGTGTTTTGCTGCGCTTGGCCCATTGCTGCAGAGCCCAGACCGCCAGCAACACTAACAGCAGAAGGGTCCATCCGTGGCGTTGCCAGCCAGAGCTCAAGCCAATCACGAAACGTGTGAGGGCTGGTAATTCGGCGTTGAAAGACTGAAAAATTCCCTCAAATGCAGGCACCACAAACGACAACAGCAGTGCCATCACCACCACCGCGATCACCAACACGGCTGTCGGGTAAATCAGCGCAGAGCGCAAGCTGCTGCGCAGTGCTTCGGCTTTTTCTCGGTGGTGGGCGATCCGGTCGAGCAGCGTGTCGAGCATGCCCGCCATTTCCCCTGCCGCCACCAAATTACAAAACAACGCGTCGAAGACGGCATGACGTTGCAAGGCTTGATGCAAGGCCTGACCGCCTTCGACGTGATGGCGAATGTCTTGCACCATCTGTTGGAGTGCTGTGTGGCGTAGACCGCGCCTCATGATGTCAAAGGCTTGCAGCAAGGGAACGCCCGATTGCAACAGCGTGGCCAGCTGACGGGTGAGTCGTGTCACATCTGAGCTGCTGACGGTGGCGTTGCGCTGTAACCAAACAGGTAGCGACAGCTTGCGATTCACGCTTGTGGCGCGAATTCTTTGGCGTTGCAAAGTGTCTGTCACGGCCGACGAGGTAGGGGCTTGCATCTCGCCGTTGACATTTTTGCCCTCGCGATCGACGCCGCGCCACAGAAAAATAGGCTCAGCCATGGTGCGTCAGCGTCATGACTTCTTGCACAGACGTGATGCCCTGTAGTGCTTTGAGCCAGCCGGCTTGCCGCAGGGTTCGAACACCCTCTTGTGAGGCCTGTTGGGCCAACGCCTGCGTGCTGGCGTTTTGCAAGATCAGCGCTTGTAAGGCGCCTCCGATGGGCATGACTTGGTAGATGCCGATGCGCCCTTTGTAGCCTTGGTCGCAGGCGTTGCAACCCACAGGGTGATAGAGCGTGGGCGAGGGGCGTGACGCCAGTCCAATGGCCTGTTGATCTTGCGTGCTGAGTTGTTGCAGCCACGTTTGTGTTTGCACGCTTGTCGCGCTTTGTTTGCAGGCGTTGCACAAGCGGCGCACGAGCCGCTGCGCCACGATCAAAATAATGCTGGCCGCGACATTGAACGCTTCAATACCCATGTGACGCAGGCGAGCCAAGGTGCTGGGGGCGTCGTTGGTGTGCAAGGTCGATAAAACCAAATGGCCTGTCTGCGCGGCTTGAATGGCGATGGCGGCCGTTTCAAGATCGCGTATTTCACCGACCATGATGATGTCTGGGTCTTGGCGCAATAAAGCTCGCAAGGTGCTGGCAAATGTGACCCCTGCTCGCTCGTTGATATTGACTTGATTTGCGCCGGGTAATTGAATTTCAGACGGGTCTTCCACGGTGGAGATATTCACCTCGGGCCGATTCAGTAACTCAAGGCAGCTGTAAAGCGACAAGGTTTTGCCTGAGCCCGTGGGGCCTGTCATCAGCACCATGCCGTGAGGATGTGCAATGGCGGCCAACAGTCGGGCTTGGTCATCGGCTTCGTAGCCTAGTGTTTCAAGACTTGGGCGTTCGCGGCTGATATTGAGCAAGCGGACCACAATTTTTTCACCATGCAGGGTGGGTAATGAGCTGACCCGTAAATCAATGGTTTGACCCTGGTAAGGGTATTGAATGCGCCCATCTTGCGGCACCCGTTTCTCGGCAATATCCATGCGTGCCAAGACTTTGAGGCGAGAAACCATGGCGTCTCTCAAATGGAGTGCGGGTGTAGCTGCGGTATGCAAGATGCCATCAATGCGAAAGCGCGCTCGGAATTCGGTTTCGCCCGTTTCAAAATGAATATCTGAAGCCCCCTGTGCGACGGCTTGTTTGAGTATGTCGTCTAAGGGTTGAATGACGGACAGTTCGGTGGACTTATTGACCCCTTGAAATGACGGTTGCATGCTGCGCCCCTTGTGTCGTGGAGCTGCATTGTTTGGGCGTGGGTTTTTGTCTTGTGGGAGTCTGCATTACAAAATAGCGCGCTACAAGGTGCATTCGGCGTAGACAGGTTAACTACGTATATACGCGTATGGTTCGTATGACTTCTTTAAAACCTGACCCCAAATTAAATCAATTTAAGAGAGGTGTCGTGCGGAAAATCAGTATTGGATCGTCATCAGATCAATAGCTGCCGATGATTAAAAGAAATTGATATATCATTCTCTTTTTAAATTCGCTTACTGGAGATGAATATATGGCACGTACAACGGTCGCAAACCAACTCGCTACTATTCGCAAGCAACGTGAGTTGTTGGCTAAAAAAGAACAAGCGTTATTGAGCAAATCGCACGACAAAGTGTTGTCGCAAATTGTTCAAATGGCCAAAGATGCAGGCTTGACGGCTGCAGACATCGCCAAGGCCTTGGCCGAAGGTAAGCCCGCGAAAGCTGGTAAAGCCGCGAAGGCGCCCAAGGCTGCAAAAAAAGGTGCTTTGGCTGGTAAGAAAGTTGCCCCTAAATACCGCAACCCTGCCAACCCTGAGCAAACTTGGACAGGTCGTGGCGTTTCGCCAACTTGGGTGCAGGCTTTGAAAACAGCAGGCACTTTGGATACTGCCTTGATTGCCGCAGAGCCAGCTGCCGTTTAAGGTCGTTTTGATGTGCGTCAAAGGCCCGCTGAATGCGGGCTTTTTGTTTTATATCGCACCCTATTTCATACGGCGCAGTCCTAAAATGAAATTTTTAACAAAACGATATCAAAATGAAAAAAACTATTTTGGCTTTTGCTTTTATTGTTTTTGCATTGGCAAGTATGAGCGTGCGTGCTGCGGGTTATCCAACGGTTCCGTTGAACGAGTTGCCTGATCCAATGCGCTCGGCGTGGAAAGAGCAAAAACCAGAAATGACGCCCATGAGCCATTGCGCGGCGGCTTTTGATAGCCATAGTGACGGCGAAAAGATGGTCTTTCGCTGCTCTATACATATCAAAATGTCGGCCGAAGGCGAGCGTCGTGCGATGAAATATTGTGAAGAAAAGCGTGTTGAAAAGAATATCAAAGCACCCTGCAGATTGGTGCAGGAATAACAGCTTCTTGCCCGAAGGACTGGTGCTTTAGCTTCGGCGATCTAAGAGTTGAGCCGCCAAAGCGTGCAGTGCATCACGGTAAGGGCTGGGTGCCAAGACGTGCAAAGCCGCAATCGCGCGCTCAGCTTCTAAGCTAGCGGAACTGCGAGTCGCCTCCAAAGCGCCCGTGCTGCGCACGATACGAACGATGTCGGGCAACGCTTCCATCTCGCCGTTTTCGATGGCGCGTTGAATGAGGGCGCGTTCTTGTTCAGGTGCGCGCTGCATGGCAATGATCAGGGGCAGCGTGTTTTTACCTTCACGCAAGTCATCGCCTAAATTTTTGCCAAGCTCTTGCGCATCGCCGTCGTAATCGAGCACGTCGTCAATCACTTGAAATGCGGTGCCTAAGGCTTGGCCGTAGTTTGCGCATGCCGTTTCCACTTCGGGCGTGCTGCGCGCCATGATGGCCGCCAAACGGGTGCTGGCTTCAAATAATTTTGCTGTTTTGGAGCGAATCACGCGTAAATAACCGGCTTCATCCAGCGAAGCGTCGTGCATGTTCATCAGCTGCAAGACTTCGCCTTCCGCAATCACGTTTGTGGCATCGGCTAAAACCTCCATCACGCGCATTTCGCCGGAGTCGACCATCATTTGGAAGGCGCGTGAATACAAAAAGTCACCCACCAACACGCTGGCTGGGTTACCAAACGATTCGTTGGCGGTGGCGCGACCACGGCGCAACGTGGATTCATCCACCACATCGTCGTGCAGCAGCGTGGCTGTGTGGATGAATTCCACAATCGCAGCCAAGTTGTGGCGCTGTGCGTCTTGGTAGCCCAGCGCGCCAGACATGAGTAAGACCAAGGCTGGTCTGATGCGCTTGCCCCCTGCGGAGATGATGTACTGCGACACGGTGCTCACCAAAGGCACGCCGGAGTCCAAGCGATGCGCGATGACACGGTCAACCTCTGCCATATCGGCAGCAATCAAAGACGGGGCGGAGGAGGAGGCAGAGGTCAAAACAGGGAGGTACTCAACAGTTGAAAAGCCAGCAAATTATAGGTATGTGCGTGCGAGGCTTAGAACTGCTACAATTTCGGGCTCTGCGGAAATTCGTTCGCAGATATCCAAATAGATTCTTATCTAGAGGTCTCACATGTACGCGGTCATAAAAACCGGTGGCAAACAGTATCGTGTTGCTGCTGGTGAAAAAATTAAAGTAGAACAGATTGCTGCGGACGTTGGCCAAGAGATTGTGATCGATCAAGTTTTGGCAGTCGGTAACGGCGCTGAACTCAAGGTCGGCACACCCTTGGTGTCCGGTGCAACTGTCACAGTGACAGTTTTGTCTCATGGCAAGCACGACAAGGTTCGCATTTTCAAAATGCGTCGTCGTAAGCACTACCAAAAACGCCAAGGGCATCGTCAGCAGTTCACTGAATTGCAGATTGCTTCCATCAACGGTTAAGGAGCATTTGACATGGCACAGAAAAAAGGCGGCGGCTCTACGCGAAACGGGCGTGATTCCAAGCCCAAAATGCTCGGTGTGAAAGCTTTCGGCGGTGAGTTGATCTCCGCTGGCGCGATCATCGTGCGTCAACGTGGTACCAAGTTTCACCCCGGCGTTAACGTCGGCGTGGGCAAAGACCACACCTTGTTCGCTTTGGTTGACGGCCACGTGTCGTTCGGCGTTAAAGGCGCTTTGAACAAGCATATGGTCAACGTGACACCTGCTTAATTGAATTAAGCAGAATGTTGCAAAGCCCCGATTCGTCGGGGCTTTACTCTTTTTAGACTACATCCATGAAATTCGTTGACGAAGCCTATATCGACATTGCCGCTGGCGATGGGGGGAACGGCTGCGTCTCGTTCCGCCATGAGAAGTACAAAGAATTTGGAGGTCCCAATGGTGGCGACGGTGGACGCGGTGGGCATGTATTTGCCATTGCCGACATCAACCTGAACACCTTGGTCGACTTCCGCTTCTCGCGCCGCCACGAGGCCAAGCGCGGGCAGCACGGCTTGGGGTCCGACATGTTCGGAGCCGCCGGAGATGACATTATTTTGAAAATGCCCGTGGGCACCATCATCACCGACGCTGAAACTGGCGACGTGCTGTTTGAGTTGCTGACGCCGGGTGAGGTCATCACCATCGCCAAAGGCGGTGACGGTGGCTTTGGCAACATGCGCTTCAAAAGCGCGATCAACCGCGCACCGCGTCAAAAAACACCCGGCTGGCCCGGTGAAAAGCGCAGCTTGAAGCTGGAGCTCAAAGTGTTGGCCGACGTCGGTTTGTTGGGCATGCCTAACGCAGGCAAATCCACGTTGATCTCCGCGATCTCCAACGCACGTCCCAAAATTGCCGATTACCCTTTCACCACCTTGCACCCCAATTTGGGTGTGGTACGTGTGGGCCCAGAGCAAAGCTTTGTGGTCGCCGATGTGCCGGGTTTGATTGAAGGTGCGTCTGACGGCGCAGGTTTGGGCCATCAGTTCTTGCGTCATTTGCAACGCACCCGTTTGTTGTTGCAAATCGTGGATGTCGCACCTTTTGACGATGCTGTGGATCCCGTGGCACAAGCCAAGGCCATCGTGGCTGAGCTGAAAAAATATGACAAAGCTTTGTATGACAAACCACGTTGGTTGGTCTTGAACAAGCTCGACATGATCCCTGCCGAAGCGCGTGCTGCGCTGGTGGCCGATTTCGTCAAGCGCTTCAAGTACAAAGGTCCCGTGTTTGAAATCTCTGCGCTCACGCGTGAAGGTTGCGAGCCTTTGATCAAAGAAATCTACAAGCACATCAAAGCGCAACAGGTGGCCGAGCAGCCGCCTGAGTACATCGATCCGCGCTTTGCTGAGCCCACGCCCTAATGTTTCAACATTAACGTTTCAACATGACAGAACTTCGCTCCACCGTGTTGCGCGATGCGCGTCGCATCGTGGTCAAAGTCGGTTCTAGTTTGGTGACCAATGAAGGTCGCGGTTTAGACGAGCAAGCCATTGGTGAATGGTGTCGCCAACTCAGCGCGCTTATGCGCGATGGGCGCGAACTCATCATGGTCTCCAGTGGCGCCATTGCCGAAGGCATGAAGCGTCTGGGCTGGACCACGCGCCCCAAAGAGCTCCACGAATTGCAAGCCGCTGCCGCCGTGGGGCAGATGGGTTTGGCTCAGATGTACGAAACCAAGCTGCGCGAAAACGGCTTGGGTTCTGCACAAGTGCTGTTGACTCACGCCGATTTGGCCGACCGTGAACGTTATTTGAACGCCCGCTCCACCTTGTTGACTTTGTTGGCCCATGGCGTGTTGCCGGTCATCAACGAGAACGACACGGTGGTCAACGATGAAATCAAATTTGGCGACAACGACACTTTGGGTGCGTTGGTGGCCAATTTGGTCGAGGCCGATGCCTTGATCATCCTCACCGATCAAAAAGGCTTGTTCACCGCCGATCCGCGTCGTGACCCCAACGCCACCTTCGTGCACGAAGCGCGCGCAGGGGACGCCAAGCTCGAAGAGATGGCGGGCGGAGCAGGCTCCAGCATCGGTCGCGGCGGCATGATCACCAAAATCTTGGCGGCCAAACGAGCCGCAGGTTCGGGTGCCTCCACGGTCATTGCTTGGGGGCGTGAGCCTGATGCCTTGTTGCGACTGGCACAAGGCGAGGCCATTGGTACTTTGTTGATCGCACCGACTCAAAAGCAGCAAGCCCGAAAGCAATGGATGGCGGACCATCTGCAATTGCGCGGTTCCATCACCATCGATGATGGTGCGGTTGCCAAGTTGCGCAACGAAGGCAAGAGTTTGTTGCCCATTGGCATGACAGCCGTGAGTGGTGATTTTTCACGCGGTGAAGTGATCGCCATCTTGGATGGGCAAGGTCAAGAAATTGCGCGTGGTTTGGCCAATTACGCCAGCGCCGAAGCGCGCTTGCTCTGTCGCAAGCCATCGACCGATGTGGAGTCGTTGCTGGGCTACGTGGCCGAAGCAGAAATGGTCCACCGCGACAACTTGGTGCTCACCAAGTTGTCCTGAGCAAAGCGATGACATGGGGCACATGCGCCCATGTCAATCGCTTCAACTCTCGTGAGGACGAAGTGCAGATTGAGGATCTGGGTCAAACGTCGCGCCGGGTGGCAGCTCCATGTGACCAGACCCCCCAAATTGCTTGGACATCACCATCATGTCTTGAGGATTTTGATGGGTGTTGCGCTGAAATCGGTTGCGGTTGTCTTGACGCGGCAAAAAGCGTGACAGCTCAGTCAGTGCCATTTCATAGACGCCGCGTTTGAACTCCACCACCACATCCAACGGCACCCAATAATCGTTCCAACGCCAAGCGTCGAACTCTGGATGGTTGGTCGCGCGCAAATTCAAATGGTGGTCAGGCGCCACCAACTGAAGCAAAAACCAAATTTGCTTTTGGCCTTTGTAAAAGCCACGCGCATCACGGCGAATAAACCGGTCAGGCACCTCATAGCGCAACCAATCACGGGTACGGGCAACGATGCGCACATGCTCTTGCTTGAGCCCCACTTCTTCGTGCAGTTCGCGAATCATGGCTTGTTCGGGGGTTTCTCCTCGATCAATGCCACCTTGCGGGAACTGCCAACTGTGCGTGCGAATGCGCTTGCCCCAAAAAACCTGATTTCTTTGGTTGAGCAAGATGATGCCGACATTGGGTCTGAACCCTTCTCGGTCAAGCATAATCAAACCTCAAATTTTTAAACTGAGTCCATTATGCACAGAGCTGCATCTTGTCTCTCAGATTTACCCAAATTCCCCACTGTTTATCGACCTTAGTTGCCCGCATGAAAGCCTCTCAGTTTTTAATTTCTACCCTCAAAGATGCCCCCGCAGATGCCGAAGTGGTCAGCCACAAACTGATGATGCGCGCGGGCCTGATCAAAAAGCTCGGTGCTGGCATTTACAACTACATGCCTATGGGTTTGCGTGTGATTCGCAAGGTCGAAGCCATCGTGCGCGAAGAGATGAACAAGGCGGGTGCCATCGAGCTGACCATGCCCGTGGTGCAGCCTGCTGAGCTGTGGCAAGAAACCGGCCGTTTCGAGAAGATGGGGCCTGAGTTGCTGCGTATCAAAGACCGTCACGGTCGCGATTTTGTGGTGCAACCCACCAGCGAAGAAGTGGTGACCGACATCGCTCGCCAAGAAATTCGCAGCTACAAACAGCTGCCCAAAAACTTTTACCAAATCCAAACCAAATTCCGAGACGAGCGTCGCCCCCGTTTTGGTTTGATGCGCGGCCGCGAATTCATCATGAAAGACGCCTACAGCTTTGACCGTGACCAAGTCTCGGCCAAGCAAAGTTACCAAGTCATGGCCGATGCCTATCGCAAGATTTTTGACCGCTTCGGTTTGACCTACCGCGCCGTGGCAGCTGACAGCGGCGCCATTGGTGGCGATTTGAGCGAAGAGTTCCAAGTGATTGCCGCCACTGGCGAAGACGCCATCGTCTATTGCCCCACCAGCACCTACGCCGCCAACATGGAAAAGGCCGAAGCCTTGGCCCCCACGCAAACGCGCGGTGCAGCCACGCAGGCTTTGACCAAAACCGCCACACCAGGCAAAAGCACCTGCGAAGACGTGGCTGCTTTGCTCAACGTGCCGCTGAACACCACCGTCAAATCGCTGGTGTTGGCGACCGATACCCTCAACGACAAAGGCGAAGTCGTCAAATCACACGTGTGGCTCTTGCTCTTGCGCGGCGACCACGACATGAACGAAGTCAAAGTCGGCAAGTTGCCAGGCTTTGAAGGCGGTTTCCGCTTCGCCACGACGCAGGAAATCGACGACCACTTCGGTTGCAAGCCTGGCTACCTCGGCCCCGTGAACTTGAAGCAACCTTTGAAGATCGTGGCCGACCGCGATGTGGCTGTCATGGCCGATTGGATTTGCGGCGCCAACGAAGTGGACTTCCACATGACCGGCGTCAACTTTGGACGCGATGTGGCCGAGCCCGACTTGGTCGCTGACATCCGCAACGTGGTGGCGGGCGATGCCTCCCCAGACGGTCAAGGCGTGCTCGCCATTGAGCGCGGCATCGAAGTGGGCCATGTGTTCTACCTCGGCACCAAATACAGCCAAGCCATGAACGCCACATTTTTGGATGTGAACGGCAAACCGCAATTCATGGAAATGGGTTGCTACGGCATTGGCGTGACGCGCTTGCCCGCTGCCGCCATTGAGCAAAACCACGATGAGCGCGGCATGATTTGGCCAGACGCGATTGCGCCGTTCACCGTGGTGATTTGCCCCGTCAACATGGACCGCAGCGAAGACGTCAAAACCGCTGCCTTCAAGTTGTACGAAGACCTGTTGGCCTTGGGCGTGGACGTCATCTTGGATGACCGTGGCGAGCGCCCTGGCGCGATGTTTGCCGACTGGGAACTGATCGGCGTGCCTCACCGCGTCACCATTGGCGACAAAGGCTTGAAAGACGGCGTGGTCGAGTACCAACACCGCCGCAACGCCGAGTCCACCAAAGTGGCCGTGGCCGACGTGTTGGCGCATGTGAAGGCCCAACTCGGTTTGTGATGCAACAGGGTGCTCGCTCCCGTTTAGGCCGAACCGGCCTTGCGGGTGTTGAGCTCCTGATTTTTGCTGTGGCGTTCGGTTTGCTGCGTTTGCGGCGGTTGATCGCCTCTTGTTTTTTGGGCTGCGTCGTGTGTGCGGTCACAGCGCACGCAGGCAGCCAACGTGAAGAACCCTTGATCGACTCGGTGCGCACCGCACTGAGTGCCGCTGTGCATCAGGCCGATCCTCCCACCTTGGTACATGCCGATGACAAAGCGGCGCAGGCATTTCAGCAGTGGTTGGCACAGGCTGAGGCCCGTTTAGACAAACAGTTGCAACGCCGCAAAGCAATGCCCACCGCCTCCCATTTGAGTGCGACCTCTGTGACGCCGAATGGCTCACCCGATGTGTTGGCGCACGAGTTAGCCAGTCCGCATTTGCGTCGCGAGTTTTTACAAACTGTGTGGTACGAAAGCCAGCGGGCGGGTTTAGAGCCCGCGCTGGTCTTGGGATTGATTCAAGTTGAGAGTGGTTTTCGCAAGTTCGCGATCAGCAGCGCGGGCGCGAGAGGCTTCATGCAGGTCATGCCGTTTTGGACGCGTGTGTTGGCGCAAGACGACGCGTCGGTGCTGTTTCAGGCGCAGACCAATTTGCGCTTCGGCTGTGTGATCTTGCGGCATTACCTGAACCTTGAAAACGGGCATTTGGCTTTGGCGCTAGGCCGTTACAACGGCAGTCGAGGGCGCATGGACTATCCCAACGCTGTGATCTCAGCCAAAATGATGTGGCAATGAAAACGTTTTTTCTTTCATGTCTGTCTGCCTGCTTCGTCCTGTTGGCAGGATGCGCCACGCCAGAGTACAAGGCGGCGTATCAAGAGTGTTCACCGGGTGCGTTCAGTCAATACCCAGAGGACAAGGTTCGGTCGTTCGAGATGCGCCAACGTTGGATTCAGGTGCCCACAGGGCAAGTCAGCTGCGTCACGGTTCAAGATGCCTCGCACAGCAAGCAAACGGTGTGTACGCCCATCATGTCCATGAGCAGCATCACGGTCATGGAGCCCGTGATCGTGGATCGGAACGAAGAACCGCGGCGGCGTTTGATCAGCGCTTGCACGCAAAGCCTGTGCGTGCAGCGTTTTGGCAATGAAGATTGCAAACCGCCATTGCCATTGCCCATGCCTGCGGGGCAGCCACCCGTCGTCACCACGCCATCATGAAAAAAGCCCGCTCTGAAAGCGGGCTTTTCGTTGTGTGGGGCAAATGCGATTTAGCCGTTGATCACCTGAGTCAACTCGCCCGACTCATACATTTCCATCATGATGTCTGAGCCACCAATGAATTCGCCCTTGATGTAGAGCTGAGGAATGGTGGGCCAGTTGCTGTATTCCTTGATGCCTTGACGAATTTCGGCGTCGTCCAGCACGTTCACGGTCTTGATGGCTTTGGGGTCGACGCCGCAAGCTTTCAAGATCTGAATGGCGCGGCCAGAAAACCCGCACATGGGGAAGCTTGCGCTGCCTTTCATGAACAGCAACACCTCGTTGCCCTTCACCAGTTCATCAATGCGTTGTTGTGTATCGCTCATGAAGTCACTCTCCAAATCAAAAGTTAATTATTTCACTGTTGGCCATTGTCCGCCCGTGCAACGCAGGATGCCCGCGATGTCAGGGCGGCTTTGCACCGCTTGGAAGCCTTGGTTGCTCAGCAAAGTTTGCACGGCATGGGCTTGGTCAAAACCGTGCTCCAGCAGCAGCCAGCCGCCGGGTTTGAGGTGTTGGCTTGCTTGACGCACGATGAGGCGAATGTCGTCCAAGCCGTCGTGGCCCGAGGCCAAGGCGGACAAGGGTTCGTGTTTCAAGGCGGCCAAATGGGCATCGTCGCTGGCCACATAGGGTGGGTTGGAGACGATGGCATCGAACAAAACGGGTGGGGCAGCGTGGGGCGCTCCAAAGGGCGCGAGCCAAGAACCGTGGTGAAACGTCATGGCCAGTCCGAGTTGTTGTGCGTTGGCTTGGGCTACGGCCAAGGCAACGGCGCTGGCGTCCACGGCGCTTAACTGGGCATCAGGGCGCGCGTGCTTGAGGGCTAACGCAATCGCGCCGCTGCCGGTGCCCAAATCCACCACAGTGGGGGCAGGGACGTCGGCCAAGCTAGACAGCGCCCATTCCACCAAGGTTTCGGTGTCGGCGCGGGGGTCGAGCACGCGGGCGTCGACGTGCAAGCGCAGGCCAAAAAACTCTTTGTGACCGGTGATGTAGGCCACGGGTTCGGTGTTGAGTCGTCGCTGCACGTAGCTGGCGAACGCCTCTTGAATGACAGAGGTGAGTACCTCGTCGCTGTGGGCCAGCAGCCAAGCGCGGTCATGCGGTTCGCGGCTCAAGGCATGCAGCAGCAGCACTTGGGCGTCTAGGCGCGGCAGCCCTAAGGTTTGTGCCGCAGTGAGGGCTTGCTGGATGGTGAGCGCGTGCGCATGTGTGCTGCCTTCGGGGTGAAGGTAAGCCTCTAAGTCGGCGTCGTTGTGAGGTAAGGCGTGCTCGCTCATGTGTTGCCCACTTCCAGCGCCGCCAACTGCTCGGCTTCATGGGCGTGACGCAGGGCCTGCAGGGCGTCGCCCAAGTCGCCTTCCATGATGAAGTTGAGCTTGTACAGCGTGAGGTTGATGCGGTGGTCGGTCCAGCGCCCTTGCGGGAAGTTGTAGGTACGAATGCGGTCGCTGCGGTCGCCACTGCCAATCAGGCCCTTGCGCATGGCCGCATCTTTGGCGGCGCGCTCGGCACGGTCTTTTTCTTGAATGCGGGCGGTCAGCACTTTCAGCGCTTGGGCTTTGTTGCTGTGCTGGCTGCGGCCGTCTTGGCATTCGGCCACGATGCCCGTGGGCAAGTGGGTGATGCGCACGGCCGAGTCGGTTTTGTTGATGTGCTGACCACCCGCACCGCTGGCGCGGTAGGTGTCGATGCGCAAATCCGACGGGTTGATTTTGATGGCCTCGGCTTCGTCTGGCTCGGGCAGCACCGCCACCGTGCACGCGCTGGTGTGAATGCGGCCTTGGGTTTCGGTGGCGGGCACGCGCTGCACGCGGTGGCCGCCCGACTCAAACTTGAGCCAGCCATACACGCCGTCGCCGCTTGAGCCGCCGTCCATGCGCACCACCACTTCTTTGTACCCACCCAGCTCGCTTTGCGACTCGCTCACGATTTCGGTGCGCCACCCTTGGCGCTCGGCGTAGCGCATGTACATGCGCAGCAGATCGGCGGCAAACAGGGCTGACTCATCGCCGCCCGTGCCCGCGCGAATTTCGATGAAGGCGGGGCGCGCATCGTCGGGGTCTTTGGGCAGCAGCATGCGCTGCAATTCAGCTTCTAACTGGGTTAACTCGTCTTGGGCGCTGGCGATTTCTTCGTCCGCCATGGCGCGCATTTCGTCATCGTCGCCCACGTCTTGCAGCATCTGTTGCGCGGCCTGCATGTCGGCTTCGCGCTGTTGGTAGCGCGCGAAGCGGCTGGCGGTGGCGGCTACGTCGGTGTGTTCGCGTGACAGGGCCAAAAACTGCGCCATGTCTTTCATGATGTCTTCGCGAGACAGCAAGAAGTCAAGTTCGGCCAAGCGTTGCGTGTAGCGCGCCAGTTGGGCGCGTAAAAAGTCTTTCATGGCCAAGCCTAGCGGTTGCCGCGCAAGAAGAAGTGCTCAATCGCGCGACGTGCGTTTTCGCGTGCGTTGGCGTCACCGGCGTGCAACTCGGCCATCGCGCCGTGCAGCAATTTCTGGGTCAAACCGCGTGACAGGGTTTCGAGCACCGCCTCCACGTCGTCACCTTTGGCCAGTTGTTTGCGGGCACGGGCGAGTTCGGCTTGGCGCCATTCGTCGGCTTGGGTGTTGAGTTGCTGAATCAGGGGCACGTTGCTGCGTTGGTCCAGCCAATTGGCAAAGCTTTGCACGCCCGCATCAATGATGACTTCGGCTTGCGCCACCGCGGCTTGGCGGTTGGCTTGGCCGGTTTGCACCACCACCGACAAATCGTCCACGGTGTAGAGATACACGTCTTCAAGTGATTTGACTTCGGGCTCAATGTCACGCGGCACGGCCAGATCGACCATGAACATGGGGCGGTGTTTGCGTTGGCGCAGGGCCCGCTCGACCGCGCCCAAACCAATCAGGGGCAGGGTGCTGGCGGTGCAACTCACCACCACGTCAAACTCGTGCAGACGCTCGGGCAGGTCGGCCAAGCGCATCACTTCGCCGCCAAATTGGGAGGCGAGTTTTTCGCCGCGTTCCAGCGTGCGGTTGGCAATGGCGATGGCTTTGGGCGTTTTGGCCGCGAAATGGGTGGCGCAGAGCTCAATCATTTCGCCTGCGCCCACAAACAGCACGCGGGTTTCGCTCAAATCTTCAAACAGTTGGCTGGCCAAACGCACGGCAGCGGCGGCCATGCTGATGGAGTGCGCGCCAATCTCGGTGGAGCTGCGCACTTCTTTGGCCACGGCAAAGGAGCGTTGAAACAGTTGGTTGAGGGTGGTGCCCAAGGCGCCGGCTTCAGAGGCGGCACGCACCGCGTCTTTCATTTGGCCCAAGATTTGGGGCTCGCCCAGCACCATGGAGTCGAGGCCGCTGGCGACGCGAAAGGCGTGGCGGGCGGCTTGGTCGTCTTGCAGGGCGTAGGTGTGGCCTTGCAGCGCATCGGGCGACACGCCGCCCGATTGGGCCAGCCAAGCCAAGGTTTGTTGCAGTTGGGTGGCATCGCCCGCGCCGTAAATCTCGGTGCGGTTGCAGGTGGACAAAATGGCCACCTCGCTGTCTTGGCTGTGGCTCAGGCGCAAAGCGCTCAGCGTAGGCCCCATTTTTTCGAGGGCGAACGCGAATTTACCCCGCAAGTCGAGCGGAGCTGTGTTGTGATTGAGGCCCAAAGCCCAGACTGCCATCCTCAGATTATAAAATTTACGCGCATGGGTCCTTTAGAACACGTCATTCACACTTTTAACTTCATCGCCCCCGCTTGGTGGATGGCTTTGTTGTGTGCCTTGTTGGCCCGCTTTGCGCTGCGCGGTTGGCTCTCGGCCTCGCGCTGGAGTGTGCTGAAGCAGACGTTTTGGGGCGGTTTGTTGGGCACGCTCACTTTGTTGGGCGGTCTGTGGCTCTGGGGTGTGGACGGCAAGATGGCCACCTACGGCGCTTTGGTGCTGGTCTGCGCCACCGTCCAGTGGTTGATGTGCCAAGGCTGGCGACGCTGAAGCATCCACTTTGTGCGTAAGTTCTCTCTGAGACGGCCCAATGCTAGGGACATACCCTGCAGTACCATTCATGCCCAATAAGCGAACCTTAAGCGCCGTCTACGCGCCCCCTGATCTATGAACGCTCCCACCTCGCTCAACCATTTGCTCGCCACGGCCCCTGAAAGCCCACGGCTGCGCGAAATCCCCTACAACTACACCTCGTTTTCTGACCGCGAAATCGTGATCCGTTTGCTCGGTCTCGATGCTTGGGAATTGCTCTTGCGTCTGCGTCAAGAGCGCCAAACTGGCCGCTCTGCCCGCATGTTGTACGAAGTGTTGGGCGATATTTGGGTGGTGCAGCGCAACCCCTATTTGCAAGACGATTTGCTGGATACACCGAAGCGCCGCCACCAATTGGTCGAGGCTTTGCACCACCGTTTGGGCGAAGTGGCCCGTCGCCGCACGCCCCAAGACGATGCCGAGCGCGATGCCTTGGTGGGGCAGTTGTTGCAAGCGGCCAGCAGCGCCATTGAAGCGTTCAATGCGCAGTTCGACACCATTGCCGACTTGCGCAAAAAGACTACGCGCTTGTTGAAGAAGCTCACGGCCAGCGACAACATCAAGTTCGACGGCCTGTCGCGCGTGTCGCATGTGACCGACGCTACCGACTGGCGCGTGGAATACCCCTTTGTGGTGTTGACACCTGACAGCGAGGCCGAAATGGCTGGCATGGTCAAAGGCTGTATCGATTTGGGCCTGACCATCGTGCCGCGCGGCGGCGGTACGGGCTACACCGGCGGTGCCATTCCTCTGACATGGCGCAGCGCGGTGATCAACACCGAAAAGCTCGAAGCCATGACCGAGGTGGAAATGCGCAACTTGCCGGGCCTTGACCAGCCCGTGCCCACCATTTGGACCGAAGCCGGCGTGGTGACGCAACGCGTGGCCGACGCCGCAGAGCGCGGTGGTTTTGTGTTCGCCGTCGACCCCACGTCGGCCGAAGCCTCGTGCATTGGCGGCAACATCGCCATGAACGCGGGCGGTAAAAAAGCCGTGTTGTGGGGCACTGCCCTCGACAACTTGGCCAGCTGGCGCATGGTGACGCCGGATGCGCAGTGGCTGGAAGTCACCCGCGTGCAGCACAACCTGGGCAAGATTCACGATGCCGAGATGGCCAGCTTTGTGCTGAACTATTTCGAAGCCGATGGCAAGACGCCCATTCGCGAAGAACGCCTCGACATTCCCGGCAAAACCTTCCGCAAAGAAGGCTTGGGCAAAGACGTGACCGACAAGTTTTTGAGCGGTCTGCCTGGCATTCAAAAAGAAGGCTGTGACGGCCTGATCACCAGCGCCCGCTGGATCGTGCACCGCATGCCCCAGCACACCCGCACGGTGTGCATGGAGTTTTTTGGCAACGCCAAAGACGCGGTGCCCAGCATCGTGGACATCAAAGACTTCATGTTTGCCGAGCAAAAGCGCAGCGGCGTGTTGCTGGCCGGTTTGGAGCATTTGGACGACCGCTACTTGCGCGCGGTGGGCTACGCCACCAAGAGCAAACGCGGTGGCCTGCCCAAGATGGTGTTGATCGGCGACATTGCCGGTGACAACGCCGACGACGTGGCCCGCGTCACCTCGGAAGTGGTGCGCTTGGCCAACTCGCGCAGCGGTGAAGGTTTCGTCGCCGTCAGTGCCGAGGCGCGTAAAAAGTTTTGGTTGGACCGCAAACGCACGGCCGCCATCAGTCGCCACACCAATGCCTTCAAGGTCAACGAAGACGTGGTCATTCCCCTGCCGCGCATGGCCGAGTACACCGACGGCATTGAGCGCATCAACATCGAACTGAGCTTGCGCAACAAGATCGCCTTGTGCGAGGCTTTGGACGAATTTTTTGCAAAAGGTAATTTGCCGCTGGGCAAGTCTGACGATGCGGCAGATATTCCTTCGCCCGAGTTGATGGAAGACCGTGTGCAACAAGCCCGCGCCTTGATTGAGGACGTGCGTGGCCTGTGGCAAGGCTGGTTGCGTGACTGCGATGGTTTGTTCCCGCAGTTGCAAGACCACAGCTTGCGTGCGAGCTGGAAAACGCAAATCCGTGCTGGGTTGCAAAACATCTTCACGGGCGCTCAGTTCTTGCCCATCTTGGACGAGTGCAATGCCATTCACAAACGCGTGCTCAAAGGTCGCGTGTGGGTGGCGCTGCACATGCACGCCGGTGACGGCAATGTGCACACCAACATTCCCGTCAACAGCGACGACTACGCCATGCTGCAAACCGCCCACGAGGCGGTGGCCCGCATCATGGTGCTGGCGCGTTCTTTAGACGGCGTGATTTCGGGCGAGCACGGCATTGGCATCACCAAGCTGGAGTTCATGACCGACGCTGAGCTCAAGCCCTTTGCCGATTACAAAGCCCGCATCGACCCCGAAGGCCGTTTCAACAAAGGTAAATTGCTGCGCCATGTCGATGCTGACGTCAGCGTGCGTCATGCCGATTTGAGCCAAGCCTACACGCCGAGTTTTGGCTTGATGGGCCACGAATCGCTGATCATGCAGCAGTCCGACATTGGTGCCATCG
The DNA here is from genome assembly GCF_002943475.1 of Limnohabitans sp. TS-CS-82. Taxonomy (NCBI): domain Bacteria; kingdom Pseudomonadati; phylum Pseudomonadota; class Betaproteobacteria; order Burkholderiales; family Comamonadaceae; genus Limnohabitans; species Limnohabitans sp. TS-CS-82. The sequence continues at coordinate 71,425 of NZ_PTQX01000008.1, read as the reverse complement.
CGGGCAGTGTGAAAGACTGTTTGCGCTGCGGCAAGTGCAAGCCCGTGTGCTCCACCCATGTGCCACGCGCCAACTTGCTCTACAGCCCGCGCAACAAAATTTTGGCGACCTCCTTGTTGGTCGAAGCCTTTTTGTACGAAGAGCAAACCCGCCGTGGCGTGTCCATCAAACATTGGCAAGAGTTTGAAGACGTGGCCGACCATTGCACGGTCTGCCACAAGTGTTTGACGCCTTGCCCCGTCAACATCGACTTCGGCGACGTGTCGATGAACATGCGCAACTTGTTGCGCAAGATGGGCCAAAAGAGCTTCCGCCCTGGCAATGCCGCGGCCATGTTCATGCTCAACGCCACCAACCCAGAAACCATCAAGTTCGCACGCAGCGCGATGGTCGATGTGGGCATGAAGTTGCAGCGCGTGGCGCACGATGTGCTGGGGGTGATGGCGCGCAAGCAAACCAAGGCACCGCCCGCCACCGTGGGCACGGCGCCCATCAAAGAGCAAGTGATTCACTTCATCAACAAGAAAATGCCTGGCGGTTTGCCCAAGAAAACCGCGCGCGCTTTGTTGGACATTGAAGACAAAGATTACGTGCCGATCATTCGCAACCCGCAGGCCACGACTGCTGAGACCGAAGCGGTGTTTTATTTTCCCGGCTGCGGTTCGGAGCGCTTGTTCAGCCAAGTGGGTCTCGCCACGCAAGCCATGTTGTGGCATGCGGGCGTGCAAACCGTGTTGCCACCGGGTTACCTGTGCTGCGGCTATCCGCAAAAGGGTTCGGGTCAGTTCGACAAGGCCGAGCAAATCATCACCGACAACCGTGTGCTGTTTCACCGCGTGGCCAACACGCTGAATTACCTCGACATCAAAACCGTGGTGGTGAGCTGCGGTACCTGTTTTGATCAGCTGCAAGGCTACGAATTCGACAAGATTTTCCCGGGCTGCCGCATCGTCGACATCCACGAGTTTTTGCTCGAAAAAGACATCAAGCTCAACGCCGAGCAGCAAGCGGGCTATTTGTTCCACGACCCGTGTCACAGCCCCATGAAGCAGCAAGACCCGATGAAAACGGTCAAAGCTTTGGTGGGCGATCAAGTGGTCAAGAGCGATCGCTGCTGCGGCGAATCGGGCACCTTGGGTGTGACGCGTCCTGACATCTCGACCCAAGTGCGTTTCCGCAAAGAAGCCGAGTTGCAAAAAGACGAAGTGGCCTTGCGTGCCATGACCGGTCAAGCCAAAGGCGATATGAAAATTCTCACCAGCTGCCCCAGCTGCTTGCAAGGTCTGACCCGTTACGGCGATGACTTGCAAAACGGTTTGCTCGAAGCCGACTACATCGTGGTCGAGATGGCGCGCAAGATCTTGGGCGAGCAGTGGATGCCCGAGTACGTGGCCCAAGCCAATGCCGGCGGCATTGAGCGCGTGTTGGTTTAACCAGAAAGACAGCCATGGCAGGCCTCGAAAAACATACCCCCACCCCGCAAGACATCACCGTGCACGGTGCCTCGCGTGCGCTTGAAATCAGCTTTTCAGACGGCGCTGCGTTTCGCATTCCGTTTGAGTTGATGCGCATCTACAGCCCCTCTGCCGAAGTGCAGGGCCACGGCCCCGGCCAAGAGGTGCTGCAAACCGGCAAGCGCGACGTGGGTCTGGAAGGCTTGGAGCCTGTGGGCAACTACGCCATCAAACCCACCTTCAGCGATGGCCACGACAGCGGCTTGTTCACTTGGGAATACCTGTACTTCTTAGGCTCCGAGCAAGACCAGCTGTGGGCTGATTACGAACGCCGTTTGAGCGAAGCTGGCACCAGCCGCGACGCCCCCATGCCCGAAAAAGCAGGCGCAGGCTGCAGCAGTCACGCACATTGATAAAATTAAAAAAATTATGAGCAGCACCCATTTCGGCTTCAAAACCGTCGACGAAACAGAAAAAGCCAAACACGTCCGTGGCGTGTTTGACTCGGTCGCGTCCAAATACGACGTGATGAACGATCTCATGTCCGCCGGCTTGCACCGCCTGTGGAAGCGTTACACCGTGATGGTGGCCGACTTGCGCGAGGGCTCGCAAGTGCTCGACATCGCGGGTGGAACGGGCGATTTGTCCATGGCCTTTGCCAAAAAGGTGGGTAAAACGGGCCGCGTGGTGCACACCGACATCAACGAAGCCATGTTGCGCACAGGTCGAGATCGCTTGCTGGACCAAGGTTTTGTGCTGCCCACTTTGGTGTGCGACGCCGAAAAACTGCCATTCCCCGACAACCATTTCGATGTGGTCAGCGTGGCCTTTGGCCTGCGCAACATGACGCACAAAGACGTGGCGCTCAAAGAAATGTGCCGCGTGCTCAAGCCCAACGGCAAGTTGCTGGTGCTGGAGTTCTCTAAAGTGGCCAAACCGCTAGAGAAGGCTTACGACTGGTACTCCTTCAACATCTTGCCCAAGCTGGGCCAGATGATTGCGGGCGATGACGCGAGTTACCGCTACTTGGCCGAGTCCATTCGGATGCACCCGGGTCAAGAAGAACTCAAAGCCCTTATGAAGCAAAGTGGTTTTGGTCATGTGGACTTTCACAACATGAGCGCCGGTGTAGTCGCACTTCATGTTGGAATCAAGTGCTGAGCTTTCAAAAATAAATGGAGATGAAAAAATGAAACAACTGTGGTCCACAATTTTGGTCATTGCCTTGGCTTTTACAAGCCTGCACGCCGATGCGGCGAAACGTTTGGGTGGCGGTAAGTCCGTCGGGCAGCAGTCCAGCAACGTGACGCAACGCGACGCCGCTAAACCCGCGCCAGCCGTCACGCCTGCGCCAACGGCCGCACCTAGCGCAGCGCCTGCTGCGGCTCAGCCTAAGAAATCTTGGGGTATGGGTGGCATGTTGGGTGGTTTGGCCGCCGGTTTGGGTTTGGCTTGGTTGGCCCACTCACTGGGTTTTGGCGCTGAGTTTGGCCAATTCTTGATGTTTGGTTTGATCGCTTTGGGCATCATGATCGTGGTGGGCATGGTCATGCGCCGTCGTCAATCTGCGCAGGCAACAGGCAATAGCCCTTTCGCTTTTGAAGGTGCTGGCGCACCCGTCAATCCCAGCAACTTGCCGCAGTACAACCCCAAAAATGTGGGCAACGACGCTTCGGCTCGTCCGATGGACACCGACCCCACTTACGCCCCTCAGGCTGCGTATGCAGGCGGTTCCATGATTGGTTCTGGCTTGGCTGGCAACCAGACGTGGGGTATTCCAGCTGGATTTGATGCTTTGGGTTTTGTGAACGCCGCCAAAGAAAACTTCATCACGTTGCAGCAAGCGTGGGACCGTTCAGACATTCCTGCTTTGCGCGTCATGATGACCGACAGCATGTTGGACGAAATCAAAACCCAATTGGCCGAGCGCGAGGCAACGGCCAGCGGTCAAGTCAACCACACCGAGGTGGTCATGTTGGACGCGCAGTTGTTGGGCGTTGAAGAGGTTGGTGCGGCTTACATGGCCAGCGTCGAGTTCTCAGGTTTGATTCGTGAAGATGCGTCTGCTGGACCCACCCCATTCCGCGAAGTCTGGAACATGACCAAGCCCAAAGACGGCAGCTTGGGCTGGTTGGTGGCAGGCGTGCAAGCGCTGCAATAAACCTCGGTCAGATCAGGGCGCTTCGAGAGGAGCGCCCAAACAGGGAATAATTGGGGACTATGGCAACACAGTCCCCTTTTTCTTGGTTGGCCGACGCAGCAGATGCGTTGCGCGCCAAAATTCCTACCGATTTCCCGTCTTCTTTCACGCCGCCCGCTTGGGCGGTGGCTGAAGTGCAGCAGCGCGTGGTCTTGTTTTTGAACCATGTGTTGATGCACGAGCCCGCGGCGCGTGACCGCTTGCAGCGCCAAAAAGGCCGTCAAGTGCAGGTGTGCTGGCGCGACCAAGTGTTTCAATGTCAATTCACGCCTGCAGGCTTGGTCGAGTTCATGCCGCCTCAAGGCGGCGCCTCGGTGGCCGATTTGGTCTTGCGTGTGAATGAACCTTCCCCTTTCGCGTTGGCCAAAACCGTGTTGCAGGGCGACAAGCCACCTATTCGCATTGAGGGCGATGTGCAGCTGGCTGCCGAAGTCAATTGGCTCATCGACCATGTGCGTTGGGATGCTGAAGAAGACTTGGCCCGTTTGATTGGCGACGCCCCCGCCCACACCTTGGTGCAAACCGGTCTGCGTGTGGTGGATGCTTTACGCAGCTTTGTGCAACAGCGCATGACGACAAAGGCTTCGACATGACACGCTTGTTGCGCGGCATCTACATCGTTCTCATCGTCTTGCGCTATGGCTTGGACGAGCTGGTGCTCACCAGTTTTCAAAAGCCGGGCCTGCGTTTGCTGGCGCGCATCGTGTCCATCGGACGCGACTTGTCGGCGCCACGTGGCCAGCGTTTGCGCGAAGCGCTGGAGCACCTCGGCCCCATTTTTGTGAAATTCGGCCAAGTGCTGTCCACCCGCCGTGATTTGCTGCCCCCCGACATTGCCGACGAGCTGGCGCACTTGCAAGACCGTGTGCCGCCGTTTTCGTCGGACGCCGCCGTGGCCATCATTGAGCGTGCGTTTGGTCGTTCGTTGGATGAAATCTTTGTTGAGTTCACGCACCAGCCGGTGGCCAGTGCCTCCATCGCGCAGGTGCACTTTGCCGTCATCCAAGACCGCAATGGCTTGACCCGCGAAGTGGCCGTCAAAGTGTTGCGCCCCGGCATGCTGACGGTCATCGACAAAGACCTGAGCCTCATGCGCATGATGGCCGGTTGGGTTGACCGCCTCAGTGCCGACGGCAAACGCTTGAAGCCCCGTGAAGTGGTGGCCGAGTTTGACAAGTACCTGCACGACGAACTCGATTTCGTGCGCGAAGCCGCCAACGCCGCGCAACTGCGCCGCAACATGGAAGGCCTCGATTTGGTGCTGATCCCCGAAATGATTTGGGACTTCTGCCACACCGATGTCATCGTGATGGAGCGCATGAAGGGCGTGCCCATCAGCCAAGTGGACCGTTTGCGTGCCGCGGGTGTGGACATTCCTAAGCTGGCGCGCGACGGTGTGACCATCTTCTTCACCCAAGTGTTTCGCGATGGTTTTTTTCATGCGGACATGCATCCGGGCAACATCCAAGTCAGCCTCGACCCAGCCACCTTTGGCCGCTATGTGTCGCTGGACTTTGGCATCGTGGGCACGTTGACAGAGTTTGACAAAGAGTACTTGGCGCAAAACTTCACCGCTTTTTTTCGCCGTGACTACAAGCGTGTGGCTGAGCTGCATGTGGAGTCGGGCTGGGTGCCAGCGGACACGCGGGTGGACGAGTTGGAGTCGGCCATTCGCGCCGTCTGCGAGCCGTACTTTGACCGCCCGCTGAAAGAGATTTCGCTTGGCATGGTGCTCATGCGTTTGTTCCAAACCTCGCGCCGCTTCAATGTCGAGATTCAGCCGCAGCTCGTGTTGCTGCAAAAAACGCTGCTCAACATCGAAGGCTTGGGCCGTCAACTCGACCCCGAGTTGGATTTGTGGAGCACCGCCAAACCGTTCTTGGAAAAGTGGATGCTCGACCAAGTGGGCCCCAAAAAGTTGTGGGACCAATTGGTGGCCGAAGCACCGCGCTACGCCAAGCTCTTGCCCGAGTTGCCGCGCTTGGTGCACGATTTTTTGAAGCACCGCCAAAACGACGGCAACGCCCAGTTGCAATTGCTCATCGAAGAGCAGCGCCGCACCAACCGCATGCTGCAACGCCTGATGTGGGTGGGCGCTGGCTTTTTGGGCGGTTTGATCGTGGTTCAGGTGGTGTTGCGCACCCACGCGTTTTTTTGATTTTTCGGGAGTTGACCCGTGCTGCTCACACTCGTCATCGTCTATTTGCTGGTCACCATCGCGATTGGTCTGATGGCGGCCAAGCGTGTTCAAAACTCGGCTGACTTTGCCATCGCAGGTCGTCACCTGCCCATGGCCATGATCGTCACCACCACGTTTGCGACGTGGTTTGGTTCTGAGACGGTGTTGGGCATTCCTGCCAAGTTTGTGAACGGCGGTTTGCACGGCGTGGTGGAAGACCCCTTCGGCGCGGGTTTTTGCTTGATTTTTGTAGGCTTGTTTTTTGCCGCCAAGCTCTACCGCATGACCTTGCTCACCATCAGCGACTACTTCCGCGAGCGCTATGGCCGCACGGTGGAAGTGGTGTGCTCGCTCATCATCATGGTCAGCTACCTCGGCTGGGTGTCGGCGCAAGTCACGGCTTTGGGCTTGGTGTTCAACCTCTTGTCCGATGGCGTGGTCAGCTTAGAGCTGGGCATGGTGATTGGTGTGGTGTCGATCTTGGCTTACACCTTGTTTGGTGGCATGTGGTCGGTGGCCATCACCGACTTCATTCAGATGATCATTTTGGTGGTGGGTCTTTCCATCTTGGCTGTGTTTGCCGCAGGGCAGGCCGGTGGTGCCGACAAGGTGATTGCGCTGGCGATCAGCCAAGACATGTTCAAGTTTTGGCCTGAGCCCAACACCAAGGACGTGTTGTTTTTCTTTGCCTCGGCCATCACCATCATGTTGGGGTCGATTCCGCAGCAAGACGTGTTTCAACGCGTCATGTCGGCCAACAGCATCAAGGCCGCCACACATGGCCCCGTGATTGGCGGCATTTGCTACATCTTGTTTGCGTTTGTGCCCATGTTTTTGGTGGTCAGCGCCATGATCATCATGCCCGAGCAGGCGAAGGCGCTCATGGCTGACGACCCTCAAAAAGTGCTGCCCACCTTGGTCATGACGCAAATGCCGTTTGTCATGCAGGTCTTGTTTTTTGGTGCGCTGTTGTCGGCCATCAAGTCGTGCGCTTCGGCGACTTTGCTGGCGCCCAGCGTGACGTTCACCGAGAACATTTGGCGTCAATTTCACCCCCATCAAAGCGACTAACAAGAACTCAAAGCCATGCGTGTGACGGTGCTGGTGTTCAGCCTGTTGGTGCTGGGGTATGCCGTCCGTATGCAGGGCACATCGATTTATGAAATGGTGTCGAGTGCTTACCAAGTCACCTTGGTCGGTACGTTTGTGCCATTGGCATTTGGCCTGTATTGGTCGCGCGCCACGACCCAAGGCGCCATTTTGGCGATTGTGTTGGGCTTGCTGACTTGGGGCGTTTTTTTACTCACGCCTGCGGGTGAGGTGTTTCCATCCCAATTGGCAGGGGTGTTGGCCAGTTTGACGGGGATGGTGTTGGGTTCGTTGGGGCCGCAAACCATTCGCAATACCCACAGCAGCCATCACAAATTGGTGGGTGTGGCCTGACGGCCCAGAGGTGCTGGGCAAGCCCCTGTTGTGCGGGCTTGGCGCATGGGCCTTGAAGACGGGGCGGGCGCCTATAATTGGTGGTTTTACCGAACCCTCCTAGCCATGCCCATTTATGCCTACAAATGCGGGTCCTGCGGCCATGCCAAGGACGTCCTGCAAAAAATGGCCGACGATCCGTTGACCGACTGCCCAGCTTGCGGCAAACCCACGTTTTCTAAACAACTCACAGCCGCTGGTTTTCAGCTCAAAGGCTCGGGTTGGTATGCCACCGACTTCAAAGGCGGTTCTGGCGGCACTTCGGCGCCAGCAGCCGTGCCTGCCGATGCGTCAGCGCCTAGCAGCGATAGCGCTGCGGCACCTGCGGCTGCGAGCACCAGCGAGTCTTCGGCCAGTACCCCGGCGGCTGCCGGTGGTTGTGGCGCGTCATGCGCTTGCCACTGATTTGCGTTTAAAAACTTCCCTCCTTACCCGAGCACTTCATGCCCATTAAAAAATATCTGCTCGCAGGCCTGTTGGTCTGGACACCTTTGGCCATCACGGTTTGGGTGCTGACTTGGCTCGTGGGCGTGATGGATGGCATCTTCATCGACACCATCTCCAAGTTTCGCCCTTTGGTATCTCAGGACAGCGTCACGAACATGCGCAGCATGACCGGCTTGGGCGTGGTCTTGGTGCTGCTTGTGCTGTTGGTCACCGGTGCTTTGGCCTCCAACGTACTGGGTAAATGGCTGGTGCGTCAGTGGGACAAGTTGTTCACCAACATCCCCATCGTCAAGTCGATTTACGCCAGCGTGAAGAAGGTGTCGGACACCTTGTTTTCTAGCAACGGCAATGCGTTTCGCAAAGCCTTGTTGGTGCAATACCCCCACGCGGGCATGTGGACCATCGCCTTTCAAACGGGGACTCCCGTGGGTGAAGTCGCTTCCAAGTTGCAAGGCGAGCACCTGAGTGTTTACGTGCCCACCACCCCCAACCCCACCAGCGGATTTTTCTTGCTGGTGCCACGCAGTGATGTCATCGATCTCGATTTGAGTGTGGATGAAGCGCTGACGTATGTCATCTCCATGGGCGCTGTATCTCCTAGCGCCCCAGCTATCAACGAAAAGAGAAAATAAAAATGGCAATGCGTTCCCACTATTGCGGTCTGGTGACCGAAGCCCTGATTGGCGAAACCGTGAGCCTGTGCGGCTGGGTCAACCGTCGCCGTGACCACGGTGGCGTGATCTTCATCGACTTGCGTGACCGTGAAGGTTATGTGCAGGTGGTGTGCGACCCTGACCGTCCCGAGATGTTCAACGTGGCCGAGAACGTGCGCAATGAGTTTTGTATCCAAGTCAAAGGCTTGGTGCGCGCCCGTCCTGATGGCACGACCAACGAAGGTTTGAAGAGCGGCAAGATCGAAGTGCTGTGCCACGAACTCATCGTGTTGAACGAGTCGGTCACACCGCCGTTCCAAATTGATGACGACAACTTGTCTGAGACCACACGCCTCACACACCGCGTGCTGGACCTGCGTCGCCCGTACATGCAAAACAACCTGATGCTGCGCTACAAAGTGTCGATGGAAGTGCGCAAGTACTTGGACGAAAACGGCTTTGTGGACATCGAAACTCCGATGCTCACCAAGAGCACGCCCGAAGGCGCCCGCGACTACCTCGTGCCTAGCCGCGTGCATGACGGCCACTTCTTTGCGTTGCCTCAGTCGCCTCAGTTGTTCAAACAGCTGTTGATGGTGGCGGGCTATGACCGTTACTACCAAATCACCAAGTGCTTCCGTGACGAAGACTTGCGCGCTGACCGCCAGCCCGAATTCACCCAGATCGATATCGAAACATCGTTCCTGACCGAAGAAGAAATCCGCGACATGTTCCAGGGCATGATCAAGCGCGTTTTTCAGAAGACCATTGGTGTGGACCTGGGCGAGTTCCCGGTCATGACCTACCAGGACGCCATGCACATCTACGGCTCCGACAAGCCCGATCTGCGCGTGAAGCTGCAGTTCACCGAAGTGACCGACGTCATGGGCGATGTGGACTTCAAGGTGTTCTCGGGCGCTGCCAACATGAAAGGCGGCCGCGTGGTTGCTTTGCGCGTGCCCAATGGCTCGGTCGAAGGTGGCGGCATCAGCCGTGGCGAGATCGACGCCTACACCGAGTTCGTCAAGATCTACGGTGCCAAGGGCTTGGCCTACATCCGCGTGAACGACCTGTCCAAGGGCCGTGACGGCTTGCAGTCGCCCATCGTCAAGAACATCCACGACGCGGCCCTCAACGCCGTGCTGGAGCGTTCCGGCGCACAAAACGGCGACCTGATCTTCTTCGGTGCCGACAAGGCCAAGGTGGTGAACGACGCCATCGGCGCTCTGCGCATCAAGATCGGCCACAGCGCCTTCGGAAAAGCCAACGGCCTGTTTGAAGACCGTTGGGCGCCGATGTGGGTGGTCGACTTCCCGATGTTCGAGTTCGACGATGAAAGCCAACGCTACACCGCTGTGCACCACCCCTTCACGGCACCCAAAGACGGCCACGAAGACTGGATGGTCACCGCGCCCGAGAAGTGCATCTCCAAGGGCTACGACATGGTGTTGAACGGTTGGGAAATGGGTGGCGGCTCGGTGCGTATCCACCGCGCCGATGTGCAACAAAAAGTGTTTGATGCTTTGAAGATCACGCCCGAAGAAGCCCAGCTCAAGTTCGGCTTCTTGCTCGACGCCTTGCAATACGGCGCGCCTCCACACGGCGGCTTGGCCTTCGGTCTGGACCGCATCGTGACCTTGATGACCGGCGCCGAATCGATCCGCGACGTGATTGCTTTCCCCAAGACCCAACGCGCCCAGTGCTTGCTCACCCAAGCCCCAAGCCCGGTGGACGAGAAGCAACTTCGCGAACTGCACATCCGCTTGCGCAACTTGGATGCAGCCAAGGCTTAATCAGCCCTGATGTTCCTCAGCAAAACGCCACCTTCGGGTGGCGTTTTGCTTTTGTGGCCGCGTTGAGTGTTCTCGATGGAGCCAGATCAAAGCGCGATGAGCGACGCCAAATCTACACCTGCAGGCGCTGTGTAATCTGCCACCACCCAAGCCCGTGTGGGGTGCGCGCTCATGTCTTGTAAAAAGTTCAGCACTTCTTGGATGGACACCGCGTCGAGTGACACAAACGGTTGATCTAGCAAGGTCACAGCGGCGCCCGAGGCCAGCGCGCCTGCAATCGCGACTTTGCGGCGACTGCCGGTGGACAGCATGAAGAGCTGTTTGTGCGTGTGTTCGGTCAAGCTCAGCGCTGGCATGAGCTGTTGCAACAGCGCATCGTCGAAGCGGGGGTAGCGCATTCGCCAGGCATCCCAGCAGGCTTGCACGGTGTCGTTGTCTTGACCAGGCAAACTCAAATCGCACCAAAACACTTGGTGTTGGTAGTCGGTCGTTTGCACGGGCCATTGGCAGTGGGGGCTGTGCAGCGTCATTTGCCCCTCTGTGGGTTGGAGATGAGCGGCCAGCAGGCGCAATAAACTGGTTTTACCTTGGCCCTCGTCGCCCACCACGGCCGTGACGCCGGCGGGAAGGAAGAAGTCTAGGTTGGTGAACAAAGGCGTTGCGCCGGGTCCGCCAGTCAGCCCCGAAAGGCTCAGAACAGTCGTGCTGTCGTTCGTGGCGTAGGTGTGTTTGAGCATGAACGAGATGTTAGCGGCGACCTCACTGGCGTCGTCAAGGTGCTGGCGAATCGATTAGGATAAACCCTAGTTATGACTACTTTCCAATTTCCCGCTCGCCACTACGCACTGCCCGCTGCCCAGCGCCACTTGGCGTACAGCGAGGTAGGCGATGCCAACAGCACACATGTGTTGTTGTGTTTGCCGGGTCTTTTAGAAACCCGTGCATCGTTTGATCCTTTGCTGCAAGCAGCGCAAGGCGTGCGTGGACTGCGCGTGATCAGCTTGGAGCATGCAGGCCGTGGTGATTCGAGCCCACTGCCGGGCGATCAGGGCTACGCCATGTCGGTGTATTTGGCCGACACCTTGGCGTTTTTAAAGCAGGTGGTGCTGCGCGAGGACGGCGTTGTCATGCGTTTGGATGTGTTGGGCACCAGCATGGGTGGCATTTTGGCGATGTATCTGGCGCACGAATTGGGCCCGCGTGTCGATGGTTTGTTTTTCAACGACATTGGCCTGAGCTTGCATTGGATGTCCATTTACGGCCTTTACGACGGCATGAAAGTGCAAGGCCGTTTGCCCGAGCCCGAGATGCTTGCTGCAAAACTCAACGTCACCTTGGGTGCGGTGCAGGCGGTGCAGTCGCCCGCGCACTTCGATTTGCCTTACCGCAAGGACTGGAAGGGCATGAAGTTTGGCCACTTGTTGAGCCACTTCGACGGGCCGGTTCGCCTGATTCACGGCGGCGCGTCAGGCGTGTGTCCGTCCAGCCAAGTGCGTGAGATGCAGCAAGAGTTTGCGCAATGCGAGGTGTTGGAGGTGGCGGGAGCTGGGCACCCTGCGCCATTCACGCCAGCGGTGTGCCAGTTTGTGTTGCAGGCCTTAAGTCAAGTGCCGGTTGACGCAGCCTTCACGGCGGCCAAGCAAGCCCAAGAAGACACCGAGCGTGGCTTTTGGCCGTGGATCAAGCGGCGCTACCAAGGCGCCACAGGGACGTGATCTCTTGAGACCGCGCGGCATGCAGCGGGTCAGACGTGTCAGCCGCTTTGCCATGACGCGGACGCACATCGTGACGGCCCAACACGGTCAAGCCACCCTCGGCGATCCAGCCCAGCAGCTCTTCGCGTGAGCGCAGGCCCAAGTGCTCTGCCAAATCCGACAAGATCAGCCAGCCTTCACCTTGAGGGCTGAGATGCTCGCGCAGGCCTGACAAAAAACCGCGCAGCATGCGGCTGCCTTCGTCGTACACCGCATGTTCGATGGGGGAGCTGGGGCGGGCGGGCACCCAAGGCGGGTTGCACACGATCAAGGGCGCTTGGCCTTCGGGGAACAAGTCGGCTTGCACCAGTTCTACTTTGTCGATGCGTTGCAGGCGCTTTAGGTTCTCGCGGGCGCAGGTGAGGGCGCGCGGGTCGAGGTCGGTGGCGACGATGCGCTGCACCCCGCGTTTGGCCAGCAAGGCCGAGAGCACACCGGTGCCCACACCAATGTCAAAGGCCAAGGTTTTGTTGGGCAGTGGTGTGGAAGCCACCAAGTCGAGGTATTCGCCGCGCACGGGCGAGAACACGCCGTAGTGCGGGTGAATGCGGTTGTTGGGGGCCTCGCCTAGGGCTGGTATTTCAAGGCCCTTCTTGCGCCATTCGTGTGCGCCTACAAGGCCTAACAGTTCGCGCAACGACACCATGCACGCTTCGCCCGTGGCAGGGCCCCACGCTTCGGTGCAGGCTTGACGCAAATCAGGCGCGCGGCGCAGGGGGATGGTGTAGTCGCCGTTGAGTGGCACCAGCACCATGGCCAACGTGCGGGCGCGCTGGCCCAAGGCTTGGCGGTGCAGGTGGAAGTGTTGAGCGGCAGATGCTGCGGCCAAGCTTGCGGTGGAGGCCTCTGCCGAGGGGGCTGCTTCTGCCGTTTTGCTGGCTTTACTGACTTTGCGTGGCTTGCGCTCAGCGCGGCGCATGAGGGCTTGCAGCAATTGGCGGGCGTTGTGAAAGTCGCCTTGCCACAGCAAGCCTGTGCCTTCGCAGGCCAAGCGGTAGGCCGAATCGGCTGACAGCGTGTCGTCGGCGCGCACCACGCGGCGGGGTGCGGGGGCGCCGCTTTCGGCGCGCCAAGTGGGTAAGTCAGTGAGGAATTCGGGAGCTTGGGACATGGCGCGCATCATAGAGGCGTGCTAGGCCGCGCGGTGTGCGGCCGTCCCAAGCGTGAGGCGCTTAGAAATTCAGGACTGCGCCGATTTGCCAGCGTGTGCTCTTGGGCTCAAACCAAGATTGACCACCTGACTTCACGGTATCGGAGTCGCCCAAGCGCGTTATCCGGACGAAGGGTGAGAGGTTGGTGCCATCGTCTAATTTGAAACGTGTGCTGGCTTGCAGGTACGCGCCATTGGTTTGGGTGTTGCGAATGTCGGCATTGATGGGGTTGGCTTGAGACAGACGTGAGGTGTGTGTGCCGCGCAATAGCAGCGCCCCTTCGAGTTCCCATGTCGCAGCGCTGGTCCAGCGCACAGGCAGCCAAATTTGCGTGGCTTGGCGTTCGTAGCCGCTGTGATTGGTGCTGGTTTGGCCGCGCAAATCGTTCCACAGTGTCTGCAAGCCTAGGCCTGCAGACAGGCCTTCTTGGCCCGTGCCTGTTTGATAAACGGGTGCCAGGGCGCGCCAACGGGTTTCGATGTTTAAAACGCCATCCATGTCACCGGTGTTTGTGCTGGTGTACTTTTGACGACCCAGCAACACATCGCCTTCTAATTGCCAGTTAGGCAAAGCTTCTAAGCCGTTGAGGCGCGCGTGGACACCGACTTCGGTACCCAGTAGTTGCATTTTGGATTCGGTGTAGCGGTCCAACCCTAAGCTCATGCCCCATTGCACTTTGGGCGCAGCTTCGCGTGGCGTCACGCTGTCGTTGGCAACCGCTGATGTGCAACCCAGCACAAGCGAAGAAATAAGTAGGAAAGTATTGGTTTTCATCATGCCTAGTTTGTATCAGATTTTTGTGACCTTGGTTCGCCTGCTGGCTCAGGCACACTCTGGCGCATTCAGATGAAAACCTTCAAAGTCGCCACTTACAACATCCACAAAGGCGTGCAGGGCTTGGGGCCCGCACGTCGTTTGGAAATTCACAACTTGGGTCATGCGGTGGAGCAGTTCGATGCGGACATCGTGTGTCTGCAAGAGGTGCGGGCTTTCAACCACCGCCATGCGCGGCGTTTTGCGCATTGGCCTGCCTTGGGCCAAGCGGACTTTTTAGCGCCCGAGGGGTACACGCCGGTGTACCGCACCAACGCCATCACGCGCCATGGCGAACACGGCAATGCGTTGCTCAGCCGTTGGCCCGTCCTGACGCACAGCCATGAAAACATGTCGGACCATCGCTTCGAGCAACGCGGCTTGTTGCACGTTGCCCTGCGTGTGCAAGAGCGCGAGGTGCATGTGGTGGTGGTGCATTTGGGGTTGTTGCCCGCCAGTCGCGTTCGGCAAATCAAGCAGTTGCACGATTACATCGCCCGTGAGGTGCCTGTCGATATGCCATTGCTGGTGGCCGGTGACTTCAACGACTGGGGCAGCACCATCACGCGCATGATGGCGGACGTGGGTTTGCACACCAACCACGAGGCGCCTGCGCCGACGTATCCCTCGCGCTTGCCTTTGGTGCAACTCGACCATGTGTATGCGCGCGGGGTGCACATCGTCGACACCCATGTGCCCAAAGGCGGCATTTGGGCGCGCATGTCGGACCATTTGCCACTGCTGGTTGAACTGGCTTGGGTGCAGCCGTGACCCGATCTCACTCCACCGCTGTCAACACGCATTCCATGCGTTTGTTGGTGGGGGCGGTCGATTTATTTCCCGCGTTGGTGGAGGCCATTGATGCCGCTCAGCATGACGTTTGGTTAGAGACGTACATCTTCAGCATGGCCGGTGCAGGCGCCGATGTGGCCGAAGCGTTGATGGCTGCCGCGCAGCGCGGTGTGGTGGTGCGCGTGGTCGTGGATGGTGTAGGCACCGGGCAAGTGCCTGATGTGTGGTCGCAACGCTTGGCCCAAGCGGGGGTGCAGTGGCGGGTGTTTTCGCCCTTGAACCGTTTGGGTTTGACGGTGCCTAGCCGCTGGCGACGGCTGCACCGCAAACTGTGCGTGGTCGATGCGCAAGTGGCCTTTTGCGGCGGCATCAACATCTTGGATGATTTTTTAGACCCCCATGTGCACGGCTTGTTGAGCGCACCGCGTTTGGACTACGCCGTTCAAATTCGCGGCCCTTTGGTGCGCGCGGTGCTAGACACCATGACCCAGCTGTGGTCGCGCATGGAGGCTGTGCGTGATTTGCGTTATCAAGATTTTGCGGGCGCTTTGGACGCGTTGCGCTTGGCCAACCCGTTGCGACATTCGCCCTCGCGTGGGGGCGCGCATTTTGTGCTGCGCGACAACGTGCGCCATCGCAGTGAGATTGAGCGCACCTACCGCAAAGCCATTGGCACTGCGCGCCACGAGGTGGTGGTGGCCAGTGCCTATTTCTTCCCCGGACTGCGCTTGCGCCGTGCCTTGGTGATGGCGGCCAAGCGAGGCGTGCGCGTGCGCTTGTTGCTGCAAGGTCAATACGAGTACCTGCTGCCTTACCGTGCCTCGCGTCAGCTGTACGGGCAGCTGATGTCGGCGGGTGTGGAAATTTACGAATACCACGCCAGTTTTTTGCATGCCAAAGTGGCGGTGATTGACGGGCATTGGGCCACCGTGGGCTCGTCCAACCTCGATCCTTTGAGCCTGTTGCTGGCGCGCGAGGCCAACGTGGTGGTGCGCGACGATGCGTTTGCCCGCGCTCTGCAGTCCAACTTGGAGGCCGCCATGAATGCGGGGGCTCGTCGCGTGGAGCCACACGATTACCTCAACCGCCCTTGGACCCAGCGCGCCTTAGATGTTTTTTCGTCTTGGGTGCTGCGCTTTGGTGTGTTTTTGACTGGAAAACGTTACTGAATGGGGGTATTTGTTCGCTGCTACCATCGACGCCATGAATGAGAATGACAACTTTGAAGGCACCCCCGTATCTGTCAAGATTCGTGAGCGCATTGCCGCCGCCCGCAAACGCTTCCACAGCAACGACAACATTGCCGAGTTCATCCAACCGGGTGAATTGGAGGCCTTGCTCGACGAAGTCGAAACCAAAATGCAAGGTGTGCTCGACAGCTTGGTGATTGACACCGAGCACGACCACAACACCGGCGACACCGCCCGCCGCGTGGCCAAGATGTACTTGCAAGAAGTCTTCAAAGGTCGTTACGTCAAAGCACCGGCCATCACCGAATTTCCCAATGCCGAGCACCTGAATGAGCTGATGATCGTTGGCCCCATCACCGTGCGCAGCGCGTGCAGCCACCACTTTTGCCCCGTCATTGGCAAGATCTGGATTGGCGTGTTGCCCAACGAGCGCACCAACGTGATTGGCTTGTCCAAGTACGCACGCTTGGCCGAATGGGTCATGGGGCGCCCCCAAATTCAAGAAGAGGCCGTGGTGCAATTGGCCGACTTGATTCAAGAAAAAACCCAACCCGATGGCTTGGCCATCGTGATGGAAGCCAGCCATTTCTGCATGTCATGGCGCGGCGTGAAAGACATGGACAGCAAGATGATCAACTCGGTCATGCGCGGGGCGTTCTTGAAAGACCCCAACTTGCGTCGTGAGTTCTTGTCTCTGATTCCTAAATAAGGATTGATGCCATGTTGGTTCGCTTGTTGTACGTCAGCCGTTCGGTCAAACCCGAAACCCCCGAAGAGACGGAATCCATTCTCAACAGCTCGCGTGAGCACAACATCAGCAACGGCATCACCGGCGTGCTGTGCTTTGGTGGTGGCATTTATTTGCAAGCCATTGAAGGTGGTCGCAACCAAGTCAACGCGCTGTACACCCACATCGTCAAAGACCCGCGTCACAAAGATGTGGTGATCTTGGCCTACGAAGAAATTTCTGAGCGTCGCTTTGGCGGTTGGACCATGGGCCATGTGCGTTTGGACAAACTCAATCCGTCCATCGTGTTGAAGTACTCTGAAACCCCTGAGCTCGATCCTTACGGTGTGTCGGGCAACGTGTCGTTCGCGCTGCTGGAAGAGTTGATGGCCACTGCGTCCATCGTCGGCCGCGCTTGACCCTGATTGGCTGCGATTTCAGCAGCAGCCCCACTAAACGCAAACCTATCGTCGTAGCTATCGGCCACGCCCAAGCTGGCCGCGTGCAGCTGCAAAGCCTCGAACGTTTTCAAACCTTGGGCGCCTTTGCCGACTGGCTGAAACAGCCTCAAGCGTGGGTGGGCGGTTTCGATTTGCCGTTTGGCTTGCCGCGCGAACTGGTGGAAACCTTGAACTGGCCCAACGATTGGTTGGCCTGCATGCAGCACTACGCCGCCCTCAGTCGCGCTGAGATTCGCGACATTTTCAAAACCTTTTGCGATGCGCGTCCCGTGGGCGGCAAATTCGCCCATCGCGCCACCGACACGCCAGCGGGGTCTAGCCCGTCCATGAAATGGGTGAACCCACCGGTCGCTTTCATGCTTCACGCGGGTGTGCCGTTGTTGATTGAGGCGGGTGTCACGCTGCCAGCCTTGTACGCGCCCGCTGCACCCTCTGCGCCAGCCACACCCTCCCAGCCAACGCGTATCGCGCTGGAGGCTTACCCCGGCTTGCTGGCGCGTGAGTTGATCGGCAACACCAGCTACAAAAGCGACGACAAGGCCAAACAAACGCCCGAGCGTTTGATTGCACGCAAACAGTTGCTGCAAGCTTTGGAGATGGGCCAAACCCGCTTGGCCCTGCGCCTCAAACTCACCCACGCCCAGCACGACACCTTGGTTGACGATGCCAGTGGCGATAGCCTCGACGCCGTGCTGTGCATGGTGCAAGCTGCGTGGGCGCAAGCGCAGCATGCAGCGGGTCATGCCCAATACGGACTGCCCGCGTGCGATCCGCTGGAGGGGTGGATCGTGACGGCTTAAAACGCCTAACGCTCCGACTCCAAATCAGGAATCCGATTGAACGCAATCCGCATGGGCGCGTGGTCTAGCCCCGCTTGAGCGCTGGCGAAGTACACCGTGTTTTTGCCATGCTTGCCGTTGAGCATGTCGATGGCGGCTAGTAGTTTGCGGCGGTCCCGCACAGGCTCTATCTTTTGAGCCGTGCGCGCTGACAATGAGCCCGTAAGTTGGGGCACACCCTCTGCATCCGCAGCATCCGCCGCGGCTTCATCAAACCCAAACAAATCGCCCGTGTGTTGACCCGCTTCAACCAACCCATGCAATTGCACACCCACCGTCACAGGCTGAGCTAGCAAGTGCAAGCCGCTGTGCCACAGCTGTTCTAGCGTGTGCAGCAAAAACGCGGTGTCTTGGGTTTCACCAATGTGTGCGGCGCGGTCATCGCCCATCATTTGCCCGCGGTTGCCGCCGTACCCGTGGCGGCAGCGCACATGCACGCTCATGCTGGAGGCGTACACGTTTTGCTTGCGCAAGCGCATGGCAGCTTTTTGCGTCAAGCGGTTGAGCACCGCAAACGCGCCTGCGGGGTTGCGCAAGTCGGGCGGTAGCACGTGTGAGTGGCCCAGCGACTTGGCCACCGCCTCGCGCGGGCCATACCACTGGCCGCGCAGCTTGTCGTACATCTCGGCACCCGCCACGCCGCCCCATGCCGTGCGCAGCAGCTCGCGGGGGGCGGCATACAGCTGCGCCATCGTGTGAATGCCGCAGCTTTGCAAACGCTGCATCAAGCGAGGACCAATGCCGTTGATTGCCGACGGCTTGAGCGCCAGCAGGCGTTGTGGAATGTCGTGCGTCTCAAGAACCGTCAGCCCGTCGGGCTTTTGCATGTTCGACGCCAGCTTGGCCAGCAGCGTGTTGGGCGCAATGCCCACCGAGGTGCGCATGCACTCGCCCAGCTGCGCCACCACCTCGGCCTTGATGCGCTCGGCCAGCCCCACCGCACGTTCGCGCTGTTGCCAACGACCCGTTAGCTCGCACTCCATCTCGTCAATCGACAGCACTTGGCGCACGGGGGCCAGCGTGTCCACCACCGCCACCGCGCGGTGGTGCATCTCCACATACTTGGCGTGGTCGGCCAGCACGATGGCAATGTCGGGGCACAGCCGCCGCGCCTCGGCCACACCGGTGCCTGTGCCGATGCCCAGCGCCTTGGCCTCGTAACTGGCGGCAATGCAGCACGACGTTTCGGCCAGCACCGGCACCACGCCCACAGGCCGCCCGCGTAGCGCGGGGTTGAGCTGTTGTTCAACCGAGGCGAAGTAGCTGTTGAAGTCGACGAAGAGGGAGCGAAGCGTCATTGAATACTGTTTATAAAAACAGTATTCTAGTGGACGAGCTTTAAATACACCACCCCATATCTGCAGGCAACGTCTCCAACTGCCGCAACTGCGCAATCGCTTCCGCGTCCGTGCGATACATGTGCAGCCCCGCATGCGCTTGCAGACAGCCTGCGCGGCGCAGCACGGTTTCTACAGGTAGCTTCATGCCGCTGATGTGCAGGCTGATGCCGCGCTCGCGCAGCATGGCTTCAAGTTTGGCAAGGCTCTCGACACCCGTGGCGTCGATGCGGTTGATGGGCATGGCAAACAGGCACACATGGGTGACGTTGGGGTGCTGGCTGAGGTGTTCCATCACGGCGCGCTCAAGGGTGCTGGCGGCGGCGAAGTCGAGTTCGGCGTCCATGCGCAGGGCGTAGAGGTGGTTGGCCAAGGGGGGCAGTTTCCACAGATGGCGGTCGCGCAGGCTGCCGTCGGCGTGCAGGCCCACTTCAATGATGCGCGGGTGCAAGCGCGTGTGCAAAAAGTGGCTCAGGCCCATCACCACACCGGCCAATACGCCCCAATACAAACGCGGCGCTGAGAGCAGGGTAATCACAAACGTCACCACCGCCGTGGCGGCTTCGACGCGGTCAATTTTGTAAAGCTGCACAAATGCACGGGGCTTGATCAGCCCCATCACCGCGGCCACCACGATGGCGGCCAGCACCGACTGCGGCACGGGGTGCAGCATGGGGGTGAAGAGCAAGAGGATGGCCAAGATCACCACCACCGACACCAAGGTGGCCCAGCTTGATTGCGCGCCCGCATACAGGTTCAGCGCCGAGCGGCTGAACGACGAGCTGGTCGGAAACGCGCCGCACAAGCCCGAGGCCACTTTCGCCAAGCCTTGGCCAATCAAGTCTTGGTCTTGGTCCCAGCGTTTGCCGCTGCGGTCGTTGTCGACCTTGGCGCTGGAGGCGGTTTCTAAAAAGCTCACCAGCGTGATGACCAAGGTGGGCAGCACCAATTGTTTGAATATTCCCCATTCAATGACGCTGGGCAGATACAGCGCGGGCAAGCCTTGCGGCAATGCGCCCACCACCGCTGTGCCTGAGGCTTCTAGCCCCAGCGCCCAGCTCAGTCCCGCCGCGCCCAGCACCACCACCAACACGGTCGGAAACGTAGGTCGCCAACGGCGTGCCAACACCAGCAGCACCAACGTCACCAACCCAAACGCCAAGCTCGCCCAGTCCATGCCCGTGCCTGTCAGCAGGGTGGACCAGCCATGTTGAAAACCCAGCAACGCAGGCAGCTGCGACGAGATGATGAGCACGCCCGCGCCTTGCGTGAACGCCATCAACACCGGTGAACTGACCAAATTCAGCAACCAGCCAAACCGTGCAAAACCCAACACCACCTGCAGCAAGCCCGTCATGAGCGACAGCCACACCGTGAGGTTGATCCACGCTGAACTGCCCGGTTCGGCCATGCCACTGAGCGACGCCGACACCAAAATGGCCGTGAGCGCCGTGGGCCCCACCGACAAACGTTGCGATGCGCTGAACAGCACCGCCACCAACGCCGGCAGCAACGACGCGTAAATGCCGGTGATGAGTGGCATGCCCGCCAACGCGGCATACGCCACGCCTTGCGGGATGACCATCAGGCCCACACTCAAGCCCGCGAAGGCTTCGCTTTTGAGCAATTGCGAAGTCGGGCGTTGCCAGTTTAGGAACGGGAGCCAGTGTTTCAGGTGGTGCATGCGCTGATCGTAATCGGACTCGCGTTGTTATATCAGCGTTGAGGCATGTCTTTGACCGAATAGCCCAAACTCACGGTGGCGTCTTCGGGAATAGGGGGCATGGTGGCGTGCCAGTCTTCCCACGCTTGACGCATGGCTTGCAAACGTTCGGGCTGACGGCCGCCGAGGTTGGCACGCTCGCGTTCGTCGGCTGGAATGTTGAACAGGTAGTCGTTGCCGTCGACGCGCAAATACTTCCAGTCGCCATGACGCAGGGCGCGTTGGCCACGGTGGTTCATGCGCCAGTGCAGGGGACGGTCGAACTGGTGCGAGGCATCGCGCAGCACGGCGGTGAGCGACACGCCGTCGAGTGGGTGCTGTGCATCGGGCGTGGCGCCACCGAGCTCCAGCATGGTGGCCGACCAGTCCATGGTCATGCAGTGCTGTTGGCTCACGCCGCCGGGGGCAATCACGGCAGGCCAGTGGGCGATCCATGGCACGCGGATACCGCCTTCGGTCAAGTCCATCTTGCCGCCGACCAAGGGCCAGTTGTCGCTGAAGCGTTCACCGCCGTTGTCGCTGGTGAAGACCACCAAGGTGTTGTCGCGTTGGCCCGTGCGCTCCAGCGCTTGCATGATCCAACCAATGCCTTCGTCCATGTGATGGATCATGCGGTGGTAGGTGTGGATGTTGCCGCCGTGCAGGTGGAACAGGTTGCTTTTCACTTCCTCGGCTAAGGCGTGGTCTTCGCGTGTTTCCCAAGGCCAATGGGGGGCGGTGTAGTGCAGGCTCAAAAAGAAAGGCGTGTCTTGCGCTGCACCTGGGGCCATGCGTTCCACGTAATCGACGGCGCGTTTGGACAGCAAGTCGGTCAAGTAGCCTTCTTCCGCGTGCTCTTCTTCACCTTGGTAAAGGTCGTGGCTGCCATTGCCGCTGCAATGGCTGAAGTAGTCCACGCCGCCCGCCATTGGCCCATAGAACTCTTCGTAGCCTGATTTGAGGGGGCTGAACGAGGGCGGATAGCCCAAGTGCCATTTGCCAATCAACGCGGTGCGGTAGCCGCTGGCTTTGAGCAACGATGGCAAGGAGGGGTGCTCGGGCGGCAAGCCCAGCGTGGTGCTGCCTTTGCTGCGGCTGTTGATGGGCTCTTCGGCGGCACCGCGCAAGCGGTATTGGTAGCGCGCCGTCATCATGGCGAAGCGGGTGGGCGAGCACACGGGGGAGTTGGAATAGCCTTCGGTCAAGCGCAGACCGTTGGCGGCTAGGCCATCGAGCACGGGGGAGACGGGACCAAATTTGGCATCGCGGCCGCCGTAGCAGCCGAGGTCGGCAAAGCCTAAGTCGTCGGCGACGATGAAGATGATGTTGGGGCGTTGTGTCGTCATGAGCGGTGTTATTCGATTTGCATGCCAGTGGCTTTGATGATGGGGGCGTAGCGGTTGCGCAGGTTTTCAAGGCGCTGTGCAGCGGCGCTGCCTGTCTCGGCTTCGATGACCAAGTCCAAGTTGTCTAAACGTGTTTTGATGTCAGGACGTGCCAAGGCTTCCGTCATGCCTTTTTGCAAAATGGCCACCACGTCAGGGGGCGTGGCGGTGGGCACCATCGCGATGTAGAGCACTTCCAGCGACAAGTCTTTCAAACCCAGTTCGGCCACCGTGGGCACCTCGGGCGCGAGGGGCGAGCGTTTGCGGCTGGTCACGGCCAGCGCGTTCATCTTGTCGGCTTTGACGAAGGGCAGCATGCCGGGGGTGGCCAGCACACCGCCGTCGACCTCACCCGAGATGACCGCGGTCACCGCAGGCGTGTTGCCCTTGTAGGGCACATGGGTCACTTTGACGTTGGCAGCATCGCCAAAAATCTCTGCGGCCAAGTGCCCAGGGCTGCCGTTGCTGCCCGAGCTGAAGGTCAAGCCTTTGCCGCGTCCGCGCGCGATCAAGTCGTTCATGGTTTTGATCTGCGTGGCGGGGTTCACGCCAATCAGCAAGCCCGAAGACGCAATGATCATCACGGGTTTGAGATCGCTCAGCTTGTACGGCATGTTTTTGTAAATGCCGGGGTTGACGGTGAATGTGGTGTCGATGCCGATCAGCACCGTGTGGCCATCGGGCGCGCTTTTGGCCACCAAGTCAGCGCCTAAGTTGCCGCCTGCGCCCGGGCGGTTTTCCACCACAAAAGGTTGCTTCAAGGTTTGCTGCAAGGCCTCGCCCAGCGAGCGGGCCAAGATGTCAGAAGGGCCACCCGGCGGAAAGCTGTTGATCAACTTCACCGGCTTGCTCGGAAAGCTGGGGGCTTGCGCCAAGGCTGCCGAAAAGGGGCTGATGCAAGCGATAGCCAGTGCCACCGTGCGTAAAAGAGCGTGTGTGTGTGTCATACGATGTGATGTGGTTCAGTCCAGCGAGATGCCGGTGGCTTTGATGGGTTTTTCCCAGCTTTTCAAATCGGCCTTTTGCGCTGCAGCCAAGTCTGCACCGTTGGAGCCAATCGCTTCGTAACCGAGTTTAAGCATGCGTTCGCGCATGGCGGGATGGTTCATCGCTTTCATGGCCGACTTCTCCAGGCGTTGCAACACTTCGGGCTTCATGTGTGCGGGGCCGTACATGGCAAACCACGCCGTGGCCTCCATGGGGATGCCAGCTTCTTTCAGGGTGGGAACTTCCGGCACTTGCGGGTCGCGCTTGGCGCCGGTCACGGCGATGATGCGAACCTTTTGCGTGCGGTGCAGCTCGGCGGTTTCAGACACCACGTCAAACTTGTAGCCAATGTGGCCACCGAGCAAAGCGTTGTTGGCGGGTGAGCCGCCTTGAAACGGCACATGGTTGAGCGAGATACCGGCGGCTTGTTCGAGCATCACGCCCATGAAGTGCGGCAGCGTGCCGGAACCGGCTGTGCCGTAGCTCGCGTTGTTGGGGTCGGTGCGGGATTGGGCGATCATCTCTGCCATGGTCTTGACGTGGCTGGCCGGGCCCGACACCACGCCAAACTGAAAGCGCGCGAGCTGCGACACGGGGGTGAAATCTTTCACCGCGTCGTAGTCCAATTTTTTGTAAACGTGTGGAAACAGCACCATCGGGCCGCTGGGCAGCACGATCACAGTTTGTCCGTCGGGCTTGGCGGCTTTGACAAAGGCCAAGGCGATGCGCCCACCTGCCCCTGCTCGGTTGTCGACGGTGACGGAGCTGAAGTCTTCGCGCATGCCGTCTGCCATCAGACGGGCCAGGGTGTCGGCAGAGCCGCCCGGTGGAAAGCCGACCACTATTTTGAGCGCAGGTTTGTCTTGCGCCTGCACGGCGGGCAGCAGTGAAAAGCTAGCCAGCAGCAAGCAGAGGTGTTGAAGTTTGAATGTCATCGTGGGCGGGGTGAAGGTGGGAAACCTTCACAATGTAGGTGCCAGATGCTTGATTGTTCTAATCAATTGCTCCTCTCGGAAACCCTGATGACACAACGCACCCCTTCTCAACGCCTCGACTCCGTCGATGATTTGCTTTTGTTTCGACTCGGCCTGTTGTCGGCCGAAGCGGGCGCCATGGTCGTGCGTTTGTGCGAAGGGCGTTATGGCATCACGCGTCGCGAATGGCGTGTGCTGGGCTTGCTTTACGGGCACGAAGGTGTGCCTCCGTCCACGCTGGCGGAGCGCGCACATTTAGACCGAGCGCGCACCTCGCGTGCCATCAGCACCTTGGTGGAAAAGCAACTGATCAAGCGCACCACGACGCCTTCCGACCGACGAGGCGCTCGCTTGACGTTGACGGCAGAAGGTTTGCGCTTGTACCAAGACTTGATGCCCGAGGTGCAAGAGATCAATCGGCGCATTTTGGGTGTCTTGTCGCCTGAAGACATGGTGCAGTTAGACAGCTTCCTTGCGCGCTTGCATGCCAGTGCCCAAGCCCTGAAAAAAGAGATTGCGCCTGATTTGCCCAAGACTTACCGTTTGCGGGGGCGTCAATTTTCAGGAGACACGTCGTTGTGACGGTGCTTCCGTCTTGGCACTTGCGCCGCCTTGTCGTTTGGGCGTGTTGTTGGGTGAGTGCGTCAGCGCTGGCGTGGCCCGGCATGGTGACGCATGTGAGCGATGGCGACACGGTGTGGGTGCAGCCGCTGCAAGGGGGCGAGGCTAAGAAAATACGTTTGCTGGGGCTGGACGCGCCCGAGGTGTGCCAAGCGTGGGGGCCGCAGTCGCGCGAGGCCTTGCATGGGGTGTTGCAAGGTCAGTTGGTGGAGGTGCAGGGGCGTTACCGCGACACGTATGGCCGTTTGTTGGCGAACATCTCGCGCCAAGGGCATGACGTGGGGGCGTGGATGGTGGCGCAGGGCCACGCTTGGTCTTCGGGTTACCAGCAGCGCGCAGGCCCGTATGACGCGCTGCAGATGCAGGCACAAAGTCAGCACTTGGGGTTGTTTGCCGATGGGCGGGCTGTGCCGCCTCGGGCGTTCAGAAAGCGTTTTGGGTCTTGCCACTGAGGGCGCTGACATGCGGGATGCGCAGCGTTGGTGAAGCCTTGGCTTTGTGCTGAGACTTGGGCGTCAGTGGTTTTGCCCGCAGACGGGGCAGCTGGGGTTGCGCTTCACGCGCATTTCGTTCCATTCCATGCCGCGACCGTCCAACATTTGCAAGCGGCCCACCAAGCGAGAACCGATGCCCGTGATCAGCTTGACCGTTTCCATCGCTTGCATGGTGCCAATCACGCCCACCAGCGGCGCGAGCACGCCCATGGTGGCGCAGCGCACTTCTTCTGGCGCGGTGTCTGGCGGGAACAGGCAGGCGTAGCAGGGCGATTGCGCGTCGCGTGCGTCGTACACCGCCAATTGCCCATCCAAGCGAATGGCTGCGCCTGAGACGAGCGGCACTTGGTGCTTCACGCAAGAGGCGTTGACAGCTTGGCGTGTGGTGAAGTTGTCGCAGCAATCGACCACCACGTGCACGGTGGGCACCAAGCGGTCGAGTTCGGCGGCGTCGAGTTTGTGGGCCAGCGGGGTGATGCGCACTTCGGGGTTGAGCGCGTGCATGGCCTGCGCCGCCGAGGTGACTTTGGCTTCGCCCACACGTTTGGTGCTGTGGGCGATTTGACGTTGCAAATTGGTGAGGTCCACCGTATCGTGGTCGGCGATGGTGATGTGGCCCACGCCCGAGGCGGCCAAGTACAAGGCGACGGGCGAGCCCAAGCCGCCGGCGCCGACGATCAACACATGGCTGTCAATGAGTTGCTGCTGCCCCTCAATGCCCACCTCGTCGAGCAAGATGTGGCGCGAGTAGCGCAGCAGTTGGTCGTCATTCACCGCAAGCGCACCTGTGGCTTATTTGTCTTTTTTCTCGGCAGTACGCTCGGTTTGCGTCTTGCTGGCCAGCACGGGCTGGCCTTTGAGTTGCTTGAGGGCTTGTTGCAGTTGGAAGTCTTGCTCGCTGCCAAATTCAGGCGGGCGACGCTCGCTGTTGGGCTTTTTGGACTCTTCTTCCAAACGCTTCATGGCTTCTTCACGCGCTTTTTCTTTTTCCTTTTCTTTGGCCACGTCTTTGGCATCTTTGCCTTGACCGCTTTCCAAATGCTTGTCGAGGTCTGCTTCACGCATGCGCAAAATGGCGAACGGGCTGCCTTCGGCGGTGTCGTCCAACAACACTTCAGGCACGATGCCTTTGGCTTGGATGGAGCGGCCGCTTGGCGTGTAGTAACGCGCTGTGGTGATCTTCAGCGCCGTGTCTGCACCCAGCTGGCGCACGGTTTGCACCGAGCCTTTGCCAAAGGTTTGGCTGCCCATGATGGTGGCGCGTTTGTGGTCTTGCAGAGCACCGGCGACGATCTCGCTGGCCGAGGCCGAGCCTTCGTTCACCAACACCACCAAAGGCACGGTGCGGTAAATGCCTTTGGTCGCTTGGTGCAAGCGGGCAATGGGGTCGTTGCCACTGGTGCGGCGGTAAAACTCAGGCGAGGCTTTGTAGACAAACTTGCTCTCTGCCAATTGACCGTTGGTCGACACCACGGCCACGTTTTCAGGCAAGAAGACGGCCGACACGGCCACCGCGGCATCCAACAAACCACCGGGGTCGTTGCGCAAGTCGAGCACCAAGCCTTTGAGCTTGGGTTCTTGTTTGTAGATCTCTTCGAGTTTCTTGGCGAAGTCGTCCACCGAGCGTTCTTGGAACTGGCTCAAGCGAATCCAGCCCATGCCGGGCTCCATCACTTTGCCTTTGACGCTTTGTGTTTTGATTTCTTCGCGAATGATGTTCACGGGGAAAGTGCGGTTCTCGTCCTTGCGGAAAATGGTCAACAGCACTTTGGTCCCAGGCTCGCCACGCATGCGTTTGACCGCGTCGTTGAGCGAGAGTCCTTTGACGGCGGTGTCATCAATCTTGGTGATCAAGTCGCCCGACTTCATGCCCGCACGGAAAGCGGGTGAGCCCTCGATGGGCGACACCACTTTGATCAAACCTTCTTCTTGGGTGATCTCAATGCCCACGCCCACAAAACGACCTGTAGTGCCTTCGCGGAACTCTTTGAAGGTCTTTTTGTCGTAGTACTGCGAGTGCGGGTCAAGGCTAGCGACCATGCCGGTGATGGCGTCGCTGATGAGCTTTTTCTCGTCCACGGGTTCGACGTAGTCGCTCTTGACCATGCTGAACACGGCGGCGAGCTGCTGCAGCTCTTCCAGCGGCAGCGGTGCCATGTTGGCGCGTGCCGTGGTTTGCAGCGAGACGGTGGTCAGTGCGCCAGCCAGCGCGCCGACGGTGATCCAACCTGCGATCTTGAGTTTGTGGCTCATGTTGCCCTTGAGTGTTGACGTGATTTGCGAGGAAGCCAATATACAACGCGCCTTGGCGGCGCGTGGGTTGACAGCCCGATTAGGCTTTGCCTTGTGAGGCCACTGCCGCAGCAGCTTTGGCGGCAGCTTCGGCGTCGCCCAAGTAATAGTGGCGAATGGGCTTGAGGTTTTCGTCCAGTTCGTACACCAGCGGGATGCCGTTGGGGATGTTCACGCCCACGATGTCGTCATCGCCGATGTTGTCGAGGTACTTCACCAACGCGCGGATGGAGTTGCCATGCGCAGCCACCACGATGCGTTTGCCCGCCTTGATGGCAGGGGCCATTGACTCGTTCCAGAACGGCATGACGCGCTCGACGGTGTCTTTCAGACATTCGGTCAGCGGCACTTGCGCAGGGTCGAGTTTGGCGTAACGGGGGTCGCTGCGCTCGCTGCGGGGGTCGGTGGCTTCAAGCACAGGCGGGGGCGTGTCGTAGCTGCGGCGCCAGATCAGCACTTGCTCGTCGCCGTACTGTTTGGCCATGTCAGCTTTGTTCAGGCCTTGCAAGCCGCCGTAGTGGCGCTCGTTCAGGCGCCAGCTTTTCACCACGGGCAGCCAGGTGCAGTCCATCTCGTCCAAAGCGAGGTACAGGGTGCGAATGGCGCGCTTCAAGACGCTGGTGTAGGCCACGTCGAACTGAAAACCTTCCGCCTTGAGCAAGCGGCCAGCCGTTTTGGCTTGTTCGATGCCCGTGGGGGTGAGGTCCACATCGGTCCAGCCGGTGAAGCGGTTTTCAAGGTTCCAGGTCGATTCGCCGTGGCGGATTAAAACAAGCTTGTACATGGTGTGTGAAACAAAGTCAGTGAAAGGTTGGCCGTGATTTTAGAATGCGGGGCTGACACGAATTTTTCTAACCCCCCCCTGAACTGGATTCCCCGTGAAATTTATTCTCGACAACTGGATGCTGATCGCCGTGGCGCTCGGCAGCGGCTTCTTCTTGGTGCTGCCTGTGGTGCAAGGCGCCGCCGCTACCGGTATTTCGCCCAATGAGGCCGTGCAGTGCATGAACCGCGAAAAAGGCGTGGTCATTGACGTGTGCAGCGCCGAAGAGTTTGCGGTTTCGCACATCAACGGCGCGGTGAACGTGCCTTTGGACCAACTCGAAGGCCGTTTGGCCAGCGTGGTTAAAAACAAAAGCGTGCCTTTGATTTTGGTGTGCGCGGCGGGCTCACGCTCCAAGCGCGCCCAAGCCATGGCTCAAAAACTGGGCTACGAGAAGGTGCATTCTTTGCAGGGCGGACTGAAAGCTTGGAAAGAAGCTAATCTTCCTGTCTCCAAAGCCTAATTACTTCTGAAAGACCTGCATGCAAGCCGTCAAGATGTACACCACCGCCGTTTGCCCGTATTGCATCCGCGCCAAACAATTGTTGACCGCCAAAGGTGTGGCCCACATTGAAGAGGTGCGCATCGACACCGACGCCCAAGCGCGGGCGCACATGATGGAAATCACGGGCCGCCGCACGGTGCCCCAGATTTTCATTGGTGACACCCATGTGGGCGGTTGTGACGATTTGATGGCCCTCGACAGCCAAGGCGGTTTGCTGCCTTTGTTGCAAGCCTGAAACTGACATAATTCAGCCTCCCGATGGGTCGCCCGCCTCGGTGTTTTGCCGGCGCGGGTTTTTTTATGCACTTGGAAAAAATAATGTCTGACGAACAACAAACTCCCGTATTTCAAATTCAACGCGTCTACTTGAAAGACATGTCGTTGGAGCAACCCAATTCGCCTGCCATCCTGATGGCCCAAGAGCAGCCGTCGGTGGACATCCAATTGGGCGTGGGCATGGAACAAGTGGCTGAAGGCATTGTTGAAGTCACCGTGACTGCCACCGTGACCACCAAAATTCAAGACAAAACTGTGTTTTTGGTCGAAGCCAAACAAGCCGGTATTTTTGAAGTGCGCAACTTGCCTGAAGACCAAATGGGTCCCGTCATTGGCATCGCTTGCCCACAAATCATTTACCCCTACCTGCGCGGTAACGTGGCCGACATCATCCAACGCGCTGGTTTCCCACCTGTGCACTTGGCTGAAATCAACTTCCAAGCCATGTACGAGCAACAACAGCAGCAACAAGCTGCCGCTGCGGTTCAGTAAATTCAAAGCGGGTTCAGGCCATGAAGATTGCCGTGCTTGGCGCCGGTGCCTGGGGCACCGCCTTGGCCATCAACGCAGGCGCACACCATGCTGTGACCTTGTGGGCGCGTGATGCGTCGCAAGTGCAAGCCATGCAAGCCGAGCGCGTGAATACGCGCTACTTGCCCGGCTTGCCGTTCACCGCGGGTGTGCAGGTGTCTTCAGACGCTTTGGGCCCTTGGTTGGCCGAGCAAGATTTGGTGGTCGTGGGCTCGCCCATGAGCGCCCTGCGCGGCATGCTGACCCAATTGGCCCCGATCTTGGGCGACCGAGTGCCAGTGGCTTGGCTGTGCAAAGGCTTTGAGGCTGTGCAGCCTGAGGCCTCTCACTTAGACGCTTCGCACGCCAGTGCTTCACGTCCTGATGTATCGCCCATGGGCGTGGGCTTGATGGCCCACGAAGTGCGCGCGCAAGTCGCCCCCGTGTTGCGCGGTGGCGCCTTGAGTGGCCCCAGCTTTGCCCAAGAAGTGGCGCGCGGCATGCCCACCGCCTTGGTGGCGGCCAGCAGCGATGCCGCAGCCCGCGACGCCATGGTGCAAGCCTTTCACAACCCCAGCCTGCGCGTGTACGCCAACGACGACATCGTCGGCGTCGAAGTGGGCGGCGCGGTGAAAAACGTGCTCGCCATCGCCACCGGTTTGTGCGACGGCTTGCAACTCGGCCTCAACGCACGCGCGGCGCTGATCACCCGAGGTTTGGCCGAAATCACCCGCTTAGGCGTGGCATTGGGCGCCAAAGCCGAAACCTTCATGGGCTTGTCGGGCTTGGGCGACTTGGTGCTCACCGCCACCGGCGACCTCAGCCGCAACCGCAAAGTGGGCCTCGCCTTGGCCCAAGGCATGACCTTGCAACAAGCGGTGGACTCACTCGGCCATGTGGCCGAAGGCGTGTACTGCGCCCGCACCGTGGTGCAACGCGCCCAAGCCTTGGGTGTGGACATGCCCATTGCCCAAGCTGTTGTGGCTTTGTTGGACGGTCACATTTCGCCTGCACAGGCCGTGGCTGTGTTGATGGGGCGTGGGGCTAAGGGCGAGTAAAGACGGACGGCAACAGATGCGTGTACTTTTTGCGTGGCTGTTGTGCACTGGTTTGACGGCGTGTGGCGTGCTCACTGAGCAGTCTGTTTATGAAGGCATCCGTGCCACGCAGCGCGCGAAATCTGCCGGTACGGGGCAAGACGACAAAGCTTTGCCAGACTACGACCAATACAACCAAGAGCGCGAGAATCTCAAAAAATAGGTGTCAGCAGCAGCTTTGACGCCATCGCACTCACACCTCCAAGTTATCAATCAACCGCGTCTTCCCCAACTTAGCCGCCCCCAACACCACCAGTGGCTCAGCGCATGGCCCCGTCAGCGGCGATAAATCATGCTGGCGGCGCACCGTCACGTAGTCAGGTTGCCAGCCACGCGCACGCAGGGCTTCCATCGCAGCGGCTTCGGCAGCCGCCACATCGAATGCACCAGCCGCATTGCCCGCAAGGGCCGCCGCAGCCAAGTCCTTCAACGCGATCGACAGTTGCACCGCTTCTGCGCGTTCTTCGGCACTCAAGTAGCCGTTGCGTGAGCTGAGGGCCAAGCCGTCGTCGGCACGTCGCGTTTCGCCGCCGATGATCTCAATGGGCAGTGCCATTTGTTGCACCATGCGGCGGATGACCATGAGCTGTTGGTAGTCTTTTTTGCCAAAGAGCGCGATGTTGGGTTGCACGACGTTGAAGAGTTTGTGCACCACGGTGCTCACGCCGACAAAGAAGCCGGGGCGGAAGGCGCCTTCCAAGATGTCGGCCAAGTCTGCGGGGGGGTGCACTTTGAACACTTGGGGTTCGGGGTACAGGTCTTTTTCAGAAGGGGCAAACAGCACGTCGCAGCCGTTGGCGGCGAGTTGTTCGCAGTCGCGCTCAAAGGTGCGGGGGTAGGTGTCGAAGTCTTCGTTGGGGCCGAATTGCAGGCGGTTCACAAAGATGCTGGCCACGGTCATGCCGCCTTGCGGGGCGCGGGCGTCTACCGTTTGGCGGGCCATTTGCATGAGGTCCAAGTGGCCTTGGTGCAGGTTGCCCATGGTGGCCACAAAGGCGCGCAGCGCGGCGGGTTTCAGGGCGCGACGGAGGTCGTCAAGGGTGTGGACGATGTGCATGTGTGTGTTTACCAAGCGTGTTCAGCGTTGACAGGAAAGCTGCCGTCTTTCACGGCGGCGACGTAGGCAGCCATGGCGGCTTGCACACTGGGGCTGCCGGTCATGAAGTTGCGTACAAATTTTGGGTTTTTACCGAGGTTGATGCCCAGCATGTCGTGCATCACCAGCACTTGGCCAGCAGTGCCGTTGCCCGCGCCAATGCCAATGGTGTGGCAGCGCGGCAGTTCTTGGGTGAGGGCGGTCGACAGGGCTTCGGGCACCATCTCCAGCACCACCATGGCGGCACCGGCATCTTGCAGATCCAAGGCGTGTTGGCGCAGTTGGGTGGCCGAGTCGCCACGGCCTTGCACGCGGTAGCCGCCCAAGGCGTGCACGGTTTGCGGTGTCAGGCCCAAATGCGCGCACACGGGAATGCCGCGCTCGACCAAGAAGCGCACGGTCTCGGTGGTCCAGCCACCGCCTTCGAGTTTGACCATGTGGGCACCCGCTTGCATCAACACGCTGGCGCTGCGCAGGGCTTGCTCTTTGGACTCGTGGTAGCTGCCAAAGGGCAAGTCGCCAATGATCCAGGTGGTGCCTTGCACGCGTTGCACGCCACGCGCCACGCTTTCGACGTGGTAGCGCATGGTCTCTAAGCTGACGCCCACGGTGCTCGACAAGCCTTGGCACACCATGCCCAACGAGTCACCCACCAACAGACATTCCACGCCCGCCGCATCGGCCACGGCGGCAAAGGTGGCGTCGTAGGCGGTGAGCATGGTGATTTTCTCGCCCCGCGCGCGCAACTCGTGCAAGCGCGGCAGGCTGATGGGTTTGCGGGCCGACACGGGCGAGGCCGGTGGCAAGGTGCCGTAGGGTGAGGCAGTTTGACTTTGGGGGGCGTTGCTGGAGTTGCTCATAAAGGGTGCGGCCAGATGCCAGTCGTTGAAGGTGAATGAGGGGTCAGCTCGGCGTGTAGGCCAAGCGCACGTAAATGGGTGCAAAGGCCTCGGCCTGCGTGATTTCGATCAGCGTTTCTTTGCCCAGTTCGAGCAGTGCGATGAAGGTGACCACCAACACGGGCACGCCCTGTGCGGGGTCAAAGAGTTTTTCAAATTCCACAAAGCGTTGGCCTTGCAGCTTGCGCAGCACGATGCTCATGTGCTCGCGCACCGACAGCTCTTCGCGCGAAATTTTGTGGTGCTGAATGAGTTTGGCGCGCTTCAAAATGTCGGCCCACGCCTGCTGCAACTCCACCACATGCACGTCAGGAAAACGCGGTTGCAACGATTGCTCGATGAACACCTGCGCCTTCAAGAAATCGCGGCCATATTGCGGCACTTCGTTGAGCTTGGCGGCGGCCAGTTTCATTTGCTCGTATTCGAGCAAACGGCGCACCAGCTCGGCACGCGGATCTTCGGGCTCTTGGCCCTCGGCCACCTTTTTGGGCGGCAGCAACATGCGCGATTTGATCTCGATCAGCATGGCCGCCATCAGCAGGTATTCGGCGGCCAGCTCTAAGTTGCGGCTGCGAATCTCGTCCACATAGCTCAGGTACTGGCGCGTGAGCGCGGCCATCGGGATGTCGAGGATGTTGAAGTTTTGCTTGCGGATGAGGTACAGCAGCAAATCCAGCGGGCCTTGGAAGGCTTCGAGGAAAACTTCCAGCGCATCGGGCGGGATGTACAAATCCTGCGGCATGGTGAACAGAGGCTCGCCATACAGGCGGGCCACGGCCACGTTGTCGATCACCTCAGGCATGGCGGAGGCGGGTTGTGCCTCAGCGTTGGGCAGGGTGATGTCAGCAGGGTTCACAGGATGCGCTTCATCGAAAGAGCTTAGGCCAAGACCGTCGCTCTTTATGCGTTGGTTTGGTAAACGTAAGGTTTTTGCGCCACGCGACCGGCTTGCAGGTCTTGCTGCACGTCGCGGTTCACCTGTTTGTCCCACAGCAGGGCGCGGCCATCGCGTTGCGCTTGTTCCAAGCCAGGCTTTTGGGCTTTGAGCTGTTCGATGAACTGCGTGGCTTCGGAGGTGTAGTGGTCGCGTTGAAAGATCGACATGGTGAGTATTCCTAATAGAAGGGAAGGATTTTAACGACTGAGGCTGCACGGGCCCTGACGCGCTTGGCGGCGCTCATCTTTGGGCGGCACACGACACACTCATGAGTGGGTAAATGCGTTCATGTTCGCGCGCTTGGTTGTGCCAGCGCCTGCGCAATGCCTTGTGCCAAATCAGGCGCCCATTCGGCATGCGAGGCCTCGCCCAGCAAACCGCTGCGTTGGGCAATGTCCAGCGGCTGGTGGGCCAAGCCACACAGCACCAAGCGCCGTTGTTTTTTGTGACACGCACGCGCCAAAGACAGCAGCGCATCGACGCCCGAAGAGTCGATGTAAATCAAGTTTTTCAGGTCCAGCACCACGGCTTGGGTGGGCAGGTTTTCTTCAATGGCTTCCACCAACTTGACGGCGCCAAAAAACAAGGCGCCGTAGAAACGGTGGGCCTGCACCGCATCACCCCGTCCCGCCAAAGCGGGTTGGTCTTGTGCTGACACGGGTTCGGCGCGGGTGAGGTTGGAGATGCGGTAGATGAAGGTCAGGCAAGCCGCAATCAGGCCCACCTCGACGGCCACCGTCAAATCGACCACCACGGTCAGCAAAAACACCGCCAGCAGCGTGGCACGGTAAGGCATGCGGTATTGGCGCAGGTGCACAAATTGGCGCCATTCGCCCATGTTCCACGCGACGAACATCAAAATGGCCGACAAGGCTGCCAGCGGCACATGGCCCGCCAGCGGCGCGGCCACCAGCATCACCATCAACAAGGTGAGGGCGTGCACCATACCGGCGATGGGGCTGTTGCCGCCGTTTTTCACATTGGTCACGGTGCGGGCGATGGTGCCGGTGGCGGGCATGCCGCCAAAAAATGGGGTCACCATGTTGGCAATGCCTTGCGCCATCAACTCTTGGTTGGCGTCATGGCGGTCGCCATAGGGGCCGTCGGCCATCATTTGATCGGCAATGCGGGCGCACAGCAGCGACTCAATCGAGCCCAGCAAAGCCAGGGTGGTGGCCGGAATCAGCAGAAATTTGGCGGTTTCCCAGCTGAAAGTGGGCCACTCAAACGCAGGCAAGGTGCTGGGAATGCTGCCAAAGCGCGAGGCGATGGTTTCTACGTTCAAATTCAGCGCTTGGCTGGCCAGCGAGGCCAGCACCAACACCAAGACGGAGCCAGGCACCACACTGATTTTTTTGGCGTGCGCGTGCTGCTGACTCAGTTTGGGCAGCACAAACTGCCAACTCACCAGCAAGCCCAAGCAGGCACAGGCCAGCAACAAGGCTTGCAGGTTCAGGGTGTCCAAGTGCGAGGCCAGCGTGTGCAAAATGCCAAAAAAATCAGCAGGCATGGTCTTGACGCTGAGCCCCAAAAAGTCCTTCACCTGCGACACCATGATCAGCACCGCAATGCCGTTGGTGAAGCCGATCACCACGGCGACGGGGATGAAGCGAATCAAGCTGCCCAAGCGCATCAGCCCCATGGCAAACAGCATCATCCCCGACATGACGGTGGCAATCATGAGATTGGCCAAGCCGTAGCGCTCCAAAATGCCATACACGATGACGATGAACGCGCCCGCAGGCCCGCCAATTTGCACGCGGCTGCCGCCCAGAGCCGAAATCAAAAACCCCGCAATGATGGCGGTGAACAAACCCGCTTCAGGCTTGAGGCCCGAGGCAATGGCAAACGCCATGGCCAGCGGCAACGCCACCACGCCCACGGTGATGCCTGCGCCCACGTCTTGCACCAAGCGCGCACGGTTGTAGCCCTGCAAGGCGTCGAGCAAACGGGGGCGGAAAAAAGAGAGAGAAGCCAAATTCATCGTTGCCATTTCACGTTGACGTCGTCCAGCACGGGGCGCAAGGCCACGGTCCACAGCAACAACGCCAGCGGCAAGGTGGTGATGTAACCCCAGCCCTTAAAGCCCAGAGCACCCACCAGTCCGCCACCAAAAAAACAAACAATCAACAGCGCTTGAAGGCGCAAACGTTGACGGTTCGCTCGCACCTGAGGCACGCCTTGCGCCGAGGTGGTGCTGCGGTTCACGTAGAACAATTTGCCCAGCTCAATGCCAAAGTCGGTCACCAAACCGGTGATGTGCGTGGTGCGAATTTCGGCGTGGGAGATTTTGGTGATCACCGCGTTTTGCAAACCCATCATGAAGCACAGCAGCATGACGGTGAGTGGCAAGAACACGCTGGCAAAACTGCTGATCGCCGCACCAAACAAACCAAACACCAGCAGCGCCAAAGACTCCAGCAGCAACGGCAAGCTGTACGCGCTGGCGAGATGGCGGCGCAGTCCCCAATTCACCAACACGGCGGTGCACATGGCCCCTGCCACAAAGGCCATCAGACTGCCCAGACCCGTGGCGACCAAGTCGAAATGCCCCAGCACCAAGTCGTCGGCGACCGAAGACACCACACCGGTCATGTGCGAGGTGTAGCGTCCGACGGCTAAGAAGCCACCCGCATTGGCCGCGCCCGCCACAAAACTCAACACGGCCCCCAACTTGACGTTGGCTTGGGTTGACCGCGCAATGCTGGTCCAGCCGTGGATGAGTGGGAACATGCCGACTTAGTGAATCCGCATGCCAGGCTTGGCGCCGGGCCATGGGTGCAGCACGTAAATGCCCGCATCGGTTTTGTCGTCCGCGTGGCTGGCGGCGAGCACCATGCCTTCACTCACGCCAAACTTCATCTTGCGTGGCGCCAAGTTGGCCACCATCACCGTGAGCTTGCCTTTGAGGTCTTCGGGCTTGTACATGCTGGCCACGCCTGAGAACACATTGCGCGTTTTGCCTTCGCCCACATCCAGCGTGAGGCGCAGCAACTTGGTCGAGCCTTCCACCGCTTCGCAGTTGACGATTTCGGCAATGCGTAAATCGACCTTCGCAAAGTCGTCGATGCTGATAGTGGGTGCGATTTCTTCGCCGCCTGGGGTGACTTTTTCTTCCACGACGACGGGTGGCTCAAACAAGGCTTCGAGTTGTTCGGGGGTGACGCGTTGCATGAGGTGTTGGTAAGGTTGAATGGTCGCCACGTAGCCTGTGGCGTTCCAGTTTTGCATGCTGGTGCCAGTGAAGGCTTCCACCGCTTGCGCAAGCGCGGGCAGCACAGGGGCCAAGTAGCGGCTCAGCTCGGCAAAGGCGTTGATGAGCAACGAGCACACTTGGTGCAGGGCTTCGTTGTTGGCGGCATCTTTGGCCAAGTCCCAAGGCTTGTGTTGGTCTACATACGAATTGACCTTGTCGGCCAGCAACATGATTTCGCGTGCGGCTTTGCCGTATTCGCGGGCGTCATAGGCTTGGGCAATGCTGTCTTTGGCGGCGTGAATGTCGCTCAACAGCGCGGTGCCTTGTTCGCCAAAACTTTGTGTGAGCTTGCCTTCAAAACGCTTGGTTAAGAAGCCCGCCGCACGCGACGCGATGTTGACGAATTTGCCAATCAAATCGCTGTTCACGCGCAGCATGAAATCTTCGGCGTTGAAGTCCACGTCTTCGTTTTTGTTGTTCAGCTTGGTGGCCAAGTAGTAACGCAGCCACTCGGGGTTCATGCCGAGGCTGAGGTACTTGAGCGGGTCGAGGCCGGTGCCACGGCTCTTGCTCATCTTCTCGCCGTTGTTGACGGTGAGGAAGCCGTGCACAAACACGTTGTTGGGCGTTTTACGGCCGCTGAAGTGCAGCATGGCGGGCCAGAACAGCGTGTGGAAAGTGACGATGTCTTTGCCGATGAAGTGGTATTGCTCCAGCTTGTCGTTGGCCATGTAGGCGTCGTAACTCTCGCCACGTTTGTCGAGCAAGTTTTTCAGCGAGGCCAAATAGCCCACAGGCGCGTCGAGCCAAACATAAAAGTACTTGCCTGGTGCATCTGGAATTTCGATGCCGAAGTAAGGCGCATCGCGCGAGATGTCCCAGTCGCCCAAGCCTTCGCTGGTCGTGCCATCGGGGTTGGTGCGCACCGTGAACCACTCTTTGACCTTGTTGGCCACTTCGGGTTGCAACTTGCCGTCTTGGGTCCACTTTTCTAAGAACGCCACGCAGCGTGGGTCAGACAACTTGAAGAAGAAATGCTCGGAGCTTTTCAGTTCAGGCTTGGCGCCCGACAAAGCAGAGAACGGGTTGATCAGGTCGGTGGGGGCGTAGACCGCGCCGCACACCTCGCAGTTGTCGCCGTACTGGTCGTGGGCGTGGCACTTGGGGCACTCGCCTTTGATGAAGCGGTCGGGCAAAAACATGTTCTTCTCGGGGTCGAAGAACTGGTCAATCGTGCGGCGCTCAATCAGCGAACCGCCTTGTGATTCGGGGATGTCGCGCAAGTCACGGTAAATCTGGCGGGCCAGCTCGTGGTTCTCGGGCGCGTCGGTGCTGTGCCAGTTGTCAAACTGGATGTGAAAGCCATCCAAATACGGCTTGCGGCCTGCGGCGATGTTGGCCACAAACTGCTGCGGGGTGATACCTGCCTTCTCGGCGGCAATCATGATGGGCGCGCCGTGCGTGTCGTCCGCGCCCACGAAATCGACCTTGTGGCCCTGCATGCGCTGGAAACGCACCCAAATGTCGGCTTGGATGTACTCCATGATGTGGCCGATGTGGAAATTGCCGTTGGCGTAGGGCAGGGCGGTGGTGACGAAAAGCTGGCGCTGTGACATTTAGAACAAGACCTTTGAACAAGGGGGTGGATTTTAGTTCCTGCAAAATTTGGCCATGAACCTCCCTAGCTTTGACGAATTCAAACAAACCGCCATGGCCGCCGGCTTTGACGAAGTCCTGGCCCGCGAATGGGCACCCAACACCGTGCTGGCCACCCACACCCACCCGTTTGCCGTGCAAGCCGTGGTGACGCAAGGCGAGATGTGGCTGACCGTGGATGGCCAAACCCAGCACCTGTTGCCGGGCTCAACCTTCGCGCTGGCCCGCGATGTGCCCCACGACGAGCGCTATGGCCCCGAGGGCGCGGCGTATTGGGTGGCGCGTAAAAACGCTTGATTGGCGACGCACGTTCGTCGGTTTCTCTCATTCATAGGCGCTCAGTCGCACGGATGACCTGCGTTGCATGCGGTCAAACGCGCCGCGCTAGACTTGCCCGCAATTCCTATTTCAAGAACAAAGAAGTTTTATGGCCCTGAACGAACAAGCCCTGACCGCCGCCCTGCAGACCGTCATCGACCCCAACACGGGCAAAGACTTTGTCACCACCAAAGCCCTGAAAAACCTGCAAATTCAAGGCGGCGATGTGTCGTTTGATGTGGTGCTGGGCTACCCCGCCAAGAGTCAAATTGCAGGTTTCCGCAAAGACTTGATCGCCGCTGCCAAAGGCGTGGCGGGTGTCGAGAACGTGTCGGCCAACATCACCATGAACATCGTGGCGCACGCCGCGCAGCGCGGTGTGGCTTTGCTGCCCCAAGTCAAAAACATCATCGCCGTGGCTTCGGGCAAGGGCGGCGTGGGCAAAAGCACCACCGCCGCCAACTTGGCGTTGGCCTTGGCCGCCGAAGGTGCCAGCGTGGGTTTGTTGGACGCTGACATTTACGGCCCCAGCCAGCCCATGATGATGGGCATCGAAGGCCGCCCCGAAAGCACCGACGGCCAAACCATGGACCCTTTGGAAAACTACGGCGTGCAAGTCATGTCCATCGGTTTCTTGGTGGACCAAGACGAAGCCATGATTTGGCGCGGCCCCATGGCCACCCAAGCGTTGGAGCAGCTGCTGCGTCAAACCAACTGGAAAGCGCTGGACTATTTGATCGTCGACATGCCCCCAGGCACGGGTGACATTCAGCTCACGCTCAGCCAGCGCGTGCCCATGACCGGTGCGGTCATCGTCACCACGCCGCAAGACATCGCGTTGTTGGACGCCAAAAAAGGCATCAAGATGTTCGAGAAGGTGGGCGTGCCCATCCTCGGTTTGGTCGAAAACATGGCGGTCCACGTTTGCACCAACTGCGGCCACATCGAACACATTTTTGGCGCGGACGGTGGCAAGAAATTGGCTGCCAAAGACGGCATGGACTATTTGGGTGCCTTGCCCCTGAACATGCAAATTCGCCTGCAAGCCGACAGCGGCAAACCCACCGTGGTCGCCGATCCTGACGGCGAAGTGGCAGGCATCTACAAGGCCGTGGCCCGTCAAGTGGCGGTGAAGATCGCGGCCAAGGCCAAAGACTTCTCCAGCAAATTCCCAAGCATCAAGATCTCCAAAGACACCTGAGCGCCGGTTTTTCGGTGTCAGCCCAACCCGCAACCGCGTCCGCGTTTGCGGGTTTTTGCTGTCTGCACTATTTTGCAGTTCAACTCGAATTTGCATTAAAGTGCAGCCATGTCTTACGCTGACGACGACCTCACCCGCCATCCGTTTCTCACCACCTTGGGCGAGCGCGTGCGCACCTTGCGCGCGCGTCGCGGCCTCACGCGCAAGGCGGTGGCGCAGGCGGCACGCGTGTCGGAGCGGCATTTGGCCAATTTGGAGTCGGGCACCGGCAACGCGTCCATCCTGATCTTGTTGCAAGTGGCGCAGGCGCTGCAGTGCACGATTTTTGAGCTGCTGGGCGACGTGACGACGTCATCGCCCGAGTGGTTGTTGATTCGCGAATTGCTCGAAAAGCGCAACGAAGGCGAGCTGCGCCGCGTGCGGCAGCAGATTGGCGACATGTTTGGCACCCACGGCGACGAGCAAGCGCGCAGCAACCGCATCGCCTTGGTGGGCTTGCGCGGCGCAGGAAAAACCACTTTGGGTCAGCGTTTGGCAGACGATTTGGGGTTCCCCTTCATCGAACTCAGCCGCGAGATCGAGAAGTTTGCGGGTTGCAGCATCAGCGAAATTCACAACCTCTACGGCACCAATGCTTACCGCCGCTACGAGCGCCGCGCCTTGGAAGAGGCGATTCAGATCTACCCCGAAGTGGTTATCGCCACCCCCGGCGGCTTGGTGTCGGACTCGGCCACGTTCAACGAAACGCTGTCGCATTGCTTCACGGTGTGGCTCAAAGCCGCGCCCGAAGACCATTTGGGCCGCGTCGCCGCACAAGGCGACATGCGCCCCATGGCGGGCAGCAAAGAGGCGCTGGAAGATTTGAAGCGCATCTTGGACGGCCGCTCGGCCTTCTACGCCAAAGCTGACCTCACCTTTGACACCAGCGCCCAGCCGTTGGACGACAGCTTTTTAGCGCTGCGCACCCAAGTGCGTCAGGCGCTGAAGCTGCCGCTTTAAGTTTCCCCATCTGTTCGGCCTAGGCATATTCCCTAACATGCACAAAAATGCAGTTGCAAAATTTAGAATATGCAATATGATGCACATCACGGCGATGAAATCATCGCATGTCATGAACCAGCGCCAAGCCACCTTTGGAGATTCCCATGAGCCAAGCCAACACCGTCGACTACCAGATTGACCCCAGCCAGTACAAGCACTGGTCGGTCAAGTACGAAGGCGAAATCGCCACCTTGCAACTCAACATCAACGAAGACGGCGGCATTCGCCCTGGCTACAAGTTGAAGCTCAACTCCTACGACTTGGGCGTGGACATTGAGTTGTACGACGCGCTGCAACGCATCCGCTTTGAGCACCCCGAAGTCAAAAGCGTGGTGGTGACCAGCTTGAAAGACCGCATCTTCTGCTCGGGCGCCAACATCTTCATGTTGGGCCTCTCCACCCACGCGTGGAAAGTGAACTTCTGTAAATTCACCAACGAAACCCGCAATGGCATTGAAGACTCCAGCCGCCACGATGGCCTGAAGTTTGTGGCTGCTGTGAACGGCGCTTGCGCGGGCGGTGGCTACGAATTGGCCTTGGCCTGCGACGACATCGTGTTGGTGGACGACCGTTCTTCCAGCGTGTCGCTGCCCGAAGTGCCTTTGCTGGGCGTGTTGCCAGGCACCGGCGGTTTGACCCGCGTGACCGACAAGCGCAAAGTACGCCACGACCACGCCGACATCTTCTGCACCAGCGTGGAAGGCGTGCGTGGCCAAAAAGCCGTGGACTGGCGCTTGGTGGACGAGATTGCCAAGCCCGCCAAATTTGCCGAAGCCGTGCAAGCACGCGCCCAAAAATATGCCGCCAGCAGCAAGCGCCCAGGCGCTGCTGCCGCTGGCAAAGGCGTGACGCTCACACCGTTGAACAAAACCGTCTCGGCTGACGCGCTCACCTATGACTACGTGCAAGTCGCCATCGACCGCACCAAGCGCACAGCCACCTTCACCGTCCACGCGCCCAAAGCCGCCGTGCCCACCACCGTGGAAGGCATCGAAGCCGCTGGCGTCAATTGGTACCCGCTGCAAATGGCCCGTGAGTTGGACGATGCCATTCTGAACATGCGCACCAACGAGTCGGAAATCGGCACGTGGCTCTTGCGCACTGCTGGCGACGTGCAACTCGCCTTGGACTCAGACGCTGTGCTGGCCCAGCACCAAGCGCATTGGCTGGTCAATGAAACACTGGGCATGCTGCGCCGCACCTTGGCCCGCATTGACGTGTCATCGCGTTCGCTGTTTGCTTTGATCGACGAGGGCTCGTGCTTCGCTGGCACCTTGGCCGAGTTGGCCTTTGCTGCCGACCGCGCTTACATGTTGGCCTTGCCTGATGCGCCTGAAAAAGCGCCCAAGTTGGCCTTGAGCGAACTCAACTTCGGCCACTTCCCGATGGTCAACCACCAGTCGCGCTTGCAACGTCGCTTCTACGAAGAAGTTACGCCACTTGAAAACGTGCGTGCTGTCGTGGGCCAACATCTGGACGCCGACCAAGCGCTGGCCTTGGGGCTGGTCACCGCCGCGCCAGACGACATCGATTGGGCCGACGAAATTCGCCTCGCCGTCGAAGAGCGCGCCGCCATGTCGCCTGACAGCTTGACGGGTTTGGAAGCCAACTTGCGCTTCTGCCAAAAAGAGTCGATGGAAACCCGCATTTTTGGCCGCCTCTCGGCGTGGCAAAACTGGATCTTCCAGCGCCCCAACGCCGTGGGCGAAAAAGGTGCCTTGAAGGTGTACGGCAAAGGCGAAAAAGTTCAGTTCGACATGAACCGCGTTTGATGTTTTTGCGTTGTGCAGTGCGGTGCCCGGTGGTCCACGCTGCAACCGAAATTTGACCCCACCGTTGCTTCTTAATTTCTGGAGACCCTCATGTCCGGTATCAACTACAGCGAAAAAATCCCCAACAACGTCAACCTGAGCGAAGACCGCACCCTGCAGCGCGCCTTGGAGCAGTGGCAGCCCAACTTCATCAACTGGTGGGACGATATGGGCCCTGAAGGTTCCACCGATATGGACGTGTACCTGCGCACGGCCGTGAGCGTGGACCCGCAAGGCTGGGCCCAGTTTGGCCACGTCAAGATGCGTGACTACCGTTGGGGCGTGTTCCTGAACCCCGGTGAGCAAGACCGCAAGATCCATTTTGGCGACAACATCGGCGAAAAAGCCTGGCAAGACGTGCCTGGCGAACACCGCGCCAACCTGCGCCGCATCATCGTCACACAAGGCGACACCGAGCCAGCGTCTGTGGAGCAGCAGCGCCACCTGGGCCTGACCGCGCCCAGCATGTACGACCTGCGCAACCTGTTCCAGATCAACGTCGAAGAAGGCCGCCACCTGTGGGCCATGGTGTACCTGCTGCACAAATACTTCGGCAAAGACGGCCGTGAAGAAGCCGATGCCTTGCTGCAGCGTAACAGCGGCAACGAAGACAATCCCCGCATCTTGCAGGCCTTCAACGAGAAGACACCCGACTGGTTGAGCTTCTTCATGTTCACTTACTTCACCGACCGTGACGGCAAGTTCCAGTTGTGCGCTTTGGCCGAATCTGCATTTGACCCATTGGCCCGCACCACCAAGTTCATGCTGACCGAAGAAGCGCACCACATGTTCGTGGGCGAGTCCGGCGTGAGCCGCACCATCCAGCGCACCGTCGATGTGATGAACGAACTCAAGACTGACGATGTGGGCAAGCTGCGTGCTGCCGGTGTGATCGATTTGCCGACCATCCAGCGTTACATCAACTTCCACTTCTCGGTGACCATCGACTTGTTCGGTGCCGACCAGTCGTCGAACGCCGCCACCTTCTATAGCTCCGGTTTGAAAGGTCGTTACGAAGAAGGCAAACGCGGTGATGACCACGTCTTGAAGGGCAACAGCTACAAGATCTTGTCCGTGGAAAACGGTTCCTTGGTCGAGAAAGAAGTGCCCATGCTCAACGCTTTGAACGAAGTGCTGCGCGACGACTACATCACCGACTCCAAAGGCGGCATCGACCGTTGGAACCGCGTGATCGCCAAGGCGGGCATTCCTTTCACATTGACCGCGCCCCACAAAGCGTTCCACCGCAACATCGGCTCTTTGTCCGGTGCCAAGATCACGCCCGATGGCCGTGTGGTGAGTGACGAAGAGTGGATGTCCAAGGTCGGCGAGTGGTTGCCTTCCAACGAAGACCGCGC
Organism: Limnohabitans sp. TS-CS-82; assembly: GCF_002943475.1. Lineage (NCBI taxonomy): Bacteria > Pseudomonadati > Pseudomonadota > Betaproteobacteria > Burkholderiales > Comamonadaceae > Limnohabitans > Limnohabitans sp. TS-CS-82. The sequence goes on along the minus strand of NZ_PTQX01000008.1, from coordinate 26,974 downwards.
TTTTGTCGCCAGCCTGATGGGCCGTGTCGTCGAGCCAGGCAAGTTCGCCAACTGGATCGCGCCACCCGTCATGGGCATCAACCGTCAGCCCGTGGACTTCGATTACGTCCGTTTCAACTGAGTTAAATTTGTGCCATGAACGCCACCCCCGAACTCATTCAGCAGCATCTGATCGATCCTGAGATCTGCATCCGATGCAACACCTGTGAAGCCACATGTCCGGTGGGGGCGATCACGCACGATTCGCGCAATTACGTGGTCATCGCCGACAAATGCAATTTGTGCATGGCTTGCGTGCCACCGTGCCCCACGGGCTCCATCGACAACTGGCGCAGCATGCCCAAAGCGGCGGCGTACAGCATTGAAGAGCAATTGACGTGGGACGAGTTGCCCGCAGCCTTGACCGAAGCCGAGTTGCAAGCGGCGGGTGTGTCGGGCGATGCGTCTGCCGAACCGCAAGCGAGCGCGCCTTCAGCAGCGTCTGTGAGTGCCTCACCCGGTGAGGGTGAGGCGTTCAACTCAGGCGCGTTTGGTGCCAGCACGCCGCCTTGGTCTGCCGCGCATCCGTACACCAATTTGCACGGTCCCAAAGCGCCAGTGACAGCCAGCGTGGTGGGCAATGTGCAGGTCAACGAGGCAGGCACGGTCAACGAAACGCACCACATCGTGCTCGACTTTGGCAGCTTGCCGTTCCCCGTGTTGGAGGGCCAATCGATTGGCATCATCCCGCCCGGCTTGGATGCGCAAGGCAAGCCACATCACGCACGCCAATACTCGATTGCCAGCCCGCGCAACGGTGAGCGCCCCGGTTACAACAACCTGTCGTTGACGGTGAAACGTGTGGTCGAAGACCACCAAGGCAAAGCCGTGCAAGGCGTGGCGTCTAACTTCTTGTGCGACATGAAAACCGGTGACACGGTGCAGGTGATTGGCCCCTTCGGCGCCAGTTTCTTGATGCCCAATCACCCCAAATCGAACATCGTCATGATTTGCACGGGCACCGGCAGTGCGCCCATGCGCGCCATGACCGAGTGGCGTCGCCGCTTGCGCGCCAGTGGCAAGTTTGAAGGCGGCAAGCTCATGCTGTTCTTTGGCGCTCGCACCCAAGAAGAGCTGCCTTACTTTGGCCCGCTGCAAAAGCTGCCCAAAGATTTCATTGATATTCAGTTTGCGTTCTCACGCACGCCTGGCCAGCCCAAGCGCTACGTGCAAGACCTCATGCGCGAACGCAGCGCCGATGTGGCGGCCTTGCTCAAAGACCCCAACACGTATTTCTATGTGTGCGGTTTGAAGAGCATGGAAGAAGGCGTGGTCATGGCCTTGCGCGACATCGCCAACGACGCAGGCCTCGGCTGGGACAACGTGGCGCCCGCCTTGAAGCGCGAAGGGCGCTTGCATTTAGAGACGTATTAACCCCAGTCAAACAGCAGGACGGCGGGGCCAAGTACCATGTGCCCCCTATGAATCACCGTCCCAGTTTGCAAGTTGCTGTTGTCATGCGCCGCGAGCGCGTGCCTGGCGCCATGAGCCGTTGGCAAACTTGGCGCTGGGTCCTGCACGATGTGGTGGGTCACGACCTCACGCCGCACGAGGCGCACTTTGGCACCGCACCGCGTTGCCTGCGTCAGACCGAGGACGAGCAGTTGTGGCTGCACCCCGGCTTCACCGTTGAACTGTTCAAAGACGATGCCGAGGGCTATTACCTCAACAGCACCACGCCTGCGCCGTGTTGGTTTGTGCTGTGGCGCATGGAAGAAGAGCCCGCCATCAGCGACGAGGTGATGGCCGTGCCCACCATGGTCAGCCTGAGTTACCACGATGCAGGCCGCTGGTTGGACGCCCAAGAAAACGTGGACCAGGTGCCCGCCCCGCCCGAGGTGGTGGCGTGGATGAATGAATTCATGGACGAGCATTGGGTGGTCGAGGCCAAGCGTCGCAAACGCCCCGACAGCTTCAGAGCCTTGCAAGACCGCTTTGGCAACCCCGCGTCTGTGAGCACCGAAAAAACTCGCGGTGGTGGCATGGGTGGTGGTAACTCCGGAGGCGCTGGCCATGGCCAATGACGAAACGCCCGCTGGCTTTTTAAGCCGCTGGTCGCGCCGAAAAGCGGAGGTGCGCGAAGGCCGTGTGTTGGATGAACCGCCAGCGCCGACCCCCATCTCGACCCGTGCTGTGCCACAACCCAGCCCGCAATCAGCCCTTGCCGATGCTGCCCCAGCCGCGGCTCAGGCTGGGCAGCCAGCGCCTAAACCCGAAGCGCCCACTTTGGCGGATGTGGACCAACTCACGCCAGAGTCCAGCTACGCCAACTTCATGTCCCGCGACGTGGCCCCCGAGGTCAAAAACGCGGCCATGAAGAAACTGTTCAGCGATCCGCACTTCAATGTGATGGACCGCATGGACATTTACATTGACGACTACGGCATTCCCGACCCCTTGCCTGCCGCCATGCTGCGTCAAATGACCAGCGCCAAGTTCTTGAACTTGTTCGACGACGAGCCCGAGCTTGTCGACACCCCTTCACTCACAGATAGCCCCACGCATGACCACGCTGATTTGCGACTGCAACCAGACGCAGCCCCTAGACCCGAAGGCACTGAGCCAAAGCCTCTCTGAAAACCTCACGCTGCACACGGCCTTGTGCCGTCGTGAAGCGGGGGCGTTTGTCAAAGCCGTGCAAGGCACCGACGATGTCGTGGTGGCCTGCACCCAAGAACAACGCTTGTTTGGCGACTTGGCCGTGGAGGCGCAAGCCAAAACCTCGGTCATCAAATTCGTCAACATCCGCGAGACCGGTGGTTGGAGCAGCGACGCCAAAAACGCAGCGCCCAAAATGGCCGCGCTCTTGGCCGCTGCGCATTTGCCCGAGCCCGAACCCGTCACCACCGTCACCTTCAAAAGTGCAGGGCGCTTGCTGATTTTGGGTGACCTGGACCAAGCCGAAAAAGCCGCGGCATTGTTGGCCGACACCTTGAACGTGACGATCTTCACCCAAGGCGCGGGCGACGCGGGCGGCTCCCAAGACCGCCGCTACCCCGTGTTGGGCGGCAAAGTGTTGCGCGTGGATGGGTGGTTGGGCGCCTTCACCCTGACATGGCAACGCACCAACCCGATTGATTTGGATCTGTGTACCCGCTGCAACGCTTGCGTGGCCGCTTGCCCTGAGCAAGCGATTGGCCTGGACTACCAAATTGACCTGAACAAATGCACCTCGCACCGCGATTGCGTGACCGCTTGCGGCGCCATCGGTGCGATTGATTTTCAGCGCGTGGCACAAGAAGAAACGGCGGAGTTCGACTTGGTGCTCGACCTGCGCGCGCACAGCGCGTTCAACCGCCATGCCTTGCCGCAAGGCTACTTCCGTGAAGCCAGCGTGGCCAACCTCATGCGCTTGCGCGAGTTGGTGGGTGAGTTTGAAAAGCCCAAATTTTTTGCCTACAAACAAAAACTGTGCGCGCACAGCCGCAACGAACAAGTGGGCTGCAACGCCTGCGTGGACATTTGCTCTGCTGAAGCGGTTAGCTCCGACAAGTCGCGTCAGCAAATCAAGGTCAACCCCAACCTGTGCGTGGGCTGCGGCGCATGCACCACCGTCTGCCCGACAGGGGCGTTGACCTACGGTTACCCGCGTGCCAGCGAGCAGGGGCAAAAGCTCAAAACGTTGCTCAGCACCTACCAAAAAGCAGGCGGCAAAGACGCCGTCATCTTGTTGCACAGCCAAGAGGCGGGCCAAGCGGTGGTGCAAGAGTTGGGCCGTGCGGCGCAGCTCAAGCTGGCGCAGGGCGTGCCCGCGCACGTCATCCCCGTGTCGGTGTGGCACACGGCCAGCTTGGGGTTGGATGTGTGGTTGTCGGCCTTGGCCTATGGTGCGGCTCAACTTCTGGTGCTCGTCACCACTGAGGAGGCCCCGCAATACCTGGATGGTTTGCAAGCGCAGATGGACCAAGCGCAGGCGTTGCTAGAAGGCTTGGGCTTTGCCAAACCGGCCCAAGCGCCGGTGCAACTGGTGCGCGCCACGCAAGCCTTGGAGTTGGATGCGGAGTTGCAACGTCTGACCACGGGCAAGTCACGCTTGAACGCGGCTGTGCCTTTGGCCACCTTTGCGGTCACGGCTGAAAAACGCAGCACCTTGAATTTTGTGATCGACCACTTGCTGGAGCATGCCCCTGCCTTGAAGGCCAACACCGCCCCCGAAGCGCTGGCCTTGCCCGCCGACGGTGCTTTGCTGGGCACGGTGGAGGTCAACAAAGACAGCTGCACCTTGTGCATGAGCTGCGTCAGCGCCTGCCCCGCCAACGCTTTGCAAGACAACCAGCAAGCGCCGCAATTGCGCTTCTTCGAGAAAAACTGCGTGCAGTGCGGCTTGTGCGTCAGCACCTGTCCTGAAAAAGCGCTGAACTTGGTGCCGCGTTTGCTGCTGACACCCGAGCGCAAAGAAGTGCGCGTGCTCAACGAAACCCAGCCCTATGGCTGCATCCGCTGCCGCAAACCCTTTGGCACGCTCAAAGGCGTCGAGGCCATGATCGGCAAACTCGCTGGCCACGCCATGTTCCAAGGCGCGGCGCTGGAACGCCTCAAAATGTGCGGCGACTGCCGCGTGATCGATATTTATTCGTCTGGCGACGAGCAAAAAATCCTCTAAATTATTTGTATGACCGCACCTCACCTGACCTCTGCCCTTGACGAAGAAACCGCGCGCGCCGAGTTGTATGGCTTGATTGCCGAGCTGTTTTACGCCCCTGCACGCCCTGACATGCTGGCCCAGTTGCGCGTGGCGCCCACCGAGGCGCCCACTGCCGGTGGCTTTTTGGAGGAGCCTTGGCGCCAGTTGGTCGGCGTCACCCGCGACATGGACGATCTGAGCATTCAGCGCGAACACGACGCCTTGTTTGGCGGTGTGGGCAAGCCCGAGGTCTACGTGTACGCATCGCACTTTTTGACGGGTTTCTTGAACGAGAAGCCGTTGGCCCAGTTGCGCACCGATTTGGCCGCGTTGGGGCTCACGCGTGACGCCAGCACCATGTCCGAAACCGAAGACCACGTGTCGTATGTTTTTGAAGTCATGCGCTTTTTGGTAGCGGGTGACGATGTGGCGGTGTCCAACCTCACGCAGCAAGCAAAGTTTTTTGGCAACCATGTGCAAACCTGGTTGCCCGCGTTTTGTGATGCGTTGCAAGCCAACCCACGCGCCCGCTTTTACGGTGCCTTGGCCGAGTTGACGCGCGCGTTTGTGAGCGTTGAGTCACAAGGCTTTGACATGCTGAGTTGAGTGCATGGGCGCGTTTCACTTCTTCTTTTGAAAAGAGTGAGACGTTTGGAGGGTTGCAAAGCGGCGTTTCGCCAAGGACCCCATACTTTTTCCGAGTGTTTTCTAGTGCTTTGGCGTAACTACGTACTAGACAAACGCCTTTATTCGATACAGTATGCAAAGTTGTGCATACGCACAAACCCAAGAGGAGCAAGACATGCAAAAAGAACACGCCAAAGACCAAGCTGCGCCATCGCGCCGTGGCTTCTTCATGGGCGCCGCAGCCGCAGGTGCTGCCGTCGCCGCAGTCACCGCATTGCCTGGTGTGAACGCACCCGAAGCAGCCGTCAAAGCACTGCCTCCCGCGCCTGAAAACGGTGGCGGTTACAGCTTGAGCGAGCACGTCAAACGCTATTACCAGACCGCCCGCGTCTGATTTGGAGCACCTATGTTGTTAACCCGTAAATCTTCCAGTGCTGCCAGCCCATCGGCTGGTGGTTCGACTTTGGTCAACCGCCTGCAGCGCGGTTTGTCGCAAGCATTGCCGACTTTGGACCGCCGCGGTTTTCTGCGTCGCTCCGGTTTGGGCATTGGCGTGGGTTTGGCTGCTACGCAGCTGAGCTTGGTCAAAAAAGCGCAAGCCTCAGGCACGATGTCTGGCGATACCCCCAACAAAATTGAAGTCAAACGCACGGTGTGTACCCACTGCTCGGTGGGTTGTGCGGTCGATGCCGTGGTTGAAAACGGCGTCTGGGTACGCCAAGAAGCGGTGTTTGATTCGCCCATCAACCTCGGCGCCCACTGCGCCAAAGGTGCGGCCTTGCGCGAGCACGGCCACGGCGAGTTCCGCCTGCGTTATCCCATGAAATTGGTCAACGGTAAGTACGAGCGCATCAGCTGGGACACGGCCTTGGACGAAATCAGCGCCAAGCTGTTGGAGCTGCGCAAGACCTCTGGCCCCGACAGCGTGTACTGGATTGGTTCGTCCAAGCACAACAACGAACAAGCCTATTTGCTGCGCAAGTTCGTGAGCTACTTCGGTAGCAACAACTGCGATCACCAAGCTCGTATTTGCCACTCCACCACCGTGGCCGGTGTGGCCAACACGTGGGGTTACGGCGCGATGACCAACTCGTACAACGACATGCAAAACAGCAAGGTCGCGATGTACATCGGTTCCAACGCGGCAGAAGCCCACCCTGTGTCCATGATGCACATGCTGCATGCCAAAGAAAACGGCTGCAAGATGATCGTGGTGGACCCACGTTTCACACGCACGGCAGCGAAGGCCGACGAGTACGTGCGCATTCGCTCGGGCTCTGACATTGCTTTCTTGTTTGGCTTGTTGCACGTCATTTTTAAGAACGGCTGGGAAGACAAGAAGTACATCAACGACCGCGTGTTCGGCATGGACAAGGTCAAAGAAGAAGTCATGGCCAAGTGGACGCTCGACAAGGTCGAAGAAGTCTGCGGCGTGTCGCCTGAGCAGGTGACCAAAGTGGCCACCATGCTGCACGAAAACAACCCCGGTACCGTGGTGTGGTGTATGGGTCAAACCCAGCACACCATCGGTAACGCCATCGTGCGTGCCTCGTGCATCTTGCAATTGGCTTTGGGCAACATCGGCAAGTCCGGTGGCGGCACCAACATCTTCCGTGGCCACGACAACGTGCAAGGCGCGACCGACGTGGGTCCTAACCCCGACTCGTTGCCCGGCTATTACGGCATCGTCGAAGGTTCATGGAAGCATTTCGCCAAAGCATGGGGCGTGGAATTCGATTGGCTCAAAGGTCGTTTTGCATCGCCCGCGATGATGACCAAGCCCGGTATCACTGTGTCGCGTTGGATCGACGGCGTGATGGAAAAGAACGAGCTCATCGACCAAGACAGCAACCTCAAGGCCGTGTTCTATTGGGGCCATGCCCCCAACTCACAAACCCGTGGTTTGGAGATGAAGCGTGCCATGGACAAGCTGGACTTGTTGGTGGTCGTTGACCCCTACCCATCGGCCACGGCAGCGATGGCTGCCATGCCCGGCAAAGCCGAAGACCTCAACCCCAACCGCGCGGTCTATCTGTTGCCGGCTGCCACGCAGTTTGAAACCAGCGGTTCTTGCACGGCTTCAAACCGTTCGTTGCAATGGCGTGACAAGGTCATCGAACCTTTGTGGGAGAGTCGCACCGATCACATGATCATGTATCAGTTCGCCCAAAAGCTCGGTTTTGGTCCAGAGTTGGTCAAGAACTACAAGCTGCAAAAAGTCAAAGGCATGGACGAACCCATGCCCGAAGACATCTTGCGCGAAATCAACAAGTCGGTTTGGACCATTGGCTACACCGGCCAAAGCCCAGAGCGCTTGAAGGCGCACATGAAGAACATGCATTTGTTCGACGTGAAGACCCTCAAGTCCAAAGGCGGCAAAGACAAAGAAACCGGTTACGACTTTGGTGGCGATTACTTCGGCTTGCCTTGGCCTTGTTACGGCACGCCCGAACTCAAGCACCCAGGCACCTCCAACCTGTACGACACCTCCAAGCACGTCATGGACGGCGGCGGTAACTTCCGCGCCAACTTCGGCGTTGAGAAAGATGGTCAAAACCTGTTGGCGGAAGATGGCTCGCACTCCAAAGGCGCGGACATCACCACGGGCTACCCTGAACTCGACCACGTCTTGCTCAAGAAACTCGGTTGGTGGGACGAACTCACCGATGCCGAAAAAGCATTGGCCGAAGGCAAGAACTGGAAGACCGACAACTCGGGCGGCATGATGCGTGTGTTCATGCAGAACCACGGTTGCCATCCCTTCGGCAACGCCAAAGCGCGTGCCGTGGTGTGGAACTTCCCAGACCCCATCCCACAACACCGCGAGCCTTTGTATGGCACGCGTCCTGACTTGATGGAAAAGTACCCCACGCACGCTGACAAAAAAGCGTTTTGGCGTCTGCCCACCTTGTACAAAACCGTGCAAGACAAAAACATCGCCGACAAGGTGCATGAGAAGTTCCCGCTCATCCTCACCTCGGGCCGTCTGGTCGAGTACGAAGGTGGCGGCGAAGAGACCCGTTCCAACCCTTGGCTGGCCGAGCTGCAACAAGAAGCATTTGTTGAGATCAACCCCAAGACTGCGGCTGACCGTGGCATTCGTAACGGCGAACGTGTGTGGCTCAACAGCCCCACTGGTGCACGTTTGAATGTGCAAGCTTTGGTGACCGAGCGCGTGGACACTGGCACCGTTTGGATGCCGTTCCACTTCTCGGGCCGCTGGCAAGGCAAGGACATGCTGGAGTTCTACCCCAAGGGTGCAGCGCCCATCGTGCGCGGTGAGGCCGTGAACACGGCCACGACTTATGGTTACGACAGCGTCACCATGATGCAAGAAACCAAAACCACCGTTTGCAACATCGAACGCGCCTAAGGAGAATTAAATGGCACGCATGAAATTTATCTGTGACGCTGAGCGTTGCATCGAGTGCAACGGTTGCGTCACCGCTTGTAAAAATGAACACGAAGTGCCATGGGGCGTGAACCGCCGCCGTGTGGTGACTTTGAACGACGGCGTCCCCGGCGAGAAATCGATCTCTGTCGCGTGTATGCATTGTTCCGACGCACCTTGTATGGCCGTTTGCCCTGTGAACTGCTTCTACAAGACCGACGAAGGCGTGGTCTTGCACGACAAAGACATTTGCATTGGCTGTGGCTACTGCTCTTATGCTTGCCCGTTCGGCGCACCTCAGTTCCCAAGCCAAGGCACCTTCGGTGTGCGCGGCAAGATGGACAAGTGCACCTTCTGCGCCGGTGGTCCAGAAGCCAACGGTAGCGAAGCCGAGTTTGAGAAATACGGTCGTAACCGTTTGGCCGAAGGCAAGTTGCCTGCTTGCGCCGAAATGTGCTCGACCAAAGCCTTGCTCGCCGGTGACGGCGACATGGTGGCCGACATCTTCCGCAACCGCGTGGTCAAGCGCAACAAGGGTGCAGAAGTGTGGGGCTGGGGCACGGCTTACGGCTCTAAGCAGGCCGGCCAAGCACCCGCCAAAGTTGAAGGAGTGAAAAAATGATGAAACGCATGTCACTCATCATCTTGAGCGCGGCCGCGCTCACCGCTTGCGGCGAGAAAGCGCAAACGCTGGGCACCAAAAACGACGCCACAGCCTACAGCGGTGCTCAAAATCACTTTGTAGAGCCAGGCTGGACAGCCGGTGACAAAACCAGCTGGGAGCAACAGCTGCGCGCTCGCGGCCAATACGGCCAAAACGACCACAGTCGCGCACCGTAAATCAAGGGGCACACCATGTACCGCTCTTTTCAATCGGTGTTGTGTGCAGCTTTGACGGTGTTCGCACTGTCGGCTGTCGCGCAAGACAAAGCGCCTGCGGCGGCTCCGGCCATCCAGAGCGTCAACATCCAAGACGTCAAGCCTGATGCCAGCGATGCGCCCGGCTATGCCGAGCAAAGCAATGGCGAACGTGCCAAAGTTCAGCCCGGCAACAACGCGCCCATGTGGCGCGCGGTAGGCGCAGGTGTGGAAGGCTATAGCAGCTTGCCCAAGTCACAAGCCCCCGAAGCTGGCGTGCTGATTCAACCCTTTGTGCAGTACCCTGGCTCACGCGTGACCAACGCGGGTGAGGCATGGCGCCAAGTCCGCAACAACTGGATCATTCCTTACGGCGGTTCACTGTTGGTGATCGTGTTAGGGGCCATTGCCGTTTTCTACTGGCGCAAAGGCATGATGCGTTTGCACGGCGCGCCTACGGGCAAAGAGATTGAGCGCTTCACACCGTTTGAGCGTTCGGCCCACTGGACCAATGCGATTGCGTTTGTGGTCCTGACGCTGTCAGGCATCACCATGGCGTTTGGCAAGTTTTTCATGCAACCCATCATTGGCGACACGTTGTTTGGCTGGATCACGTACTTGCTGAAGAACGCGCACAACTTTGCCGGTCCGTTGTTTGCCGTGTCGTTGACTGTGGTGTTTTTCACCTTCCTCAAAGACAACTGGCCCAGCAAAGAAGACTTTGTGTGGCTCATCAAGGCCGGTGGCATGTTCGGTGGCAAAGAAGTGCCTTCGCACCGCTTCAACGCCGGTGAGAAAGTCGTGTTCTGGGGCGGCGTGTTTGGCTTGGGCTTGGTGGTGGTGGCGTCTGGCTTTGTGCTCGACAAGATCGTCCCCGGCTTGATTTACGAACGCAGCACCATGCAAATGGCGCACATGGTGCATGCCGTGGCTACGCTGTTGATGATCGCTATGTTCATGGGCCACATTTACATGGGCACCATCGGCATGGAAGGCGCTTACAAAGCCATGCGTACAGGCTACGTCGACGAGACGTGGGCCAAAGAACACCATGAACTCTGGCACGATGACATCCAAGCTGGCAAGATTCCCGCACACCGCTCTGAGCCCGTGACGGGCCCTGCGGTTCGCGCTTGAACACCGCCTCGATACAGGAACTGATATGACCAAAACACTCTTAGTTTTTATGTTGGCAGTGGCCAGCGCCACCGCGTTTGCCAAATTGCCTGCGCCTAGCGACGAAGCCAAGGCCAAAGCGGCTGAGGCGGCTGCCAAGACAGCGCACGCGGGTAAAACAGACGCCTATTTGCTGTGCAAGTCACAAGACAAAGTGGCCGCACATGTGCAAAAAACCAACAAAGCCCAAGCAGGTAAACCTGCCACTACGGCACCTTGTGTGGACCCCGGCAAGTTTGTCTACACACCGCCAGAAGCTGCGCCTGCTGCGGCAGCACCAGCGGCTGGGGCCACTGCCCCTGCGGCGGCTGCCACGACAGCAGCCCCAGCCAAAACCGCAACGCCTGCGGCACCGGCTAAAAAATCGTAATCCACACAGCCTCGCTGTGCATTGGGCCGCGCCTGCCAAGGTGTCGGCCCTTTTTGTTGTAGCCTGTCGTTCTATGCCCCTCGTTTTATCTTCTGTGCCATCTCTGCCCCGTCTCACCCAAGCCCAAGCCGAATTGACGCGCCAAATTGAGGTCGTCAATGAGCACGGCGTGCGCGAGTTCACGTCCATCCCAGCGGAGCGCGCGTTGACCGTCTATGTGGACAAGCGCGAAATCGTCACCCTCATGACCCTTGGCGCACACCCCGAGTTGTTGGTGCTGGGCTATTTGCGCAACCAACGCTTGGTGGGCCATGTGAGCGAGGTCGAGTCCATCACCGTCGATTGGGACGCAGGCGAAGACGGTGCAGGCGTGGCGGCGGTGAAAACCCACCAAGGCATTGCCGACATTGCCGCGCGCACTGAAAAGCGCGTGGTCACCACCGGTTGCGGGCAGGGCAGTGTGTTTGGCGACTTGATGGGTGAGATCGACACCTTGGTGCTCCCCGATGCGCGCATCAGCCAAGCGCGTTTGTATGGCTTGCTCAATGCCATTCGCGTGCAAGAAACCACTTACAAATCGGCGGGCTCGGTGCATGGTTGCGCTTTGTTCAGCGGCGAGCAGATGCAAATCTTTGTGGAAGACGTGGGACGCCACAACGCGATAGACACCATCGCCGGCTGGATGTGGATGAACGGGGTGGTTGCCGATGCCGATTCAATTTTTTACACCACGGGCCGCTTGACCAGCGAGATGGTGATGAAGTCTGCGCAAATGGGCGTGGCTGTGGTGGTGTCGCGCAGCGGCATCACGCAAATGGGCTACGACGTGGCCACGCGCTTGCAGCTGTGCACCATTGGTCGCGCCACCAACAAACACTTTTTGGGCTACACCGCACTTGAACGTTTGCAGTTGGACCCCGCGCTGGCGGTTGGTGGCGTACGCAAGGTGGAGCAAGCATGAGCGAGCGCACGCAAGATGCGTCTACGCATGACACAGCGCAATCGCTTGGCGCGGTGGTTACACCGGCAGGGCTCAAACAAACAGGCGTGACTTGGTGGACGCAAGCATGGCGCACGCTGTGGCGCGATGCCCGCGCAGGCGAGCTGCGCTTGCTGGTGGTGGCCGTGGCGCTGGGCGTGGCAGCACTCAGCTCGGTCAGCTTTTTGGCCGACCGTTTGAACGGTGGTTTGCAGCGCGATGCCCGTCAACTTTTAGGGGGTGATGTGGTGGTGGTGAGCGACCAAGCCACACCCGCGCACATCGTGCAACGCGCTAAAACGGACGGCTTGCAGGGTGTGACCACCTTGAGCTTTCCGACCATGGCGCGTGGTCAGCCACAAAGCGGTGGCGAGAGTAACAGCCGCTTGGTCGCACTCAAAGCGGCAGAAGCTGGTTATCCGTTGCGCGGCGAACTCAAAGTTGCCAGCAGCTTGGCGCAAGCGCAACTCGTGCTGAGCCATGACAACACAAGCAGCGACGACAGCAAAAGCCCCAGCGTCAATGGCCGCAGCATCCACACAACAACCGTTGAAAAAAACACGAAAATTCCCGCCAGCGGTGACGTGTGGGTCGAACCTGCTGGCCTAGAAGCCTTGGGCCTCGATGTGGGTGACAGCGTATCGCTAGGCAATAGCCGCTTGCGCATCAGCCGCGTGCTGGTGAACGAGCCAGACCGTGGCGCAGGCTTCATGAATTTTGCACCGCGCGTGTTGATGAACAGCGCTGACTTAGACGCCACGGCTTTGATCCAACCCGCCAGCCGCGTGACCTGGCGCTACGCCGTCGTCGGCGCAGACAACGCCACGAAAAAATTTTTAGCGTGGGCCGAAGCCGAGAGTAAAAAACCAGAAGTGCGCGGTGTGCGTGTGGAGTCGCTCGAAGCAGGCCGCCCCGAGATGCGCCAAACCTTGGACCGTGCGGGCAAGTTCTTGAACTTGGTGGCTTTGCTTGCGGCGTTGCTCAGCGCGGTGGCCGTGGCACTCGCGGCCCGCGCCTTTGCCGCACGCCATTTGGACGACTGCGCCATGCTGCGCGTGTTGGGCTTGAGTCAGCGCCACATTGCGTTGTCGTACACCGCCGAATTTGTGTGGGTGGGCACCTTTGCCAGCACCTTGGGTTTGGCCTTGGGCTATGCCGTGCACTTGGTGTTTGTGGCTTTGCTCAAAGGCTTGGTGGACACCGCCTTGCCTGCGCCCAGCGTGTGGCCGGTGGTGTATGGCTTGGGCACGGGCCTCACCTTGTTGCTGGCGTTTGGTTTGCCGCCTGTATTGCAGCTGGCCAGCGTGCCCGCACTGCGTGTGATGCGTCGTGATGTGGGTGAACTCAAAGCCACCACGCTCAGCGTGTGGGCCTTGGGACTCACCGGTTTTGCCGTGCTGTTGATCGCTGTCAGCCGTGATTTGAAACTCGGTCTCATGGTGGTGGGTGGCTTTGCAGGTGCGGTGTTGGTGTTTGCGGGAATGGCTTGGTTGGCCGTGCAAGTGCTGCGCCGCAGCGTGGTGGAGGGCAGTGCGCCGCCGTGGCTCATGCTGGCCACGCGACAAATCAGCGCACGTCCTGTCTACGCCATGGTGCAGGTGAGCGCGCTGGCGGTGGGCTTGTTGGCCTTGGCCTTGTTGGTGCTGCTGCGCACTGACCTCATCAGCAGCTGGCGCAATGCCACGCCGGTGAATGCGCCCAACCGTTTTGTCATCAACATTCAACCAGATCAAGCCGCCTCGTTTTTGCAAACCCTGCACGACGCAGGCGTGCGCAAGCCCGATTGGTACCCCATGATTCGTGCGCGCTTGGTGGCGGTCAATGGCAACACCGTCACCCCCGACAGCTACACCGAAGAGCGTGCCCAGCGTTTGGTGGACCGCGAATTTAATGTGTCGTTCAGCGCCGATCAACCCGAACACAACACGGTTGTTGCGGGTGCGTGGCAAGCTGAGGAGCTGGATGGTTTGAGCATCGAAGACGGCATTGCCAAAACCCTGAAACTCAAGCTGGGCGACCGCTTGCGCTTTGACATGGCGGGCGTGTTGCACGAAGCACGCATCACCTCGGTGCGACGTGTGGACTGGACCTCCATGCGCGCCAACTTCTTTGTGATGTACCCCGTCAGCCGACTCGTCACGGGCGCGGGCTTTGATGTGCCCACCACCTACATCGCTGCTTTCCGTGTGCCGCAGCGTGTGGCAGGTGCAGACGCAGTGGCTGAAGCAAGCGCCACGCCTTCTGCCAACCCGACCCGCAAGTTGGTGAAGTCTTCTCCCACATTCGACAACCAACTCATCAGCCGCTTCCCCAACGTCACCAGCGTGGACATGGGCGCGACCTTGAACCAAGTGCAAAACGTGCTTGGCCAAGTGGTGAGTGCGGTGGAGTTTTTGTTCTTGTTCACCTTGGCCGCTGGCTTGGTCGTCTTGTTTGCGGCGGTCACCGCCACGCGCGAAGAGCGTGCGCGTGAATACGCGGTGTTGCGTGCGCTGGGTGCGTCTAACCACTTGCTCGCCAAGGTGCAGCGTGCCGAACTGGCGGGCGTGGGCGCGTTGGCGGGCTTCTTGGCCAGTGGCGTCGCGATGGCCATGGGCTGGGGCTTGGCCCGCTTTGCGTTTGAGTTTGAATGGACGGCCAGCCTGTGGGTGCCTTTGCTGGGCGCGGTGGTGGGCGCGTTGTTGGCTTTGGCTGCAGGCTGGTGGGGCCTGCGCGATGTGCTGCGTCGCCCTGTGGTGCAGACCTTGCGCCAAGCATCTTGAATCGCGCGCTAGCTTGTAGAGCAAGATGACGCCAAAGCAGTTTGTCCATGCCGTTGAACTCGCTTTGATGCCCTTGGCCGATGAAGCCAAGGCGCAAGGCATGAAAGCCTATTTGCTTAACCAATTTGAGTTCTTAGGATTGGCAGCGCCCGTGCGCCGCGCAGCGGTCAAAGAAATTGGCAAAGTGAAGTGGCAAAGCTCAGCTGATTTGTTGGCCGCCGCCGAATTACTGTGGCAAAAGCCCGAGCGTGAATACCGCTACACCGCCGTGGATTTGCTGCGCCAACACAGTGGCCTGCTGAGCGTGAATGACCTGCCCGCGTTGCAAGCCTTGCTGCTGCGCGACGCATGGTGGGAAACCGTGGACGGCTTGAGTGCCGTCATCGCCGAGGTGATGCGCGCAGCGGTGCTGCAAAAACCAAACGCAGCCGTCACGATGGAGACATGGCTGAAGCACCCCAGCCATTGGGTGCGCCGCTCGGCCATGCTGCATCAGTTGGGCTGGCGCTTAGACACCGACACCACGCGCTTGTTTGGCTTTGCGCAACAACTGGCGGATGAGAAAGAGTTCTTCATCCGCAAAGCCATTGGCTGGGCACTGCGCGACTACGCGCGCTGGAACCCGCATGCGGTGACCGAATTTTTGGTGCAACACCGCGCCAACCTGTCTGGCCTCACCATGCGTGAGGCCGCCAAACATTTGACCTTGCCTTGAGCCCCAGCGCTGACAATCTCACTATGCAAATCGAAGAAAAATCACCGTTTGACACCCCGTTTGAATGGATAGGCGGCGAGCCGCGCGTGCGCGCCTTGGTGGATCGCTTTTATGACCTGATGGACTTAGAGCCCAGCTATACCGAGCTGCGTGCTGCTCACGGCCCCGAGTTGGCCAATGCCCGCGAGCGCTTGTTCATGTTCTTGTGTGGCTGGTTGGGCGGACCCGACTACTACGTTGAAAAACACGGCCACCCGCGCTTGCGCATGCGCCACATGCCGTTTTCGATTGGCATCAAAGAACGCGACCAATGGGTGGCGTGCATGGACCAAGCGATGGGCGAAACCGGTGTGCCTGAAGGTTTGCGAACGCGCTTGAAGAACAGCTTTTTTCAGACGGCGGATTGGATGCGTAACAAAGGCATGGCCTAAACAGCGCAGGCCTCGGGCGCGGCTGCGCTGCCAAACTTTAAACGTTGCTTGGCCCCAGCAACACCACCAACGCCCCCGCACCGCCATCCGATGGTTTGGCCTGCACAAAAGCCAGCACTTCGTTTTTTTGCACCAGCCAGCGCTGCACTTTGCTTTTGAGCACGGGCTCTTTGCCCGGTGAGCCCAAACCTTTGCCGTGCACCACGCGCACGCATCGCCAGCCCATGCGTTTGGCATCGCGCACAAATTGGCCCAGCGCTTCGCGGGCTTCGTCGCTGCGCAGGCCGTGCAGGTCGAGTTGGCCTTGCAGGCTCCATTCGCCTTTGCGCAGTTTGCGGGTGATGTCGGTGCCAATGCCGGGGCGTCTAAAGCTCAGTTGGTCGTCCACGTCGAGCAGGGTGCTCACATCGAACTCGTCGCTCATACTCTCTAGCAGCGCGGCTTGGTCGTCCAAGTCTTGTTGCAAGGGGCGTGGCTCGGGGCGTTTGGACAGGTTGAGCACGCGCGCTTTGGCGGGAATGGGTTTGACGGCACCCACGGCACGCACAAACAAATGGCGTTCTGCCTCGGCTTTTTGTGCGGCTTCGATGCGGGCTTTTTCGGCGGCGGCAGCGGCCAGCGCGGCGTTGTTCACCTGCTGGCGAATGGCGGCCAAGTCTTGCAACGATTTGGCTTTCACAGCAACCCTTCTTCGGCCATCGACAGGTATTTGCCTTGGGCCACGATGATGTGGTCGCGCACGGACACATCGATCAAGGCCAGTGCTTCTTGCAGGGTGCGGGTGAGTTTCATGTCAGCTTGTGAGGGTTTGACGGTGCCGCCGGGGTGGTTGTGCGCCAACACCACGCCGTCGGCCCCCAAGGCGAGCGCCGTTTTGGCGACTTCTCGGGGGTAGACCATGGTTTGCGACAGCGAGCCGCGAAACATGGGCTGGTAAGACAGCAGGCGGTTGTGGGCGTCAAGGAACAAAACGGCAAAGACCTCGTGTTTGAGTTGCGCTAATTCGAGTTGTAAGTATTGTTTCACCGCATTGGGCGAATTCATCACCGTGGTTTCAGTTAATTGTTGAGTCAAGGCCCGTCGCGCCATTTCGAGCACGGCCACCAATTGCGAGCGTTTGGCGTCGCCACCCATGCCTTTGAAGGTTTTGAGCTCGGCTGCGCTGGCGTGGATGAGGCCTGCAAACCCTTTGAATCGGTCCAGCAGTTCTTGGGACATGACAAACACGCTTTTGCCCTTGATGCCGGTGCGCAGAAACAAGGCCAGCAGCTCGGTGTCTGTCAGCGCCGAGGCCCCGTGCTTGAGGAGCTTTTCGCGAGGGCGCATGTCAAGGGGGAGTTGCTGGATCGACATCGGTTCGGTCATGGCGTGGCTCTCTCAAAAAGGGCGGTGGGCGCTCGTGCAAGCAGAAATGAGCGACAGGGCTGGAGCTTTCTACAATAGGCCCCAGTTCAAAGAGAGTCCCATGTCTGCATCCAACGACCACCCTACCATCGGCCCCGCTTCCTTTTTAACGCTGCACTACCGGCTTTCGGGACCGCAAGGCGATGTCATCAACACCTTCAACGACAAACCGGCCACGTTGTCGCTGGGTTCGGGCGAGTTGTCGCCTGCGTTGGAGCAGCAGTTGCTGGGATTGGCCGAAGGCATACGCACCACGTTTGAGTTGCCCGCTGGCGCCGCTTTTGGCGAGCGCAACCCTGACATGCAGCAGTGGGTCAGCAAGAGCCTGCTCAAAGAGTTTGGCGACCCTGACGAGCAATACGCCGTGGGCGATGTGGTGCAGTTTCCTGCACCCAACGGCCAAGGCTCGTTTGCCGGTGCGGTGCAACAAGTGACCGACGATTCGGTGCTGTTCGACTTCAACCACCCGTTGGCCAACCAGCCCGTGACGTTTGAAGTGCACGTCATTGGCATTTTGTAATTGCCCCGTGCGAGCCGCCGTTTTATGAGCACTACTTTTCAAGAAATCGTCCTGGCCGAACCGCGTGGCTTTTGTGCGGGCGTGGATCGCGCCATCGAGATCGTGGAGCGTGCGCTGAACAAGTTTGGCGCGCCCGTGTATGTGCGCCACGAGATCGTGCACAACACCTATGTGGTGGACAACCTCAAGCAGCGCGGTGCCATCTTCATCGAAGACTTGGCCGATGTGCCCCCAGGCGCGACGCTGGTGTTCAGCGCGCACGGCGTGCCCAAGTCAGTCGAAGAAGAAGCAGCGCGGCGCGGCTTCACCGTGTTTGACGCGACTTGCCCGCTGGTGACCAAGGTCCACGTCGAAGTGGCCAAGCTGCACAAAGAGGGCTTTGAGTTCATCATGATTGGCCACAAGGGCCACCCCGAAGTGGAAGGCACCATGGGCCAATTGCTCGACGGTATTTACTTGGTGGAAGACGTGGCCGATGTGGCCCATGTGACGCCTAAGCAAACCGAGCGTTTGGCGGTCGTGACCCAAACCACGTTGAGCGTGGACGATGCCGCGCACATCACCGATGCGGTGATCGCCCGTTTCCCCAGTATCCGCAAGCCCAAGATGCAAGACATTTGCTACGCCACCCAAAACCGCCAAGACGCGGTGAAGGTGCTGAGTGCTGAGGTGGATTTGGTCATCGTGGTGGGCAGCCCCACCAGCTCCAACAGCAACCGTTTGCGCGATGTGGCCCAGCGCTATGGCGCAGAAAGCTACATGGTCGACAACGCCGAAGAACTTCAACCCGCTTGGTTTGAAGGCAAAGCCCGCGTGGGCTTGACCGCTGGCGCTTCAGCGCCCGACATCTTGGTGCAACAAGTGATTGCCCGCATGCGCGCCTTGGGCGCCGTGTCTGTACGAACCTTGGATGGTGTTGAAGAAACCATCAAATTCCCGCTTCCCAAAGGATTGAAGTAAATGTTAGACATCACCCAGTTGCGCCGTGACTTGCCCAGCGTCATTGCCAAACTCGAAACCCGCAAAACCCCTCAAGCGTTTTTGAATGTGGACGCGTACCAAGCCTTAGAGGCCGAGCGCAAAACCCTGCAGACACGCACGGAAGAGCTGCAGTCCAGCCGCAACACACTGTCCAAGCAAGTGGGCATGCTCAAGGCCAAAGGCGAGAACGCGGACGCTGTGATGGCGCAAGTGGCCGACATCAAAACCGAGCTCGAAAGTTCTGCTGTGCGACTGGACGCCTTGCAAGCTGAACTGCAAGCCCTGTTGTTGGCTGTGCCCAATTTGCCCCACGACAGCGTGCCTGTCGGCGCTGACGAACATGCCAATGTGGAGCTGCGCCGTTGGAGCCCTGTGGGCACCGAACCCGCTGAGCTGGGTTTCGCCCCCAAAGACCATGTGGACTTGGGTGAGCCCTTGGGCCTCGACTTTGAAATGGGCGTCAAGCTGACCGGCTCGCGCTTCACCGTGATGAAGGGCCCCATTGCCCGCATGCACCGCGCCCTCGCGCAGTTCATGCTGGACGTGCAAACCCAAGAGCACGGCTACACCGAGTGCTACACGCCTTACATCGTCAACGCCGATAGCCTCAAGGGCACCGGTCAGTTGCCCAAGTTTGAAGAAGACTTGTTTGCCGCCAAAAAAGGCGGCCAAGACGGCGTAGCCAGCGGCGAAAGCACTGAGTTGTATTTGATCCCCACCAGCGAAGTGCCATTGACCAACTTCGTGCGCGACGTGATCGTGGCCGAGGCGGAGTTGCCCATCAAACTCACCGCCCACACCCCTTGCTTCCGTTCTGAAGCGGGCAGCGCAGGACGCGACACGCGTGGTTTGATTCGCCAGCACCAGTTCGACAAAGTGGAGATGGTGCAAATCGTGCACCCCGACCACAGCTACCAAGCCTTGGAAGACATGACCGGCCATGCCGAAGCCGTGTTGAAAAAGTTGGAATTGCCCTACCGCGTGATGGCGCTGTGTACCGGCGACATGGGCTTTGGCGCCACCAAGACCCATGATTTGGAAGTGTGGTTGCCTGCGCAAAACACGTACCGGGAAATCAGCTCGGTCTCAAACTGCGAAGCCTTCCAAGCCCGCCGCTTGCAAGCCCGTTTCAAAAACGCGCAAGGTAAAAACGAACTCGTGCACACCTTGAACGGCTCGGGTTTGGCCGTGGGCCGCACCTTGGTCGCGGTGTTGGAGAACCACCAGCAAGCCGATGGCAGCATTCGCGTGCCTGTCGCGCTGCGCCCGTACATGGGCGGTATTGAGGTGCTGCGCGCCTGATAGAATACTGGCTTCGACAAAACGAACCGCATCAGGAGAGGTGGCAGAGTGGTCGAATGTACCTGACTCGAAATCAGGCGTAGGGGCGACCCTACCGAGGGTTCGAATCCCTCCCTCTCCGCCATTGAATAACCCTAAGTGATTGATTTGCTTAGGGTTTTTTCTTTTCCATCTGGGTAACAGATACTGGTTACCTCACTAGTTACCACGTAACTTAGCAAAAATTACCACTACAGACAAGATTACAACATACGCCCACATTGCGTTTCATCTGTGTGTGAATTGATGCATCTGTCTTGGTGAAGCAAGTTGTCGGCGAAAAGGGCATGTATTTGCGGATTGACCAGCCAATAGTCATCACTGTGCCAAGCACTTCCTGATGCGTTTGACAGACCTCAATTGGCTACAGAACTCTCACATCCCTTTGATGCTCATTTATTCGAAGGACCGCTTTTATCGCTCTGTATACGACTGGATCGGTATGGTCAAGCGCTTTAGCGGCAAAACGGATCAAAAGTAATTTCATCAGGGAAGCTGTTTGTTCCAAGTCTTTGCCAAAGTGCTATGGTGGGTATGCTCGGCAGTGGCGAATTGCCTTCGGAACTTTCACGATGAAAGGCTGATTGTTGGTCTTATTAGGAACCCAGATAGCACGCCATTCTTTCTGATACTCATATTCTGGGTCTTTCATCACCGCAGGGTGCAGAGTATGCGGTTGTGTGTAATGAGTCGTTTTATTTAGATATGCGACGGGTCCTAGTCCGTTGAAGACGGCTTGATGGCGAATTTTTCTGCTGATTACATCGAAGAACTCATATGGTCGAAAAATCTGTAGGCAAGCATCGCAGCCGAACTCCTTCATGACAGTTGGGCTGTATTCTGAAGATACGCAGTAGATATAGAGATCTGGGGAATTGCTATGTGCAATTAGGCGCGCACCATCTTCGAGAATGATTTTGACTTTGGCATCTCGCTGTTCTGGCTGTAATACATGTTTACGAAAATACTCAGACTCTGGTGAGTTGGATGCTAGGTCAATTTCGCCACCACCTTCCAAAAACAACTCTGTCTTGTGAAGGCCTTCGTTTTTATCGCCGATGACATCCCCATAGGATTCAGTTTTTCTGTAGTCGTGCAGTGTGCCTATCTTCAAGCTGCCACGTGAAAGGAATGCTTGCAGATATTGCTTAGGTAGGTACTTGTAGAGTGGCTGTTGCATGTATCAAAATGACCAAATTCAGCGCTCGCACACTATGCTGTACGCTGGAATATTAGATTGTTAGAACTCACAACAAGGAGTCCATTTCTTCCATTAGAAGAATGAACTCAACCGCGGTGAGGTCCTGATAAAGAAGTTGTCGACCATTCTGCGCAGGTCCATAGGTAAGTGTTTTCCAAGTGACCGGAGCTGCACTTGAGTTCTGGATGTTGATGATCCCCTTGTGAGAGAGAGCATTTCGTACAACACGACCAAAGTTCCATGTTGCTGGCCAAGCATGAACATTGCTGCCATATTTAGACTCAGCAGTGCAGCGATTGGACTCGAAGTATTGAACAAATGCATTTGCAATCATTGATCCATGAACTCCTTGCATGCCAGTCAGCCAAATCGGATGACTTGGTGGTGCATGATTTATGGGAACCTCGTGTATCACTATACGGGTTGGCCATTGATTCGCAAGCAGAGCGGTAAGTACTGGTTCTGGAAATACGTGAAACTCGCATGAAGCGACATGCGGTAACCCAACTACAGCTATGAAATCATTCGGACCGAATTGATGTGTTGGAAGACCTGCCTGAGCTTGAAACGCGAGGCCGAGCGATGAAATTCCTGCGATAAACGACACGATGTTGTCGAAAAATCGATGACTCTGGGCGGTGTATGTGTGTTTCAGCATTTATGCGATCAGTCAGTTTGGGCTAGCTCTATAACGTTATCCGCCGCATTTCACTCATTAGATAGTAAGGGACGACTTACTATCTACCTGAAACCGCGAAAATTGCTATGAGTATGCACTTGGATAAGACCTTCATTGACAAGGCATCAGGCAAAGATACTGATCGCCCACAACTTACAGCCGCTCTTGCTCATCTCCGTGAGGGTGACACATTCATCATCTACTCGATGGATCGCCTCTCCCGCTCTTTGAACGATTTAATCGGTATGGTCAAAAGTTTGACCGCCAAAGGCATCAAAGTTCAATTTATCAAAGAATCATTGACATTCACTGGTGACAACAACCCAATGGCTAACTTGATGTTGGGCATCATGGGGTCACTGGCTGAATGGGAGCGATCTGTGATTCGAGAACGTCAGTTGGCGGGAATTGCCATTGCCAAGGCTAAGGGCGTTTACAAAGGTCGCAAAAAAGCACTTTCGGCGGATGAGCAAACCGAACTCAAAGCACTTGCCCTTGGTGGCGCAAATAAGTCAGATCTTGCAAAGCAGTTCAGCATCTCGCGTCAGACACTCTATTCGTACCTGAGTTAAATGAGAGTGGGTGAAACAAGCTGTGTCGCTAGCTACGAACGTAGTTTGTTTGAAGTCTTTAACCAAGGGCTATGGTGGGTAGGTTTCATTTCTTTCCCCAATAATCGCTGCTATTTCCAATAAGCGATTAGATTCTCTTTGATGTGGTTCCTGTGTCTTAGCGTTTTCAGTAACACTAGGCATTGAAGTCCAAAGTTAATTCAACTTTTTTCACATTTTTTCTTGAGTGATTGATCTTTTCGTTCGCGCTGACATCCACACCTCCATCGCGATGGTCTCCGATCAGCCTTGATCTGAAGTTGCCAACATGGATGACCGGAGTGCCGCGATTGCAGACATCGACCAACAGTGAAGGTTACCTACTGCCGGCCGAGAGCAACGTTTAATAAGGCAGTAGCTCGGCACCTAATGGTGTTCGCTTCAAAGTATATGAGCGAGAATCGTCCTCGAAGGAACACTATGAACCCAGCGACCCTGATGGCAAAGTTGGCCGGCATTCGAAAGGCCGTTAATGACCTGTTGAGCGAAAACGTCTCGCGCAATCAGAGCCAAGGGCGAGTCGTTTTGCGATCACATTACGAACCCAGTCTGGTTGGTCACTACTTTGAGCAGGCGAGTATTCACGTCAACAAGCTCCGCATGCTCCTGCCAGAGTTATTCGGGGACTTCCAAACGATCGAGACAGAGGCTACAACCAAAATATCAATGGGGCCGACCGACCAAAAGCCAAACCACTTCGGTCGACAACAGCTAGAACGGCTCACGCGAGACATTGATCAAATTTTCGAGATTCGCGCCAATAGTGTGCTTGCTCAACCCGTAGTCGCCGCTTCACGTTGCGTGTTCATCACACACGGTCGTTCTGATGACTGGCGAAAAGTTCAGGCCTACATCGAGAAAGATGTGGAGCTTCCCACTATCGAGTTAGCGCAACAGCCGAACATCGGACAGACGATTATCGAGAAACTCGAACGCGGTGGATCGCTTTGTGACAGCGCAGTCATTGTCATGACTGGTGACGATTTCGCAGAGGATCAAATCCGGGTGCGCGAGAATGTGATGCATGAAATTGGGTATTTCCATGGTCGATTCGGACGCGATCGAGTAATCCTACTGCACGAGGAAGGCGTCAATGTTCCGACAAATCTCGCCGGCATCGCATATGTGCCTTTCCCTAAAGGTACGATCGAGGTAGGCTTTCACGTACTGATGCGCGAGTTGACCGCGATGTACAAGTGCTGAAAAAGTAAAAGCATGGCTGGACCAATTACTCCGACTGACGGGATCATTGCTATTGTTGAGACCGATAACGGCGACGTGAAACGCTTCCTAGGTACGGGATTTTTTGTCGGAGACGGCAAAACTGTCATAACTGCGAAGCATGTCGTTGAGGACGCGCTAAAGACCAAGGTTCTGGTCGGAGTAGCGCAAATTCAGCGCGATGGGAGCATGAAGTGCTGCGATATTTTGTCCGCTTTGGTAGACGATGTTTTTGACATTGCCGTCTTAACGCTACTCGTAGCCCCTTCAAACTTGATATGCCTTTCCATCTCTCGGGAGCAAGTTTCCTCAAACATTGACGTTCTATGTGTTGAGTACAGCCAGACTGTCAATCGACTTGATCCCAACGGAGAGCGCAAAATAGTCTTCAATACGTTGGCACATAAGGGCAATGTCGTATCTCATTACCTCAGCGATTTCCCCGAAACGGCACCCACGCCTTCATTTGATACATCCTTCCCTGCATTGAAAGGGGCCAGTGGCGCTCCCGTAATTCGGGGGTATGATTTTGTAGTTGTCGGGATGTTGGTGGCCAACAGGGAAAGGCATTTGTTACCCGCTCAAATAGAACGCATTGACGACAGCGGCAAGATTGTCGAGGAACGTAGTTACTTCCTGCCTATGGGAAAAGCATTGGAGGCGTCAGTCATCGCAGACTTCCTTGAAAGGCATCAGATTGCAGTGACGGTAGCGCCTTGAAGGCTTGTAAGCCAAACTGGATTGGATGACCGCTCTGGGATTGTCGATCTCGGAGTGCAACTGCAGCCATTGGTCGAAGCCATCCTGACCACCTCTTGCGCGACTGACCGCAACCAGCCTTTAGGCGACCTCCATGGGCGAAGGACTGGATTGCAGCGGTTGTTGCCGCTCATCTCAAAAATCTCATCGTCCCGTTTTAAGCACTCAGCTGTCGTTCGTCAAAAAGGAAGCGGCTTCTGATGACTGAATTTACCAAGCGTGCGTAGTTTCCCTGCCAGACCACCTTTCAGGCCACCTTATCGCTACCTACGCGCAGTGCGGGGGGCAGTAAATGGTCCAATTCGTCATCAGAGAAATAAAGTTCCTCGGCATTCTTCAGCGCATTCTGGGCAGCCGCATAGGCTTTTCCGTCGGTACGTGGAGCTGCCTTGTAAATTACCTCAAGCTGTCCATTAATCTCATCGCGTCGAACTCGAATCTGGACCTCATCGCATCCACCGCGCATGTCTGTGATCAAGCTCAGCATGCCTTCACGGAGCCCCCACAACTTCGCTGCAGTCTCAGTGTGGCGTTGAGCTTCGGCACCCATGTTCTCCTCCTTTACGTAAAGAACAACACCGAGAAGAATGGTCGACAGTATGGCGCCAACAATTGTTCCGCAATGTGAATCGCCAAAGACTGCCAAAACAAGCGCGCTGCTCGTAACTGCTGACAACCAGATTTCGATCTTTTTCACAAAGTGATAGCGTTCGATTAATGCATCAGCCATTTTCATGTGAGTCTTGTGCGTGTAAGCGACCCGGCCATACATCTCCCTGAGTTGGCTCTCAAGTGGCTTCGGCTTATTTTTTTCTGCTGTAGCAGTCATCTAACTCCTCCCATTTTGAAAAAATTTATGCCAACGTTACGTCGTTGAACCCGAGTTGTAAACGTTTCAATTCCTATACCGGAAAGGCCTTTCCATAGATTTGACGGTACTTGTTCTTTGCGGCCCAGTGCTCGTTGTTCGCCATATTCTCGATAGCTTGGAGCGCGTAGATTCTGCTCTCTTGAGATCTTGCACGAAACGCCCCAACTTTGTAAACGTAGGACCCGCTACCGGGTGCTCGCCAGAAAGTCTGGCTGGTATCCTGAACCGTAAGGTACGTAAAGAAATCACGCGTCATGAAGTCGTAATAGAGATATGACTTGTCACGGTAAGTCCACGTTTCCATAAATTGATACGCTAGAGTATCAAGGAGCATCCCGCTCATCTGGACATCATTCTTGTCGCGCCATGCTCGTGCCATACGACCGAGCGTCACAAGATTACCGTTTGATTCAACGTTACGGGTACGAAAAGCATCAATTTCATGCTTGGGTTTGCATATCTTCCAGCTACCACCTCCGTTGGAGTCTGCATAGGTATATGAATTGTCTTTGTTCAGAAAGACTGGAACGATCTCATAAGTGATGCCGTCTGTGAATGCAATTTTCACTATCTGGCCGTCTGCGATTACTGCAGAGTCAGGATAAGTTTTGTTTAACGACGTGCGTACAGCCTGAAGAAGTGCGGACTGTCCATTCCCCGCGTGCCCGTTGAACTGCTGGTATACCGCGTAAGGCATGACATAAAGCAGGTCTACATCGCTCACCGAAGCAATTGCTGTATTTCGGCCGTAAGAACCGCCGTAGAAGCTATTTGTGGTATTCGAATCAGTGCCACGAAAATCCGTGTTTAAACGCCTAGTTATTGTTGCCGTCCGGTCCGAAATTGAATCCCGCTTTGCCTTTGGTATGGGCAATTGCGTGCAGAAATTCTCGAAGTATTGAGCTATCGACATCTAACAGTCTGAATCGCCCCGTGTTTTGAGGAGGCTCCAACCTTTGAGAAGATGGAGCTATGAGCAAATCAAATCGTTTTTCCCCCGAAGTACGCGAACGCGCTGTTCGCATGTTGCAAGACCACCGTGGCGAATATCCGTCCACATGGGCGGCCATTGAATCAATTGCACTCAAGATCGGCTGCGCCCCTCAAACCCTTCACGAATGGGTTCGTAAGCACGAAGTCGACAGCGGCGTGCGCGGCGGCACCACCAGCGCTGAGCATGACCGAATCAAGGAGCTTGAACGCGAGAACAAAGAGCTGCGTCGGGCCAATGAGATCTTGAAGGTGGCCAGCGCGTTTTTCGCCCAGGCGGAGCTCGACCGCCGACTCAAGTCTTGAAGCGTTTCGTCGACCAGCATCGCAATACCTTCGGGGTCGAGCCAATTTGCAAGGTTTTGCAAATTGCCCCGTCTTGCTACAGGCGACACGCCGCCCTGCAACGCAACCCACAACTTCG
>NZ_PTQX01000007.1:0-262288 GCF_002943475.1 Limnohabitans sp. TS-CS-82 | reverse complement strand
TTGCATAGAACTCTGGTCTGAGTTGCGTCATCCGCAGCGACGCGAGTTCACGATTC
This sequence comes from Limnohabitans sp. TS-CS-82, assembly GCF_002943475.1. Taxonomy (NCBI): domain Bacteria; kingdom Pseudomonadati; phylum Pseudomonadota; class Betaproteobacteria; order Burkholderiales; family Comamonadaceae; genus Limnohabitans; species Limnohabitans sp. TS-CS-82. The sequence goes on along the minus strand of NZ_PTQX01000007.1, from coordinate 262,232 downwards.
GAGAGCTGTGGGAGCAAGAGCGTGGCACGCTCATGGCGGCGCCTTCGGCGTTTGACGGATTTGTGGAGCACACCAAGCGCGTATCGCCCACGTGCTTGGTTCATTTCGATCGCAACCGCTACAGCGTGCCAGCTACGTTTGCCAATCGGCCCATTAGTTTGCGTGTGTACGCCGATCGCTTAGTGATGGCGACTGAGGGGCAAGAGATTGCGCAGCATGAGCGCTACTTCGATCGGCGTCACGATGGAGGCAAGACCATTTATGACTGGCGACATTACTTGGCAGTGCTGCAAAGAAAACCTGGGGCACTTCGAAACGGCGCTCCGTTCCTAGAGTTGCCAGAAGGGTTCAAACGCTTGCAAGCGTTGCTAGGCAAACGCGTGGGTGGTGACCGCGAGATGGTGGAGATCTTGTCGTTGGTCATGCATCACGACGAGCAAGCCGTCTTGGCTGCTGTTGAGTTGGCGCTGGAGTCTGGGATGCCAAGCAAGTTGCACATCCTCAACTTGCTGGGTCGTTTGACAGATGTTGCGCCTCCTGCACCAGCACACACACCACGCCATCTGGCGCTAAGCGTTGAGCCACAAGCCAACGTCATTCGATACGACAACTTAAGAGAGGTACGCCATGCAGCCTAATGCAATGATTCAAACACTGAAAACTCTGAAGCTCCACGGTATGGCACAGGCTGTGGGAGAGCTGGCATCGCAAGGCTCACCGGCGTATCAGGGGGCTGAAGGGATCTTGGATAGCTTGTTAAAAGCTGAAGTTGCTGAGCGTGAAGTGCGCTCGGTCAGCTACCAAGTGAAGGTGGCAAAGTTCCCGACGTATCGGGACCTGTCTGGGTTTGACTTCAGCCAGAGTGCTGTTAACGAGGCTCAAATCCGAACGCTTCATAAAGGTTTGTTTGTTGAGAACGCTGAGAACGTGGTGCTCATTGGTGGGCCAGGAACAGGCAAGACGCATTTAGCGACAGCTATTGGTGTTCAAGCCATCATGCACATGCAACGGCGGGTGAGGTTCTTCTCGACGGCGGAGTTGGTGAATGCGCTGGAGATGGAAAAGAGCGCTGGCAAGCATGGGCAAATAGCCAACCGTTTAGGGATGGTTGATTTGGTGATCTTGGATGAGCTGGGGTATTTGCCGTTCAGCCAAGCTGGTGGGGCGTTGCTATTTCATTTGCTGAGTCGTTTGTACGAGCGCACCAGCGTGATCATCACGACGAACTTGAGCTTCTCGGAGTGGTCAGCGGTATTTGGTGACCCGAAGATGACGACAGCACTGTTGGACCGGTTAACGCATCACTGCCACATCGTTGAGACGGGAAACGAAAGCTACCGGTTCAGGAACAGTTCGACTCAAAGCAACAAGGAGGGAAAACAGAGAAAATCAAAACAGGAGCTCTAAAAAGCTTAAATCGGGTGGGTCAATATTCGATGCAAATCCTGGGTCAGATTTGGATGCAATTCAACACACATAGACCAACTCGTACCAGTCGGAGTGCTCCTGGACAACCTCAGGGGTTGATCCAATGAACGGCTCTAACTGGGCATAGCAGTCATCTGGTTCGACCACAATGATGTGGATCAGCTTGTCCAACTGGTAATCGTCGTACTCACTCAACCGATCTATGTGTCCTGCAATGAGTTCACGTAATTCGGGATCTGTGATCGACTTAGGTGCATCCTCAATAGACGCGGCCTCTCTCAATAGCCTCATGGGCTGTTCTCCTTTCTAGGGACGAAAAAAAGCCCCACTAGGGGGCAACGATTCAGGTCATCAGTTGTTCAACCCCCTAGGGGTCTACCGAACTGACGATCTGAAAAACTGGGGTGGTACAGACGCAAAAAAGCCCCTAGGGTCGAAACCGAAGGGGCGCTAGGAAATAGCGGTATTTAGTGCACTAAGCTTGATCGAAAATAGACAGGCTTCTATGCACTATCAAGCAAAAAAAGGACAACCACAAACTCTTTTTAAATCACTGCTGTCATGGCATTTCCACACTACTTAACAACAGACAAAACCGCTTTGATGTAAGCGCCTGATATTCGAAAAGTTTCTTCCCCGCCCTTGCCGCTTATCTTGAAGAACAGTCCAGAGTCTTTATTTCTCTCAAGATAGTCACGTGTCACCTGCAAACCTAAGTCCTCTTGGTAAGCGCATGTACCGCCACTGCATGTAATCACATCACGCGAAATAACATTTACTTCCAAAGAATTCCCATTAGAGTCGTGTGCTTGGTTGTAGTGCCGCCAACCACCTTTGTAAAAATCGGACACGTATATTTGGAAGGTCACCTGGTTATCTTTATCGTGCTTCCAAGCCCTAATCAGCAATGTCTCGCGTATATCTTCTGCTGCATCTGGCCCTGTGTATCGCGTCAATTTTTTGAAGTCATCGCGAGTGACAGCGATAGCACTACTCACGGCTTGAGGATCATTCAAATTTAGTTTTGGTCTCGTAGCCATACACGCAGACAAGGCTAGAGGCAACGCAAGCATCAATATCCACTTTTTCATTTTGATGATTCCTTTGTAGGTTGCAAAATTATCACCAATTTTGCCGCATATATACGGAAATACTGACAACAACACAGACGAACCTTGCTCAACTTATTGGGCAAGCATTTGGAACCAGATCAGGCATTCGGACAAGCATTACGCAATCTACGTACTAAGCGAAAGTGGAGTCAAACAGACTTGGCGCTTCGAGCCGATGCTGACCGTAACTACATCTCATTAATAGAGCTCGGACGCAACAGCCCAAGCGTTCGCATGGTTTTTCGTCTATGCGACGCCCTAGATATCGCCCCATCAGATCTGATTAAAGATGTGGAGAGACGGATTGCGCTACAGAAGAAGGCTTCTTGACCGCCTAAAACAGAAAAAACCACCCAACGCTTTCACGCTGAGTGGTCTCAAACCTTATTCAAACCAAGAGACAGCCCTTTCAGGCAATCTCTCAATTGAAGTGCTTAGTGAAACTGTTCTTCTTCAGTAGAACCTGTCAAAGCCTTCACAGAAGATGAGCCGCCTTGGATCACAGTAGTCACGTCGTCGAAGTAGCCTGCGCCCACTTCTTGTTGGTGTGACACGAAGGTGTAACCCTTGTCACGTGCCGCGAACTCAGGCTCTTGCACCATGTTGACGTAGTGCTTCATGCCTTCGCCGTTGGCGTAAGCGTGTGCAAACTGGAAGGTGTTGTACCAGTTGATGTGGATACCAGCCAAGGTGATGAACTGGTACTTGTAGCCCAATGCTGACAAGTCTTCTTGGAACGAAGCGATTTGGCTGTCGTTGAGGTTCTTCTTCCAGTTGAAAGAAGGTGAGCAGTTGTAAGACAACAGCTTGCCCGGGCATGCAGCGTGCACAGCTTGTGCGAATTCACGAGCGAAGCCGATGTCTGGCACGCCTGTTTCGCACCACACCAAGTCAGCGTAAGGCGCGTAGGCGACGCCGCGGCTGATGGCTTGCTCCAAACCGTTTTTGACGCGGTAGAAACCTTCTTGTGTGCGCTCACCAGTCAAGAAAGGCTTGTCGTTGGCGTCATGATCAGAAGTGATCAAGTTGGCAGCTTCAGCATCGGTACGGGCCAACACGATGGTGGATGTACCCATGACGTCAGCTGCGAAACGTGCAGAGATCAATTTCTCGCAAGCTTCTTGTGTTGGCACCAACACTTTGCCACCCATGTGACCGCATTTCTTCACAGCAGCCAATTGGTCTTCGAAGTGAACGCCAGCAGCACCTGAGGCAATCATGTTCTTCATCAATTCGAAAGCGTTCAACACGCCACCGAAACCGGCTTCAGCGTCAGCCACGATGGGCAAAAAGTAGTCGATGAATTCTTTGTCGCCTGGGTTGATGCCACGGCCCCATTGAATTTCGTCAGCACGTTTGAATGTGTTGTTGATGCGGCGAACCATGGTGGGCACAGAGTCGTACGCGTAGAGCGATTGGTCTGGGTACATGGTCTCGGATGTGTTGCCGTCAGCAGCGACTTGCCAGCCTGACAAGTACACAGCTTCCAAGCCCGCTTTGGCTTGTTGCATGGCTTGGCCAGCAGAGATCGCGCCGAATGCGTTGACGTAGCCTTTCTTGGCACCGCCGTTGACTTTTTCCCAGAGCTTTTCTGCACCGCGCTTGGCGAGTGTGTGCTCGATAGGCATGCTGCCGCGCAAACGCACGACGTCAGCAGCAGAGTAACCACGCTTCACGCCTTTCCAGCGTGGGTTGGTCGCCCAGTCTTTTTCGAGGGCTGCGATTTGTTGTTCGCGGCTGAGTTGTTCGTTCAGTGATTGAGGCATGGTTCGCTCCAGAAAGTTAAGTGGTTATCGATGGATCGACTATAAGTCTTATAGAAGACTTGGTTCGCGTCTTATGTCTTATATAAGAATTTATTTTTATTCAATCAAATCAATACGTTATTGAACTTATTCTGCAATGTGGAACTTGATTTCTCATACCAAGAAAAAATATTGCACCGCAACATATCTATGTATTGCAATATGAAATGATTTTTCAAATATGAGCAAGCGCGACAGCACAGTCCTGATTCAGAACATGCGTCGCAGGCACAGACACAGACACACTGGGCATGTCATGACAACCCTCGCAAAAAACAACATCCTCCAATGAAAAAGTTGTTTTTAGCTTGGAAAGACGTGCGTTCTCAATTAGCATCCGCATTGCTCTAGAGCGATATCTCTAAGGCTTGCAAACAAAAACTTCTAGAAGGAAATCAACCATGGCAACTGCAAAAAAAGCTCCGGCTAAAAAAGTGGCAGCAAAGAAAGCTGCTCCAGCTAAAAAAGTAGCAGCGAAAAAAGCTGCACCTGCTAAAAAAGTAGCGGCTAAGAAGCCTGCCGCTAAAAAAGCATCTCCAGCAAAAAAAGTCGTTGCAGCAAAAAAGCCAGCAGCTAAAAAAGTAGTTGCTAAAAAAGCCCCAGCGAAGAAAGCTGCCCCCGCTAAAAAACCAGTAGCCAAAAAAGTTGCTGCTAAAAAAGTTGTCGCCAAGAAAGCCCCAGCTAAAAAAGCTGCGGCCAAAAAAGCACCTGCAAAGAAGCGCACGCCCAATGCTGCGTTCATGAAAGCCCTCACACCTAGCGCCGCATTGGCTGCTGTGATCGGTAACACTGCAGTGCCACGCACTGAAGTCGTGAGCAAGATGTGGACCTACATCAAGAAGCACGGCCTGCAAGACAAAGTCAACAAGCGCAACATCAACGCTGACGACAAGCTCAAGCAAGTGTTTGGCAAAGCCCAAGTCACCATGTTTGAATTGGCTGGCTTGATCGGCAAGCACCTGAAGTAATTCGGTTTTGCTGAAACAAAAAAGGGACCATCAGGTCCCTTTTTTTATTGCATGACCAGTTGGCTGCTACGCATGCACAGTTCTGCGCCCCACACCCAAGGCCACCACCACGCTGAGCAGCAACACAAAGGCAGCGCCTAGCAAGGTAGCGCCGTACCAGCCGTGATCCATGAAGACGCCAAAGATGAGCGGTGAGATGGCAAAGCCAACATCTAAGCCCGAATACACAATGCCGTAAACACGGCCTGTCGCACCCTTGGGAGTCGCCTTCTTGATCATCATGTCGCGCGATGGCCCACCCACACCAATCGCCAAACCTGTGACAGCCAAAATCGTCATCGTGGCTGTGGCTTCAAACATGCCGCTGCCACACAAAGCCATGAACAAGGCTGCGACGGTCATGCAGCCGGCCACCACTTTGTCGCTGAGACGCGGCCAACGTGCCGCCACAAATCCACCAACAAACATGCCAACTGCAGCACACAGCATGTATGCGGTGAGCGTGAAGGTGGCCGCTTCAAACGTCACGCTGTGCATGGCTTGCAAAATAGATACAGCAAAGCTTTGTACAACAGCCAATGTCATCGTAGACAACAAGAAGAAACCGAAGCACCACCAAACGACGGGAATTTTTAAGAAGGCCAGTGTGCTCACGCCATTGGCATCTTGTTTGTGGTCAACCACATCGGCATTCAAAAAATCGCGCTGCCAAAGGAGCAACACCAAAATTGCAAAGAACAAAAATGCGGCCCCCACATAAGCGGTACGCCAATCAAATGCAGCACTCAAGCCGACCATAAAAACGGGCGCCAACGCCCATCCCAAATTACCGGTCAACCCGTGTGCGCTAAAGGCATAACCCAACCGTGGCGCAGAAACCTTCTGATTCAGGATGGTGAAGTCAACCGGATGAAATGCGCAATTGCCGAGCCCCAAAAAAGCGGCGCCTAGCATCAAGCCCCAATAGCTTTGCGCCACAGCCACAGTGAGCGCGCCCAAAGCCAACACCACCAATGAGCCAAACAAAATAGGACGCGCGCCAAAACGATCCACCACAAATCCGGCAGAAGCTTGCCCAATGCCTGAGACAACGAAAAAAACCGTCATCAAAAAACCCAGCTCCGAGTAACTCAGACCAAAGGTGCTCATGAACACCGGAAACATGAGCGGCAACAACAGGTGTGAAAAGTGCGAACTGGCGTGTGCAATGCCAACCAAACCAATGACAGCCGCGTCATCGCGCCAAGGGTTGGAAACGGGGTTCAAAGTGGTCATAAAAAAAGCGCAGCTGAGAGAATGCAAGCATCCTAACTGCTGCGCTTGATGAGCGCGGTCGACTGAGGGACAAGCCCCCTCACCTATCTAGGGTCAAACCTCGGCCTTGGTGAAGGCGAATTCACCCGGCGCACGCACAGGGTCGACGTTGACTGCAATCGTGTCTTTGGGCAAGAACTTGCCCTCCAACAACAACTTCGACAACGGGTTCTCAATGCGTTGCTGAATGGCGCGCTTCAAAGGACGTGCACCAAACACAGGGTCAAAGCCCACCTTCGCCAACTCAGCCAAAGCCGCAGGCGACACATCCAAGGTCAAATCCATCTTGGTCAAGCGGCTTGCCAAAATCTTGAGCTGAATGCCCGCGATGCTGGCGATGTGCTCGGCATCCAAAGCGTGGAACACCACGGTCTCGTCAATACGGTTCAAGAACTCAGGACGGAAATGCGACTTGAGTTCATCCCACACCGCATCTTTGATGTCTTGCGGGTCTTGCCCCACCATGCTTTGGATGATGGGCGAGCCGATGTTAGACGTCATCACGATGACGGTGTTTTTAAAGTCCACCGTGCGGCCTTGGCCATCGGTCAAGCGGCCATCGTCGAGCACTTGCAACAAGATGTTGAACACATCAGGATGTGCCTTTTCCACCTCGTCCAGCAACAATACGCTGTAGGGGTTGCGACGCACGGCTTCGGTCAAATAGCCGCCCTCGTCGTAGCCCACATAGCCGGGGGGCGCACCCACCAGGCGACTCACAGAATGTTTCTCCATGAACTCGCTCATGTCGATGCGAATCATGTGGTCTTCACTGTCAAACAAGAAGCCGGCCAAAGCCTTGCACAGCTCAGTTTTACCCACACCGGTTGGGCCAAGGAACAAGAACGAGCCTGTCGGACGATTGGGGTCACCCAAACCAGCACGCGAGCGGCGAATGGCGTTGGCCACCGCGGTGATGGCCTCTTCTTGCCCCACCACGCGGTCGTGCAACTTGTCTTCCATTTGCAAGAGCTTGTCGCGCTCGCCTTGCATCAGCTTGGACACAGGAATACCTGTGGCACGCGCCACAACTTCGGCAATTTCTTCTGCCCCCACTTGCGTGCGCAGCAAGCGGTTACCGCCTGCCGCATTGGCCTTGCCGCTTTCGCGCGCGTTGGCTTCTTTCATGCGCTTTTCAAGCTCGGGTAATTTGCCGTATTGCAACTCGGCCACTTTGTTGAACTCGCCCTTGCGCGTGAGCTCTTCAATTTGATGGCGCAAACGGTCAATCTCTTCTTTGAGTTGCGCACCGCCGTGGGCAGATGATTTTTCGGCCTTCCAAATTTCATCAAGGTCAGCGTACTCTTTGCCAATCTTTTCAATTTCCTCTTCGAGCAACTCCATGCGCTTCTTAGACGCTTCGTCTTTTTCTTTGCGCACAGCTTCGCGCTCAATCTTGAGCTGAATCAGGCGACGGTCGAGTTTGTCCATCACCTCGGGCTTGGAGTCGATTTCAATTTTGATTTTGGCGGCTGCCTCGTCGATCAAATCAATGGCCTTGTCGGGCAAGAAGCGATCGGTGATGTAGCGGTGACTCAACTCGGCCGCCGCAACGATGGCGGGGTCGGTAATCTCCACGCCATGGTGCACTTCATACTTCTCTTGCAAGCCACGCAAAATCGCAATCGTGGCTTCGACGGTGGGTTCGCCCACGATGATTTTTTGGAAACGACGCTCTAAAGCCGCATCTTTTTCGATGTACTTGCGGTATTCGTCCAAGGTGGTGGCGCCCACGCAGTGCAGCTCGCCACGCGCCAAGGCGGGCTTGAGCATGTTGCCCGCATCCATCGCACCATCGGCCTTGCCAGCGCCCACCATGGTGTGCAGCTCATCGATGAACACAATGGTTTGGCCTTCGTCTTGTGCCAACTCTTTGAGCACGCTTTTCAGACGCTCTTCAAACTCGCCGCGGTATTTCGCACCGGCCAACAAAGCAGCCATGTCCAGCGACAACACACGTTTGCCTTTGAGCGAATCGGGCACCTCACCTGCCACGATGCGTTGGGCCAAGCCCTCCACAATCGCGGTCTTGCCCACACCTGGCTCACCGATGAGCACAGGGTTGTTTTTGCTGCGACGCTGCAACACTTGAATGGCACGGCGAATTTCGTCGTCACGGCCAATCACAGGGTCGAGCTTGCCTTGACGCGCACGCTCGGTCAAATCCATGCAGTATTTTTTGAGCGACTCACGCTGGCCTTCACTCTCAGCGTTGTCCACTTTTTGGCCGCCGCGCACGGCCGTGACCGCCGCCTCTAAAGACTTGCGGCTCAAGCCGTTTTGCGTGGCGAGCTTGCCCCAGTTGCCTTTGTTGTCGCACAGGGCGAGCAAGAACAATTCACTGGCCACAAACTGGTCGCCACGTTTGATGGCTTCTTTTTCTGCAGCTTGAATCAAGGACACGGTGTCGCGCCCCACTTGCACCTGGTCTTGACCTTCGACCTTGGGTAAGCGGTTCATCGCATCTTCGGCAGACGACAAGAGGCCTGACACATTGGCGCCCGCGCGTTGCAACAGCGACTTGGGGCCATCGTCTTGGCGCAGCATGGCGACCAGCACGTGGGAAGGTTCGATGTAGGCGTGGTCGTTGCCAAGCGCCAAGCTTTGGGCATCGCCTAAGGCTTCTTGAAATTTGGTGGTGAGTTTGTCGACGCGCATAAAAACTCCGAAGCGAAATGTTGAATTACCCAATACCTGAGGCTGCCAAGCCTTATTTCAAGAGCAATCAGGTCTTATGTATTTGACCTGCATCAAACACCGCAGTGCTCGCCTCTGGCGGCTGAATGCGCGCGTGCCACACAAGTGCAGTGCTTGGGTTATTGGGAAAGCGTATTGCTGGCTTGGATGCCCCAGCGGGCCAAGGCTTGGTCGTCACTCACACGGGCATCGACCCAGCGTGCGCCTTCGGGCGTGACTTCTTTTTTCCAAAATGGCGCTTGGGTTTTGAGGTAGTCCATCAAAAACTCGCAAGCCTTGAAGCTCTCGCCGCGGTGGGCAGAGGTCACCGCCACGAAGACGATTTGATCTTCTGGGTGCAACAAACCCACGCGGTGGATCACACGCGCAGCAAAGATGTCAAAGCGTTTCTTGGCTTCGTCCATCATGGCCGAGATGGACTTCTCGGTCATGCCGGGGTAATGCTCTAGCTCCATGCTGGCGACCGAGCTGCCGTCATTGCGCTCGCGCACTGTACCTAAAAACGAGCACACCGCCCCCACCCGCGCATCGCCCGTACGCAAGGCGGCAAGCTCTTGGCTCACATCAAAGTCTTGGGTTTGGATGCTGACGGTGAATGACATGGCGTGCCTCTGGGTTTAGCCGCCAGTGACGGGCGGAAAGAAGGCCACTTCGCAACCTTCGCTCAATGCGGCAGACGCATCGCACAGGTCTTGGTTCAAGGCCATGCGCACGGCACGGCCATGGGCCAGTGCTTCGGCGTAAGCGCCACCGCGTGCAATCAGCTCATCACGCAAAGCTTGGAGTGTGACCGCTTGTGTGCTCACGCTTTCGCCGCCCTGCCCGATGGCTTCGCGAATGGATGCAAAGTATTTGAGGTTCACGTTGTAGGTCACGCTCATGCCAGCCACTCCGCAAAAGAAATAAAGCGAACGGTATCGCCTTTTGAAATCGTTTGCCCAGCAGGGTTATCCACCACGCCATCGCCCCATACGGCAGAGGTGAGCACGCCAGAGCTTTGGTTAGGGAACAAATCCAAGCTGCCTTGCGCGTTGCGTTTGACACGCAAAAACTCACGGCGCTTGTCGGCGCGGGGCCAATCGAAATGAGCTGTCATGTCGGTGCGTGCGATATCAGTCTTCGTCACACCTTGCAAGGCCAACACAAACGGACGTACCAACAACAAGAAGGTCACAAAACTGGACACGGGGTTGCCGGGCAGACCCATGAAGTGACACGCACCACCATCGCGGTTCACCTTGCCATACGCAAAGGGCTTGCCGGGCTTGATGGCCAGTTGCCACAAATTCAACTCACCCAAACTTTCCACCGCGGGTTTGATGTGGTCTTCTTCGCCCACCGACACGCCGCCGCTGGTGAGAATCAAATCATGGTGCTGCGCCGCATCGCGCAGGGCAGCGATGGTGGCGTCGCGTTTGTCGGGCACGATGCCCAGGTCGGTCACCTCGCAACCCAAGCGCTGCAACATGGCGCGCAAAAAGAAACGGTTGGAGTTGTAAATGGCGCCAGCAAGCATCGCCTCAGGGGCCACATCGCCGGGCATGACCAATTCATCGCCGGTAGAGAACAGAGCCACACGCGGACGTGCAGACACTTGCAACTGAGCCAAACCAATACTGGCCGCCAAGCCCAACTCAGCGGGTGACAACCGTGTGCCTTTGCTCAGCACCGTCGCGCCGCGTGTGACGTCTTCGCCTGAGCGACGAATCCACTGTCCTACCGGCACAGCCTTGTTCACCTTGACTTGATCGCCCTCTAAGGCTTCGCAGTCCTCTTGCATGACCACAGCATCAGCGCCAGGGGGAATGGGTGCCCCAGTAAAGATACGTGCAGCCTCGCCGGCATGGAGCTGCGTGCCGTGTGTACCTGCGGGAATGCGTTGCGTCACACGTAGCACAGCGCCTTCTTGCGCACAGTCGGCTACTCGAATGGCGTAGCCATCCATTGAACTGTTGTCTTGCGGGGGCACCTGCAAGGCAGCCGTCACGTCTTGCGCCAACACGCGGCCATCAGCTTCAAAAGTAGAAACCGATTGCACCCCCGTCAATGCACGAGCTTGCGCCAGCAATTGCGGCAAAGCGTCATCGAGTGAAAGCAAGGGAGGACGGGTCATAGCAAAGGTGGGTTGTATTCGAAACGGTCTTCATTGGCCACCAACCATTCGGTGATGGCATAGGGGTCATTCAAATCAAGCACAGGACGCTGCGTGGCCTCTGGCATGTTTTGCGGTGAATCGGTGGCGATGGCCACCACAAAGTCATCATGCGGGTAACGCACAGGTTGCTCAGACGCTTTGCGCCAGACTTCAACCTTGAGCAAATCGCTTTTCTTAAAGCCTTCGACCAGCACCCAGTCCACGCCGTCGTACACCTCGGCCAACAAGTGGTGCACAGACAGCTGCGCAGGCTGCTCAAACTGACGCTGCAAGACCAAGCGTTGGTTGGACGCCACCAGCACCTCAAATGCGCCGGCTTCACGGTGACGCCAGCTGTCTTTGCCGGGCTTGTCGATGTCAAAGTTGTGGTGCGCATGTTTGACGACAGACACGCGCAGGCCTTTCATTCGCATGCAGCCAATCAGCTGCTCCACCAAGGTGGTTTTTCCTGAGCCGGAGTAACCGGCAAAGGCAACGACTTTCATGCGTGATCGCAATGCTGGGTGATGTACGCCTTAATTTGCGCCACATCCGCCTTCATCACCTGCACACGCTTAGGCAAAGCTTCGATGCCTTCAAACTTGGACGGACGATTGGGCTCTTGGCCCAAGGCTTCCACGATGGTGGCCGCAAATTTGATGGGCAAAGCAGTTTCCAGCACGATCATCGGCACGCCAGCCTTGATGTGTTCACGCGCCACTTTCACGCCGTCGGCGGTGTGCGTGTCGATCATCTCGCCAAAGCGTTTGTGCACGTCTTGGATGGTGGCCAATCGGTTGGCATGTGTGCTCTTGCCGCTGGCAAAACCGTAACGCGCTGCTGCTTCTGCAAAGTGTGGATTGCCACTCAGGTCGAACTTGCCGTTCTTCGAGATTTGTGGTCCAAACAAGTCTTTGGTGAGCGCCGCGTCGCGACCGAGTAAATCGAACACAAAGCGTTCGAAGTTGCTGGCCTTGGAAATATCCATCGATGGGCTAGAGGTTTCGTGCGTGTCAGCACTTCCGCGCACGCGGTACACGCCCGTGCGGAAGAACTCGTCGAGCACATCGTTTTCGTTGGTGGCAGCCACCAAGGTGTCCACAGGCAAGCCCATCATGCGGGCCACATGGCCAGCGCACACGTTGCCAAAGTTGCCGCTCGGCACGGTGAAGCTCACCTTTTGGCTGTTGGCTGTAGTGGCCTGGAAATAGCCAGCAAAGTAGTACACCACTTGCGCCAACAAACGCGCCCAATTGATGGAGTTGACTGTGCCAATTTTGTATTTGGTTTTGAAGTCCAAATCGTTGGACACGGCTTTGACCAAATCTTGGCAATCGTCAAACACGCCTTCGATGGCGATGTTGTGGATGTTCTCATCCATCAAGCTGAACATTTGCGCTTGTTGGAACGGGCTCATGCGGCCGTGTGGGCTGGTCATGAACACGCGCACACCTTTTTTGCCACGCATGGCGTATTCGGCCGCGCTGCCAGTGTCGCCACTGGTCGCACCAAAAATATTCAACTCTTCGCCACGGCGCGCCAACTCATATTCAAACAAGTTGCCCAACAGTTGCATGGCCATGTCTTTGAACGCGAGCGTGGGGCCGTTTGACAAAGCCTCCACCCATAAGCCGTCTTCTAACTTGCGCAGAGGCACGATGGCCTCGGTGCCGTAAACCTCTTTGGTGTAGGTCTTGGCGCACAAGGCTTTTAAGTCATCCGCAGGAATGTCATCGATATAGAGCGACAGCACTTCAAACGCCAAGGTTGCGTAGCCTTGGGTTTGGAACGTAGTGCGCAAACGCGTGAGCGCTGCATCGTCCACCTGTGGATAGTGCTCGGGCAAATACAAACCACCATCCGGGGCCAAGCCCTCGAGGAGGATTTCACAAAAACGCTTGCGCTCGGCGTGGCCGCGCGTGGACAAATACAGCATCAGTTCAACTCTTCTTTGCGGATGCGGGTGATCGGGGCCAACACGGTGGTCAACTTTTGCATTTCAGCAAGGGCTTCATTCATCTTGGCTTCCACACAATCGTGGGTCAAGATGATGAGGTCGGTATGGCTCTCGCCCTCACCAGCTTCGCGCTGCAACACGGCATCAATGCTGATGGCTGTATTGGCCAAAATGCCTGTGACCTTGGCGAGCACGCCCGCTTGGTCGGCCACGCGCAAGCGCAGGTAGTAGCTGGTGACCACTTGGGCCATCGGCAGAATGGGCAAGTTGCTCATCGCGTCGGGCTGGAAGGCCAAATGCGGCACGCGGTTCAACGGGTCTGCGGTGTGCAAACGTGTGATGTCCACCAAGTCGGCGATCACCGCGCTGGCGGTGGGTTCACTGCCCGCACCTTTGCCGTAATACAAGGTGGTGCCCACAGCGTCGGCTTGCACCATCACGGCGTTCATCGCGCCTTCAACGTTGGCAATCAAACGCTTCGCTGGCACCAAGCAGGGATGCACGCGCAGTTCAATGCCTGCGGCGGTGCGCTTGGAAATACCCAACAACTTGATGCGGTAGCCGAGTTGTTCGGCGTACTTGATGTCTTGTGATTCGAGCTTGGTGATGCCTTCGACATAGGCCTTGTCAAACTGCACAGGCACGCCAAACGCGATGGCCGACATGATGGTGGCTTTGTGCGCGGCATCCACACCTTCGATGTCAAAGGTCGGATCAGCTTCGGCATAGCCCAAAGCTTGCGCTTGCTTAAGTACATCGTTAAAGGTCAAGCCCTTGTCGCGCATCTCAGACAAGATGAAATTGGTTGTGCCATTGATGATGCCAGCCAACCACTGAATGCGGTTGGCCGTGAGGCCTTCGCGCAAAGCTTTGATGATCGGAATACCGCCAGCGACCGCAGCTTCAAACGCGACCATCACGCCTTTTTTGTGAGCAGCAGCAAAAATTTCTGTGCCGTGCACCGCCAGCAATGCTTTGTTGGCCGTGACCACATGCTTGCCTGCTTCAATGGCTTCGAGCACGAGTTGCTTGGCAATGCCGTAGCCACCAATGAGTTCGACCACGATGTCGATGTCAGGGTTGGCGATGATCTTGCGCGCATCGTCCACCACTTGCACATTCGCGCCCACGATGCTTTTGGCACGTGCCACATCGAGGTCAGCCACCATGGTGACTTCAATGCCGCGACCGGCGCGACGTTGGATTTCTTCTTGGTTGCGTTTGAGCACTTCGAAAGTGCCGCTGCCTACAGTGCCAATGCCTAAGAGGCCTACTTGAATCGGTTTCATGCTTTTCTGCTTCGGTAGTTTTCTAAGAATTTTGCGATGCGCGAGATGGCCTCACGCAAGTCGTCTTCGTGGGGCAAGAACACGATGCGGAAGTGGTCCGTGGTCTTCCAGTTAAAGCCCGTGCCCTGCACCAACATGACCTTGGTTTCTTGGAGCAACTCTAAGAAAAACTGTTGGTCATCTTTGATGGGGTACACCTTGGGGTCCAAGCGCGGGAACATATACAAAGCAGCTTGCGGCTTCACACACGTCACGCCGGGAATAGCGGTGATGAGTTCATAGGCCAAGTCGCGTTGCTTGCGCAAACGACCGCCCTCGCCCACCAAATCGTTGATGCTTTGGTAACCACCTAAGGCGGTTTGAATGGCCCACTGGCCTGGCACGTTGGCACACAAGCGCATGTTCGAGAGCATGTTGAGGCCCTCGATGTAATCGGCTGCAGGCTTTTTGTCACCCGACACCACCAGCCAACCCGCGCGATAGCCACATGAGCGGTAGCTCTTAGACAGCGAGTTGAAGGTGAGTGTCAACACGTCTTCGCTCAAACTGCCAAGCGGCGTGTGTTTGACACCGTCGTACAAGACCTTGTCATACACCTCGTCTGCAAAGATGATCAAGCCATGCTTGCGTGCTAGCTCCACGATTTGCATCAGCAATTCGTCTGAATACAAAGCACCCGTTGGGTTGTTGGGGTTAATGACCACAATACCCTTGGTGTTCTTGGTGATCTTCGAACGAATGTCTTCGATGTCAGGCATCCAACCATTCGCTTCGTCACACACATAGTGCACGGGTGTGCCGCCAGACAAGCTGACCGCTGCAGTCCACAACGGATAGTCGGGCGCAGGCAACAGCAACTCGTCGCCGTTATTCAGCAAGCCGTTGGTGGCCATGACGATGAGTTCACTCGCGCCATTGCCCAAGTAAATGTCATCGAGCGTGACGCCTTTGATGCCTTGCTTTTGCGTCTCGTGCATCACCGCTTTGCGGGCGCCAAAAATGCCTTTGCTGTCCGAGTAACCCGCCGAGGTGGGCAGGTTGCGGATCATGTCTTGCTGAATTTCTTCAGGCGCATCAAAGCCAAACACGGCCAAGTTGCCGATGTTGAGTTTGATGATCTTGTGGCCTTCCTCCTCCATTTGACGCGCTCGGTCCATGATGGGACCGCGAATGTCATAACAGACGTTGGACAGCTTGTTGGATTTTTGGATCTTCTTCAAAGTCCCTCCGAGGGCTCTTTTACAGGGTGAAACCTATAATTTGACCACAGATCTCAAGGCATTTATGAAATTACAACCCGATCGCATCGAGACCCAGTCCGTCACCGCCTATGGCCCAGGATGGATTGCCATCCAAGGCGAAAAAATCACGCACAGTGTGCTGATCACCTCCGAGGGGCTGCGCCTCGATTGGGATTGCCAAAGTTTTGAAGATTTAGGCCCACAACAATTCGCACAACTGGCCGAGTTAGATGTGGAGTTGGTGATCTTTGGCAGCGGTGAACGTTTGCGTTTCCCCAAGCCCGAATGGCAAGTGGGCTTGATGCAGCGCCGCTTAGGTCTAGAGACCATGGATACACAAGCGGCTTGCCGCACTTACAACATCTTGGCGGGCGAAGGCCGCAAAGTAGCGGCGGCATTATTAATCGAAGCTTCTACAAGTAAGAATTAAGAACACGCTTCGCCGCGCATCTGCTTGATGCGTTGATTCGTATGCAAGCCTAGGTTTCTAAGTTAAAATAGTGGGTTGCCGGAAGGGGGCTGTCTCGACAGTCGCCTCCTTCATCCGGCCGTTTGAACTGTCACACCTGATTGAGCGCTATGGCAATTGTTGTCAACAAACCCCTCCCCGAATTTGAAGCCAACGCCACAGGCGGCATTAAGGTAAGCAACACCTCGCACAACGGCCAAGTGATGGTCTTGTACTTTTACCCAAAGGACAACACGCCTGGCTGCACCACAGAGGCCATGCAGTTCCGCGACAAGTACAAAGACTTCGTCAAAGCTGGCGCCATGGTGTTTGGCGTGTCACGCGACAACATGAAGTCGCATGATGAATTCAAAACCAAACTCGAACTGCCTTTCGAGCTGATTGCTGACACCGAAGAAAAGATGTGCCACATGTTTGGCGTCGTGAAAAACAAAATCATGTACGGTAAAAAAGTCAAAGGCATTGAGCGCAGCACCTTCTTGGTGGGCGCAGACGGCTTGCTGAAAGAAGAGTGGCGCGGCCTCAAAGTGCCTGGCCATGTGGACGAAGTGCTCAAGGCGGTCAAAGCCCTCAAGAAAGCCACTGCTGCTGCTTAAACCGTCATCCAAAGTGTCACAGAGCTCGGTTATAGTGGCTTCATGACATTGACAGAAGCGAACACGTTTGCAACGAAAAGCCGCCTTGGCCTCCAGGCGGCTTTTTCGCTTTTTAAGTCGGTGCTGATGCTTTCCACTTGCGTTTCAACTCTTTAAGTTTCATCTATGCCACTGCCTCCCGCCCCCGCCAAACGTGCCGCTTTGTTGAACACCGAGGGCTTAGATGCCGCAGCGCCTAAATCGCGCAGCACACGCAAATCGGCACCGCGCCGTGACACCCACGAAGTCGAAGCACCAGTGCCCACCAAAGCACCAGAAGCGCCACTCGCCGCACGCAAATCCGAACCCATGCCCGCCTACAAAGGCGAGCGCAAAGCAGCCGCCCCTGCGCGTGCAGCCACTCCTAAGAAGAAACACACAGGCCCTACTAAGCTCTTTGTGCTCGACACCAATGTGTTGATGCATGACCCGATGTGCTTGTTCCGCTTCGAAGAACACGATGTGTTCTTGCCCATGATCGTGCTCGAAGAGCTCGATGGCCACAAAAAAGGCATGACCGAAGTGGCGCGCAACGCGCGCCAAACCAGCCGTTCGCTTGATGCTTTGGTGGCTTCGCACGGCGCAGACATCACGACAGGCATTAAGCTTGACGGCACAGGCCACATTCAAGTGGGGGGCCGTTTGTTCTTCCAAACCGAGCCGCTTGATTTCACCCTACCTTCTAGCCTGCCCCAAGGCAAAGCCGACAACCAAATTTTGGGAGTGGTCGAGGCCCTGCGCATCAAGCACGCACCGCGCGAAGTGGTGTTGGTCTCCAAAGACATCAACATGCGCGTCAAAGCACGCGCCTTGGGTCTGGCCGCTGAGGACTACCAAAACGACAAGACTCTGGAAGACGGTGACCTCCTCTACTCGGGCGCCATCGCCCTACCAGAAGACTTCTGGCTCAAGCACGCCAAAGAGGTGGAAAGCTGGCAAAGCGGCAGCCACACCTTCTACCGCCTAAGCGGCCCTTTAGTACCCGACCTGCACATCAATCAGTTTGTGTATTACGAGTCAGCCGGTGAGCCAAGTCTCTATGCCCGTGTGACCGAAATTCGCGGCAACACCGTGGTCTTGAAAACGCTCAAAGACTTCACGCATCTCAAAAATGCGGTGTGGGGCGTGACCACACGCAACCGTGAACAAAACTTCGCGATGAACTTGCTGACCGATCCAGAAATTGACTTCGTCACCCTCACTGGCACTGCAGGCACCGGCAAGACCTTGATGGCCTTGGCCGCAGGCCTGACGCAAGTATTGGACGACCGTCGCTACACCGAAATCATCATGACCCGCGCCACGGTGAGCGTAGGCGAAGACATCGGCTTCTTGCCAGGCACCGAAGAAGAAAAAATGGGTCCATGGATGGGCGCCTTAGACGACAACCTTGAAGTACTGGCCAAGACCGACACCAACTCGGGCGACTGGGGCCGTGCCGCGACCAATGATTTGATTCGCAGCCGCATCAAGATCAAGAGCCTGAACTTCATGCGTGGACGCACGTTCTTGAACAAGTACCTCATCATCGATGAAGCCCAGAACTTGACGCCCAAGCAAATGAAAACGCTCATCACGCGCGCAGGTCCCGGCACCAAGATTGTGTGCATGGGTAACTTGGCGCAGATCGATACGCCTTACCTGACAGAAGGCTCATCGGGCCTGACGTATGCGGTAGACCGTTTCAAAGGTTGGCCACATGGCGGCCACATCACCTTGGCCCGTGGCGAGCGCTCACGCTTGGCTGACTTTGCCAGTGAAGTGCTTTAAGCCTTAAGAGCTGGCTAGTAGTCGCCACCACTGCTGTAGCCACTGGCCAAGCTTTCGAACTTGGTGAGTGGCTTCAAGAAAGCCAGCTTGACGGTTCCAGTGGGGCCGTTACGCTGCTTACCGATGATGACCTCGGCCACGCCCGGCTCTTTGGATTCTTTGTTGTAGTAATCGTCGCGGTAAATGAACATGATCACGTCCGCGTCCTGCTCAATCGCACCCGATTCACGCAAGTCACTCATCATGGGACGTTTGTCGGTGCGTTGTTCCACGCTTCGGTTGAGCTGAGACAGTGCAATCACAGGGCATTGCAGCTCTTTGGCGAGCATTTTCAAGCCACGAGAAATTTCGCCAATCTCGGTCGCACGGTTGTCGCCACCGCTGCTGCTAGAGCCGCTCATGAGCTGCAAATAGTCGACCACGATGAGGCCAAGCTTGCCGCATTGACGCGACAAACGACGCGCGTTGGCACGCAGCTCACTCGGGGTTAAGCCCGGTGTTTCATCGATGTGCAACGACACATTGCGCAGCTTCTCAATGGCTTCCGTTAAACGCGGCCACTCGTCATCACTCAACTTGCCCGTACGCAAATGGCCTTGGTCCACACGACCAATCGAACCCACGATACGAACTGCCAACTGCGCGGCGCCCATTTCCATCGAGAACACCGCCACGGGCAAACCTTCGTTCAAGGCCACGTGCTCGGCAATGTTGATGGCCAAGGCTGTTTTGCCCATGGATGGACGCGCTGCCAACACAATCAAATCGCCGGGCTGCAAGCCTGAGGTCATGCGGTCAAAGTCAATGAAGCCCGTAGGTACACCCGTGATATCGCTCTGGCTGTCCGCCATTTCCTGCACACGGTCTAACAAGTCAACTACCAACTGCGGCATGGCTTGAAAACCTTGCTTCATGCGCGAGCCTTCTTCACCGATGTTGAAGATTTTTTGCTCGGCTTCGTCCAAGATTTGGGCCACCGCTCTGCCCTGCGTGTTGAAGGCGTTGGTGGCAATTTCATCGCTGGCCGTCACCAGCTTGCGCAGGATGGAACGTTCGCGCACGATTTCGGCATAACGTCGGATATTGCTGGCGCTCGGCACGTATTGCGCCAAAGCGTTGAGGTAGCCCAAGCCACCAATTTCTTCGGCTTTGCCTAATGCTTGCAAGTGTTCATACACCGTGATCACGTCAGCCGGACGGCTGGTGTTCACCAAGGCGCCGATGGCGGCATACACCTGCTTATGTTCGTAACGGTAGAAGTCGCCATCCTCTAACAAGTCGCCCACACGGTCCCATGCGCCGTTGTCTAGCAACAAGCCACCCAATACGCTGGACTCCGCCTCAATCGAGTGCGGAGGAATACGCAATTGTGCAATTTGCTGGTCGTGAGAGAAGCTCTCATCAAAGCTGTTAGAAGCGGCTGACATGGTGATCCTGTAAAACGCACATCCTAAGCCCAGTGAAGCCAGATGCTTGGGATAACTCTGTGGATAAGAGGTGGGTTAGCTGGGGAAATGCAAAGAACAAATAAAAAAGCCGCTCCGAAGAGCGGCTTCATGTGATGCAGAAAAGCTTAAGCAGCTTCGCCGTACACAGAGACAGTGATCTCAACGATCACGTCGGTGTGCAACGCCACACCCACGGTGCTGTCGCTCACAACCTTGATAGGGCCGTGAGGCATGCGGATTTGGGCTTTGGCCACTGCGAAACCTTCTTTTGTCAACGCTTCAGCGATGTCATGGTTGGTCACAGAGCCAAACAAGCGGCCATCCACACCGGCTTTTTGGCCGATCTTGACGGCTTTGCCGGCCAATTTTTCGCCTTGAGCTTGTGCAGCAGCCAATTTCTCAGCAGCAGCTTTTTCGAGTTCAGCGCGGCGAACTTCGAATTCTTTGATCGCTGTCTCAGTGGCGCGACGTGCGCGGCCTGATGGGATCAAAAAGTTACGGGCGTAACCATCTTTCACACGGACGATTTCGCCGAGGTTGCCGAGGTTCACGACCTTGTCGAGCAGAATAATTTGCATGGTCGGTCTCCTTAGATCTTGTGCTGGTCGCTGTATGGCACCAAGGCCAAGAAGCGCGCGCGCTTGATGGCAGTGTTCAGCTGACGTTGGTAAATGGCGCGTGTGCCGGTGAGGCGTGCGGGAATGATCTTGCCGTTTTCGGCAATGAAGTCACGCAATGTGTCGACGTCTTTGTAGTCGATTTCTTCAACGCCAGTGACGGTGAAGCGGCAGAAGCGCTTGCGCTTGAAAAGCAATGATTGCGTGTTGCGCTTTGGGCGCTTGTCTTTGTTGAATTTCTTGAATGTGGCCATGATCTGGGCCTCCTATGAAATTTGCTGAAAATCTTGAATATGAAAAACGACGTTTTTGCTGTTACGAGGTGAGGCCAAAAAGCCGCTGAACTGCCAAAGGCTACCGAGGGGAAGTTGAGCGAGACGCTCAGCTAAAGATCCCAAGGCGACTGTTTTGACGGTTGCTTTGACTTGTCGCTTTTGCCCTGCTTCTTGTATTTCAGACTCGTGTTCGAGACTCAAATCAATGGCGGGTAAACCGGCTGGGGTGTATCGCAGGGCCGAAGCCTCCACAACACAAGCATTCAAAACAACGTGGTTCAAACCTTGTAATGAGTCAGCAATTAGCCCGCGAACTCAGCTTGCTGGTTCTTGCGAGCTTCTTCGCGCTCGACTGTCTTCATCATGATGGAAGGCGCGGTGTCGGCCTTCTTACGCAAGACAGTCATGTGGCGCAACACAGCATCGTTGAACTTGAACGCGTGTTCGAGTTCAGACATCACAGCTTGGCTAGCTTCGATGTTCAAGCAAATGTAGTGAGCTTTGGCAAGCTTGTTGATCATGTAGGCCAACTGGCGGCGACCCCAGTCTTCCGTACGATGAATAGCACCACCACCTGCGGTGATCATGCCTTTGTAACGCTCCAGCATGGCTGGAACTTGTTCGCTTTGATCCGGGTGGATCAACAAAATGATTTCGTAATGACGCATGGACACTCCTTGTGGATGTGAAGCTGCCTACGGCGTCTGACGCGGGCAGCAAGGGAAAAGCCCACGATTATAGTCAATTTTTTAGCGTGTTCGAGAGCTTGCTGCCCGCCACGCCAAGTAACAGCCCTACGGGCACCCCAAAAACGCCCGCGCACACGGGGTCAAGTCCAAACCACAAGGTGTCAGCGGCCTGCAGTTGAAAGCGCATTTGTAACCAAGGGTGGTTGACCGCGATGTAATACAAAGTGACGACCAACCCAGACACCATGGCCATCAAAGCCCCTACACGGTTCATGCCGCGCCAGTAAATGCCCAGCAACAGCACGGGGAAAAACGTGGCCGCGGCCAAAGAAAACGCACATGTGACCCAAAATAAAATACTCACGGGGCGGTTAGTGGCAAACCAAGCAGCCATCAGTGCCACCACCATCAGCAAAATTTTGGACAACATCACACGGCGCAACGGGGGCGCATTGGGCTCTGCTGTTTGAAAGTACAAGTCTTGCGCCAGGGCGTTCGAGATGGTCAACAACAAGCCATCCGCTGTTGACAAGGCCGCAGCCAACGCGCCAGCAGCCAACAAGCCCGTGAAGACCGACGAGATGTGCGTGATCTCTGGCACGCCCAGCACCAAGTAATCGTTGAACAAACGGATGTCTGCAAACTGCACGATGCCGTCTTGGTTGTAATCTTGAATACTCAACAGCGCCAATTTGCGCAGCTTCAAGCGATCCGCCCAATCTGGCAGTTGGTCCAAGTGCGAGCCGACCAACTCGGTCAGCACAAACGATTTGAGCAAGACCGCGAGCGCAGAAGCGCAAAGGTAAACCACCACGATGATGCCCAAAGCCCAAACCACCGAGCGCTGAGCCTCTGCAGGTGTAGACGTGGTGTAAGAGCGCACCAAAATATGTGGCAACGCAGCCGTGCCCAACATCAAGCAAAACACAAGCCCCAAGCTGTTGAACCACCCCTGGTTCCAGCCATTGAGCAAAGGCACTTGAAAGCCCACGGGACGATAGATGGCCTCAGCCAACACCTCGCGCTCAGCTTGCCACGCCCCCACCAAGCGATCCACCGATGTCTCACGCCAAGCAGGATTGGCCTCTAGCTTTTGAATCTCACGCAGCGAAGCCCCCTCGGCTTTGGCCCTTGCCACTTGACGAGCCACAGCTTGGCGTTCGACCTCGCGGGCGTATGTGGGCTCAGCAATCTTCACATCCAAATTGCTCATGCGCAAACTGATGACATCACGCGTACTCAACTCAGCAGGATCTGTTTCAATTTGCTTGGCGCGCTGCTGGATTTCAGGCAACGACTGAGCCGCTGCAATCGTCACAAAAGGATGACCTTGCGTCTTGAAAGACACGGCCATGCCGAGGACCACCATCGACACCACGATGACCACACATTGCACACCCTGCGTCCAAGTGACGGCGCGCATGCCACCCAAGAATGAACACAGCAACACACCACCCAACGCCAAGAACACACCCAACTCAAAGGTCAAGCCCGAGAGCATGGAAGCCACAAGGCCAATGCCGTAAATTTGCGCCACCAAGTAAATACTGGAGCACAAAATAGCGCCCCACGCAGCGAACCAACGCACAGCCGCACTGTCAAAGCGACGGCCTAAGAAATCAGGGATGGTGATGGATTGCGAGAGGTTGAGCTTGGCGGCAAATAAAAAACCGAGCAAACAAAAACCGCCTGTCCAGCCAAGTAAATAAGCCAAGCCGCCGGGATGCTGACCATCGCCGACAAAGCCATCCGACAACAACAAACCTGTGAGGCCAATGAACGAGGCGGCAGAAATCCAATCAGCCGCTGTCGCCATGCCGTTGAGCGGTGCGCTGATGCGTCGCCCTGCGACAAAATATTCTTCAGGCGTGGTGGTGCGGCAAAACATGCCAATCACGGCATAACCGATGATGGAGACCACCAAGAAAAAACCGTTCACAACGCCCTTGGGTACGCCTGCAAAGTCAGCAAGCAGCAACAACAGTGTCAGCACAACCAGCCCAGCAAAGCTGAGCAACAACAAACGCCAAGGCCAAGACTTAAGACGCATCATCGGTCGGATGCGAAGCTTGCGTGCCCCACCAAGCGAGCAGCAAGTACAGAACAGGCACGGCTTGCGCCACCCACAAAAAATGCAGTAACGTGGCATCTGGCAAGAGCCAAGCCATGCCCAAAGACCCCACCGTCAAAACCACCAGCCCCGCCGCACCCCACAACGCACGTCTGGGCAAAGCCGTGACTTCGATCGTTGTGGGACGCGGCGCCTCTGAGTCAGAGGCTGTAGAGGGCTGCGGCATCAAAGCGGTATTACTTGGCCAATGATTTCCAAGTGTCGATCACGCTGTCTGGGTTGAGCGAGATGGAGCTGATGCCCTCATCGGCCAACCAGTGCGCGAAGTCGGGGTGGTCGCTGGGGCCTTGGCCGCAGATACCCACGTACTTGCCTTGCGCCAAACATGCGGCGATGGCTTTGCTGAGCAAAGCTTTCACAGCAGGGTCGCGCTCGTCAAAGTCAGCGGCCAACAACTCCAAGCCAGAGTCACGGTCCAGGCCCAAGGTGAGTTGGGTCAAGTCGTTCGAGCCGATGGAGAAGCCGTCAAAGAACTTCAAGAAGTCGTCGGCGAGGATGGCGTTGCTAGGCACTTCGCACATCATGATGACCTTGAGGTCGTTCTCGCCGCGCTTCAAACCGTGCTCGGCCAACAAGTTGGTCACGCGTTCGGCTTGGCCCAAGGTGCGCACGAATGGCACCATGACTTGCACGTTGGTCAAACCCATGTCGGTACGCACGCGGCGCATGGCTTCACACTCCATCGCAAAGGCTTCACCGAAGTCTTCGCTGATGTAGCGTGCGGCGCCACGGAAGCCCAACATTGGGTTTTCTTCCTCTGGCTCGTAGCGGCTGCCACCAATGAGTTTGCGGTATTCGTTGGACTTGAAGTCCGACATACGCACGATGACTGGCTTTGGCCAGAACGCCGCAGCGATGGTGGCAATGCCTTCGGCCACTTTGTCCACGTAGAACGCGCGAGGCGAAGCGTGACCGCGGGCCACGGACTCAACCGCCTTCTTCAAATCAGCATCGACATTCGGGTAGTCAAGAATCGCCTTAGGGTGCACACCAATGTTGTTGTTGATGATGAACTCCAAACGGGCCAAGCCCACGCCTTCGTTGGGCAATTGGCAGAAGTCGAACGCCAACTGTGGGTTACCCACGTTCATCATGATCTTGGTTTTGATGCTGGGCATTTCGCCGCGTTGCACTTCGGTCACTTCGGTCTCTAACAAACCGTCATAGATCAAACCGGTGTCGCCTTCAGAGCAGCTCACGGTCACCAAGGTGCCGTCTTTCAAGCGCTCAGTCGCGTCACCGCAACCCACCACCGCAGGAATACCCAACTCACGCGCAATGATGGCGGCGTGGCAGGTACGGCCACCACGGTTGGTCACGATGGCGCTGGCGCGCTTCATCACAGGTTCCCAGTTGGGGTCTGTCATGTCGGTCACCAACACATCGCCAGGCTGGACAGTGTCCATCTCGCTGATGTTGTGCACCAAGCGCACAGGGCCGGTGCCAATCTTTTGGCCAATCGCGCGGCCTTCAGCCAGCACGGTGCTATGGCCTTTGAGCTTGTAGCGGAACTCGGACTGACCTTTGGCTTGGCTCTTCACAGTCTCTGGGCGCGCTTGCAAGATGTAGAGCTGGCCGTCTGTGCCGTCTTTGCCCCACTCAATGTCCATAGGACGGCCGTAATGGGCCTCAATCACCATGGCGTAGTGGGCCAATTGCTCCACGTCAGAGTCAGTCAATGAGTAGCGGTTGCGCAACTCGGTGGGCACATCCACGGTCTTGACCAATTTGCCTGTGGCTTTTTTCTCTTCAGCAGTGGAGAACACCATTTCAATGAGCTTAGAGCCCAAGTTGCGGCGAATCACAGCGCGCTTGCCAGCTTTCAAAGTTGGCTTGTGCACATAAAACTCGTCGGGGTTCACAGCACCCTGCACCACGGTCTCGCCGAGGCCGTAGCTGGAGGTGATGAACACCACATCTTCAAAACCAGACTCGGTGTCGATGGTGAACATCACACCGGCAGCGCCTGTGTCAGAACGCACCATGCGTTGCACGCCGGCAGACAAAGCCACGTCGGCGTGGGCAAAGCCCTT
This sequence comes from Limnohabitans sp. TS-CS-82, assembly GCF_002943475.1. NCBI lineage: Bacteria > Pseudomonadati > Pseudomonadota > Betaproteobacteria > Burkholderiales > Comamonadaceae > Limnohabitans > Limnohabitans sp. TS-CS-82. Next base: position 236,220 of record NZ_PTQX01000007.1, on the reverse strand, counting down.
GTGCACGCGGTAGCTGATGGCGCGGTCGTTGTACAACGAAGCAAACACTTCTTTCATCTTGTGCAGCACTTCGTCAATGCCGTGCACGTTGAGGAAAGTTTCTTGCTGGCCAGCGAAAGACGCGTCAGGCAAGTCTTCAGCGGTGGCGGATGAACGCACCGCAAAGGTGGCGGCAGCATTGCCTTCAGACAAAGTCGCGAACGCTTCCGCAATGGCTTTTTGTAAATCGGCAGGGAAAGGCTGAGCTTCCACCATGGCGCGAATTTCGGCGCCGACTTGGGCCAAGGCACGCACATCTTCGGTGTCGAGCTTGTCCAAGCGGGCATTGATTTTGTCGACCAAACCGTCGTAAGCCAAGAACTCACGGAAGGCATGGGCCGTAGTGGCAAAGCCTGTAGGCACGCGCACGCCAGTGGGCAATTGCGAAATCATTTCGCCGAGGCTGGCGTTTTTGCCGCCAACGGATTCGACGTCCGTCATTCGAAGTTTTTCGAAGGGAACCACCAAGGCGGTAGGGCTAAAAAGTGCAGTCATAGACAAGCTCCAAAAGTTAAAACGGGTGCGGCCATGCAGCGCGGCGACTTTGTAGTTTTTTGAATGGGTCGAACAGTCTGCGTGGCGAAATTCGGATAATGCAGCATTGTAGGTGGCCGACAGGGCCCCTTCTCTGCCCAACCCCGTGGTTCCTATTGAAAGTTTTTCATGCCCAATCCCACCGTTTTCTTTGTGTCTGACGGCACAGGCATCACCGCAGAAACCTTTGGCAACGCCATCTTGGCGCAGTTCGAGGTGAAATTTCGTCACATCCGCATTCCGTTTGTGGACTCGGTGGACAAAGCCCACCAAGCCGTGCGTCAAATCTTGCACACAGGCGAGGTCGAAGGCCGTAAGCCGATTGTGTTTACCACGCTGGTGAACATGGAGGTGTTGAGCGTCATCTTGGAAGGCTGTAAAGAAAAAACCATGCTGATGGACATGTTCAGCATCTTTGTGAACCCGCTCGAAAAAGAACTGGGCATCAAGTCCAACCACCGTGTGGGCCGCTTCTCAGACGCCAGCAAGAGCCAAGAGTACCGCGACCGCATCGAGGCCATCAACTTCAGCTTGGCCCATGACGATGGCCAGCTCAACCGCGACTTGGAGTTATCTGACGTGATTTTGGTAGGCGTGAGCCGCAGCGGCAAAACCCCCACCAGCTTGTACTTGGCCATGCAGCACGGCTTGAAAGCCTCCAACTACCCGCTCATCCCCGAAGACTTCGAGCGCCGCCAACTGCCGCCAGCTCTGATGCCACACAAAAAGAAAATCTTTGGCCTGACTATTCAGCCCGAGCGTCTGAGCGAAATTCGCAACGAACGCCGCCCCGACTCCAAATACGCCAGCTTGGCCAACTGCCGCCACGAAGTGGCAGAGGCCGAGGCCATGATGCGCCGTGCGGGCATTCGCTGGCTATCCACCACGCACAAGAGTATCGAAGAAATTGCCACCACCATCCTGCAAGAAATCAATCCTGAGCGTTTGATTTACTAAACACAGCGCCCTTCAACGCAAAAAAGCCCCGCAGCCAAAACTGCGGGGCTTATCTTTGAGAGCGCGCTGATTTACAGACCGATGGCGGCAATGCCAGCCTTGGCAATTTGCGCGTCTTCGTTGGACTTGACACCGCTCACGCCCACGGCGCCGATGCACTGGCCGTCTTTCATGATGGGCACACCACCTTCGAGCATGCCTTTGACTTCAGGCGCAGTCACAAACGACACGCGGCCACCGTTGATGACGTCTTCGTAAATCTTGCTTTCACGACGACCCAAGGCGGCGGTGTGCGCTTTGGCTGGGGCGATGTGCGCCGAAATGGCAGGAGCGCCGTCCAAACGGTGCAGGTTCAACAAATGACCGCCATCGTCCACGATGGCGATGGTCACAGCCCAGTTGTTTTTCAAAGCTTCCGCTTCGGCGGCGGCGGCAATGGTTTTGACATCTGCGGATTCGAGGAAGTGTTTGGTTTTCATGTGAAGCGAGTTTGAAAAGTAAGAAAACCCCAAGCATACCGACTCTGATCGCCCCACTACCCTCGCCCAAGACAAAAGAAACCTCAATAAAAGTAAGCGATAGCCTTGCGCGACTTGAAACCCTTAGAATTTGCTCGATCTGAATCATCAGGTTCATAGGAGATCTAGACATGAATGACAACTTCCAAACCGCTGACTACTACGCTGTACCCACAGCGCAAGAGCGCAACCGCGTGGTGCGCAACACCTATTGGTTGCTCGCCATCAGCATGTTGCCCACCGTCTTAGGCGCATGGGTTGGCGTGACCACAGGCATCAGCTACGCCATCTCTGGCGTGATGGGCATGATTTTGATGGTGGCTGGCGCCTTCGGCTTCATCTACGCCATCGAGCGCACCAAAGAAAGTGCCACAGGCGTGTACGTGCTGCTGGGCTTCACCTTCTTCATGGGTCTCATGCTCTCTCGCCTGATTGCCATGGTGCTGGGCTTCAAAAACGGTGCTGAACTGGTGATGACTGCGTTTGCAGGCACCGCAGGCGTGTTCTTTGTGATGGCCAGCTTAGCCACCGTCATCAAGCGCGACTTGTCTGGCATGGGCAAATGGCTCATGGTGGGTGCTGTGGTCTTGATGGTGGGCAGCATCATCAACGTGTTCGTCGGTTCATCCGTCGGCATGATGGTGATTTCCATGTTGTCCATGGCCATCTTCAGCGCGTTCATGTTGTACGACTTGAAGCAAGTGATGGACGGCGGCGAAACCAACTACATCAGCGCCACGCTGACCTTGTATTTGGACATCATCAACGTGTTCCAAAGCTTGCTGTCATTGCTTGGCATCTTTGGTGGCGAACGCGAATAAGCGTTTGTTACGCCAACTAAAAAGGGACCTCACGGTCCCTTTTTTACGTCTGTAGATTTTCAAGCGCTGCGGTTTAGACCAAATCAAACACCGCCATGCTCTCGACGTGCGCTGTGTGCGGGAACATATTCACCGCACCCGCAAACGACATGCGATAGCCAGCTGCATTGACCAATACACCTGCGTCACGCGCCAAGGTGGCTGGGTTGCAGCTCACATACACAATGCGCTTCGGAGGTGTCCAGCCCTGGCGAAGCTCGGGCTGCTGATGCATCTCGGCCAAGGCCTGCACCAACGAGAAAGCACCTTCACGTGGCGGGTCAACCAGCCACTTGTCGGCAGCACCATCTTGGCGCAGCAACTCGGGCGTCATCTCAAACAAGTTACGCGCCACAAAGCTTGTTGGCGCCAAAGGCTTGTCGCGGTTGGCTTGGTTGAACAGGTAGTTCTCGCCGGAGCGCGCCACCAAAGCCTCGCTGCCCTCAATGCCCAAGACTTCGCGGGCGAGCGTGGCCAAAGGCAAGGTGAAGTTACCCAAACCGCAGAACCAGTCAATCACACGTTCGGTCGGCTGCACATCGAGCAAACGCAAGGCTCGCGTGACCAGCACACGGTTGATGTGCGGATTGACTTGTGTGAAATCGGTGGGCTTGAACGGCATGGTGATGCCAAATTCAGGCAAGGCGTAAGACAGTGGCTCGCCCAAGGCACCTTCCATCAAACACACCGTGTCTGGGCCTTTGGATTGAAACCACCATTGCACGTTGTGTTTGGCCGCAAAGTCGCGCAAAGCAGCCATGTCGTGTTCACTCAAGGGCTCCATGTGACGCAGCACCAAAGCTGTCACATCATCGCCACAAGCCAGTTCAATTTGCGGCAAAGTCTCACGCGCCTCCATGCTGCCAATGAGTTTGCGCAAAGGCAAAAGCATGGCATCCACATGAGGCGGCAAGATGGGGCACTGACGCATGTCGGCCACATAGCGGCTCTTGCGCTCGTGAAAGCCCACCAACACTTCGCCCTTTTTCACCACATAGCGCACCGACAAACGGGCACGGTAACGGTAGCCCCATGCAGGGCCTTGGATAGGTCGCAAAATGGTTTCGGCTTTGACCTTGCCCAAGTGCCAGAGGTTGTCTTCTAAGGCGCGCTGTTTGACCGCAATTTGTGCAGCCGCATCCAAGTGCTGCATCTTGCAGCCGCCACATGCACCCGCATGCAAGCCAAAGTGGGGGCAACCGGGCGTGACGCGCTGCGACGATTCGTGCAGCACTTCCAGCAGCGAGGCTTTTTCCCAGTTGTCTTTTTTGCGGTGCACATTGGCGCGCACCACCTCAAAGGGCAAAGCCCCATCCACAAACACCACTTTGCCATCGGCGCGGTGGCCCACGCCTTGCGCTTCTAGGTCCATCGATTCGATGGTCAGCGCATTGTCAGGCCATTGCTTTTCTGTCGTGACTTGGGTCATCAGTTCGCCGATAAGTATTTAGCTGGGTCAACCGGCTTGCCTTGACGGCGAATTTCAAAATGCAGCTTCACTTGGTCGGCATCGCTGTTGCCCATCTCGGCAATCTTTTGACCGCGTTTGATGGCTTGGTCTTCCTTCACCAACAAGGTTTGGTTGTGCGCGTAAGCCGTCAAATACGTGTTGTTGTGCTTCAAGATGATGAGGTTGCCATAGCCGCGCAAACCTGCGCCGGCATAAACCACACGGCCATCGGCAGCGGCCAACACAGGGTCGCCCACTTTGCCGCCAATGTCCAAGCCTTTGTTTTTGGACTCGTCAAAACCAGAAATTAAATTGCCGCGTGCAGGCCATTGGAAGCTGATGGCATCCTCGGCGGCAGACGGTGCAGCAGGGGCCACAGCAGGTGTCGTGGCAGACGATGAAGGTGCCGAAGCCACAGGCATAGGCGCTGTTGCCGTGGACGATGTGGCAGGTCGCGTCACCGCCACTTCAGGCGCAGGCGGCGCCACACGCAGCACTTGGCCTGTTTCAATCAGGTTCGGGTTGTCTATCTTGTTCCAACGGATGATGTCGCGCCAGCTTTGGCCGTTGTCCATGCCAATGCGAATCAAGGTGTCGCCAGGCTTGACGGTGTAGTAACCCGTCTTGCCTGCGTTCTCAGCACCAGGCAATACACGCGTGGTGCCACGCACACCACCTATCGAGTGGTCATCCATGGGGGCGAGGCGGCCTTTGTTAGAGCAACCCGACAGCGCTAAAGCTGCCACGAGGGCAGCAAGACCCCACATTCCGGCACGAAACATTCTTAATTCCCAATATTCAAGCGATGCCTGATTTTAGAGGTACAAAGTTCACGGCTTCGAGGAGCATTTGTTGCAAGCCTTGCGGTGTTTTGTCAATCACGACCAACGCTTGCTGGCCGGTGCTGGTGTGCGTAGGTGCCACCAAACGGCCGCCCATGGCGAGCTGGTCAATCCAAGCTTGCGGCACGTTCTCGCCACCTGCGGCAGAGATGATGGCACTGTAGGGCGCCCCTTGTGCATAGCCCAGCATGCCATCGCCAAAAATCAGATGCACGTTCGGCAAACGCACGGGGCGCAGGTTATCGCGCGCTTTGTCATGCAAACCACGCAAGCGTTCAATGCTGTACACCTCACGCGCCACGCAAGCCAACACCGCCGCTTGATAGCCGCAACCTGTGCCAATCTCCAACACGCGTCCCATCAGCGGTGCATCTTGCAGGCCCGGCGCTTCGCGCAACAGGGCAATCATGCGGGCCACCACATTGGGTTTGGAAATGGTTTGACCCAAGCCAATCGGCAAACTCGTGTCTTCGTAGGCTTGGTTGACCAACGCACTGTCCACAAAGCGATGGCGTTCCACGCGACCCATCGCTTCAAGCACCACGGCATCATCGATACCCTGCCCCGCAAGTTTTTGCACCATGCGCGCGCGAATGGCCGATGAATCTAACCCAACCCCCGTGGGACTGACCACGCCCGCAGGCTTCACACGCACGGGTGATGGCGGCATGACCACACGGGTCGCGCCCATCAAAGTTTTAGGTGCGGCTTGTGGCTTACCCGTGTCTAAGCGTGCAGGAAAGCTGGGGCGCTGCTTCATGCCTGCGCTCCGCGCAAGCGTTGCGTCCACGCAGGCAAGCTGGCGTGTTCGGTCAAGTCCACATGCAGCGGCGTGACCGACATATGGCCTTCAAACGTGGCGTGAAAGTCGGTGCCATCGCTGTCATCTTTGGCGGCGCCTGCACTGCCAATCCAATACATGGTTTCGCCACGCGGGCTGGTTTGCGTGATGACACGCTCTGCCGAATGGCGACGCCCCAAGCGCGTGACGCGCAACGGTTTGATATGCGCAACCGGTTGATTGGGGATGTTCACATTCAACAACCAAGGCGCGCCCGCTGCAGGGGGCTGCGCCAACATCTGCTGCACCAGTTCACGGGCTTTGACAGCGGCGGCATCAATGTGGCCCCAGCCTTTCTCAACTTGTGAAAAGGCGATGGCCGGAATGCCAAACAAATAGCCTTCCATCGCAGCGCCCACAGTGCCAGAGTAAATCGTGTCGTCCCCCATGTTGGCGCCGTTGTTGATGCCAGACACCACGAGGTCGGGTTTGTAATCCAGCAATCCTGTGAGTGCGATGTGCACGCAATCAGCTGGCGTGCCGTTGACGTAGCGAAAGCCATTGCTGGCTTGGCTCACGTACAGCGGCGAGTGCAAGGTGAGTGCGTTGGACTTGGCGCTGTTGTTGTGCTCAGGCGCGACCACTTCGACGCGGCCCAAATCTTTGAGCGCTTCGTAAAGGGCCACGATGCCCGGGGCTTGAAAGCCGTCGTCGTTGGAAATCAGAATGTTCATGGTGCCTTCAAGGTTGCACGCAAATTGTAGGATCGGACAGCGGCAGACCTCAGCGGCTATGGGTTTGCACGAAACACGCCATAAGCCAGCATCAACAAGGTGCCGGTCAGCAAAGCGGGCACCAAGCGGCGTTGCGGGCTAGATACCATCACGGCCAAGCTGAGCGCGCAAATCACCACACGCAGCCACACAGGCACGGTGGCCAGCAAACCCAGCGGCATCAAAATCATGCGCACGGTCAAAGCCGCCACCATGGCGTAGGTCACCGCAGACAGCCAACGAAACACCTCGCTGTCTTGGTGAATATGGCCCGACAACTTCACGCCAGCGGCACGGCAAACATAGGTGCCAATGCACGCAGCACCGAGCGCCAACCACACACCCCACCCTTGCATCTCGGCGTTCATGTTTGCACCTCTAGAGGCTTTGGGCGCAGCCAGCGGCGGTCAACAACGTAGGCCAACGTGCCCGCCACCAAACCCGTCAACAACAAACTGCTGTCGGCATCGAACACATAAAAAACAGGACCCAAGATGCAACCTAAGCCAATGGCGATGCGATTGGCCCAAGGCTTCACATCGGTGAAGGTGAGCAAGAAAAACAAGGGGTTGATGAACACCAAGCCCAAGGTGACTGCAGCCGGTACCCAGCCCGCCACAAAATAGCCCAGCACCGTGCCCATCGGTGAAATCAGCCAACACGGCAAAGCCAAACCGATGAAGTAATTCAAGCGGTGTTGAGGAGACATGCGGGGGAACTCGCGCATCGACACCGCCCATGCGGTCATGGCCAGCATGTGCACCCACAGGTACAGCAGTGGGTTGCGGTCGCGTCGGTGGAGTTGGGGAAACAGCGTCACCACCATGGTGACAAAACGGGTCGAGGTCAGCGTCACGGCAAAGCCAATGGCTAACAAGGATGAACCAGAGATGAACATCTCCAGCATCACCACCTGACCGGGCAGCGCAAACATCAGCAAGCTGGTCAGGCCGGTCATCCAAGCATCGAAACCATGGGAACGCCCCATGGCACCGAAACCGACCATGCCTGCAAACAAAACTAAAACGGGAGCGCCTAGGGCATCGCGGATGCCCTGCCAAAAGGCTTCGCGCCGATTGGCGAACCGATTCATTTCTGGTTCATATTGCCTTTGAACTTACCGCCGCGTTGGATTTCCAACTCGTGGTATTCCAAGGTGCCAGACACTTTGCCTGTGCTGTGAATCAACAAGTGTTCTTTGCAAACGATGTCTTCGTTCAGTTCGCCGTGCACATCGATTTCGCGAGCACGCACAGTACCGGTCACTTGACCTTTGGTGCCAATCAACAAATCGTCAGCCGTCAATTCGCCGGTGACATTGCCATTGATGACGGCTTTGCCAGGCGCAGAAATAGAGCCTTTGAAAGTAACGCCTTCACCGATGACGAGATTGTTGTTTGTTGGGTTGATATCAGCCATGAATAACTCCTGTGGATATCCCATCATACCTAAGCAAACGCAAGCAAATCCAAGCGGTCACGATGCTGACAACCCCCAAACCCAATGCAGTCATCACCTGCGCGACATCCAGAGGCGCCAAATAAAGCGGGGCAGCCAACCATGGCACATACACCCCCAACACCACCAGACCCATCGCCCCAGCCATGACCCACAGGGCAACAGCATTGCGCGCGCCATTCACAAAAATCAACATGGCATTGGCGGCCACCAAGGTGATGAGCACCATGGCGCGCTGCACTTCTGTAGAGAAAACCATGGCGTGCCAGTACGCAGCGCCCGTTGCCGCCAACACGCAAGCCCCCTGAAAGAAGGAGGCCAACATTTGCTGGAAGCCAAAAATAGGTGCCAAGGTGTCACGCGGTGGGCGCTGCATCACATGGGGCTCTGCAGGCTCATTCTCAAACGCGATGGAGCAAGAGGGGTCAATCACCAACTCCAACAACGCAATGTGCAAAGGCATCAACAAAGGTGGCAACGTAAACACCATGGGCACCAGCGCCAAGCCTGCAATCGGAATGTGAATCGCAAAGATGTACGCCATGGACTTTTGCAAGTTGCCAAAAATGCGGCGGCCTAGGCGTATGCCTTTGACGATGGATGCAAAGTTGTCGTCCACCAAGACCAGCGACGAAGCCTCTCGCGCCACATCGGTGCCGCGTGCGCCCATGGCGATGCCCACATGGGCGGCGCGCAAGGCAGGCGCATCGTTCACGCCATCGCCCGTCATCGCCACCACCTCGCCATTGCGCTTGAGGGCTTGCACGATGCGCAGTTTTTGATGCGGTGAAATGCGGGCACACACACTGACGGTTGTGAGATGTGCGCTCAGCGCTTCGTCCGACATGGCGTCAATCACATCCCCCGTCAGAGTCTCACCGCCCTGCAAGCCGGCTTGATTGGCAATGACGCGTGCTGTGTGCGGGTAGTCACCGGTGATCATGATGACTTTGATGCTGGCCGAATGGCAATCGGCAATGGCTTGCGGAATCTCAGCGCGCAAGGGGTCACTCAAGCCCATCAAGCCCAGCCACTCAAAATCAAAACCATGCGCGGAGCTTGGCCATGCGTCGCCCACAAAACGCCCCTGCGCCACTGCCAACACGCGCAAGCCATCAGACGCCATGGCATGCACCACGGCACCCCATTGCGCTTGCAACGCAGGCGAGAGATGGCACAACGCCATCACGGCCTCTGGCGCACCCTTGGCAGACACGATGTGCGCCGCATCTTCGCTGGCACGCCACACATGCGACATGGCACGTAACTCAGGGCTCAACGCATAGGTCTGCACCAAATCCCAATCGGGATGCAAATGCTCAGAGTCGCTCAGCCACGTTTGACCCAAGGCATGAAAGGCGACTTCCATTGGGTCAAAAGGTTCAGGCGCGCTGGCCAAAATGGCGTGTTCGACCAACCCATGAAATTCATCTGGCAGCGACTCGCCGTTGATCTTGAACAAACGTGGCGCAGAAGCCTCCCCCACCGCCAAGGCCGCCACCGTCATACGGTTTTCCGTCAAGGTGCCCGTTTTGTCGGTGCACAACACGGTGGTCGCGCCCAAGGTTTCAATCGCGTTGATGTGTCGCGTCAACACGCCTTGTTGCGCCAAGCGATGCGCGCCCAAGGCCGGAAAAATAGCCATCACCACCGGATACTCTTCGGGCAAGATGGCCATCGCCAACGCAATGCCCGACAACAACGCCGGTAACCACGCCCCATTGCGCAAGCCCAAGGTGAGGATCATCAGCACGCACAAACCAAACGTGATCCACGCCAACACCTTCACCAACTGAGTGGTTTGCTTTTGCAGTGGCGTCAGCACGGTTTCAATGTCATTCAACGATGCACCAATGCGCCCCATCTGGCTATGCATGCCTGTGGCTGTGACGCGCACCACCCCTTGCCCACGGACCACAAAGGTGCCGCCAAAGACAGCAGCCAACTCATCGCCACCCGGCTGTAGGTGGCGCGCCAACGCCTCATCAAAAGCAGCGCCCACTTTGGTCACGGCCAAGGACTCGCCCGTCAACAACGACTCATCCACTTGCAGTTGGTCCGCTTGCAACACCCAAGCATCCGCCGCAATGCGGTCACCCTCGGCAATGAACAATACGTCCCCCACCACCACCTCACGCGAAGGCACGCTGATGCGTTGGCCATCACGCATCACTTGCGCAAATGGCTGACTCAGTTGCCGCAAGGCATCAATGGCGGCTTCTGACTTGCCCTCTTGGTAAAACGTCAAACCCAACACCGCCAACACAAACACAAACAACGTGACGCCTTCGGTCAAATCGCCCAACACCAAATACAGCGAAGCGGCCAGCACCAGCAAGGCAAACATGGGCTCCTTCAACATCGCCCACAGCCGAGCCCATACGCTGCGGCGTTGAGCTGCATCTAGTGCGTTGGGTCCATCGTGCGCGCGTTGCTGCGCGGCCTGTTCAGACGTGAGGCCTGTGAAAGAGGGGGGCGTTGTCGAGTTCACCGCATGCTTTCAAAGACAAACCGAGAATCAGGCTCTGATTCATGACAGCACTTGAACAACAGCTGCTGCGTCACATCGACTTTGATTTTGTAGTCGTCTGCGGCCATGGCTGTTGTACAGGCACACAGCGCCAAACACGCACACCCCAGCTGTTTCATTGAATGCCCCTCGATTGATCTGGTCATATTAACGGAACCTTGAAACCCAGCACTTGAAAACAGAACAATACGCCCCATGTCAAAAGGCATGCATGGACACGACAGCCATTGCTGATTTTTTACTTTTTCACAGTTCTTCGAAATTACACATGACAACACCACAGCTTTTCCAACCCACACGCATCGGCGACATTGAAGTGGCCAACCGCATCGTCATGGCCCCACTCACCCGCAGCCGCGCAGCTGACGGCGACATCCCCGGCAGCGCGATGAACGTGGACTATTACCGCCAGCGCAGTGGTGCGGGCCTCATCATCAGCGAAGGCACACAAGTCTCACCGGTGGGCAAAGGCTACATGGCCACCCCCGGCATTTATTCAGACGCCCAAGTCGAAGGCTGGAAGCCCATCACCCAAGCCGTGCATGAGGCAGGCTCCAAAATCATCGCGCAAATTTGGCATGTGGGCCGCATCACGCACCCAGACCTGACTGGTGGTGCGCAGCCCGTGGCCCCTTCGGCCATTCAGCCCAAGGTGGTGGCCTACACCCCCAATGGCAAAGTCGATGTGCCCGTGCCACATGCTTTGACAACCGCTGAAGTGCAAGAGGTGGTGCAGCAATTCCGCCAAGCCGCCGCCAACGCCATTCGTGCGGGGTTTGATGGGGTGGAAATTCACGGTGCCAATGGTTATTTGGTCGACCAGTTCATCCGTGACGGTGCCAACCAACGCACCGACGCGTACGGTGGCTCGATTGAAAACTGCTGCCGCTTTGCCCTCGAAGTGGTGGACGCCTGTGTGGCCGAAATCGGCGCGGGCCGCGTCGGCATTCGTTTGTCGCCCCTCACCCCCTTCAACGACTTGGCTGACAGCAACCCACAAACTGTGTTTGCCTATCTGGTGGAAGAGCTCAACAAACGCGGCATCGCGTTCATTCACTTCATCGAAGGCGCCACGGGCGGCCCACGTGACGTGCCTGGCTTTGACTACGCCTGGGCGCGCCAAGCGTTCAAAGGCACCTACATCGCCAACAACGGTTACGACCGCCAAATGGCCATCGACGCCATTGACTCAGGCAAGGCCGATGCCGTTGCATTTGGTCGCTTGTTCATCTCTAACCCCGACTTGGTCGAGCGTTTGAAATTGAATGCCGTGCTGAACGAGCCCAACCCCAACACCTTCTACACACCCGGTCCTGTCGGCTACACCGACTACCCCACCCTTTAAAGAAAGGCTCGCCATGAAATACCTACACACCATGGTGCGCGTGACTGACCTAGAAGCGTCGTTGCGTTTTTACCGCGATGCGCTGGGCCTGACGGTGCTGCGCACCAACGAGTACCCGCAGGGCCGCTTCACACTGGTCTACCTCGCCGCACCTGGCGATGAAGATGCGCAAGTGGAGCTCACCTACAACTGGGACCCCGAGGTCTACACCGGTGGTCGCAACTTCGGTCACTTGGCTTATGCCGTCGACAACATTTACGCCACCTGTGAGCAGTTGCAAGCGCATGGCGTCACCATTCTTCGCCCACCCCGCGATGGCCGCATGGCCTTTGTGCGCTCACCCGATGACATCTCGGTGGAGTTGCTGCAAAAAGGTGAAGCCTTAGCGCCAACCGCGCCGTGGGTGGACATGCCCAACATCGGTCATTGGTAACTCGCGTATGCCAAGCACTCAACGGCACAAATCTAAAACAATTTGTGGAATCGGTACTGCGCGAATGCTGGGTTGGTCAGGATTATCGGTGTCGCAAAAGGCCGCAAACACGCGCACGTCTTGCGCCTCCAAAATCAAGTCGCTGCCGCGGTAGATTTTGTAATCCATCACAAAACTTGTATTGCGCCATTCAGAAACACGGACATGCACGTCGAGTTGGTCGCCATAACTCGCGGTCTTCACAAAGCGTGTGTGAATATCTACCAAAGGTGTGCCCAGCACGCCCATGGTTTTTTCGGTTTCTTTCCAAGAAGGAACACCGCACTGAACAAAGAAATTGCGAGAAGCCGCATCCAACCATTTGAAGTAATTGGGGAACCACACAATTTTTGCGGGGTCACAGTCACCAAATTCGACGTTGACTTTGTAAATCACAACTTTGGTCATCGGCTCAGCCCTTCATCTGTCAAACACGCTCAAGGATGAGCGCAATGCCCTGCCCCACACCAATGCACATGGTGCACAGCGCATAGCGACCGCCCGTGGCGTGCAAGCGGTTCACCGCAGTGGTTGCCAACCGCGCGCCCGATGCCCCTAATGGGTGACCTAAAGCAATCGCGCCACCCCATGCGTTCACACGCGGGTCGTCATCTTGCAAACCCAGCGAACGCATCACCGCCAAGCCTTGTGCAGCAAACGCTTCGTTGAGTTCAATCACATCTATCTGCACCATGGTCAACCCTGTTTGCGCCAACACTTTTTGCGTGGCTGGCACAGGGCCCATACCCATGATGCGTGGCGCTACACCTGCGGTGGCCATGCCTACCACGCGGGCTTTGGGTGTCAGGCCATTCTTAACCGCATTGGCTTCGTTCGCCAATAACAAGGCACACGCACCATCGTTCACGCCACTGGCGTTGCCTGCAGTCACTGTGCCATCAGGTCGCACGATGGGTTTGAGTTTGGCCAAGGCTTCCAAACTGGTGGGACGTGGGTGCTCATCGGTGTCCACCACGAGGGGCTCGCCCTTCTTTTGAGGAATCAACACTGGCGTGATTTCTTGCGCCAAGTGCCCCGCTTGTTGTGCAGCCACCGCACGCAGTTGGCTGTTCATCGCCATCAGGTCTTGTGCTTCACGTTCGATCTTGAACTCCACCGCCACGTTCTCTGCCGTCTCGGGCATGGAGTCCACACCGTATTTCTCTTTCATCAACCTGTTGATGAAACGCCAGCCAATCGTCGTGTCATACACCGCGTTGTTGCGGCTAAAAGCACTGTCGGCTTTAGGCATCACAAAAGGTGCGCGGCTCATGCTCTCCACACCACCAGCCATCATCAACTGCGCTTCACCTGATTTGATGGCGCGTGCTGCAGTACCTACCGCATCTAGGCCAGAACCGCACAAGCGGTTGATGGTGGCGCCTGGCACATCCATGGGCAAACCCGCCAACAGACCCGCCATGTGTGCCACGTTGCGGTTGTCTTCGCCCGCTTGGTTGGCGCAGCCATACAACACGTCAGTGATTTGTGCCCAATCCACGTTGGGGTTGCGCGCCATCAACGCTTTGATGGGGATGGCCCCCAAATCATCGGTGCGAACAGAAGACAAAGCACCGCCGTAGCGGCCAATGGGTGTGCGAATGGCATCGCAAATGAAAGCGTGTGTCATGGGATGTAAACGTTATTGATCTTCAAACAAGACAGATAAATCTGCCAACACAAAACCATCGCCGCATTGGCTGGCGAGGTCTTTGATTTCTTGGGTCAAGGCTTCTCGGTTTTGTTGACGGGCCCAAAACACGGGGCCGCCTTCCCAACGCGGAAAACCATAGCCATGCACCAACACCACGTCAATGTCTGTGGCACGACTGGCCACGCCCTCGCCCATCAAACGTGCAGCCTCGTTGACGATGGTCAGCAACGCACGGCGTTGAATCGTGGCACTGCTCAACGGCTGGCGTTGGATGCCGCGACGTTGCGACGCAACTTCAATGATGTGGCGCACCGCCTCATCGGTCGTCGCTTGTTGCTTGCCATCCACATAGGTGTAGTAGCCCGCACCGGTCTTACGCCCAAGGCGACCGGCTTCGCACAAGCGATCCAAGATGTCAACGTAGCGCACGCCCGGCGCGCGACTGGCGGCTTGCGCCTGACGCATGCGCCAGGCAATGTCTAGCCCCGACAAATCAGCCACCGCAAATGGCCCCATGGCCATGCCAAACTGTTTGAGCGAGGCATCCACATCCTCGGGCCATGCACCGTCTTCCAACATGAATTCACATTGGTTGCGGTACGCGTTGTAAATGCGGTTGCCAATGAAACCAAAGTGGTTGCCCGCCAGCACCGGCAGCTTGCGCAGGCGCTTGCCCAAAGCCATGCCTGTGGCCAATACGTCGGGACGCGAGTTTTTGCCGCGCACCACCTCTAGCAGCTTCATCACATTGGCAGGACTGAAAAAGTGCAGCCCCAACACGTCTTGCGGGCGTGAGGTGGCTTGCGCGATTGCATCCACATCCAAGTAAGAAGTGTTGGTGGCCAGCACTGCGCCTGCACGTGCAAATTGGTCAATTTTTTTGAACACTTCTTGCTTGACTGCCAAGTCTTCAAAAACGGCTTCAATCACCAAATCGGCTTTGGCCATGTCCGCCCAATCGAGCGTGCTGTGCAAACACGCTTCGCGTGCTTGGGCCACGTCGGCTTTCATTTTTTGTGCCGCCACGCGATCACGGTAATGCGCGACCACACGGTCTTGCCCACGTTGAAGCGCAGCCGCATCTTGCTCAAGCAAGATGACTTGCATGCCAGCATCCAACACGCTGATGGCAATGCCCGTGCCCATGGTGCCCGCACCGATGACGCACACGGTTTCAACCGGAATGGGTGTGGCACTCAACTCAGCAGGCAGCTTGGCACTGTCACGTTCGGCAAAAAATACATGGCGCAAGGCGTAGGCCTCACGCGACAAACGCAGCTGTAAAAACACCGCGCGCTCATCGCCCAAGCCGTCGTCAATCGACAACACCGCCGCCGATTTGATGGCCTCCATCGCGGCCTCGACGGCAGGGCGACGTTTGCCTGCGCGCATCGCCTCCTCTGCGGCTTGCTGAATCAGTGCAGGACCTTCTGCAGGCACGGCTTCATCGCGAATGCGGCACTTCTTACCTTGCATGCGGCGGGCCAATGCCACGGCGGCATCCAGCACATCACTGGCCACCACCTCGTCCAACAAGTTGAGGGATTTGGCCTCTTTGGCTGAAATACGTTGTGCGCCGCAAATCATGCGAATGGCGCGCGACACACCCACACGACGCGGCAACATTTGCGTGCCACCTGCACCAGGAATAATGCCCAGCGACACCTCGGGCAATCCCACGACAGTCTTGGCATCCGCCACACGCGCATCGCAAGCCAGCGCCAATTCGAAACCGCCACCCAAGGCAGCACCATGCAACGCAGCCACCACGGGCTTCCCGCAATCTTCTATGGCACGGATGACCTCGGGCAAGATGGGCTCTTGCATGGGCTTGCCAAACTCACGGATGTCAGCGCCTGCAACAAACGTGCTGCCGGCACCCACGATGACGGCAGCTTGAAAGTCTGAATTGGTTTTGAAATCAAAAATGGCCGCCATCAAACCTTGACGCACCGCCAAGGACGTGGCGTTGATGGGCGGGTTGTCGATGGTGATGACACACACATCGCCCCTCGCATCCACATGCACGCAGGCAGCAGCATCCATCACCGCACTCACAGCGCTGCGACCAACTCTGGCACCACGGTGAAGAGGTCGGCCTCCAAGCCGAAGTCGGCCACGCTGAAGATGGGCGCTTCTGGGTCTTTGTTGATGGCCACGATGACCTTGCTGTCTTTCATACCAGCCAAGTGCTGGATGGCTCCGCTGATACCGCAAGCCACATACAACTGAGGCGCAACGATCTTGCCGGTTTGACCCACTTGCAAATCGTTAGCGGCGTAGCCTGCGTCCACCGCAGCGCGGCTTGCGCCAATGGCTGCACCGAGCTTGTCGGCCAAAGGCACCATGACTTCGTCAAACTTCTCTGAGCTGCCCAAGGCACGGCCACCAGACACGATGATCTTGGCTGCTGTCAGCTCTGGGCGGTCGCTCTTGGTGACTTCACGGCCCACGAAGCTGCTCTTGCCAGAGTCTGTGGCTGCAGCTGCAGTTTCTACAGCGGCTGAGCCGCCTGTGGTTGCAGCAGCGTCAAAACCCGTGGTGCGCACGGTGATGACTTTGACGGCATCGCTTGATTGCACTGTGGCAATGGCGTTACCCGCATAAATGGGGCGTTCAAACGTGTCTGGGCTGTCTACTTTGGTGATGTCACTGATTTGGCCCACGTCCAATTTGGCGGCCACGCGAGGTGCCACGTTTTTGCCATTGGCTGTGGCGGGGAACAAGATGTGGGTGTAGTTGCTAGCAATGGCGAGCACTTGAGCAGCCACGTTCTCAGCCAAGCCGGCTTCCAACGTTGCGCCATCGGCGTGAATCACTTTGCTCACGCCAGCGATTTGCGCAGCAGCAGCAGCGGCTGCGCCTGCGTTGTGGCCAGCCACCAGCACATGCACGTCAGCGCCAATGGCAGCTGCGGCTGTGACGGTGTTCAAAGTAGCGCCTTTGATCGAGGCGTTGTCGTGTTCTGCAATAACGAGGGATGTCATGGTCGTTTTTCCTTAGATAACTTTTGCCACGTTCTTGAGCTTGTCCACCAAAGTGGCGACGTCTGGCACCTTAATGCCGGCGCTGCGCTTGGCAGGCTCCATCACTTTGAGGGTCTTAATGCGAGGGGTCACATCCACACCAAGGTCTTCAGGCTTGAACACATCGAGCTGCTTTTTCTTAGCCTTCATGATGTTGGGCAAAGTCACATAGCGTGGCTCGTTCAAACGCAAGTCAGTCGTGATGACCGCTGGCATGCTGATGGAAATGGTCTCCAAACCACCGTCGACTTCACGGGTCACGCTGGCTTTGTCGCCTGAGAGTTCGACTTTGGAAGCAAATGTGGCTTGGGGCATGTCTGCCAACGCCGCCAACATTTGGCCAGTTTGGTTGCAGTCGTCGTCAATCGCTTGTTTGCCCAGAATCACCAAGCCCGGTTGCTCTTTGTCGACCAAGGCTTTGAGCAGCTTGGCCACAGCCAAGGGTTGCAGTTCTTCAGCGGTCTCGACCAAGATGCCACGATCAGCGCCAATGGCCATCGCGGTGCGCAAGGTTTCTTGGCACTGGGTCACGCCGCAAGACACCGCGATGACTTCCGTGACCACGCCTTTTTCTTTGAGGCGCACGGCTTCTTCCACCGCGATCTCATCAAACGGGTTCATACTCATCTTGACGTTCGCAATGTCAACGCCCGAGTTGTCCGACTTGACGCGGACCTTGACGTTGTAGTCCACCACGCGTTTGACAGCGACCAAAACTTTCATGGCGATTCCTTAGTTGCTGAAGGCTGCAATGCCTGTGATGGCACGACCCAAAATCAAAGCGTGCACATCGTGCGTGCCTTCGTAGGTGTTGACCACTTCTAGGTTCACCAAATGGCGAGCCACACCAAACTCATCGCTGATGCCATTGCCGCCCATCATGTCGCGTGCCACGCGTGCAATGTCCAGCGACTTGCCGCAGCTGTTGCGCTTCAAGATGGAAGTGATTTCTACGGCAGCAATGCCTTCGTCTTTCATGCGACCCAAACGCAAGCAAGATTGCAGGCCCAATGAAATCTCAGTAAGCATGTCGGCCAGCTTCTTTTGAATCAGCTGATTGGCGGCCAGTGGGCGACCAAACTGCTGACGGTCCAACACGTATTGGCGTGCGCGATGGAAGCAGTCCTCAGCAGCACCCAAAGCCCCCCAAGCAATGCCGTAACGCGCGCTGTTCAAGCAGGTGAACGGGCCTTTGAGGCCACGCACATCTGGGAACGCGTTTTCTTCTGGCACAAACACTTCGTCCATCACGATTTCACCTGTGATTGAGGCTCGTAGGCCAACTTTGCCGTGCACAGCAGGCGCACTCAAGCCTTTCCAGCCTTTCTCCAAAATGAAGCCGCGAATCGCGCCTGCATCGTCTTTGGCCCACACCACAAACACGTCGGCAATCGGGCTGTTGGTGATCCACATCTTGGCGCCGGAGAGCGAATAACCACCGGCCACTTTTTTGGCACGCGTGATCATGCTGCCAGGATCTGAGCCGTGGTTGGGTTCGGTCAAACCAAAGCAACCAATCCACTCGCCTGTGGCGAGCTTGGGCAAGTACTTTTGCTTTTGGGCTTCAGAGCCAAACTCGTTGATAGGCACCATCACCAAGGACGATTGCACGCTCATCATGGAGCGGTAACCTGAATCCACGCGCTCGACTTCGCGGGCCACCAAGCCGTAGCACACATAGTTCAAACCCGCGCCACCATAGGCTTCAGGAATGGTGGGACCCAACAAGCCCAGCTCACCCATTTCGCGAAAAATAGACGCATCGGTTTTTTCATGACGGAAAGCCTCCAACACACGTGGGGCCAAACGCTCTTGGCAATAAGCAGCCGCCGCATCTTTGACTTGACGCTCGTCGTCGGTCAATTGCAGGTCGAGCATGAAAGGGTCGTCCCAGTGAAACTTGGTCGATGAAGTGGACATGAGGGCTCCTAGAAATTGAAAATTGGAATGAATGGGGAACTTAATCGGCTTAATTAAGCCGCTTGGCGCAAAAGTTCTCGGCCAATAATAAGTTGTTGAATTTGGGTCGTGCCTTCGTACAAGCGAAGCAAACGCACGTCACGGTAGAAGCGCTCGACAGGGTACTCGTTGATATAGCCTGCACCACCATGCACTTGCACGCCACGGTCGGCCACGCGCCCCACCATTTCGGTGCAGAACAACTTGGCACACGACACACGCATGGACACATCAGGGTCAGACACATGGGCAGGTTTGCCATCAAAGCGCGCTGCCACGTCTTGCACCAGCGACCAACCCGCCAGCAACTCGGCTTGGCTATCGGCCAACATGGCTTGAATCAACTGGAACTCACCAATCGCTTTGCCAAACTGTTTGCGGTCTCGCGCATACGCAGTGGCTTCTTCAATGATGCGATGCGCCATGCCGCATGACACGGCCGAGATGTGCAAACGGCCACGGTCCAGCACCTTCATTGCAGTTTTAAAACCTTGACCAGGCACGCCACCAATGATGTTGGCTGCTGGCACGCGCACGTTTTCCAAAATCACATCACAAGTTTTGGTGCCGCGTTGTCCCATTTTTTTATCAGTCTTACCAAGCTTGATGCCAGGCAAATCGGAGGGCACGATGAACGATGACACACCGCCTGCACCCGGGCCCCCTGTACGCGCCATCAACGTGAATGCCCCTGCACGAGGTGCATTGGTGATGTACCGCTTGGTGCCGTTGAGCACATAGTGGTCGCCATCCAAATCCGCACGAGTTTTGAGTGATGCCGCATCCGATCCCGCATCAGGCTCGGTCAATGCGAACGACATGATGAGTTCACCACTAGCAACCTTGGGCAAGATGGTCGCTTTTTGCTCAAGCGTGCCATCCATCAAGATGCCTTGCGAGCCAATACCCACGTTGGTGCCAAACACCGAACGAAACGCCAATGAGGTGCGGCCAATTTCGTAAGCCACCTGCACCTCTTGGCTCATAGACAAACCAATGCCGCCAAACTCTTCTGGAATAGACAGGCCAAACAAACCCATCTCTTTCATGTCTTCCACGATATCTGCAGGCACCTCGTCGTGTTCTTCAAGGTGGTTTTCAGCAGGCACCAAACGCTCTTGGATGAAGCGTTGCAGCGTGGGCAGCAAGATGTCAAAAGATTCTTTGTCGAGAGCCATGAAGGTTTTCCTAAAAGGGTAAAAGGATCAGCTGTGCTGGAACGTCGGTTTGCGTTTTTCTAAAAAGGCGTGCATGCCCTCGTGTGCATCTTCACTGGCAAAGCGTGCATACAGCGCATGGCGTTCAAACTTGACGCCTTCGGTGAGCGAGCTTTCCCAAGCACGGTTGACCGACTCTTTGATGGCAATGAGCGCAGGCAATGAAAAACTCGCAATCGTTTCAGCCAGTTTCAAGGTCTCGTCCATCAATGCCTCGCTGGGCACCACACGGGACACCAAACCATAACGGTCGGCCTCTTCGGCACTGAGCATGCGGGCAGACAAACACATATCCATCGCTTTGGCTTTGCCAATCGCACGCGGCAAACGTTGTGTGCCACCAGCACCCGGCAACATGGCCAGCTTGACTTCAGGCAACGCAAACTTAGCTGACTCCGCGGCCACGATGAGGTCGCAGGCCAACGCCAACTCACAGCCACCACCCATGGCAAAACCAGCCACAGCCGCAATCACAGGCTTGCGAATTTGGCGAATGGTTTCCCAGTTGCGGGTGATGAAGGCGGAGCTGAACACATCCATGTAACCCCAATCCGCCATGGCCGCAATGTCAGCGCCTGCCGCAAATGCTTTGTCGCTGCCCGTGATGACGATGGCACCAATGCCATCGTCTGCATCCAGCGCAAGCAAAGCTTCGCCTAAAGCATCCATCAGGGTGTCATTCAAAGCATTGAGTTGCGCAGGTCGGTTCAACGTGAGCACGCCCACACGACCTTGACGTTTTGACAGCACAGTGGGTTGAGACATGGCCATACGTCCTTTGCTCAGTGTTTCTCGTCGCGCAAGATTTCACGCAATTTGAATTTCTGAATTTTTCCGGAAGGCGTTGAAGGCATGGCATCGCGAATCTCCAGTTTTTCTGGGATGTACTGCAATGCAATTTTTTGTGCTTTCAGATACTCAACCAAGGTTGGCAAATCCAAACTTTGGCCCGGTTTCAACACCACCACGGCACAAGCACGTTCACCCAAACGGTCGTCGGGGTAAGCCACGATGGCTGCCATCGCAATGGCAGGATGGCGATACAACAGTGATTCAATTTCCACCACAGGAATGTTCTCACCACCACGAATGATGACGTCTTTGCTGCGGCCCGTGATGCGCACATAACCTTGTGCATCCAAGCGGGCCAAATCCCCCGTGTCAAACCAACCTTCAGCATCGGTGCCGTTGAGGTGCGCACGCTTCAAGTACCCGCCAAAGTTAGAGCACGAACGCACATACAGCTTGCCCGCCTCGCCTGCAGGCAAAGACACGCCATCGTCATTGACCACTTTCAGCTCCACACCGGGCAGCGGCAAACCGTCAGTGGTGAAGGCTCGCTCATCGGGATCGTTGAGTTCAATCAACGTCACGGCACCGTTTTCCGTCATGCCCCATGCCGAGACAATCTTGGTGCCCAACACACTGCGAGCTTGCTCCACCAAAGGCCCTGGAATAGGTGCGCCCGCGCACAAGAAGGTGCGCAACGTGGGAACTTTCTTGCCAGACTCTTCGACGTTTTTGGCCAAGTCGGTCAAGAACGGCGTAGAGGCCATGGTGAAGGTGACGCTTTCGTTACGAACCAAATCAATCGCACGCAAAGGCTCCCACACATCCAGCAACACGGCGCTGGACTTGAGCATGATGGGCATCATCAAGCCGTACATGAAACCGGTTTGGTGTGCCATGGGCGACGCCATCAACACCACATCATTGGCCTCCAAATGCAAACGTGCGGCATAGGGAATGATGTTAGCCATCACCGTGTTGGCGGTGTGCATCACACCCTTGGGTTCACCGGTGGTGCCTGAGGTGTAAATGAGTTGCGTCACATCGTCTGGACCGGGGCGGTGCTGGGTCAACACGGTTTTCGCATGGCTTTCTTTTTCCCACTCAGGGCCGCTGAGCAAGGCTTCAAAACTGTTGGCACCTGCGCCATTGACCACCACCACGTACTTCAAGTCAGGCAAGCTGGGCTTGATCTCGTTGACCATCTTCTCGTAATCAAAGCCGCGGAAAGTTTGCGGAATGATGAGCACCTTGGCTTCGCCATGCTTGAGCATGAACGACAACTCGCGCTCGCGGAAAATGTGCATCAGCGGGTTCATGACCGCACCGATGCGCGAACACGCCAAATAGGTGATGGTGAACTGCCACCAGTTGGGCAACTGGCAGGCCACGATGTCGTTTTGACCCACACCAAGCTTGGTCAAACCAAGAGCCACGCGGTCAGCCATGTTGGACAACTCACGGTAGGTGAAACGTGTGACTTTGCCGCTCTCGGCCTGAACTGCCGTCAGCGCCAATTTGTCAGGGCAAGTGGCCACGCAAGCGTCCAAGTCATCGTTGATGGTGCGGTCATGCCAAAAGCCTTTGGCAATGCTGTGTGCACGACGTGATGGGATCAAAACAGCATCGAATTCCATAGTTGTCTCCTCAGTGGATATGGGTTTTTTATTTTTTAAATACCAAGCTTTTAGGCGGGAACGAACTTGCGTCCTGCACGCGTGCGCGCAATGATGGTCTTCATGATTTGCGCAGTTCCGTCGCCAATCTGGAAGCCCAACACATCACGCAAGCGTTGCTCCATCAAGCCACGGTCGTAACCACCGTGGCCGTAGCACAGCAAGCACTGGTGAATCACATCGTAGGCCAGCTTGGGGCCCCACCACTTGGCCATACCCGCTTCTGCGGTATGAGGTAAACCCTTATCTTTGAGCCACAAACCTTGCAAGCACAACAGACGGGCACCCTCCACTTCGGTGTCGAATTGCGCAAGCGGATGGGTCACACCTTGGAATGCAGACAGCGGTTGACCGAATGCCTGACGTTGCGTGATGTATTCCCACGTTTCTTCCAGCGCCACACGGGCCACGGCCAACACCTGCAAGCCAATGAGCGAACGCGAGAAATCAAAGCCGTGCATGACTTGCACAAAGCCTTTGTTCTCATCACCTAAACGGTGGCTGACGGGCACACGCACGTTTTCAAAGAAGATAGAACCGCGACCGATGGCACGTTGCCCATGGCAGTCAAAGCGGTTGGTGGTCAAGCCCGGTGTGTCCATGGGCACCAGCAAGGCGGTCACGCCATGTGCACCATCTTCGGGTTTGCCGGTGCGACCAAACACCACGGTGATGTCGGCTTGGTCAGCCGCAGAAATGGATGTTTTTTCACCGTTGATCACGTAGAAGTCGCCATCGCGTTCAATGCGCAAACGCAAATTGGCCGCATCAGAACCACCACGTGGCTCGGTCAGTGCAATCGCACAAATGGCTTCACCTTGGGTGAGCTTTTTCAACCAAGACCCCACCACTTCAGGGTTACCGTACTTGGACAAAATTTGGCTATTCAAGGACGCCAACAAATTCAAGTAAGAAAAACTCAAATCGGCGCGAGCAATTTCTTCGTGAATCACACCCGCAGCCAAGCAACCCATGCCCAAACCGCCAAACTCTTCTGGCAGTTCAGGGCAAATGAATCCGAGTCCGCCCATTTCACGCAACAGCGCACGGTCAAACACGCGGGTTTTGTCGCGCTCTAAAAAGCCAGGCTTCACACGTTCGTCGGCAAAGCGACGCACGGTTTCGGCCAAGGCTTGCAGGTCTTCGTCAATGTAGGGATTGGGATTCATCACGGAGCTCCTTGGTCGGGCGAATTACTTGGCGTATTTACGGAACTCGGGCTTGCGCTTTTCTTTCAGCGCATTCACGCCTTCACGAGACTCCTCGGTGTCGTAATACAGCTTGAGGGCGTACATGCCCAAGCCTGCAATGCCTGACTGATGCGCGGTGTCGGCATTGAAGCTGCGCTTGGCAATGGCAATCGCGGTAGGGCTGCGCTCGCAAATTTCTTCGCCCCACTTTTGCACTTCGGCATCGAGTTGGTCGTGTGGCACACACACGTTGGCCAAACCCATGGCTACCGCTTCAGCACCGGTGTAGCGGCGGTTGAGGTACCAAATTTCACGGGCTTTTTTCTCGCCCACCACGCGCGCCAAAAAGGCGGTGCCGTAGCCAGGATCAACCGAACCCATCTTGGGGCCGACTTGGCCAAACACGGCCTTGTCAGAACAAATGGTCAAGTCACAAATCGTGCACAACACATTGCCACCACCGATGGCAAAACCTTGCACACGGGCAATCACAGGCTTGGGCACATCGCGAATCGCGGTGTGTAACTCTTCCATGGGCAAGCCAATGGTGCCGCGGCCGTCGTAGTTGCCATCGTGTGCCGATTGGTCGCCACCGGTACAAAACGCACGGTCACCTGCACCGGCCAACACAATCGCGCCCACGTTGCGGTCGTAGCCTGCTTTGTTCAGGGCTTTGATAATTTCGTCGCAGGTGGTGCCACGAAAGGCATTCATCTTGTCGGCACGGTTGATCGTGATCCAGGCCACGCCGTTGCGGTTTTCGTAAAGGATGTCTTCGAATTGCATGTGTGTCTCCAAATAGGTAGGAATGCTAGAAATTAACCGTGCATGGTCAAACCACCAGACACGCTGATGACTTGACCGGTGATGAAGGAAGCGTCGTCGCTGCCAAAGAAAGCAATCGCGCTGGCCAAGTCGTCGGGCTGACCCAAACGACCCAAGGGAATCGCACTGCGGAAGGCTTCGATCAACTTCGCGGGATCGCGTGCGCCTTCGGCCACACCTGCCAACAAAGCGGTGTCTGTCGGACCAGGGCACACCACGTTGACCGTGATGTTGTGGCGTGCATGTTCGCGTGCCAATGTTTTAGACAAGGCCACCAAGCCACCTTTGCAAGCGGAGTACACCGCTTCGCCAGAGGAGCCGCCACGTGCAGCATCAGAAGCGATGTTCACAATGCGGCCCGCGTTGCGCTCGACCATGCCAGGCAACACAGCGTGCAACATGTGCAAAGCGCCGGTCAAGTTGATGGCAATCAGCTTGCTCCACTCATCGGGCACTGTTTTCACGAAAGGCTTGAACACATCCCAACCCGCGTTGTTCACCAACACGTCGATGGACCCGAGTTGAGCGATGGTCGCAGTCACCGCTGCATCCACTGCCGCACGGTCGGTGATGTCGCACTTGAAGGCCACAGCGTTGCCACCCGAGGCCTTGATGCCATCGGCGACTTTTTGAGCAGCTTCCAAATTCATATCGAATACCGCGACCTTCGCGCCTTCGGCGGCGAATCGGCGGCAAGTGGCGCCACCAATGCCACCGGCACCTCCGGTGACGATGACGGTTTTGTCTTTCAATTTGTGCATGCTGTGCTCCATGTTGGCAAGGTTGTTATGCTTTGCATCAACATCATGCAGTTTTAAATTCTGCATTTATGTCAATGTGTTTACGTATATTACGTGAATCACGAACACCTTCGCAAGCATTTTTTCCAGCAAAACACCATGGTTTACCCTAAAGAAAACAGCGACTCCGCACGATTGGAATTGGCCAATAGGTTGTTCTTTCGCCTGTATCAATGCGCCAACATGTTGCACAAAACAGGCACCCGCGCTGTGGAAAAGGAAGGCCTCACCACGCAACAGTGGGCGGTGCTGGGCGCCCTCTCACGCACCGATGCCGAAGGCGGCATGAGCGTGGGCGATTTGGCGCGCTACTTGAAGGTGAGCCGCCAAAACCTCTCTGGACAAATTGGACGCATGGAGCGCGATGGCCACATCGAACTGCAGGCCGACACCCGAGACCGACGCGCCAAGCGCGTGACCATGACTAAGCATGGGCGCAAGATTTGGGAGAAAGATGCACAACCCAAAATTCGCGCGTACTACGAGGCAGCGTTGACCGACTTCTCGACGGGCGACCTCACCCACACCCTGCATTACCTGATGAAGCTGCTCGACAACATGGAAAAAATTGACCAGTCCGTCGACCCCAACAACGAAGAGGAATAAGCCTCAGGTCACCTTGGCATGCATGGACGCCAAGGCGCGGCCACGAAACTCAGAAGGCGTGAGTCCTGTGTGCTTTCGGAAAAAACGCGTGAAGTAAGCCTCATCAACAAAGCCCACCAAATTGGCGATTTGCTTGATGCCATCGGTGGAGTACACCAACTCTCGCTGCGCCTCGTGCAAGATGCGCGCGTTCACCACATCTTGGCTGGACACATTCAACACCTCACGACACAAACGCGTGAGGTGTCCTGCCGTCAAACCCATTTCATTCGCATAGTCGTCAATCGGACGACGCTCGCGGAAATGCACATCCACCAGCGCACGGAATTTTTCAATTTGTTGCGCCTTGCGCGAGTTGTGCGCCATGGGCGTTGGCTCCAACACATTGCTCAAGCGTGCCACTTGCACCAACAAAGCCATCACCAGCGACATACCTGCAGCCACCTGCCCCACGGCATGCACACGCCATTCACGCTCAATGCCTAAAAACAAAGGCATTAACGCCTCGGCATGGCGGCTGGACTCATCCAGTTGCAACACCGCAGGCTTGCGCAACACCGACACCAATTCCGGCATCACCACCGCTGCCATCGACTCCAATGATTTTTGCGAGGCCGTCACCACCGGCCCATCGATGCTGGGACTGAAGCGAAACGCATGCACGTTTTGGGCTGGTACCAAAATCAATGCCGGACTGTTCACGTGGTAACGCGCATCGTTGATCAACACCTCGCCTTCACCTTGTATGAGGTACAAAATTTGAATGAACGCATCATGCGTGTGTGGGCGAATGTCATAGTTGTAAGGGGATGAGCGCACAGGTATCCACTCAAACTGGAATGAGTTAGTCCAGCCGCTTTGCTGCTGGTCACCATACAAGTCATAACGTGGAATTGAGCTTTTCATCAGGGTTACTCCTAGGCGTTTATGCATGAATTGTCCTAGTGACTGCAGGATTCGTCAAATTAAAAAAATACCAGCCCACACAAACTACCTGCACTTCAAAAGGTGCTGACGATGAACAAACAACAACATTGGCTGGGATTACAAGAGCGTGTGTGCGTGGTGACAGGCGCAGCCAGCGGTATTGGCGCAGGCATTGCACAAGCACTGGCCGATGCAGGCGCCAAGGTGGCCTTGCTGGACCGCAACACCGAAGGCTCACAAGCCATGGCCGCCAAGCTCACTGCACAAGGCGCTACCGCCATCTCGATTGCCTGCGACACCACACAAGAACCTCAAATCAAAGCAGCTGCCGAACGCGTGGCCGACGAGCTGGGCACGTGCTACGCCTTCATCAACAACGCAGGGCTGTTGCGCTCGGGCAGCTTGGACGAGGTGAGCGTGGACGACTGGAACCACGTGCTCAACGTCAACCTCACCGGCTACTTGCTGTGCGCACGCACCTTTGCCAAACCCATGCGCCAAGCAGGCGTAGGTGCTTTGGTGCACATCGCATCCATCGCCAGCTTATTCCCCCAAACCAGCAGCGGCGCCTACAGCGCTAGCAAAGCTGGGGTGCTTTTGATGTCTCGACAAATGGCGGTGGAATGGGGACCGCAAGGCGTGCGCAGCAACGCCATTTGTCCCGGCATGATTCGCACCCCACTGTCCGCCAAGTTTTACGAAGAGCCTGGCTTTGAAGCCCAGCGCGCTGCCGTGACTGCCAGCCGCCGCGTGGGCGAACCACAAGACATCGCCGATGTGGCCGCTTTCTTAGCCAGCCCACGCGCTGCGTATGTGAATGCCGCCGAGTTGGTGGTGGATGGCGGCATGTCCTCGATGTTGATGGACATGGTGCCGCGCTCCGGCTTTAACAACACCGTGAAAAACTGAACAACAGGAGAACGCAATGTCTCAAAACTTTGAATGCGATGTGGTGGTGGTGGGCTCAGGCGCAGCAGGTTTGTCTGCGGCCATCACAGCCAAGAAACGTGGCCTAGATGTGGTGGTGCTCGAAAAAGAGCCCGTCTTTGGTGGCACGACCGCAC
The DNA here is from genome assembly GCF_002943475.1 of Limnohabitans sp. TS-CS-82. Taxonomy (NCBI): domain Bacteria; kingdom Pseudomonadati; phylum Pseudomonadota; class Betaproteobacteria; order Burkholderiales; family Comamonadaceae; genus Limnohabitans; species Limnohabitans sp. TS-CS-82. The sequence continues at coordinate 207,928 of NZ_PTQX01000007.1, read as the reverse complement.
TGTCAGGCGGCGTGTTGTGGATTCCACTGAATCAACATGGCCGCAAACAAAACCCTGACGACACCCGCGACGCTGTGCGCACCTACATGATGCAAGAAACCGGCAGCTACTTTGACGCAGCTGCTGTGGACGCCTTCATCGAGAACGGCCCCAAGATGGTGGAATTTTTCGAGCGCGAAACCGAAATGAAATTCGTGCCCACCATGTACCCCGATTACCACCCAACAGTGGCAGGCGGCGTGGACATTGGCCGATCCATCTTGGCCGCGCCTTTTGACATTCGTGGCTTGGGCAAAGACATGCCACGCTTGAAGCCGCCACTCAAAACCATCACCTTCATCGGCATGATGTTCAACTCATCCAATGCAGATTTGAAACATTTCTTTCAAGCTACCAAGTCACTGACCTCGTTCATCTATGTGGCCAAGCGCTTGGTCACCCACATCAAAGAATTGGCGTTGTACCAACGCGGCATCAACGTCACCAGTGGTAACGCTTTGGCCGCACGCTTGGCCAAGTCAGCACTCGACTTGAACATCCCCATTTTGACCAGCAGCCCCGTCAAAGAAATTGTGATGAAGAACGACCACGCCACAGGCGTGCGAGCAGGTGGAGAAGGCGGTGAGCGAGTCATCACCGCACGCCATGGTGTGGTGCTGGCCTGTGGTGGATTTCCGCACGATGTCAAACGCATCACCAAAGCCTATCCACACCTGCAACGTGGCGGTGAACATTTATCCCCCACTCCCACCAGCAACACTGGCGATGGTTTGAACATGGCCGAAGCTGTGGGCGGCAAAGTGGAGATTCGCTTCAAAGACGCAGCGGCTTGGATGCCCGTGTCGTATGTACCTTATGCCAATGGCGAGTTCGGCGTGTTTCCGCACCTACTGGATCGCTACAAACCCGGCATCATCGGCGTGCTGAAAAACGGCAAGCGCTTCACCAACGAAAGCAATTCGTACCATGATGTGGGCGCTGATTTGATTCAAGCCTGCAACGGTCAAAAAGACACCGCCATGTGGCTGGTGTGTGACAAGACCACCCTCGGCAAATACGGCATCGGGTTTGTCAAACCTGCCCCCATGCCCATTGGTCGCTTCCTGCGCAACGGCTACCTCATCCAAGGCAACACCTTGGCAGAGCTGGCCCACAAAGCAGGCATCGACCCCGCAGGCTTGGAGCAAACCGTGCGCGATTACAACGTCGATGCCGTCAAAGGCAATGACCCCACATTTGGTCGTGGCACCACCACCTTCAACCGCTATTTGGCCGACCCCGAAAACAAACCCAACCCTTGTGTGGCACCCGTTCAAACCGGGCCGTTCTATGCGGTAAAAGTCATCATGGGCGACTTGGGTACTTTTGATGGGATTCAAACCAGCGTGGCAGGCGAAGTGCTCAAAGACGATGGTTCTGCCATTGGTGGTTTGTATGCCGTAGGCAATGACCGCGCCAGCATCATGGGAGGCAACTACCCTGCTGCCGGTATCACACACGGCCCCAACATGACGTTTGGATTTGTCACGGGCAACCACATCGCCGACCAAGCAGGAGCGAAGGCATGAACCACTTGAACAAACCGCTCATTGACCACCGCATCTACACCATTGCCTTGCGCAAGATGCCGGAATTCTTGGAAGTCTTCAACCGATTGGCCATGCCCATCTTGATGGAAACCTTGGGGCATCCCGTGGGTTTTTACACCAGCTTGGTGGGGCCACAAAACCAATTCGTTCATCTATGGGCTTACGACGATTTGGCCGACTACGAACGCCGCTGCAAAGCGCGTGACAGCCATCCAGACTTTGCTGCGTATTTGGCTGCATCGGGGCACTTGATCACCGCCCAAGAAACACGACTCATCAAAGCGGCGCCAATGCCAGCTTGGCAAATTTAAATCAATGTATTGACTTAAAAAGTCAAAACTCGCTAGGGAAAACGATAGTGATTTATTGGATAAATCAACTGACACCGCCAAAACAACTTCAGATAATAAACGTCAATACATTGACGTATTTACAAACCAACCCATGAACCCAAAAGCCGCCTCACTGACTACCCATGTTGTCGCCATCACTGGCGCAGCCGATGGCATTGGCTGGGCCACGGCGCAGCTGTTTTCAGGGCGTGGCTGGCGTGTGGCCTTACTGGACATGGATGGCCACAAAGCCAAAGAACGTGCACAGACCTTGGGACCACAGCACGTGGGCGTGGCCTGTGATGTCACCGATGAAGCCCAAGCCTCGGCGGCCATCACACACACCGTGGCACAACTGGGTCGCTTGGATGCCTTGGTCAACAACGCGGGCATTGGCGACCAAACTGCCCCCACCCTGCAACAAACCGCCCAGGCGTTTGACCGCGTGCTGTCGGTGCATTTGCGTGGTGTGTTTTTGATGACGCAAGCCGCGCTCGGTCACATGCAAACACAAGGCCGCGATGCCAAAGGCAATCGCGGTGCCATCGTCAACATCGGCTCAATCGCCAGCACGGGCGGTATTCCAGGACGCAACGCATATTGCGCAGCCAAGGCTGGCGTGCTGGGCATGACACGCGCACTCGCCACCGAATGGGCACGCCAAGGCATTCGCGTGAATGCGGTCGCCCCCGGTTATGTGGCCACCGCATTGGTTGCCAGCTTGGCCGACAAAGGCGCCATCAACGCCAGCGCCATTGCACAGCGCACACCACTGGGGCGCATGGCCGAACCCGCTGAGATTGCAGAAACCATTTTCTTTTTAGCCTCGTCCGCGGCCAGTTACGTCACGGGTGCCACCTTGGCGGTGGACGGGGGCTGGAGCGTGCTGGGCGCACCCGACTTGGCACTTGGCGACATTGAACACGCTTAACAGGAGACAACACACATGTTGACCATCAACCTTTTTAACGGCCTCGTCTACGGCGCATTGCTCATCGTGATGTGCTCGGGCCTAGCCTTGATCTACGGCCTGCGCCGTGTGGTCAACTTTGCCCACGGCTCGCTCTACATGCTGGGCGCTTACCTGGGTTACACCGTGGCCTTGCAAAGCAACTTCTGGGTCGCTTTGGTGGTCGCCCCCGCTTTGATGGCCGTCTTTGGCGTGCTGCTGGACCGCTACGGTTTTCGCCTGCTACAAGACCGCGAACCTCTCACCGTCGTGCTGGTCACCTTCGGCTTGCTGCTCGTCATCGAAGACATGGTGCAGTCGGTGTGGGGCAAAAGTAATTTGTCTGTCGCAGCGCCTGAGGCCTTGAACTTCTCTGTGGATTTGTTTGGCACCCCAGTGCCCGCCTACCGCATTGGCGTCATCGTGATAGGCGCTGCCGTGGCGCTGGGCTTGAGCCTATGGCTGCGCTACTCCAAAGTGGGTTTGTTTGTGCGTGCCGCCAGTACCAACCCTGTGACCACCGCCATGCAAGGCGTCAACACCGATGCCTTGAGCGCTGGTGTGGTGGGTTTAGGCACCGCGTTGGCTGGCTTGGCCGGTGTGGTGGCTGCGCCCTTCTTGTCGCTGTCACCCTCCATGAGTTCAGACGTGTTGATTGACTCTTTTGTGGTGGTGGTGATTGGCGGCTTGGGTTCACTCGCAGGCGCCTTCATTGCGGCGTTGTTGTTGGGCATGGTGCAGGCCATTGGCGCGGTGTATTTGCCTGACGCATCGGTGCTGCTGCCCTTTGTGTTCATGGTCGCCATCTTGATTTGGAAGCCGGCAGGTTTTGCTGGCAGCCGCACCTAATTGACAAGGACATTTGGTATGAGCCCTTTACGCGCAATTCTTTTTTCGATCGCCGCCCTGATGGCAGGCGTGGGCGTAGTGACGGTGGTGAGTTCGAACACACTGCTGTCACTGCTCACGCAAGCGGTGGTGTATGCCGTGTTTGCCTTGGGCATCGGCGTGCTGCTCAAACAAAACGGGCTGGTGAGTTTTGGCCATGCGTTGTACTTTGGTGTGGCAGGCTACGCCATTGGCATCACCCTGCAACAACAAATCATGCCCGTGGAATGGGCCATCTTAGCCACCTTGATCGGGGTGGGCATCGCTGCTTTTGTGGTGGGCCTCATCATCGTGCGTGTGCCTGGCATTGCGTTTGGCATGTTGACGTTGGCGATTGGTCAAATGTTCTTCTTGTCCGTCTCGCGTGCACGCGGCATCACCGGTGGCGCAGACGGCATGCAAGTCGACTGGCCTGCCACTATTTTTGGCTTCAGCCAATCGGCCATCCTCAAGCCCGCCGCCATGTTTTTGATTTGCTGGTCGACGCTGGTCATCGTCATGCTGCTGCTCACCTTGTTGCTCAACACACGCTTTGGTGCCATCACCGAAGCCGTGCGTGACAACGAAGAACGCGCACGTTTCATTGGCATCTCCACCGTCATTCCACGTGCGGCCATTTATGCACTGTCGGCTGTAGTCACTGCAGTGGCAGGTTTGTTGTCCACCCTGAACACGGGTTTTGTTTCCCCTGAAAACTTGCACTGGAGCTTGTCAGGCATGGCCTTGATGATGGTCGTGGTGGGAGGTTTCAAAGCGCTGTGGGGCCCCGCGCTGGGCGCTGTGGTGTATTTCATCTTCAAAGACGTGGTGGGCGACTACGCCACCCACTGGATGTCTATTTTTGGTGTGGCCTTGATTGCCGTCATCGTGTTCTCGCCCACCGGCATTGCAGGTGCCTTGCAAGCGCTCTGGAGCGGCAAACCCGCCGCGGCGTCACGCGCCAAAGCCGGTGCGCATTAAGCAACGCGCAGAGCGACACACAGACACGGAGCCCTTATGAGCAATTCCTCTTCTTATGTACTTCAAGCCGAAGATGTGGCCATCCACTACGGCGGCGTCAAAGCCGTCGACGGTGTATCCCTCACTTTGGAAAAAGGCCAAATTCGCGGCTTGATTGGCCCCAACGGTGCCGGCAAGTCCACGGTCATCGATGCCATCACGGGTCGCCGTCGTTTGACACGCGGCAAAGTCACTTTGCGTGGCACCAATGTCAGCGAGATGGGCGTGGTCGAACGCCGCATGCTTGGCTTGTCACGCAGCTTTCAACGCACCAGCATTTTTGGTGGCATGCCCGTTCGCAAACAAGTCGAGCTCGCCTCGCACAAGATGGGCGTGCACGACTCAGCCGCCGATGCAGATGCTGTGTTGAAAGAACTCGAACTCGACCGCCTGGCCGATGTGATGGCCGAAGACTTGGGCTACGGCGAACAACGCCGTCTCGATTTGGCGTTGGCTTTGGTCGGACGCCCCAGCGTGTTGCTGCTGGACGAGCCCATGGCTGGTTTGTCTGTCAAAGAATCACATGATTTGGCGCACCACCTCAAAGCGCTCACCTCCCGCTGGGACGTGTCAGTGCTCTTGGTCGAACACGACATGGATGTGGTGTTTGGCATCTCGGATGTGGTGACTGTTTTTGAATTGGGCCGTGTCATTGCCAGTGGCGAACCGGCAGCCGTGCGCGCTGACCCACGTGTGCGTGAAGCTTATTTGGGGAGTGCAGCATGAGCGCCTTACTGAACCTGAAAAACGTGCATGCGTATTACGGCGCTGCGCACATCTTGCACGGCCTGAACTTGCATGTGAACGCGGGCGAACGCGTGGCCTTGATTGGTCGCAACGGCGTGGGCAAGACCACGGTGGTCAACACCATCTTGGGATTGGCCGACCTCAAAGAGGGTCATATCCGCCTGGCGCAACACGACATCACCAAGCCACGCCCTTACATCGCTGCACAGCACGGCATCGTGGTGGTGCCACAAGGTCGCTGCATCATCGCCAACTTGACTGTGGAAGAAAACCTGTTGCTCGGCGCCGCCGTGGGTCGCAAAGGGCCTTGGTCTGTGACCGAAATTTACAAGATCTTTCCCATCCTGCAAGAGCGTGCCCACACCCCAGGCACCGCGTTGTCAGGCGGTCAACAACAGATGCTGGCTGTGGGTCGCGCCTTGATGGCCAACCCCAGTTTGATTTTGTTGGACGAACCCACCGAGGGCTTGGCCCCTGTCATCGTCGACCAACTTGCTGAGATTTTCAACCGCGTGGCTGACCAAGGCACGGCGCTGTTGTTGATTGAACAGAACATGAGCCTCGTCGCACGCGTGGCGCACCGTTACTTGGCCATGGCCAAAGGCTCGGTGGTGGCACAAGGCGTGGTGACCAACTCGCCTAAAGGCCTCAAAGATTTAGAAAGCCATGTCATGGTCTAACGCCATCGCACACCGTTCCCAACGGCCGTCGGACCGTTTCCGGCAATCCTTCATTCCTAGGAGACAAGCATGCAACATAAAAAAATCTATCAACTTTTAGCAAGTGCAGCGCTGGTGACAGCCCTGCCGTTGAGCGCCTTGGCGCAAGGCAAAGAACCGGTCAAGGTCGGCTTGGTGTCATCCAAATCTGGCGTATTCGCGGAGCAAGGCGAAGAAGTCATGCGCGCCGTGAAGTTCGCCATTGAAGAAGCCAACAGCAAAGGTGGCGTGGATGGCCGCAAAGTTGAAGTCCAAGAAGGCGACGACGAAAGCACACCAGACGCAGGTCGTCGTGTGGCGGAAAAAATGGCACGTGATGGCCACAACCTGTTGATCGGTGCAGTGCCCTCGTCCATCTCTTTGGCGATTGCACAAAACTTAGACCGCTGGGATGCGGCTTACTTCATCCAAGCCAGTAAGTCAGACAAACTGACCGGTGACACCTGCAAGCCTCGCAGCTTCCGCACCAACCACTCTGACGCGATGGACATCGCAATGATCAATGAGTGGGCTAAGAAAATCAAAGGCAACACCTTTGCCGTGATTGCAGCCGATTACGTGTGGGGCCGTGACTCTGGCGAATCTTTCAAGAAAGCCATGGAAGCACAAGGCAAGAAAGTGCCATTGACTTTGTACGTCCCTATGGGCACCAAAGACTTCTCACCCTACATCGCACAACTCAAAGCTGCCAACGTCGATGGCATTTGGGTTGCAGAAGTAGGTCGTGATGCGATGGCCTTCGTCAAACAAGCAGGCGAGTTCAACCTCATTCCCAATACCCCACTGATTGGCCACGCGCTGATTTCTAACTTCATCATCAACGCCACCGGTAAAAACCTCGAAGGCGTTCCTGGCAACTCAGGCTATGCCGCAGACTTGAACAACCCACGCAACAAAGAGTTCGTGGCTGCTTGGAAAGCCAAGTTCAACCGCATGCCCACCGATGCCGAAGGCCAAGCCTACAACGGCGCGCAAGTCATGTTTGATGGCGTGCGTTTGGCCAAGAGCGTGAAGCCAGAAGACGTGAGCAAAGCCTTGCGTGGCGCAGAACTCAACACCATCTACGGCAAAGTCACCATGCGTGCGGCTGACAACCAACTGGTGCTGCCTAACTATGTAGGCCGCGTGAAGATGGTAGACGGCGCCTTGCGCCCAGTGATTGAAGACACTTACCCAGCGTCTTTGACACCTCCACCATCGCCTTTGTGCAAGATGTAATCCCATCTGAAACTTAGCGCTTCAAAGGCCCCAGATGCCATCTGCATCTGGGGCCTTCTTGTTTATGCGTGAACTGGCCCATTCCTTGCAAGTTGGCAAAGGCATCCCCACATTCACCCCGCATGAAAAGCAAGTTTCCCCACCCCAAGTCACCCACCGCACTGAAAATCGTGGTGGTCGCGCCCGACTTGGATATTCAAGACGCGAGCGATGAACACGCCGTGTCACAAGCCGAGCGCTCTAGGGCGCTGCGCATTGGCTTGCTAGAAAGCGGCTTCAACCTGATTGCCACCCTGCCTGCCGATGTGTTTTTGGCAGACCGCATTAGCCAGTTGCAACCCGACCTCATCATCGTGGACGCCGAGTCTGAAGCCCGCGATGCGTTAGAGCATGTGGTGTTCGCCACCCGTGACGCGCGGCGCCCCATCGTGCTGTTCACCGACGACAACGACACCACCCATGTGCGCGACGCCGTGGCCGTGGGCGTGTCGGCCTACATCGTCGATGGCCTGTCGAGCACCCGCATCCGTCCCATCTTGGATGTCGCTATGGCACGCTTCGAATATGAAGAGCGCCTGCGCGATGAGCGCGACGATGCGCGCAACGCGTTGCAAGAACGCACGGTGGTGGATCGCGCCAAAGCCCTGTTGATGGAACGTCAAGGCCTGAGCGAGCAAGACGCTTTCACCAAGCTGCGCAAAGTGGCGATGGACAAAGGTTTGAAGATGGGCGACGTGGCACAACGCACACTCGACATGGCCGACCTGCTGTCCTAATTTGGTGCGCCTTCTTGGTGCGGTTTTAAATAAACGCTCCGCGATGGGGCGTTTTTTCATGCGGGAGAACCCTGAACAGCTGGCACAGCAATTGCAAACAGTTCACGTTAAGAACCAATGACGGTTCAAGGACAAAGGCGTCCCCACCCATGCACCCCAGGTGCGTGTGGTGAGGACGCCTTTGTCGTTTCTGCCCCCGTTTTTTATTTAGGAGTGATGTCATGACGAAACTTTTGGAGACCCCCATGAGCCGCCGCAACATTTTGCAAGCCGCCACCGCAGGCGCTCTCACCATCGCCCCTGCGTTGCGCGCTGCGGTGTATGCCCAAGGTTCAGACAAACCTGAAAAAGAAGAAGTGCGCATTGGCTTCATTCCCCTCACCGATTGCGCAAGCGTCGTCATGGCCTCGGTATTGGGCATCGACAAAAAATACGGCGTCAAGATCATTCCCACCAAAGAGTCCAGCTGGGCGGGTGTGCGCGACAAGTTGGTCAACGGCGAGCTCGACTTTGCCCACGCTTTGTATGGTTTGATTTACGGCGTACACATGGGCACCGCTGGCCCGAAGAAAGACATGGCCGTACTGATGAACTTGAACCAAAACGGCCAAGCCATCACGCTGTCCAAAAAGCTCGCCGACAAAGGTGCAGTCGATGCCGCTAGCCTCGCCAAGTTGATGGCCACCGACAAACGCGAATACACCTTTGCACAAACCTTCCCCACCGGCACACACGCCATGTGGCTGTATTACTGGTTGGCCAGCGTAGGCGTGAACCCACTCAAAGACGCCAAGGTCATCACGGTGCCGCCGCCTCAAATGGTGGCCAACATGCGCGTTGGCAACATGGACGGCTACTGCGTGGGCGAGCCTTGGGGCCACCGCGCGATTGCCGATGGCATTGGCATCACCGCCGCAACCACCCAAGACATTTGGCGTGACCACCCTGAAAAAGTGCTGGGCACCACGGGTGACTTCGTCAAGAAATACCCCAACACTGCACGCGCTGTGACCGCCGCGATTTTGGAAGCGGGCAAGTGGATTGACGCAGGCTTGCAAAACAAAATGAAGATGGCCGAAACCATCGCCGACAAAGCTTATGTGAACACCAGCGTGGATGTGATCAACCAACGCATCTTGGGCCGCTACCAAAACGGTTTGGGCAAAACCTGGGACGACCCCAACCACATGAAGTTCTTCAACGACGGCACTGCCAACTTCCCTTACCTCTCAGACGGCATGTGGTTCCTCACACAGCACAAGCGTTGGGGCTTGCTCAAAGACCACCCTGATTATTTGAAAGTGGCCAAAGAGATCAACCAAATCGACATCTTCAAACAAGCCGCTGCGGCCAGCAAAACGCCAGTGCCTAAAGACGTGATGCGCACCAGCAAATTGATGGACGGCGTGGTGTGGGACGGCAAAGACCCGAAGAAATACGCCGACAGCTTCAAAGTTCACGCTTAAAGCACCCACGAACGCTCTCGCACAAGGACACATCTCATGCATTTGAAACACCTGTTGTCACGCGTGGTGCCGCCCTTCATGGGCTTGGCACTGCTGGTGGGCATTTGGTCGCTGGTGTCTGTCACCAGCACCAACAACTTTCCCAACCCAACCGACACCTTCTGGCAAGCCGTGGATGTGTTCAGCAACCCGTTCTACAGCAACGGCCCCAACGACCAAGGCGTGGGCTGGAACGTGTGGAGTTCTCTCAAGCGCGTGGCACTGGGTTTTGGTTTGGCCGCGTTGGTGGGCATTCCTTTGGGCTTTCTGATTGGACGCTTCGAGTTCTTGTCGCGCATGTTCAACCCGCTCATCAGCTTGTTGCGCCCTGTATCGCCCTTGGCTTGGTTGCCCATTGGTTTGTTGGTGTTCAAAGGCGCCAACCCTGCGGCCATTTGGACCATCTTCATCTGCTCCATTTGGCCCATGGTCATCAACACCGCCGTCGGTGTGCAACGTGTGCCGCAAGACTACATGAACGTGGCGCGTGTGCTCAACCTCTCGGAATGGAAGATCGTCAGCAAGATTTTGTTCCCTGCGGTGTTGCCCTACATGTTGACCGGCGTGCGCTTGGCCGTAGGCACAGCGTGGTTGGTCATCGTCGCGGCTGAGATGCTGACCGGTGGCGTGGGAATTGGCTTTTGGGTGTGGGACGAATGGAACAACCTGAATGTGAAAAACATCATCATCGCCATCTTCGTGATTGGCATCGTGGGCTTGGTGTTGGAGTACGCCCTCATCAAACTCGCCACCGCATTCACCTTTGAGGAGGTGCAGTCATGAACGCATCGTTGACCACCAAGTATTTGCAAATTCAGGGCGTGGCCCAAACCTTTCGCACCGCCAAAGGCGACTTCCCCGCCTTGCGCGACATTGACCTGACCGTGGGCAAAGGCGAGTTCGTCGCTCTCATCGGCCACTCGGGTTGCGGCAAGTCCACCTTGCTCAACCTCATTGCAGGTTTGACCACACCCACGCAAGGCACCTTGATTTGCGCCAACCGCGAAATCGCAGGCCCAGGCCCCGAGCGTGCGGTGGTGTTTCAAAACCACTCGCTCTTGCCTTGGCTCACTTGCTTTGAAAACGTTTACCTCGGCGTGGAACGCGTGTTCGGCCAAACCGGCATCGTGGACGGCAAGCCCAAAGAAGACAAAGCCCAGCTCACCGCACGCACCCACGCGGCACTCGACATGGTGGGCTTGAGCCACGCCGCTCAAAAGCGCCCTGGCGAAATTTCGGGTGGCATGAAGCAACGCGTGGGCATTGCCCGCGCCTTGGCGATGGAGCCGCAAGTGCTGTTGATGGACGAACCCTTTGGCGCCTTGGATGCATTGACACGCGCCAAGCTGCAAGACGAGTTGCTGGCCATCGTGGCCAACACGCAAAGCACGGTGGTGATGGTGACGCACGATGTGGACGAAGCCGTGTTGCTGTCCGACAAGATTGTGATGATGACCAATGGCCCCGCCGCCACCATCGGCGAAGTGCTGCATGTGGACCTGCCTCGCCCCCGCTCACGCGTGACGCTGGCCGACGACCCTGCCTATTTGCACTACCGCAAAGCCGTGATTGACTTTTTGTACACGCGCCAAGCGCACGTGGAAAAACACTGAGGAGCTGAACATGAGTCACAAACTCAAACTCGTGATGGTGGGCAACGGCATGGCCGGTGTGCGCACCTTGGAAGAGCTCATCAAGCTCACGCCTGACCTGTACGACATCACCGTCTTCGGCTCAGAACCGCACCCCAACTACAACCGCATCTTGCTATCTCCCGTGCTAGCGGGTGAGCAAACCTTGGATGAAATCATCCTCAACCCACTCGATTGGTACAGCGACAACCACATCACCCTGCACACCAGTTGGACGGTGACTGAGGTGGACCGTGTCAAACGCATCGTTCACGCCACCAACGCCGCAGGCGAAGTCAAGAGCGCGCCGTATGACCGCTTGATTTTGGCCACCGGCTCCAACCCCTTCATGCTGCCCGTGCCGGGCCGTGAATTAGACGGCGTGTTGGCCTACCGCGACATTGCCGACACACAGGCCATGATTGATGCGGCCACGACATACAAACACGCGGTGGTGATTGGCGGCGGTTTGCTCGGCCTCGAAGCAGCCAACGGTTTGATGAAACGCGGCATGAGCGTGACCGTGGTGCACGTCGGTGAATGGCTGATGGAGCGTCAGCTCGACAAAGTGGCAGGCGGCTTGTTGCAACGCTCGCTCGAAGAGCGCGGCATGCAGTTCCGCATGCAGGCACACACCCAAGAATTGCAAGCCGACAAAAACGGCCGTGTGGCATCGGTCTTGTTCAAAGACGGCTCGCATGTGCCCGCCGAGTTGGTGGTGATGGCCGTGGGCATTCGCCCCAACACGGCGTTGGCCGAAAAAATGCACCTGCATTGCGAACGCGGCATTGTGGTCAGCGACACGCTGCAAACCGTGACCGACCCACGCATTTATGCCGTGGGCGAATGCGCGGCGCACCGTGGCATTGCCTATGGTTTGGTGGCACCTTTGTTTGAACAAGGCAAAGTGTTGGCCAACCATTTGGCTGAGTTCGGCATTGGCCGCTACACCGGCTCGCTCACCTCGACCAAGCTCAAAGTCACCGGCATTGATTTGTTCAGCGCGGGCGACTTCATGGGAAGCGATGACGGCAGCACTGAAGAGATTGTGTTGAGCGACCCGCACGAAGGCGTGTACAAAAAACTCGTCATCCGCAACGACCAATTGGTGGGCGCCTGTTTGTACGGCGACACCGTAGACGGCAGCTGGTACTTCAAACTGCTGCGCGATGGCCGCAGCGTGGCCGACATCCGCGAAAAGCTGATGTTTGGTGAATCGAACATTGGTGACGTGGGCCATGAAGGCCACAGCAAAGCCGCCAGCATGCCCGACGATGCCGAGGTGTGCGGTTGCAACGGCGTGAAAAAAGGTGCCATTTGCAAAGCCATCAAAGACAAAGGTTTGTTCACCTTGGACGAAGTGCGCAAGCACACCAAAGCCAGCGCCTCGTGCGGTTCCTGCACGGGCTTGGTGGAACAAATTTTGATGTTCACCGCAGGCGGCGATTACTCGGCCACGCCGAAGAAAAAAGCCATCTGCGGCTGCACCGACCATAGCCACCAAGAAGTGCGCGATGCGATTCGGGACCAAAAGCTGTTGACCAGCGACGCGGTGTTCCAATTTCTAGAGTGGAAGAGCCCAACAGGCTGCGCCACTTGCCGCCCTGCCATCAACTATTACCGCATGAGCAGCTGGCCCAAAGAAGCGCTGGACGACCCGCAAAGCCGCCTCATCAACGAGCGCAGCCACGCCAACATCCAAAAGGATGGCACTTACAGCGTCATCCCACGCATGTGGGGCGGTGAGACCACCGCCGACGAATTGCGCCGCATTGCCGACGTGGTGGACAAATACAACATCCCCACCGTCAAGGTCACGGGTGGTCAACGCATTGACTTGCTCGGTGTGAAGAAAGAAGACTTGGTCAATGTGTGGAAAGACATTGGCATGCCGTGCGGCCACGCCTACGCCAAAGCTTTGCGCACCGTCAAAACCTGCGTGGGCAGCGAGTGGTGCCGCATGGGCACGCAAGACAGCACGCAAATGGGCAAAGACCTTGAGAAAGCCATGTGGCGCATGTACGCACCGCACAAGGTGAAGTTCGCCGTGTCGGGCTGCCCGCGCAACTGCGCAGAAGCAGGCATCAAAGACGTGGGCATCATCGGCGTGGACAGCGGCTGGGAGATGTACATCGCCGGCAACGGGGGCATCAAAACCGAAGTGGCTGAGTTCTTTGTGAAGGTAAAAACCTCCGAAGAAGTGATGGAGTACACCGGTGCCTTCATGCAGCTCTACCGCGAAGAAGGTTGGTACCTCGAGCGCACTGTGCACTACGTGAACCGCGTGGGCATGGACTACGTGAAGAAAAAAATCTTAGACGACGAAGCAGGCCGCAAAGCCTTGTGGGCACGTTTGCAATTTGCGCTCGACGGCGAACCCGACCCATGGTTTGAATTTGACAAAGCAAAAGTCGACACGCGCCAGTTTGAAGCCATCACCGTTTAAGGACACACACCATGACCGAATGGAAAGTCATTTGCAAAGTTGACGACATCCCCGTGCTGGGCGCACGCCGCGTGCAGCGCGCCAGGGGGGTCGAAGTGGCGGTGTTTCGCAACGCTGAAGACAAAGTGTTTGCCCTGCTGGACCAGTGCCCACACAAACGCGGCCCTTTGAGCCAAGGCTTGGTGTTTGGCGAAACCGTGGTGTGCCCGTTGCACAACTGGCACATCGGGTTGGTCGACGGCTGCGCCCACGCGCCCGATGAAGGCTGCACAACCCGCTTTGCGGTGCGTGTGGAAAACGGCAATGTGGCCTTGGATGTGAACGAGCTCAACACGCTTGCCATTGACGACGCCACTGCAGCCACAGTCCCGAACTGACACACCCCAACCGCTCGAAAGCCGCCATGAAAGAAACGCGTTCAACCTGCCCCTACTGCGGTGTGGGCTGCGGCGTCATCATCGAATCGAACGCGGGCCACATCACCGGTGTGCGCGGCGACCCTGCACACCCCGCCAACTTTGGGCGCTTGTGCAGCAAAGGTTCGTCACTGCACCTCACCGCCAGCCCCGCGATGGCGGCACAAACACGTTTGCTGCAACCCATGCGTCGCTTGGTGCGCGGCGGCAGCTTGCAGCCGACAACGTGGGACAGCGCCATGCAATTGGCCAGCCAAACACTGGGCCACATCGTGCGCACACACGGGGCCGATGCGCTGGGGTTTTATGTGTCAGGCCAGTTGCTGACCGAAGACTATTACGTGTTCAACAAACTGGTCAAAGGCTTGCTGGGCACCAACAACATCGACACCAACTCACGCCTGTGCATGAGCAGCGCGGTGGCGGGCTACAAGCTCACGCTCGGTGCTGATGCACCGCCCGCTTGCTACGAGGACGTGATGCATGCCGATTGCTTGTTCATCGCGGGCAGCAACGCAGCATATGCACACCCTGTTCTATTCAGACGCATCGAAGACGCGCGTGCGAAGAACCCCAACCTCAAAATCATCGTGGCCGACCCGCGCCGCACTGACACCGCCAGCAGCGCCGACATTCACTTGGCGTTGCAACCCGGCACCGATGTGACGCTGTTTCACGGCATGCTGCATGTGATGCTGGCCGAAGGCTGGGTAGACAACGCCTACATCGCCGCGCACACAGAGGGCTTTCAAGCGCTGAAAAATTTGGTGGCCGACTACACACCCGCACGCGTGCACGACGTGTGCGGCATCACGCCCGAACAACTGTTGCAAGCCACACGCTGGTTTGCGGGCATACCCGACGACAACAAGGCCAACACGCCCAACCCCGCGTGGCGCACGCTGAGCCTGTATTGCCAAGGCTTGAACCAATCGAGCAGTGGCACCGCCAAAAATGCCTCGCTCATCAACCTGCATTTAGCAACGGCGCAAATTGGCAAAGCGGGTGCAGGCCCCTTCTCGCTCACCGGCCAACCCAACGCCATGGGAGGCCGCGAAGTGGGCGGTTTGGCCAACCTCATCAGCGCGCACCGCGACATGAGCAAGCCCGAACACCGCTCTGAAGTCGCAGCGCTGTGGGGCATTGACGATGTACCGTCTAAGCCGGGAAAAACCGCCGTAGAAATGTTTGAAGCCGCCGCCGATGGCGAAATCAAAGCGCTGTGGATTGCCTGCACCAACCCCGCCCAATCCATGCCCGACCAAGCCACAGTGCGCCGTGCTTTAGAACGCGCCGAGTTTGTGGTGGTGCAAGAAGCCTTTGCCACAGCCGAGACCTGCGACTTCGCCGACCTGCTGCTACCCGCCACCACATGGGGCGAAAAAGAAGGCACGGTCACCAACAGCGAACGCCGCATCACCCGCGTGCGTGCCGCTGTGCCAGCCCCCGGACAAACCAAACACGATTGGCAAATCGTGGTGGACTTGGCCACACGGTTGGCGCAAGAGCCTGGCGTGGCTCCACACAAAGACGGCCTGCACATGGCCTACACCTCGCCCGAAGAAATTTGGGTGGAGCACCGCGAATCCACCCGAGGCCGTGACCTCGACATCACCGGCCTGAGCTACGCGCATTTGGACCAAAGCCCTGAGCAATGGCCCATGCACGAAGGCGCCACACAAGGCCAAGCACGCTTGTATGAAGACGGTGTATTTGCCACTGCCAATGGCCGTGCCAAATTTGCCGCCCTGCCCTATGTGCCTACGGCAGAAGTGCGTGAATCACGCTTTCCGTTCTCGCTCAACACAGGCCGCTTGCGTGACCAGTGGCACGGCATGACGCGCACAGGCTTGGTCGGCAAACTGTTTGGTCACGTGCCCGAGCCTGTGGTGCAACTGCACCCAGACGACATGGCTCGGCTTGGGTTTGACGAAGGCACATTGGTGCACGTCACCAGCAAACGTGGTTCCATCGTGTTGCCCGCACAAGCCAGTGCCGACCTTGGCGCGCACCAAGCGTTCATTGCCATGCATTGGGGCGCGGCGTTTTTGAGCGGACGTGACCACCAAAACAAACCCCTCGCGGGCGTGAACGCCATCACCACCTCAGCCTATTGCCCGACCTCGAAGCAGCCTGAGCTCAAGCATGCCGCGGTCAAAGTGCTGAAAGCCGAATTGCCTTGGACGCTGCTGGCCGTGGCATGGCTGCCCGAGCACAAAGCGCAAACCATTTTGCAAAACCTGCGTGCGCGCATGGTGCAGTTTGAATTTGCGAGCTGCGTGCCGTTCAGCGATACACCGACAGAAGGTCCTGCCCGTCAAGGCGTGTTGATGCGTGCGGCCTGTAGCGAAGCGCCTGACATGGCGCTGCTGCACGACATTGAACAACTCTTGGGTTTGAACGGCAGCGACAGCCTGCGCTACGTCGATGCCAAACGCAGCCAACTGCGCAGCATGCGTTTGCAACACAGCGAAGCCACCCAAGCCAAAGACACCCAGCTCAACGCCTTCATCATCGCGGGCGACACCTCGGCCGAGACGTGGCTCAAAGCCTTGCTGCAAACCCAATCGTCCACCCAAGCCTACGGTCGCCGCTTGTTAATGACTGGCAGCAAACCGCCCATCGCCTTAGTCGATGCAGGCAAGACAGTGTGCAGCTGCGTGGGCGTGAAAGATGTAGCCATTCACAACCATCTCAAGATTTACAAAGGCGGCAGCGCACAACGCTTGGCCTCGCTGCAAGGCACGCTCAAGTGCGGCACCCAATGCGGCTCGTGCGTGCCTGAGCTGCGCCGCATGATTCAACTCACAGAGAGCACGACATGACCCAACAACAGACACATCAGCAGCCTCTCGTCACCCTGGTAGGCGCAGGCCCGGGCGACCCTGAGTTGCTCACCCTCAAAGCGGTCAAAGCCATTTCAAACGCCACCGTCTTGTTGGTCGACGACTTGGTGAGCGATGCCATAGTGGCTTACGCCCCTCCCTCAGCACGCATCATCTATGTGGGCAAACGGGGTGGCTGCCAATCCACACCACAAGCCTTCATTGAAAAGCTCATGCTGCAAGAAGCCTTGGCGGGTCAAAACGTGGTGCGCCTCAAAGGTGGCGACCCGTTCATCTTTGGACGTGGCGGTGAAGAGGTGGAACACCTGCAACAGCAAGGCGTGAACGTGACTGTCATCAACGGCATCACCGCAGGCTTGGCCGGCGTCACCTCGCTGGGCGTGCCACTGACGCACCGCGCCCATGCGCATGGTGTGTTGTTCATCACGGGCCACGCCAAACAAGATGCCACCGATGCGGTGGACTGGGCAGCCTTGTCGCACACCGCGGCACAAGCCAAACTCACCTTGGTGATTTACATGGGGATGAGCGGTGCCGAGCAATTGCAAGCATCGTTGCTGCGTGGGCTCAATCCCCACACCCCCGTGGCCGTGATTCAACACGTGAGCCTGCCCACGCAACGCCATGTGGTGTGCACGTTGCGTGATTTGCACGCCACCGTGGTGCGCGACCACATGGCCAGCCCTTCCGTCATCGTGGTGGGCGATGTGCTGCAAGGCTTGCTGCACCTCGCACAAAACAACCAACGCTTAGTCGCTACGGCCTAAATCTTTTCAAGCAACTCAGGAGCCATCATGAACCGTCTCGACGTGACCGAAAAAATCATCAGCACCAAAGTGTCCAAAGGCATCAAGTGGGAAGACGTGGCCAAAAAAGTGGGCCTCTCCAAAGAGTGGACCACCGCCGCCTGCTTAGGCCAAATGACTTTGGATGCCAAACAAGCCAAAGTGGTTGGCAAGATTTTTGGCCTCGATGCCGAAGAACAAAAGTGGTTGCAAGTGGTGCCCTACAAAGGCTCCTTGCCCACACCCGTGCCCACCGACCCCTTGATTTACCGCTGGTACGAAATCGTCAGCGTGTATGGCAGCACCATCAAAGAACTCATCCACGAAGAGTTTGGCGACGGCATCATGAGTGCGATTGATTTCTCGATGGACATCGTGCGCCAGCCCGACCCCAAAGGTGACCGCGTGAACGTGGTGCTGTCGGGCAAATTCTTGCCCTACAAACAATACTGAGCATGGGCGCAGCGGCGGCAGAGGTGTTGTTGGCGCAGATGTGTGCCAGAAGCCATGTCGCCCCCAAACGCTTAGAGGCACCCGGCCCCAGTGCGGATGAGTTGGCACTTATCTTCAGGGCCGCGGCCCAGGCACCAGACCACGGACGCATCCGGCCTTGGCGCTTCATCGTGGTGCCAAACGATCAACGCGAAGCCTTAGGCCATGCGTTTGTGCAGGCGCTGCAAGCGCGCGACGCCAATGCCAGCTCAGCCGAATTAGAGACGGCCTACAACAAAGCATTTCGTGCACCGTGCTTGATGCTAGCCGTGGTCAGCCACACACCTTATGAACTGCATGTGCCTGTGCATGAACGTTTGATCTCTTTGGGATGCGCGATTCAAAACATGCTGTTGATGGCACAAGCCTTGTCGATGGGCAGTGGCATCACCAGCGGGCAAGCGATGAATGCGCCCAGCATTCGCGAGTTGTTCAAACTACAAGAGCACGAAGAAGGCATTTGCTATGTGGCGTTTGGCCATGCAAGCGCACACAAAGCCAGAAGACAAAGACCCGAAATATTGAACTTTGTCACGGTGCTTACATGAAAAAAGGGTTCCCATTTTGGGAACCCTTTTCAATTTTGGGGTGGCTGATGGGGCTCGAACCCACGACAACAGGAATCACAATCCATTTCAGAACATAGGATCCATGGGGTTAGCGTGGAATTTTTTGTAATATACAGTGCTTTAGAAAGCACCATTTGGCGCCATTTAGCTATGAGTATTCCAAATAAATTAACTTAAAAGATAGAGAAAAATTACTCAACAAATTTGCTGCATTAATTTGATTTGTATTGATTGTTTTCACACAAAATCTAAGACACGCTCCATAGCCTGAAGTTGATCTTAAGTCGCCGTTCGTGTTTAGCAAGCCGCTCAAAAAAATCCTGTGAATCGATGACGCGAGGCTGGGTGCCACATCACCGCGACTGATGCCACCTGCCCCATGGATTGGGTTTGTCTGTGCAATACCAAACAAGGTTCAGTTGTAGGAATATTCAACATCTCTCTGATATGAGATGGCGGTAAGCAGGCCTCAATTTCAAAATGCACTCCCTGTAATGGCGCCATACGCATCAAGTACGCGTTTGGAGTCAAGCTATTGAAATCTTGCGAAATATAGTCCGGAGCGACCATCGGGTTAACGTACCGGTCTTCAACCTGAATAGGCTGATCGTTCTCAAAGTGCACGACTACAGAATGAAAAACCACCTGATCTGGCTTCAAGCCAAGCTGAGGCCCCAGCACCTCCCCCGCTTTGACACGTTCTAAACAATGAAGTTCACTGCGGTGCTTGTGACCTCGGCCAGCAATTTCATCAGCAATATTTCGAATCTCAACCAGGGTGGATTGATATTTTTGCTGAGCGACATAAGTGCCAGAGCCCTGAATCCTCTTAACGATCTGCTCATCTGAAAGTTCACGAACAGCCCGATTGACTGTCATACGTGACACACCAAACTCACGAGCTAAGTTCTCTTCACTTGGAATCAACTCGCCATCCGTCCATTCGCCGTCATGGATCTTGGCAAGGATATGGGCCTTGATAGCCTGAAAGGCCGGCTGGCGCTTTTTTATTGAAGTAGTTTTTGGCATTTTTAGGTGTTTTCCCGCGGTTGCTAGAAACATCATTGACAGCGATCTTAGCTGTGATTACATTTTGCTTTACGAAGTTGTATAGACAACATAGTTGTTTTACAAATATATGTATATACAATTTTCGTTCGTAAATCTGTGACCTCCAGTTAACTCTGATTCAACGACAGCCACCGAAAGGAACAACTCATGAAATCCAGCACTCCCCATTTTTCATTACTAACAGTCGCTGCTGCGGCTGTGGCCTTTTCTGCTTCCCCTGCTTGGGCGCAGCTTAAGTTGGGCTTTAACGTTCCGTTAACAGGCTTTGCCGCTGCTGATGGCAAGTCATCTCTAGAGGGTGCAAAGCTAGCTGTTGAACAAGCTAACGCGAAAGGTGGAGTAGCTGGGCAAAAAATTGAGCTGGTGGTCTATGACGACCAAGCCACACCCAAAGAAGCTGTCCCTTCAGCTACAAAGATGGTTGAAAAAGATCAGGTAATTGCAGCTGTCTCTGGTTCATATTCAGGATCTACCCGCGCTGCTGCAGTGATATTCCAGCGCGCTCAAATTCCGTACGTCGTGGCCTATGCCATCCACCCCGAAATCACACTCGCTGGGGACTACATGTTCCGCGTCTCAGCAATGGGCGAAGTCCAAGGACGTGGGGGTGCCAAGCTAGTGCAAAACCTGGGCAAAAAGAATGTTGTCCTCGTAACCCTCAAGAACGACTTTGGTCAAGCTTTAGCTGCTGGTTTTAAAGAAGCCGCTCCCAAGCTAGGCATCAACATCATCAACGAGTACGAATATGGCATGCCGGACCGTCAATTCGGTCCACTCGTGAGCAAGATTAAATCCGACAACCCAGACGTGATCTACGCCTCTGGCTACTTCTTTACAGCTGGACCACTCGTGAGTCAACTTCGTGCAGCTGGTGTTACTGCTCCCATCATCGGCCAGGAAGGTTACGACTCAGACAAGTTCATCGAAATTGCCGGCCCTGCATCTGAGGGAACGTATGTAACAACATCACTTGACCGAGACTCTGATGCACCTGCAACCAAGGCCTTTCTAGCCGACTATCGCAAGGCGACAAACTCTGGTGCCGACATGGTGGCTGCAGCATCCTTTACTGCTACGGCTGTAGCGATTGAGGGCCTGAGAAAAAGCGGAGGTAAAGGTGGAGCAGCACTGCGCGATGCGATTGCAGCAGGCAGCTACAACATGCCTATCGGCAAGCTTGAGTTCAATGATCTACACGAAGTGAGAAAAGACATTCAAGTACAGATCGTGAAAGACAAGGCCTTCCGTCGCCATTCAGTCATTTCTGACCCGGTCCTCTTGGCTCCACCAACTAAAGCTAAGTAAGTCTGGAATTAAACAATGCTCGCGATTGAACTTATCGCGCAGGGCCTGATCCAGGGCAGCATCTACGCTCTTGTGGCGTTGGGGCTGACCCTGGTCTACGGTCTGTTGCGCATCCTTCATGTGGCGCACGCAGCACTTTTCACCTTAGGTGGATACGTCGGCGTCATGGTGTGCAACGCCAGTGGCAACTTAGCGCTGGGCTTTCTATGTGCAGCATTAATTTCAGGCTTCGGCGGCGTGGTTATGTTCCGGCTCGCATATCAGCCGTTACTGAGCCAGCCGCCATACGTAGCGCTGATCGCATCCATCGGACTGTTCATTGCCTCCGAAGAAGCGTTTCGCATCATCTTTGGTGCACAAGGAATGTCGTTTAACAACCCGGTGCTGCAACAACAATTTGTTCTAGGTGGTGGACTCCAATTTAAGCTGGCTGAACTGTTGGTAATGCTCAGCACTGCGACCATCATCGGCGTTCTTGCTTGGCTGCAGTCGAGAACACGAGTGGGCATTGCCTGTCAAGCCACGGTTTCAGATCCGCAAATGGCTCAGTCCTTTGGCATTTCTCTTCGCAAAGTCCGCGATATCAACTTCTTCGTGGGCTCGGCTTTAGCTGGGTTTGCAGGCGTCTGGGTGGCTTTATTGAATAACCTGGTCGAGCCCACCATGGGCAGCGTGCCCTCCTACAAAGCACTAGCGATCATCGTGCTTGGTGGACTGGGCTCGGTCCCAGGCACTCTGGCCGCAGCACTGCTACTTGGTGTGATTGAGGCCTTTGGCACGATTTATCTTGGCGACATCCTAGACCGCAATGCAATCGCATTCGCTTTCTTGATTGCGGTGCTGATGGTGCGCCCTCAGGGCCTGTTTGCCCGCAGCTGACCTAGAAGCACAGATCATGAATTACGAAATTTCATTGCTAACTACCATGGCAATTGCCGTGATGTTTGCGCTCTCTCTCAATTTGATCACTGGCTTTTGCGGCCAGATCAGCTTAGGGCATGCCACCTTTCAAGGCATTGGAGCCTATACAGCTGCGATGTTAGGTAAAGCAGGTTTACCGTTTCTCGCAACCATTCCCGTTGCAATGGTCCTCGCCGGCCTGTTAGGTGTGATTGTCGGATTGGCTTCACTACGAGTGCGAGCAGACTTCCTGGCAATCACCACCATGGGCGTAGGTTTCCTCTTTGTCGGCATCGTTCGTCAACAAGAGTTTCTAGGTGGTGAGCTGGGGATATCTTCAATTCCAGACCATGGATTAGGCCGCGTGGGCTTCATGGCCCTTGCGCTGTTGATGTGCATCGGCGTTGCCGCTTTGAGCATTTACATCAAGCGCAGCTGGATGGGTCGTGTGTTTAACGGTATCGCTGAAGACGAAGACACCATGAGGGTTCTGGGTATCGATGTGCCACGCTACAAATTAGCAGCCTTCGCCATGGGCACCGCACTGGCGGGTATGTCGGGTGCTTTCTACACCTATCACCTGAACTTCATCGGTGCGGAGAGTTTTGGTTTTGTAGAGTCCATCACAGTTTTGTCCATGGTTGTGTTTGGTGGCATTGGCTCCGTACCTGGAGTGATCATCGCTGCCGCCCTACTCTCTGTGCTGCCCGCTTGGTTCCAGGTCATCGGCGACTACAAATTATTGGTCTATGGGGGCTTGCTGTTCTTGATGATGCGTTTTTCGCCAGATGGCATGGCTGGATTATCTAAGCGCTTCACTCATATGAAGCTGTTCACGACAGGAGGCAAATCATGAATAAACAGCCATCCGATGAGCCGCTGTTAAAAGTACATCATGTGACTGTACGTTTTGGCGGATTAACTGCTGTAGATGATGTAACTTTCGAAGTCCACGAAGGCGATCTGCTCGGCCTAATCGGCCCAAACGGTGCAGGTAAAACGACCTTGATGCGCTCCATCATCGGCGTAGTCCAACCCACAGAGGGAAGCGTCTCACTAGGAGGCGAATCGCTCAACGGACTGCCCATACACAAACGCATCCAACGTGGCATGTCTTTGTCTCAGCAGTTAGTCAAACCGTTACACGACATAAGCATGGGCGATAACGTCGCTCTGGCTGCGGCCAGTGCAAAGACTGTCAGCCCGTTACGTGCTTTGCTTAACGTATCTAACGAGCAAGAACTGGCTGTGGCTCAGCATGAATTGCAGCGAGTAGGCATTGCGAGCATGGCATCGCAAAGTCCAAGCATCCAGCCGCTTGGTGTGCTCAAACGTTTGGAACTGGCGCGAGCTCTAGCACTCAAGCCACGCTTGCTGCTGCTCGACGAGCCTTTGGCGGGTTTGAACTCTCAAGAAGCCCACGCCTTGGCAGCAACGATCGCCGAGATCAATCAACAAGGCCTAACCATTGTGCTGATCGAACACAACTTAGGTGAGGTCATGCGCATATGCCGACGCTTAGTCGTGCTGGACAACGGGAAAAAAATTGGCGATGGCGACCCGCGCACAGTCATGGCAGACCCCGTCGTGCGGGCTGCTTACCTAGGCGGAGATGCATTGGGTGCAGCTGCCGCAGAAGGACAACCCAAATTGGAGACGCAACATGCTTGAGCTCACATCCGTTTCCTGCGGCTACGGCGCTTTTCAGGCAGTTCACAACCTATCGCTTTCACTACGACCAGGCACTATCACTGGACTATTGGGGGCAAACGGCGCAGGGAAGTCTTCGACCCTGATGTGCATTGCAGGTCACGTACAGCAACAAGGTGGTGCCATTCAATTAGACGGGGTCGACATCTCTAACCTTGACCCGACCGAACGCGTGCGTAAGGGCATTGCCATTTCACCAGAGGGTCGCCGCCTGTTTAAAGATTTGACTGTGCAAGACAACCTACGTGTAGGAGGCATGGTGCAATCAGCACAAGTTTTCACTCACGACCGTGACCGAGTGCTAGCTTTGTTTCCTCGCTTAGGCGAGCGCCTGAACTCACTGGCCGACAATCTTTCTGGTGGCGAGCAGCAGATGTTGGCTATTGGTCGAGCCTTAATGACGCGACCACGTCTCATCATGATTGATGAGTTATCACTCGGACTCATGCCGAAGGTGATCGACTTGTGCTACCAAGCCCTCATCCAATTGCGCCGCGAAGGCATGACCGTTTTACTTGTTGAACAAAACACCGAACGTGTGCTGAAGATTGCAGACGATATCTGCGTCTTGGAATCTGGAAGCACTGTCTGGCAAGGTAGTGCAGAAGCTGCACGCCACGATCCACATCTCACCGAGGCCTACCTCGGTATTCACTGACCCAATCTTTTTCAATTTTTAAGGCAAACAACATGACTACTTACGCTGATCACCGTTTGGACTCCAGCCGCGTCATTCGCGCACCGAGGGGTAACACTCTGAGTTGTAAAAACTGGATCACTGAAGCTGCTTACCGAATGATCCAAAACAACCTCGACCCTGAGGTTGCTGAGAACCCCCAAAGCCTCGTGGTGTACGGCGGCATTGGCCGCGCTGCTCGAGACTGGGATTGCTATGACCAAATTCTGGCTTCGCTTAAAGACCTGAACGAAGATGAAACTTTGCTGGTTCAATCAGGCAAACCAGTGGGTGTATTTAAAACGCATGCCAACGCTCCGCGCGTTCTGATCGCCAATTCGAATCTTGTTCCGAAGTGGGCGAATTGGGAACACTTCAATGAACTCGATCGCAAAGGCCTGTTTATGTATGGCCAGATGACGGCGGGCTCGTGGATTTACATTGGTAGCCAAGGCATTGTGCAAGGAACCTTTGAGACCTTCGTTGAAGCCGGACGTCAGCATTACAACAACGACTGGACAGGTCGGTGGATTTTGACTGCGGGCCTTGGTGGCATGGGTGGAGCGCAGCCATTGGCAGCCACATTAGCTGGAGCTTGCTCACTCAATATCGAATGCCAACAAAGCAGCATCGACTTTCGTTTGCGCACCCGATACGTGGACAAGCAGGCCAAAGATATCGACGAGGCTTTTGCGATGATCGCGCACCACACGGCAGCTAAAGAAGCCGTTTCAATCGCTCTTTTAGGTAACGCTGCTGAGGTGTTGCCGGAGCTGGTTCGTCGAGCCCAAACTGGTGGTTTACGGCCCGATTTGGTAACCGATCAAACTTCAGCACACGATCTAATCAACGGCTATTTGCCCCCAGGTTGGTCAGTAGAACAATGGAAAGCGGCCCAGCACGATCCCTCGCAGCACGCTCGCTTGACGGCTGACGCAGCCCAAGGCTGTGCAACTCAGGTGCAGGCGATGCTGGACTTCCAAGCGATGGGCATTCCAACAGTGGATTACGGCAACAACATCCGTCAGGTCGCTTTGGACCATGGCGTGAAAAACGCCTTTGACTTCCCTGGCTTTGTGCCGGCCTATATTCGTCCCATGTTCTGCGAAGGTAAAGGCCCATTCCGCTGGGTGGCCCTCTCGGGAGACCCTGAAGACATTTACAAAACCGATGCCAAGATCAAGGAACTGTTTCCGAACAACAAGCACACGCACCGCTGGCTTGACATGGCGCGTGAACGAATCAGCTTCCAAGGCTTGCCTGCACGCATTTGCTGGTTAGGACTAGGTGAGCGTCACATCGCCGGTCTGGCTTTCAATGAGATGGTCCGTAATGGTGAGCTGAAAGCTCCTATCGTTATTGGACGCGACCACCTGGATACAGGCTCGGTGGCAAGCCCCAACCGCGAGACAGAAGCTATGAAAGACGGCACAGACGCCGTGAGCGACTGGCCGCTGCTCAATGCCTTGCTCAATACGGCAGGCGGTGCCAGCTGGGTCAGCCTGCACCACGGTGGTGGCGTGGGCATGGGATATTCACAACATTCAGGCATGGTCATCGTGGCAGATGGCAGCGATGCAGCAGCTGAACGATTGGCTCGTGTTCTAGTCAACGACTGTGGCTCTGGCGTGATGCGTCACGCCGACGCCGGTTACGAACTAGCGATCGCCACAGCCAAAAAGCAAGGTCTGAATCTCCCTATGGTCAAGTAATGTCATAGAAATTTAATCAAAGAAAATAGACGCGCTGATTCTTTTAAATCTATGACACTGCATCGATTTCATGTAGATGATTTACAAGCCACGCCCTGGAAAAATGGCGGTGGTGTGACACGTGAAATCGTCTGTCAACCCATAGGATCTGGCATTGGTGATTTTGACTGGCGAGTCAGCATCGCGCACATTGCCAGCGACGGACCATTCTCAGCATTTCCAGGGGTGGACAGAATCATCACTTTGATCAGCGGAGGCGGTGTGCATTTGAAAAGCAGCGATGGTGATGTAGATCACTTACTGAATGTGCCCTTGTTACCGTTTGCATTTAAGGGTGAGACCGACATCAATGCCAGCTTGTTAGATGATGACTGCCACGATTTCAACGTCATGACACGCCGATCAACTTGCAGCAATGTTTCTTTACAGATCATTCGCCATGGCTGCGATTGGCCTACTGCATCGCATGGTTTGGTTTTGGCAGTGCATGGTTATTGGCAGCTTAATGGTAATCATGAGGAGCACCTTGCACCGCAGGAAGGCTTTTGGTGGAGCGATTCGTCTTTGGCTTGGCAGCTACTTCCTAAAAGTCCAGATGCAGCGCTAATTGCTCTCAACCTTCACGTACAAAAGCTATGAGTATTGCGCCTCCTACACCTGCCTTGCCAAGCGCCGATGGTGTGTGGCATCACCTGCACTTCGCACCAGAGGCACTGGGAGCTGGTGCAGCCGCCTTGAGTGATGCGGCCATAGTGGTCGAACAAGGATCAATTGTTTGGGCTGGTTCTTATAGTGCACTACCCGGCAGCTATAGCTCTTGGTCCAAGCACGATGGACTGGGTGCAATGGTCACACCGGGGCTCATCGATTGCCACACGCATCTGGTGTACGGTGGTCAACGCTCGAATGAGTTTGCGATGCGCCTTGCTGGTGCCAGCTACGAAGAAGTTGCACGCGCTGGAGGCGGAATAGTCTCCAGTGTTAAAGCCACGCGTGAATGCAGTGAAGACGACTTGTTTGAGGCGGCTGTGCCTCGTCTGAAAGCTTTACTCAGTGAAGGTGTTTGTGCAATCGAGATCAAATCAGGTTACGGCTTGAGCTTGGAACATGAGCGAAAACAACTGAGAGTTGCGCGGCGTTTAGGTGAGTCGTTTCATGTCACAGTTCGAACTACGTTTTTGGGAGCGCATGCACTCCCGCCTGAATACACAGGACGCACCGACGATTACATACAACTGGTCTGCCAAGAGATGATGCCTTCTCTAGCGGCAGAGGGGTTGGTCGATGCTGTGGATGTGTTTTGCGAAACCATTGGTTTCTCGCTCGCTCAGACCGAGCGCGTATTCCAGACAGCGCAAAAATTAGGTCTGCCAGTCAAACTGCATGCAGAGCAACTGACTGATATGGGCGGTTCGGCGCTAGCGGCGCGCTATGGGGCGCTGTCGTGTGACCATATCGAACACCTGAGTGCCGAAGGTATTGCCGCAATGAGGGAGGCAGGAACCGTGGCGGTGTTGTTGCCCGGTGCTTATTACACCCTTCGCGATACCCACTTACCACCGATTGATGCACTGAGGTCGGCTGGCGTTTCCATGGCTGTGTCGACCGACCACAATCCTGGAACATCACCATCCCTGAGTTTGCTATTGATGATCAATATGGCTTGCACACTCTTCCGATTGACCGTGCCTGAAGCCCTAGCGGGCGTGACCCGTCATGCGGCGAAGGCCTTGAGACTGGAGGCCACACATGGGCAAATCGCTCTCGGCTCTCCCGCTAATTTTGTACTTTGGCCTTTTAGCGATGTCTCTGAGCTAGCCTATTGGTTGGGTCAACGCCCTGCGTGCAGCGTAGTGCGCCAAGGCTATTTAGCTGTTGATGGCATGAGCTTGCGTCGGAACACCACATGAAACACCTTAGCCTCTTTGCAGAACACGCCTTGTTGCCCACGGGCTGGGCGCGTGATGTTCTGTTGTCATGGAACGATCATGGTCTGCTCACAGATGTCAGTGTCCAGACAAGTTGTCCCACAGGTACCCCTCGCACCGCGGGTCCCTTGTTGCCAGGCATGCCTAATTTGCACTCGCACGCTTTTCAGCGAGCGTTTGGAGGACTGACCGAATACCGGAGCGCCACACAAGACAGCTTTTGGAGTTGGCGTAGCTTGATGTACCGATTTGCGGCGGCCATCACACCAGAGCAACTTGAAGCCATTGCGACAGGCCTATATGTCGAGATGCTAGAGGCCGGTTACACCAGCGTATGTGAATTTCATTACGTACATCATGATCGAGATGGTCGCCCCTATGCAGATGACGCCGTTCTTTCGATGTGTCTATTACGTGCTGCAGCTCGTGCAGGTATCGGGATGACTTTGCTGCCAGTGCTCTACCAAACCAGTGGCTTGGGAGCAACTCCGCCAAATGAGGGTCAGCGGCGCTTTATCCGATCTACCGACAACATGTTGGACTTACTGCAAAGGCTAAAGCCACTGTGCGAAGCACAAGGCGCCCGCCTTGGACTTGCACCGCATTCCTTGCGCGCCGTGCCGCCCGACAGTTTGCGCGAAGCTCTAATGGGTTTGCATTCAATAGACGCTGATGCTCCCGTTCATATTCATATTGCAGAGCAAACAGGTGAGGTCGACGCTTGCATTGCCTGGAGCGGACAGCGACCTGTGGAGTGGTTACTCAACCACACGCACGTTGATGCACGTTGGTGCCTAGTTCACGCTACTCACATGAGTGCTGCGGAAAGCGCCCGCGCTGCTCAGACTGGTGCTGTTGCAGGTCTATGCCCTAGCACCGAAGCTAATTTGGGTGACGGAATTTTCGATGCACACACTTGGTTGGAATCCGGTGGGCATTGGGGGTTAGGTTCAGACAGTCACGCCAGCGTCAATGCAGCTGAAGAAATGATGCTGCTGGAATACAGCCAACGTCTAGCCACGCGCCAACGCAATGTTCTGGTAACGGAAGAACAGACCTCAGTTGCTACAGCCATGACACTTGCTGCGGTTAACGGTGGCGCACAAGCATGTGGCCGCAAGGTCGCAGGTCTAGTAGTAGGCCAACAAGCAGATGCGATCGTGCTCGATGCCCAACACCCACTGCTGCGGAATCTACCCTCACCCGAAGCCATGCTATCAACCCATGTGTTTGCTAGCCACCGCCAATCAGCGCTATCTCAGGTATGGGTAGCTGGCCAATTGCAGGTCGAATCGGGTCGTCATGTTTTACATGACAACGCTTCGAACGGCCTGATAGCTGCACGTCAACAATTACTAGAGAACACACAATGACTTTTGAAACTACTGAACCTCCTTTTCGCTTTCGTAAGGGAACACGCCCACTACTGATCTCCATGCCGCATGTGGGTACCTACGTGCCGCCTGCCTTGGCCGCTCGTCTAACCGACGAAGCACAACGCGTACCGGATACAGACTGGCATCTCGAGCGTTTTTACGACTTTGCAGATGAGCTTGGAGCCTCTGTTCTTGTGGCTACACATTCACGCTTTGCGATTGATCTGAACCGTCCACCTGACGGGGCGAGTCTGTACCCTGGACAAAGCGTTACTGGACTGTGTCCAGTTGATTTGTTCGATGATCAGTCTCTTTATCGCGACCCAGCCGAAGAACCGGATGAAGCAGAGATTGCTGCACGCCGTGAAGCCATCTGGAAGCCTTATCACGCGCAATTAGCAAATGAATTAGCAAGCATGAAAGCCGAGCATGGCGTTGCTGCCTTGTGGGATGCTCATTCCATACGCTCTGTACTGCCGCGATTTTTTGAAGGTCGCTTGCCCGATCTGAATCTAGGTACTGCTGAAGGAGCCAGCTGTAGTCCTGTGTTAGCAGAACAACTTCTGGCAATTGGTCAAAAAGCATCAGGCTATAGCGCTGTGCTCAATGGTCGATTTAAGGGTGGGCACATCACACGCCAACACGGAAATCCAACTCAAGGTGTTCATGCTGTGCAGCTAGAAATGACGCAATGCAGTTACATGCAGGAAACCTGGCCTTTTGAATATTTGCCAGATGTCGCTGCGGGCATACAGCCGCATGTGCGAAGCATGCTAGAGGCAGTATTAGCATTTGTCGAAGGTTCGAAAAACGAGAATTGATGCCCTTCCCTACTTAGGTTAAATCCGTCTTACATGGCTCGGATAATAAAAACGCCCTAGAAACAAAAAAGGTTGCTAGGGCATATAAATACTGGACTGGCTGATGGAAACGACTGTGAATCTACACTTTCCACGTCTTCAACAATTCATTCACGTGTGCATGCGGCAATATGTGCCCTACACCCTGAACCAAGTGAACTTTGATCCAAACCATCTCGCCAAAGACTTTGGAATTTGCGCAACTCTGCCAATCCTCAGACCCAACGTGAATCTCGCAATTAACTGGAACTGGGAATTGTCCAGTGCTTGCTAGCTCAAGGAGCTTTGGCATTCCCCCATATCTGTAGACACCTATTCCAACTTTAAAAAAGCAAGTAAGTCGGAAAAACTTCAGTACAGCCCCTCTGTTCCTGTTGTCTATCTAGGCAAATAGCGGGTTGCGAGCAACACATTCCAAAAAAACCTACTTTTTGGAATTCATATTCCCAAAAAAAATGCGAGCTCCCTAACTGGGAACCCGCATAAATACTGGGGTGGCTGATGGGGCTCGAACCCACGACAACAGGAATCACAATCCTGGACTCTACCAACTGAGCTACAGCCACCGTAGAGGCAAAATTATAACCTAGCTATTTTGATTTCTGCCTTGAATTTTTCTTTTAATAGCTTGTAGTAAGCCAAGCCTTCGGCCGAGGCCCACCACTGGGCGTATTGCTCGCGCTCACGAGCCAGACCTGAAACATTGGCGGCATCGCGTGGCAGCACTTTTTCAACCTTCACCACGGCGTAGCCACTGGTACCCAAATCCACGCCCACCCATGCAGGCAAGGTTTGGGTGCTGGCTCGCAGCGCCGCTTCAACCAACGCAGAAGGCTGAGCTTGTTTTGATTCACGTGACACCACAATGGCGGCAGGTAGTTTGGCAGCATCAGGGCTGGCCTTCCACTCGGCCAATTTCGCAGCACCTTCCGCACGTGCACGCTCAGTGGCCAGTTGTGCCACCACTTGCTCGCGCACACGCGTTTTGACCTCATCCAAAGGCAAGGTGCGCGCAGGGCTGTAGCTGGTGATGCGGGCGGCAGCCAACACATTGGGAGCCAACTCCACCGCTTCGGTGTTGCGCTTTTTCTCAATCGAATCTTGTGAGAACACGGCAGCCAACAGCTTGGGATTATTGGCAGCGGTGTTGCCCGCCACAGGCTCACGGCCCAAGTTGCTGGCGTGTTGCACGTCAAGCTTCAAGCGCTCAGCTGCTGGCTTCAAGCTGTCCGATTGCTCGTACACGATGTTGGTGAATTGCTCTGCCGCTTCGGCAAATTTGCGTTGCGCCAATTGAGAGCGCACTTCTTGCTCGAGCTTCGCACGTTGAGATTCAAAGCTTTTTTGCTCAGGCTGCTTGATGTCGGTCACGCGAATGATGTGAAAACCAAACTCTGTTTCCACGACACCGCTGGTCTCGCCTTTTTTCAGCGCAAATGCGGCCTCTTCAAACGGCTTGACCATGGCACCACGACCAAAGAAATCGAGGTCACCGCCTTTGGCAGCGGAGCCTGTGTCTTGCGAGTTTTTGCGAGCCAACTCAGCAAATTGGTTAGGCGACTTTTGCACCTCAGCCAACAAAGCCTGTGCTTTGGCACGGGCTGCATCACGCTCGGCAGCAGACGCGCCTTTGTCAGCATTGATCAAGATGTGGCTGGCACGACGCTCTTCGAGGCCAGCCAAACGGGCTGCATTTTGTTCGTAGTACGTTTTCAGCTCTGCCTCGGGAACCGCAATGTCTTTTTGCACAGCAGCCAAGTTCAGCACAACGTATTCAATGTCGGCACGCTCAGCAGACTGAAACTTGTCGGCATTGGCCTTGTAATAAGCTTCTAAATCAGCCTCTGTCGGATTGATGTGCGCCACATAGTCAGACTGCGCAAAACGCGCGACTTGCACTTGGCGTTGCTCATAAAAAGCATTCAAGGTCACATCCGCCAAAGCCGCAGAACTAAAGCTGGTCACACCCACACCGGACATGACTTGACGCGACGCCAAATCACCGCGCACTTGAGCTTCAAACGATTCGGGCGACATGCCTTGCGTGGCCAACAATTGGCGATAACGCTCGATGTCCAAAGTGCCATCGGCGCGGCGCAAGGCTGCAATGGTGGGGTTTTGCTGCAACTCAGCGGCCAAACGGGCATCGCTGGCACCCAAACGCAATTGGCTGGCTGCCACTTGCAACAAGCGGTCACGCACCAGGCGCTCTAAGGTGCTGTATTTGGCTTCAGGTGTGTCAAACAGCTTCACATCCACATTGGGCATGCTGCTGCGCATACGTTCGACCTGGCTTCGGTGTGCCGCATCCCACTCGGCTTGCGTGATGTCGTGACCGTCCACCGTGGCCACCGTAGAGCCACCTTCTTTGAAACGGTTGTAGCCCTCAAGGCCAAACAAAACGAAAGATGGGAAGATCAACAGGAACAGCAAAAATTGCATGACCCGTGTGTGCTTGCGAACAAAATCAAACATGGAGTGGACTCATCGTGATGTGTGAGAAGCCAAGAAAAAAGGCGAACCGTGTGTTCGCCTTTTTAATGGGTGGTGGGTGCTGACGGGGTCGAACCGCCGACCTACTGCGTGTAAGGCAGCCGCTCTGCCAACTGAGCTAAGCACCCATCCTTAACCGTTCATTAGTTCAAGGCGTCTTTCAGACCTTTGCCTGGACGGAACTTAGGCACCTTAGCGGCCTTGATCTTGATCGCTTCACCAGTGCGTGGGTTACGACCTGTACGAGCGGCGCGCTTGCCCACTGCGAAAGTACCGAAACCAACCAAAGAAACAGTACCGCCCTTTTTCAGGGTGGTTTTCACGGCGCCGATGGTGGACTCGAGTGCGCGAGTCGCTGCAGCTTTAGAAATGTCTGCGTGCTTGGCAATGTGCTCAATCAGTTCTGTCTTATTCACAAAAATCCCCTCTCAATGAGATGTGATGTTGATCAATGGGTATGACTAATTTACAAGCCATACAGGTTATAGGCTGCTATGGGTGTTGGCCCTCTTGTTGCAACAAGCGTCACATCGAAAGTGGCTATGTACAGCACAGCATGGGAGCGAATTCTAGTCGTTTTTTGAAACTAAAAATTACAAGGCTTCAGCAATCGCACGACCGACATCTGAAGTATTAGCGTTACCACCAATGTCAGGCGTTTTGGGCGCGCCACTCTTGGGATTCAGCACCTTTTCAATCGCAGCCATCACTGCATCGTGTGCGTCCTTGTGACCCAAAAATTCCAGCATCATCGCGCCGCACCAAATCTGACCAATCGGGTTAGCAATGCCTTTGCCCGCAATGTCTGGCGCCGAGCCATGCACCGGTTCAAACAAAGAAGGGAACTTGCGATCGGGGTTCAAGTTGGCGCTGGGCGCAATACCGATCGTGCCGGTGCATGCGGGGCCTAAGTCACTCAAGATGTCGCCAAACAAATTGCTGGCCACCACCACATCAAAGAAGTCGGGGCGTTGCACGAAGTGGGCGGTCAAGATGTCGATGTGAAATTTGTCCACATTGATAGCGGGATAGTTCTTGGCCATCTCAACCACGCGCTCATCCCAATAAGGCATGGTGATGGCAATGCCGTTGGACTTGGTCGCGCTGGTCAAATGCTTTTTAGGACGGGTCTGCGCCAACTCAAAGGCAAACTTCAACACACGGTCCACGCCAATGCGTGACATCACGGTCTCTTGCATCACGATCTCGCGCTCAGTGCCGGGGTACATGCGGCCACCAATGCTGGAATACTCACCTTCGGTGTTCTCACGCACGATGTACATGTCAATCTCGCCAGGCTGGCGTGGTGTGCCGTCACGGCGCACCACGGGCGCGATGATGCCTGGCATCAAACGGGCAGGACGCAAGTTGATGTATTGGTCAAACTCACGACGGAACATCAACAGCGAGCCCCACAGCGAAATATGGTCTGGGATTTTGTCGGGCCAACCCACTGCGCCAAAGTAAATGGCATCGTGGCCGCCGATTTGGTCTTTCCAATCGTCGGGCAGCATCTTGCCGTGCTTCTCGTAATAGTCCCAGCTAGAAAAGTCGAAGTGGTCAAACTTCAAATCGATGCCAAATTTACGGGCCGCTGCATCCATCACGCGGATGCCTTCGGGCATGACTTCTTTGCCAATGCCGTCACCGGCGATCACTGCAATGCGTTTTTGACTCATCTTCAACCCTTAGCAAAAATTCACAAACATTCAAAAAATTAAGCGGCGATTTTAGGAGGCCGCACCACCAAGCTCACCCCTGCAGCAGTCACCACAATGCCTGCCAGTGTCACCAAGGTGATGGGCTCATTAAACAAAATCCAAGCCATCACAGCGGTGGTGGGTGGCACTAAGTACAACAAACTGGTCACCGACGCCGCTGCTCCACGTTGGATAAGGATGTAGAACAACGAGCTGCCGCCCAAGGTCAACACCAGCACCGCCCACACCATGGCCCAAGTCATCTCGGCATTCCACAAAGCAGGCTCGGTTTCCATTAAGGCCAATGGCAAGGTCACCAAATAAGCGGCCATGAGCTGTACGGCATTGGCACTGCGCACATCGCAGGGCTGGACAAATCGTTTTTGATACAGCGTACCCGTGGTGATGGACACCAATGCCATGGTGATCATGGTCAGGCTCCAAGGTGTGACTTCAATGCCGCCTTCAAGCTTGCGTGACACCACCATGGCCAAACCCACAAAGCCGAGGGCCAAACCTTGCCATTGACGGCGCGACACATGGCCACCACGCGCCGACAGCCAAATGGCGGTGATGACCGGTTGCAAACCCACAATCAAAGCGGTCAGGCCCGCG
This sequence comes from Limnohabitans sp. TS-CS-82, assembly GCF_002943475.1. NCBI lineage: Bacteria > Pseudomonadati > Pseudomonadota > Betaproteobacteria > Burkholderiales > Comamonadaceae > Limnohabitans > Limnohabitans sp. TS-CS-82. The sequence goes on along the minus strand of NZ_PTQX01000007.1, from coordinate 172,675 downwards.
CCCATGCCCACCTTCACGGCGGCCCATACGCCACCCAAATAGCCGGCATGCATCAACACGCCCGTGACGGCCAAATGCCACCACTGCGCCCTGCCCTGCGGCCAAGGCACACGCGCCCATTTGACCCACAGTACAAAACACAAAATGGAAAAAACGTAGCGCCACAACAAGAAGGTGAAGGGTGGCGAGTTGGGCATGCCGTAGCGCGCCACGATGAAGCCGGTGCTCCAAATCAACACAAACAACCAAGGCATGGCGTTGAGCCATGCAAGCCTGCGTTGCTCAGGCATTACTTGGCGTGGTCCACGATATCGGGCCAAGCCTTTTGCAGGTAGTACACCATCGACCAAACGGTCAACACGCCTGCAATCCAAATCAACACCGTGCCCCACAAGGCCGTGTCAATCACGCCCATGATTTGGCCGTCGTACAGCAAGAAAGGAATAGCCACCATTTGCACCATGGTCTTCAACTTGCCCAGCACATGCACAGCCACGCTGCGAGAAGCGCCAATTTGAGCCATCCACTCACGCAAAGCCGAAATGGCAATTTCGCGCCCAATGATGATGAGCGCCACCAACACATCAGCGCGCCCGAGGTGTACCAAGATCAGCAACGAAGCACACACCAAAAACTTGTCAGCCACTGGGTCAAGGAACGCACCAAAGGCCGAGGACTGGTTGAGCTTGCGAGCCAAGTAGCCATCTAGCCAATCGGTCAACGCAAACACCACAAACATCACGGTGGCCCACAGATTGCGCTCCGCCGTGTCGATCGGTAAATAGAACAACCCCACGATGAGCGGTATGGCCGCAATGCGCGCCAGAGTCATGAGCGTAGGAATGGTCCACATAGATGTGTTTACTCGTAAATGATGTGTGATTGCCCCTCATGGGCCTGAGCCATCCAACTGGCCAAAGCCGCGTCACTGGGGAAAAACTTGGCGCTGTCACCCAACTGTACGTCAGCCGTGGCACCGTCGCGCAGCAGCTTCAATCGTACGCCCATGCCACGCACCAACTCGCCCTGCTCGGATTGCTCCACTTTGGCGGGGTGGTCGCGCAACATGCGCGCAATGTCAGGCGAGGTGCCGTTGACCGTGACACTGAGGTATTTGCCAAAGCGGCAACGCGCTTGCTCAAGGCTCCACACCTGCTGGATAGACAAACGCAAGCCACCCGAAAAACGGTCAGGCTGCGCCTTGCCCATGATGATGACCAGCTCATCATCCTTCAAGGTGTTGCGGTAGGTGTTGATCGTGGCCTCATCCGCCGTGGCTTCGATGACGGTTGATTTGTCGTCGAGTTTGAAGATGGCCAGCTTGCCGCGCTGACCGTTGATGACACGCATGTCGCTCACGATGCCAGCTAACAACTGTGGCTCACGTGAATCCATCAAATCTTCAATGCGGGTGCGGGCAAAGCGGCGCACCTCGCGCTCGACTTCGTCGAACAAATGGCCGGACAAGTAAAAGCCCAAGGCCACCTTCTCGTGCGTGAGGCGTTCTTTCACACCCCAAGGCAACATTTCCACGTATTCAGGCTCTTGGGTGCTGGAGCCGTGGGCGTCTTCGCCCATCATGTCAAACAAGCCGCCTTGGTTGGCGTTGGCTTCGCTGGCTGAGGCAAAGTCAAACGCACGTTCTACGCTGGCCAACAGCTCGGCACGGTTGAGGTGCAAGTTGTCAAACGCACCGGCTTTGATGAGGGCTTCGACCGTGCGTTTGTTCAAACGGCTGCGGTCCACGCGGCGGCAGAAATCAAACAAGCTGGTGAATGGCCCGTCTTCACGCGCGGCCACGATGGCTTCGATGGCTTGTTGGCCTGAGCCTTTGATGGCACCTAGTCCGTAGCGAATGACTTTGTCTGAGATAGGTTCGAAGCGATAAAAACCACGGTTCACATCAGGCGCTTCAAACGTGAGGCCCATCTTGTGCGCGTCTTCAAACAACACCTTGAGCTTGTCGGTGTTGTCCATCTCCACCGTCATGTTGGCACAGAAGAATTCGGCCGTGTAATGCACCTTCAACCAACCGGTGTGATACGCCAACAGCGAGTAAGCAGCCGCGTGCGACTTGTTAAAGCCGTAGCCCGCAAACTTTTCCATCAAGTCAAAGATTTCGTCGGCTTTGTCTTGGTCGATGCTGTTCTTGGCGGCGCCCTCGCGGAAGATGGCACGGTGTTCGGCCATCTCTTCGGCCTTCTTTTTACCCATCGCGCGACGCAACATGTCAGCGCCACCCAGCGAATAACCGCCCAAAATCTGCGCGGTCTGCATCACCTGCTCTTGGTACACCATGATGCCGTAGGTCTCGGACAACATCTCAGCCACCATGGGGTGCGGATACTCAATGGTTTCGCGGCCGTGCTTACGTGCCACGAAGCTTGGAATCAAGTCCATCGGACCCGGACGGTATAAGGCGTTCAACGCAATCAAGTCTTCCAAGCGCGTGGGCCGCGCATCGCGCAACATGCCCTGCATGCCGCGACTTTCAAACTGGAACACAGCTTCGGTTTTGCCGTCTTGGAACAGTTCGTACGTGCGCTTGTCGTCGAGCGGGATGTTTTCAAACGCGAAGTTCTCTTGGCCCTTGTGGCGGGCCATGATGAACTCGCGCGCAATCTCCAAAATCGTCAGCGTGGCCAAGCCCAAAAAGTCGAACTTCACGAGGCCCGCCGCTTCGACGTCGTCTTTGTCAAACTGACTCACCGCCGATTCGCTGCCGGGCTGCTGGTACAGCGGGCAGAAGTCGGTCAACTTACCTGGGGCAATCAACACACCACCCGCGTGCATGCCCACGTTACGCGTCATGCCTTCGAGCTTTTGCGCTAACTCTAAAAGCGTCTTCACTTCATCTTCTTTGGCCAAACGCTCGGCCAAGATGGGCTCGACCTCGATCGCACCGGCGATGGTGATGTGCTGACCGGGCTTGTTGGGAATCAAGCCACTGATGCCTTTGCAGAACGTGTAGCTCATGTCGAGCACGCGGCCCACGTCACCAATCGCGGCACGCGCCGCCATCGTGCCGAAGGTGGCAATTTGCGACACGGCTTCGCGGCCGTATTTGTCTTTCACGTAGTCAATCACGCGGTCGCGGTTGGTTTGGCAAAAGTCAATGTCGAAGTCGGGCATGGATACCCGCTCTGGGTTCAAGAAACGCTCAAACAGCAAGTTGTATTGCAGCGGGTCAAGGTCGGTAATCTTCAACGCATACGCCACCAATGAGCCTGCTCCCGAACCACGGCCGGGACCCACAGGGCAGCCATTGGCTTTGGCCCACTGAATGAAGTCACCCACGATCAAGAAGTAGCCGGGAAAGCCCATGTTCAAAATCGTGGTCAGCTCAAACTCAAGGCGCTCCACATAACGTGGACGCTCTTCGTCGCGTTTGGCTTGCACGGGGTACAGATGAGCCAAGCGGGCTTCTAAGCCCTCGTGCGACACGTGACGGAAGTAATCTTCCACCGACATCACCACACCGTTCACAGGCGGGATGGGGAAGTTGGGCAGCTGCGGCTTGCCGAGCACCAAGGTCAGGTTGCAACGCTTGGCAATTTCAACGGTGTTGGCAATGGCGCTAGGCACATCGGCAAACAGCTCGCACATTTGTGCGGATGATTTGAAATACTGCTCGCGCGTGAACTTGCGCACACGGCGTTGGTTACCCAAGATTTCGCCTTCGGCAATACACACACGCGCTTCGTGCGCTTCGTAATCGTCGGGCTCGGTGAACTGCACAGGGTGTGTGGCCACCACGGGCAGGCTCAAACGAGCGGCCAGTTGCACGGCGGCAGACACATGGGTGTCGTCATCCGCACGGCCTGCGCGTTGCAGCTCAATGTAAAAGCGATGCGGGAAGATGCCAGCCAACTGCAAGGCCACTTCACCTGCACGCGTGGTGTCGCCCTGCACCAAGGCTTGGCCCACCGCACCAGCTTGTGCGCCCGACAAAGCAATCAGGCCTTGCGACAACTCTTGCAGCCATTCCAACTTGATGATGGCCACAGCCCTGTGCACGTTTTGCGTCCAGCCACGGCTGATGAGTTCACACAGGTTCAAGTACCCCTGATGGTTTTGCACCAACAACACCATGCGCGAAGTCTGCGCGGCGTCTTGGGTGAGGCTTTCCAGGTAAATCTCTGCGCCGATGACGGGCTTGACGCCCTTGCCACGGGTTTCTTTGTAAAACTTGATGGCACCGTACAGGTTGTTGATGTCGGTGATGGCCAGCGCGGGCTGTTGATCGGCTGCGGCTGCTTTCACCACCTCGTCGATGCGGTTGGTCCCGTCAACGACAGAAAATTCGGAGTGAAGGCGCAAGTGAACAAACATGGGTTGAGATTGTAGGGACACCCCGTTACTTAGAATGGCTGGGTGAACCAAATCCTGAATATTTCTTGCTACAAATTCATCGCCCTGCCCGATGCCCAAGACCTGCGCCAACCTTGCTTGGACAACGCTTTGGCGCGCCAGCTCAAAGGCACCATCCTGATAGCAGAAGAAGGCATTAATTTCTTCTTGGCCGGCAGCGCCGAAGATGTGCGCTGCTTTGTCGACTGGCTTCGTACCGATCCACGCTTGGCCGACCTGGCGCCCAAAGAAAGCTGGTCAGACACGCAACCGTTTCGCAAGATGTTGGTGAAGGTGAAAAACGAAATCATCCGCATGAACCACCCCAGCATTCGCCCCGCCGAGGGCCGTGCACCTGCGGTGACGCCCGAAACAGCGAAACGCTGGCTGGACCAAGGCCATGATGACGAAGGCCGCCCAGTGGTCACGCTGGACACACGCAATCAGTTTGAGGTGGATGCTGGCACGTTCAAGAACACCATCAACTGGGGCATCACCAAGTTCACCGAATTTCCTGATGCGGTGCAAGCGCACTTAGACGAGTTGCAAGACAAAACCGTGATTAGCTTTTGCACCGGCGGCATTCGCTGCGAGAAAGCAGCCATCTACATGCGCAATGCGGGCCTGCCCCATGTGTACCAGCTCGAAGGCGGCATCCTCAAATACTTTGAAGAAGTGGGCAACGACCACTACGACGGCGGCTGCTTTGTGTTTGATGAGCGCCGGGCCGTGGGCGCTGACCTCAATGCCACGGGCTTGGCGCCCGATGGCACATTCCCCATTACTCTTCCAACAGCGTCAGCACCTCAGACTTAAATTCACGGGTGTACAACACGCCGGCCACCAACAGCGTGGTCAACACAAACATGGCGGGTGAAAAAAACCAGCCCAGTGCGGCAAAAGAAAAATAGTAGGCACGCAAGCCGCCGTTGAAGGTCTCAGCGGCCAAACCTGTCATGGCAGCCGCACGATCGGCATAGCGCTGACGGTCTGTCACCTCACCGCTTGCAAAGCTTTCAGCGGGGGGCATGGCGCCAATGAGCAGCGCCACAAAGGTGTACTGACGCATCGACCATGAGAAGCGAAAAAACGAGTACACAAAAATCACCACCAACACCAAGATCTTGAACTCAAACACCAAGATAGGGGTTTGCACAGCAAACGGAATTTCGCGCACCAGTTCGGCCGCTTTGTCGGTGGTGCCCAGCAAGGCAAACAAGCCACCCAAAATCAAAATCGTGGTGGAGCAAAAAAATGCGGGCGTGGCCGACAAGGTCTGCGTGATGATGCCATCCAACATGCGGGGATCGCGTCCTGTGGTTTGCAACATCCACAAGTGGCGATAGCGGTTGGTCATGGCCAAGATGGAGTGATGGTGCTCGCTGCTGTACTTCGCAAACGCCGCGTAGCCCATCCACACCAAGACAAAAAATCCGAGTGCAAACCAATCGGCCCAAGGCAAGAGTTGAATGATCTTCATGGTTTGAATACTAACCAAAGAAAAAGGGCAGCTCTGAGGAACTGCCCTTTTATTTCACCCGCCGCTCATGACGGAGGTTAGTGAACCGCGAATTAGCCGCGCAATTTGGCAGCCACTGCCGCCACGCGCTCGCCATAGGCTTTGGCCGTGTCCAAGTCGCCTTGAGGGATGTCAGCGGCGGGGCTGGTAGGACCCACTTGAGCCATCACGCCAGAGTTAGAACCAATGCGGTTGATGTTGCCGTCGTTCATGGCAGGTTGGCCCACCCACACCATGCCTTGTTGCATGGCCAAAGTGATGAAGTACTGAACAGTCGACAGCTTGTCACCGCTGGGGCTGGCAGAGATGGTGAAACCACCGGCCACTTTGTCTTTCCAAGCGCTGCCGAACCAACGCTTGGACGTCGCGTCTGCAAACTTCTTGAACTGCCATGAGGCCATGCCCATGTAGGTGGGTGAACCGAAGATGATGGCATCAGCCGCATCCAAAGTTTCCCAATCGGCATCAGTGATGTTGCCGTCTGCATCGATGGCAATGACAGTGGCTTTCGCGCCTTCGGCGACGAACTGAGCCACGCGTTGTGTGTGGCCGTAGCCTGAGTGATAAACGACGACGGTTTTGGTCATGTTGAATTCCTAGTGAGGTTGAAGAAACGTAAACGGAAAGTGTGTGAATTATTGAGCTTGTTTTTTAGCGTCCAGGCTCCAAGCGCCAGCGCCTGAAGACACCAAAACCAATAAGCCGCCCACCACGCCGATGTTCTTAAAGAACAAGAGCTGCTGGACAAATGCTTGCTCAGGCGCCGCAGCCCAGAAAGCATGGAAGAAGACAGAAGCCACCAGAGTGAAGACCGCCAGCACTGCCGCCACGATGCGGGTTTGGAAACCCACGATCAACGCGACAGAGCCCAAGATCTCCACAGCCAGCGCTGCAGCAGCGCCCACAGCGGGCAAAGGCAAACCAACGGAAGCGATGTAGCCCACGGTGCCTTCAAAGCCCGAGAGCTTTGACAAACCTGCAGGCAAGAACAGTGCGGCCAACAAAATGCGGCCAATGAGGCTCAGTGCGTTGTTCATGAGAGTTTCCTTTGAAGATATGAAATAAAAATCAAGGGGCCAAATCAAACACCAGCACCTCGGCATCTTGGCCGTGTGTCAGGTGAATACTCGGTTCGTTGTCTAGCAATGCTGCGTCACCGGTGGCCAGTGCCACGCCATTGACTTGCAAACTGCCGCGAATCAAGTGCACATAGGCTTTGCGACCCGGTGCAATGTCCAATGTCGCAGCTTCGTCGCCATCAAACAAACCCGCGTACAACGCGGCGTCTGCATGAATTTTCACCACCGCATCCTCAGGCGCCGCAATGCGGCTCAGCGCACCGCGCTTAGAAACGGGGGGCACTTGCCTTTGCTCGTAGCTGGCGGGAATGCCGCGCACATTAGGCTCAAGCCAAATTTGAAAGAAGTGCGTGGTCTCGTCTGGCGCGTGGTTGAACTCGCTGTGCTGCACACCGCTGCCCGCGCTCATGCGCTGCACATCACCGGGCGGAATGCCTTTGATGTTGCCCATGCTGTCTTTGTGCGCCAAGTTGCCGCTCAGCACGTAGCTGATGATTTCCATGTCGCGGTGGCCGTGTGTGCCAAAGCCTGTGCCCGGTGCAATGCGGTCTTCGTTGATGACGCGCAAATTTCCCCAGCCCATGAACTCGGGGTTGTAGTAATTGGCGAACGAAAAGCTGTGAAATGACTTGAGCCAGCCATGATCGGCGTAGCCTCGGTCTTGTGATTTGCGAATGGTCAACATGGCGTGGTCTCCTGTTTTTGTCCTTGACCTGAACTTTAGGCCTTCGCCCCACTTTTGCCATGCATGGCATTTGATGGCATCATTCAAATTATTTGAATGATCAAAGCCTCATTGCATGACCTCTCCCCGTGACGTCCTCACCCCCGATTCGCTGTCCATGCTGCACGCGATTGAAAAAGCAGGCAGCTTTGCCGCTGCCGCCCGCGCCCTAGGACTGGTGCCCAGCGCCCTCACCTACCGCGTGCGCCAAATCGAAGATGCACTCGATGTGCTGCTGTTTGATCGCAGCTCGCGCCAAGCCAAGCTCACCGCCGCAGGCCGCGAACTGATGCGTGAAGGCGCACGCCTGCTGGCCGACATGGACGCCATTGCCAACCGCGTCAAACGCGTGGCCACGGGCTGGGAAAGCCAGTTCACCATCGCGGTGGACGGCATCATCGATCGCACCACGGTGATGGAATTGTGCGAAGCCTTCATGGCCTTGAACGCCCCCACGCGCCTCAAGCTGCGCGACGAAACCCTCACCGGCACGCTCGAAGCATTGACGAGCGGCCAAGCAGATTTGGCACTGGGCATTGCAGGCTCGTTCAGCGAAAGCGGCACGACTTCGGGCATTCACAGCCACGCACTGGGCCCTATGCGCTTTGTGTTTGCCATGGCGCCGCATCACCCATTGGCACAAGCCCCAGAGCCCTTGACCGATGCGCTCATTGGCCAACACCGCGCCGTGGCCGTGGCTGATTCGGTGCAACGTGGAGCAGGCGTGACGATTGGTTTATTGCCGGGTCAAGATGTGTTCACTGTCTCCAACATGCACAGCAAAATTGAAGCGCAGGTGCGTGGCTTGGGCGTTGGATTTGTGCCTGAATTGATGGTGCAGCCCTTGATTGACCAAGGCGTGTTGGTGGTGCGCGAAGTGGACCGCCCACAACGTGTAGCCCAACTCAGTTACGCTTGGCGCATCCCCGATGGCAACGAAGGCGAGCGTGGTGGACGCGCTTTGCAGTGGTGGCTCAAACAACTCAAAAGCACCACCACACGCTCCGCGCTATTGGTAAACCCCCGACCCAATCAACCCACACGGAAGGTGTAGAGTGCAGCCATGACCTTAAACATCGCCATCATCGGAGCCGGCATCGCTGGCATCACAGCAGCCCGCACTTTGGCCCAAGCTGGCCACCATGTGCATGTGTTTGAAAAGAGCCGTGGTGCAGGTGGACGCATGTCCACCCGCCTGAGCAACTTCGGCACTTTTGACCACGGCACGCAATACTTCACCGTGCGCGACCCACGCTTCTCACTGGCCTTGCAAACCGTGCCCGGCACCTCCGACATTTGCCGCCCTTGGAGCGCCAACGCCGTGCGCGTGCTCGACCCGCTGGGCCATGTGTTTGAAGCAGCCCGCGCCACCAAAGACGCGCACTTTGTGGCCAAGCCCGGCATGAACGCCTTGGTGCGCCACTGGGCCGAGCCACTGGGCAAAGCCATCACCTACAACACACAAGTCAACCGCCTAGAGCGCGGCGCCAAAGGCTTGTGGACACTCCATACCGTCAACAGCACCTCTGGCAAAGAAGTGGCCCAAAAACACGCGGGCTTTGACCATGTGTTGCTCGCTGTTCCTTCGGTACAAGCCGAGAACTTGCTCAAAGCCTCCGGCAAAGAAGCAGCCAATGCGCAATGGCTCAAAGCCATGGACGCCGTCAACGTGGCTCCATGCTGGACCATGATGGTGGCCTTCCCCAACGCCACACAGCCCAACCTGCACATCGGCCCACAGTGGAACGCGGCCCGCAGCATTCACCACCGCATTGCGTGGTTGGCGCGCGAGTCATCCAAGCCCGGTCGCGGCAAGGTGGAGCGTTGGACGGTGCAAGCCAGCGCCGCTTGGTCTGCCGAACACATCACCGACACCGAAGCGCGTGTGAAAGCCAAACTCTTACGCGCGTTTGCTGAACTGACGGGCATCCGCGCCGAACCAGCACACGCCGAACTACACCGCTGGCTCTATGCCAAAACCATCACGCCACTAGGCGTGTCACACCAGTACAACCCAGCCAATGGCTTGGGCACCTGTGGCGACTGGCACTTGGGCCACCGCGTGGAAGACGCGTTTGTGTCTGGCCTTGAACTCGCCTTGGCTGTTTGCCAATCAGCCAAGCGTTTGTAATTGCCGTACATCGGTCGATTCGCTCCCTCCCCCACGGGCCCGCTGCATGCGGGCTCGCTCGTTGCTGCCCTCGCCAGTTGGCTGGACGCTCGTGCACACGGCGGCCAATGGCTGGTGCGCATTGAAGATGTGGACACACCGCGCTGTATACCCGGCGCAGATCAACTCATACTCCAACAACTCGCCACCTGTGGCCTTGTGCCAGATACCCCTGTGATGTGGCAATCAAAACGCGGCGATGCCTACCAAGCCGCGCTAGACGCCTTGATCGCCAAAGACTGGGCCTACCCCTGTGGTTGCTCACGCAAAGAGATTGAAGATGCCCAAGCTGTGCTGGGCCATGCACGCGAACGCCACTCCGCCGCCGTCTACCCCGGCACATGCCGCAACGGCTTGAATGGCAAAACTGCACGTGCATGGCGACTGAACGTGCAGCGCGTCATCGACGATCTGAAGCTGCCCACGCCTTTGACATGGCAAGACCGTTTGCTCGGGCCACAACAACAAGACGCGGCTCAAGAGGTGGGCGACTTCGTGCTGCGCCGCGCCGACGGCCTGTGGGCTTACCAACTCGCCGTGGTGGTGGACGATGCCGCACAAGGCATCACCCACATCGTGCGCGGGGAAGACTTGACCGACAACACCGCACGACAAATCGTGCTGCAACATGCGTTGGGCTTGCCCACACCGAGCTACATGCACACGCCGCTGGTGTTGGGTGAAAACGGGGAAAAACTCAGCAAGCAAAATGGTGCGGAGGCCTTGGACCTCTCCAACCCTTTGGCTGCACTGAATGCCGCCGCCGCACGACTCAATCTAGCGCCCCAAAGTGGCTCGCTCACAGAGGCTCTTACCCATTGGGTCAAGGCTTATGAAAAGTCGATGTAAAGACCTGCCAGTCATCTTTTGTGCGTATCACCTGGTACGACTGCCTCCAACGGCGAATCAACTCACCTTCGTTTGACAGCATCAGCCAATCAAAAGACACGAGCCGACTGTCTTGCCCTTGCGCCAGCACTTCAAAGTTTTCTGTCTCAAATCGTTCATACCCTTCGGCCCGCCAAGCGCTTGAAACAGACGCATACAAACGCGCTCCGTCTGCATGCGTAGGAATGACCATCACAGAACCATCGGCTCGAACGCTCATCGCAGGCTCATGAAACAAGACGGCAAAACTTGCCCAATTTTGTTGATCGAATTCGGATTGGTACCGCTTGAAAAAATCAATCATGTCGTGCATCAAGCTCATCCCTTTTCTTTAAGAAGTGAATTATGCGAGAGCTGTTGACATACCTAATTTATTCCCATGCGGTCCCGCGATAATGGGCCCCTATTTTTAGATTTCTCAGCCATGACCACCGCCGACACGCCCACTACTCCAGACGTCAAAAAAACCGACACCCCATTCATGCGCGTCATCAAAACTTACGTGCTGCGTGCAGGACGCATGGGCCCCGGTCAGACACGTGCGCTTGAGCAATTTGGCCCTCAGTTTTTGGTGCCCTACACGCCTGAGCGTTTGGATGTGTCTGCTGCGTTTGGCCGCACTGCCCCACTGATTTTGGAAATTGGTTTTGGCATGGGCGACGCCACGGCCAAGATTGCGCACACGCGCCCTGACGACAACTTTTTGTGCTGCGAGGTTCACGCGCCCGGCGTGGGAGCGTTGCTGAAGCGCTGTGGCGAAGAAGGCATTGGCAACATTCGCATCGTGCAGCACGACGCGGTCGAGGTGATGGACCACATGCTGGGTGAGAACAGCCTAGACGGCGTGCACATCTTCTTCCCAGACCCTTGGCACAAGAGCCGCCACCACAAACGCCGTTTGATTCAAAGCGCATTCGTCAACCGCTTAGCCAAACACATCAAGCCCGGCGGCTATCTGCACTTGGCCACCGATTGGGAACCGTACGCAGAGCAAATGATGCAAGTGGTGTCTGCCGAGCCTTTGCTCAAAAACACCGCCACCGACCCAAGCGGTTTTGCCGAAAAGCCCGCCTACCGCCCACTCACCAAATTTGAAAACCGTGGCTTGAAGCTCGGCCATGGTGTGTGGGACTTGGTGTTCACCAAGGTCTAAGGCGTCTGAAAGCCACGCCTATGCGAATCCCCACGCGCAACGGCGTAGGCGCCAGCCGCGTGTCGCTACCCGTTGGGCATTGGCCTACGGTGCTGGATTTTTTGTTGGAGCGCATGCCAGACATCTCGCGTGACGAGTGGCTGCATCGCTTTGAACATGGCTTGGTGCTGAACGTTGATGCCCAGCCCGTGGCTGCCACACAGGCCTACACACCGCGCACCAAGCTCTACTACTACCGCCACATCGCCAACGAACCCGTGTTGCCGCAGAAGGCCAGCATCGTGTTTGAAGACGAGCGTTTGATCGTGGCCGACAAGCCGCACTTCATGCCGGTTACGCCAGCTGGCCGCTATGTGCAGCAAAGCTTATTAGTGCAACTCAAGCACCTCACAGGCAACGACGACCTTGTGCCCCTGCATCGCATCGACCGCGAAACTGCGGGCCTCGTGATGTTTGGCAAGCGTTTGCAAGACCGCGATGCCTATCACGCACTGTTTCGCGACAAAGCAATGCACAAGGTGTACGAAGCGGTGGCAGCCTACAACCCCGCGTTAGAGTTGCCGCGCGTACACATCAGCCGCCTACAACCCGACGAACTTTTTTTCAGAACACAAGAGGTAGATGGCGAGCCCAACAGCGAAACACGCATCAGCTTGCTCAAAGTTGAGGAAGCCCGTGCGCTGTATCAGCTAGAGCCTGTCAGCGGCAAACGCCATCAACTGCGTGTGCACATGATGGCGCTGGGCCTGCCGCTAGAAGGTGACCAGTTTTACCCCACCGTGTTACGCGGGCCAGATGCGGAGGAAGACTTCAGTCACCCTCTGCAACTGCTGGCCAAAAGCGTGGCCTTCACAGACCCAGTCACGGGTGAGGCACGAGAGTTTCACAGCGCTTTGCGTTTGAGTATTTCTGCGTAAAGCTCAAAGCGCAAAGATCTGAGCGTACATGCTGCAAAGCGTCAGGCAAACCCAACGCTTCAAACACGTTAAGCCTTGATTTCGCGCGCCGTGATTTGGTACTTAAACGTGTCCGGTGCGTAAGAGTCTGCGCGACCATCCACCGTCTCAGCCACGGGGTACATCAAGAAGCCCAAGCGGTCTTCTTTGCTGCCGGGCAAGGCCACATCGTGCGCAGTGTTCCAGCCCATCCAGTTGCCTTCCCAGCCGCCGAACAAACGGTTGTACACAGGCTGCACCACAGCGTCGTCGGTGCGTTTGATCCATGTGGGGGTTTCTAGGCGCATCACTTTGGCCACGTCAGCGGGGTCCATCGCCACCCAACCGTGCGCTTGCAAATACACCTCCGCGCGGCAGTGTTGCGCGCCTTTCAAGCTGGCGGGGTTGCCCGACAACTCTTTGTAGCCAAAAGCGGAGGGCACCAAACGAATACCGTACACATCGCGGGCAGGCACGCCGACCGAGCGGCACAGGCCCACAAACAAAGCATTGATGTCGGCGCACTTGCCACCCAAGTTGCCGGTCTCCAACATGGCTTTGATATCGCCCTCGCCGCAGCCGCGGGTCTTGGGTTCACGCCAGGCATTGGCCACCACCCAGTCGTATATGGCGCGTGCTTTTTGTGCGTCGGTCTTTGCGCCTTGCGTGGCTTTGAGGGCCGTGGTGCGCACGATGCCGTCGGTGGGCAACAAATGTGTGGCACGGGTGTAGTAGCGCAAAGTGCCGGCGTCTTCACGTGTGAACGCATGCGCGGTGGGTTTGGCTATGTCCACAAAACGGTTTTGTGTTTGCACGCGGCTGGTCACTTCCACAAACGGTGTGACGCCTGCAGAAAACTCTGTGTAAACCATGCGCGCGCCATCGGTGCCATCGCTCACCATGCGTGAGGTGCCGTTGCTGCTGAAATTACTTTCGAGTGAACGTTGCCAATCCGAGTTGATGCTGGGCACGGGCAACCACACGCGAGAGGCTGCGCCTTTTGAATCGGCCAAGTCCACACGGGTGGTGACTTCAAACGTGCGCCACTGGCCCGCTTGTGGCTCGAAACGGCGAGCTGCTTGAGAAGAATTTTGGGGAGTGGTTTGGGCCAAAGCAAAGCCAGGCACACCTGAGAGGGCGCACGCAGCTGCGGCCCCCTTGAGAAGGGAACGACGCACGAGAGTCATGAAAGAGAGCTCCGAATATTGAGTGAGACCTGTCGGCACATACAAGGCGCATGTGCGAGATGAGACATCTCGCCGCACCCATGTCCCGAAGGCAGGTCACCACGCGCAAAGTGCGCGGGGCGTGCGAATTATCGCTTGGGGGTGGCCGCCTTTGACGGCGCGTTGGTCAGTGAAGCGTTTTGGCGTACTTCGGCTAACCACGCATTGGCCTGCGGTCCGCTCCAGTCCACATCGCCCACCACGCGCCAGCGGGCTTGGCCACTGGGCGCGATGAGGATGGTGGTGGGATACACGGTCACACCCCAACGCTTGGCCAATTCGCCTTTGGCGTCAGAGATGACAGGAAACGTCATGCCCGTGCTTTGCATGTAACGCGACGCACGTGCAGTGGGCTCGCGCACATTGATGGTGAGCACCACGGTGTGTGCATCGCTGATGTCATGCAGAGTTTGCAAGGTGGGCAATTCGTCTTTGCATGGCGCGCACCATGTGGCCCAAAAGTTAAGCACCACCACTTTGCTTGCCAGCTCTGTGGCATTCCACGCCTTGCCTTGCAAATCGATAGCTTCAATTTTGGGCGTGGCCATGTTGGCAGGCCATGCAGATTTATCGAACTGTGCCCATGCCTTAGGGGCCACAAAGCTTGTCAACAACACAGCAAGGCAAACGCCAAGAAAAAGGCCCAACACGGGTTGGGCCTTTGTTTGCATGGCGTGTGAACGTGCGTTCATGCGCATCACAGGCGCTCAGTCACCCAAGCTTGCACGCTGGCCAAAGCCTTGGGCAAAGCTGCAGCATCAGTGCCACCAGCCATCGCCATGTCGGGCTTGCCGCCGCCTTTGCCGCCCACTTGCTGGGCCACAAAGTTGGCCATCTCGCCCGCTTTGACTTTGCCTGTGTTGTCAGCGGTCACGCCTGCAGCGATGTTGACCTTCTCGCCATCCACAGCCGCCAACACGATGACAGCAGACTTCATCTTGTCTTTGAGCTTGTCCATGGTGTCGCGCAAAGTTTTGGCGTCAGCACCGTCGAGCTTGGCCACCAAAAGTTTGGTGCCTTTGATGTCCACAGCTTGGGTGAGCAACTCGTCGCTTTGAGCAGAAGCCACTTTGCCTTTGAGGGCTGACACTTCTTTCTCGAGCGTTTTGACTTGTTCCAGCACTTGGGCCAAACGTGCGTTGAGCTCGGTGGTTGGCGCTTTGAGTGCGCCAGCGGCTTGAGCCACAGAGTCTTCGAGCGATTGCAAATAAGCCAGCGCGTTCGCGCCTGTCACGGCTTCAATGCGGCGCACGCCAGCGGCCACACCACCTTCAGCCACCACTTTGAACAAGCCAATATCGCCTGTGGCTTTGACGTGTGTACCACCGCACAACTCGCGGCTAGAGCCAATGTCGAGCACGCGCACGGTCTCGCCGTACTTCTCGCCAAACAACATCATGGCGCCTGTTTTTTGGGCGGACTCGATGTCCATCACACGCGCTTGTGCCGCGGCGTTGGCCAAAATTTCGGCGTTGACCTTGGCTTCGATCTCGCGAATCTGTGCATCGGTCACGGGTGCGTTGTGCGCAAAGTCAAACCGTGTGCGCTCGGCGTTCACCAAGCTGCCTTTTTGTTGCACGTGGTCGCCCAGTACTTCGCGCAAGGCTTTGTGCATCAAATGGGTGGCAGAGTGGTTGCGCACGGTCGCGGCGCGCACTTGCGTATTGACTTGTGCATCCACGTGGTCGCCCACAGCCAAAGTGCCTTGGGTCAAAGTGCCGTGATGACCATAAACATCGGCTTTGATCTTCAAGGTGTCTTCCACGGCAAAGCTGGCAGAGCCGCTGACCAGCACGCCTGCGTCACCGACTTGGCCGCCGCTCTCGGCGTAGAACGGCGTGGTGTCCAACACCACCACGCCTGCTTGGCCGTGCTTGAGCTCGGCCACAGAGTTGCCATCCAAATACACCGCCACCACTTTTGCAGTCGCTTTGAGATCGTCGTAGCCCACAAACGCATTGCCTGCGCCGGTGTACTCCAAGGCCTTGTCCATCTTGAACTTGCCTGCGGCGCGAGCTTGACTCTTTTGTTTTTCCATCGCAGCGGCAAAGCCTGCTTCGTCCACGCTCAAGCCACGCTCGCGGCACACGTCGGCCGACAAGTCGAGGGGGAAGCCATAGGTGTCGTGCAGCTTGAACGCCACTTCGCCTGGCAACACTTTTGCGCCGCCTTGCAAAGCCGCATCCAAAATTGACATGCCCACTTCGAGGGTTTCAAAGAAGCGTTCTTCTTCGGCCTTCAACACTGACGCAATGCGCTCGGCTTGGCTGGCCATGTTGGGGTAGGCATCGCCCATGAGTTTGACGAGGTCAGGCACGAGCTTGTGGAAGAACGGCTTTTTCTGGCCCAACAAATACCCGTGGCGAATGGCGCGGCGGATGATGCGGCGTTGCACATAGCCACGGCCTTCGTTGCTGGGCACCACGCCGTCGCTCACCAAGAAAGAGGTGGCGCGAATGTGGTCGGCAATCACACGCAGGCTCTTGTGGCCCATGTCGGTGCAACCCGTTTCGCGTGACGCGGCTTTGATGAGGGCATCAAAGATGTCAATTTCGTAGTTGCTATGCACGTGCTGCAAGATGGCAGCCAAGCGCTCGAGGCCCATGCCCGTGTCCACGCAAGGCGCGGGCAAGCGGGTGACGGCACCTGTTTCGTCCATGTTGAACTGCATGAACACGTTGTTCCAAATCTCAATGAAGCGGTCGCCGTCTTCGTCGGGGCTGCCGGGTGGTCCGCCGGGTATGTGGTCGCCGTGGTCGTAAAAGATTTCAGAGCACGGGCCGCAAGGGCCGGTGTCGGCCATCATCCAGAAGTTGTCGCTCTTGTAGCGGCCGCCTTTGTTGTCGCCAATGCGAATCACACGCTCGGGTGGCAGGCCAATTTCTTTGGTCCAAATGTCATAGGCTTCGTCGTCTTCTTGGTAGACAGTGGCCAGCAAACGCTCGGGGGGCAGCTTGTAGACCTCGGTCAACAACTCCCACGCCCACTTCAGTGATTCGCGTTTGAAGTAATCACCAAACGACCAGTTGCCCAGCATTTCGAAGAAGGTGTGGTGGCGGGCGGTGTAGCCCACGTTTTCCAAGTCGTTGTGTTTGCCACCAGCGCGCAAACAGGCCTGCACCGAGGCTGCGCGCACGTAAGAGCGCTTGTCTTCGCCCAAGAACACGTCTTTGAACTGGACCATGCCCGAGTTGGTGAACATCAAGGTGGGGTCGTTGCCCGGCACCAGTGGGCTAGAGGCCACCACGGTGTGGCCTTTGGACTCGAAGAAGTCCAGAAACGTTTTGCGAATATCAGCGACGGTGAATTTGGGTGTAGTCATCCTCAAATTATAGGTTTTGGTGTCACCCCAGAGTCATCGAGGGCACTGGAGCAGCGGTATGCTCTGACTCATCAAATTTGGAGACCCTCATGGACATGAAAACCGAAGGTTTCGCTAAAACGGCGCCCCTTTCTTTGCTCAACGACCCCACACTGCTCAAGACCGATGCATTGATTAACGGCCACTGGGTCAAAGGCGCCAGCCGCTTTGACGTGCATGACCCCGCCACAGGCAAAAAATTAGCCGATGTGGCCAACCTGACCGCCAAAGACGCCGAAGCCGCCCTTGACGCAGCCAATGCAGCCTGGCCCGCTTGGCGCAACAAAACAGGCAAAGAGCGCAGCATCATCTTGCGCAAGTGGTTTGACCTGCTCATGGCTAACCAAGAAGACCTAGGCCGCATCATGACCGCCGAGCAAGGCAAACCGCTGCCGGAAGCCAAAGGCGAAGTGGCCTATGGCGCGAGCTTTGTGGAATGGTTTGCCGAAGAAGCCAAGCGCGTCAACGGCGAAACCCTGCCCCAGTTTGACAACAACCGCCGCTTGATGGTGCTCAAGCAGCCCATCGGCGTGTGCGCCGCCATCACACCGTGGAACTTCCCACTGGCCATGATCACCCGCAAAGTGGCCCCCGCACTGGCTGCCGGCTGCCCCGTGGTCATCAAACCTGCCGAACTGACTCCCCTCACCGCCTTGGCCGCTGCTGAGCTGGCCATTCGCGCGGGCATTCCTGCGGGCGTGGTCAACATCATCACCGCCGACAGCGACAACAGCATTGCGATTGGCAAAGTGTTTTGCAGCAGCGACATCGTGCGCCACATCAGCTTTACGGGCTCCACCGAGGTGGGACGCATCTTGATGGCGCAGTCTGCGCCCAGCATTAAGAAACTGGCTTTGGAGCTGGGCGGCAATGCCCCCTTCATCGTGTTTGACGATGCCGACATTGACAGCGCCGTCGAAGGCGCAATGGCCAGCAAATACCGTAACGCGGGCCAAACCTGCGTGTGCGCCAACCGCATTTACGTGCAAGACGCGGTGTACGACGAGTTTGTTCAAAAATTCTCGGCCAAAGTCAAAACCCTCAAAGTGGGCAACGGCTTTGACGAAGGCGTGGTGCAAGGCCCGCTGATTGAAGACGCAGCCATCGAGAAAGTACAACGCCACGTGCAAGACGCCATCGCCAAAGGCGGCAAGGTCATGGTGGGCGGCCACAAGCTCGACGGCCAGTTCTTTGAACCCACCGTCATCGCCGACGCGCGCGCAGACATGCTGTGCGCCCGCGAAGAAACCTTTGGCCCTTTTGCTCCTGTGTTCCGCTTCTCACACGAGCAAGAAGCTGTGGATGCCGCGAACAACACCGAGTTTGGCTTGGCCAGTTACTTCTACAGCCGCGACATTGGCCGCATTTACCGCGTGAGCGAAGCGCTGGAATACGGCATGGTGGGCATCAACGTCGGTGTGATCGCCACCGAGCATGTGCCGTTTGGTGGCGTGAAGCAATCAGGCCTTGGCCGCGAAGGCTCCAGCCACGGCATGGATGAGTACTTGGAGATGAAATATCTCTGCTTGGGCGACATCCTCAAATAACGACAAAACCTTCGGAAACGTACGGAATACGTGGTTTTACGCTCTAAATGACATTATTGATATATACAATATCGATATTACTTACCTATGCAAACAAAGGCATATCTATCATGGAATCCAAACAAATCTATCTGCGTTTTCTCAACCTCATTCACGCATTGGATGGCGGAGAGAACGCACCTGCGATGGACTTGGATGCCAAGAAACTGTTGGAAGTAATCGCTGTGCGTCACGGCCAAGAAAAGCCTTTGACAGTGACCGATGCCATGGGGTTGAACAGCATTGCCTCCCCTGCCACCATTCATCGCAAGCTCGATCAATTGCGTGAGTTGGGCATGATTGACACCGTGTTTGAAGGCAAAAACCGCCGCACCAAATACTTGGTGCCAACACAAGCTGCCCAGGCTTACTTCGACCAAGTTGGAAAAGTCATGGCACAAGCGCTCGCACAAGCCTAAACCTACACTGCGCTCACCCAACAAAAACAGCATCCCTAGCGGATGCTGTTTTGCATTCAGCGAACGCTGTTCTCACATCTTTTCTTGATTTTGTCGGTTGTGATACGGCGGCAATACTTCATGTCGTTCTCGACTTTGCCCATACATAGATTGAGCAAATCGTTGCCACCTATTTTTTGGCAATGTGATTTGTCATTGGTATCAATGGCGCGGCAGTAGTTGGCTTTGTCTTTGTCCTTGATGTCGTTGCAGCTCTGCGCAGAGGCCCACATGGGCAACAACACAGACAAGCAGATACAAATTTTTGTGAATGTTTTCATGCAATGCTCCCTCTATCAAATACAAACTATTTGAAATGTTAGTCTAGATCTACACACACCTACAATCCAAGCTAATGCGGGTGTCGTTCAATGGTAGGACTCTTGCTTCCCAAGCAAATAACGCGGGTTCGATTCCCGTCATCCGCTCCAAATAAAAAGCCCGCTGGCTCTCGCTAGCGGGCTTTTGCTTGAGATGCTCTCGCATCTCGGCAAGTGAATTACTTGACCAACAGCACAGGCTTCTTGCAGGTTGCCATGACGCGTTGCGCCACAGAACCCAACAGCATGTCAACCAAGCCACTGCGGCCTTTTGAGCCCATGACCACCAGGTCAAACTTTTTGTCTGCGGCGTTAGAAATCACTTCAGCCACATGACCTGTTTGGATGATGCTGTCGTGCTTGACGCCAGCTTTGACCAACACGGCCAAAGCAGATTTGAGTTCTTTGTCGCTCAATTCACGCAAGTAATCAGCAACGCCTTCTTTGCCCACGAACTGTTGCGCATGGCGCAAGCCTTGGTCATCGTGCACGTTGATCAAGGTGATGCGATCTTCTGTGCGAAAGTTGGAAGCCAACTTCACGGCGTACTTGACCGCGTTCAAAGAAGATTTAGAACCGTCAACTGCAACCAAAATTTTCATGGTGTTTCCCCTTGTTATGAATGGCTCAAGTTTAGCGTGCCATTCACAGCAAAGTCACGCCAGTCTTGCTTTGCAAGAATTCACGGGTAACGCCCGGGGCAAGCTCAATGACCTTCAAGCCTTCAGGCACCACGTCCATCACCGCGAGGTCGGTGATGATGCGATCCACCACGCCCACGCCTGTCAACGGCAGTGTGCAATGGGGCAAGATTTTCAAATCTTCAGTGCCATCTTTTTTCTTGGCCACGTGTTCCATCAAGATGATCACGCGCTTGACGCCCGCGACCAAGTCCATCGCGCCGCCCATGCCTTTGATCATCTTGCCGGGAATCATCCAGTTGGCCAAATCGCCCTTCTCGCTCACTTGCATCGCGCCAAGGATGGAGAGGTTGATCTTGCCGCCACGAATCATGGCGAACGATTGGTCGCTGCCAAAAATCGCAGAGCCTTTGATGGTGGTCACGGTTTGTTTGCCTGCGTTGATGAGGTCGGCGTCGACTTCGTCTTCGTAGGGGAACGGGCCAATGCCGAGCATGCCGTTCTCGCTTTGCAGCCACACTTCCACGTGGTCTGGCACGTGGTTGGCCACCAGGGTAGGAATGCCAATGCCGAGGTTTACGTAAAAACCGTCTTGCAGTTCGCTTGCCGCACGTGCGGCCATTTCGTCTTGAGTCCAAGCCATGGTGGTGTCCTTATTTACGGTCGCGGGTGGTGCGCTTTTCAATGCGCTTCTCGGGCGTGGGGTTGTGCACGATGCGGTGCACGTAAATGCCGGGCAAGTGAATGTCGTCAGGGGCCAGTTCGCCCGTGGCTACGATGCGTTCAACTTCCACCACACAAATTCGGCCAGCGGTGGCAGCAGCGGGGTTGAAGTTGCGTGCGGTCATGTTGAAGCGCAGATTGCCTGAGCGGTCAGCCACATCGGCTTTGATGAGCGAGATTTCTGGCACGAGTGAGCGTTCCATCACGTAGGTCTCGCCGTCGAAGTCGCGCAGTTCTTTGCCTTCGGCCACCAAGGTGCCCACACCGGTTTTGGTGAAGAAGGCAGGAATGCCAGCACCACCAGCGCGCAGCTTTTCAGCCAAGGTGCCTTGTGGTGTGAATTCCAACTCCAACTCGCCAGAAAGGTATTGGCGTTCAAACTCTTTGTTCTCGCCCACGTAGCTGGAAATCATTTTTTTGATTTGACGGGTTTCGAGCAACTTGCCCAAACCAAAGCCGTCAACACCAGCGTTGTTAGAGATGACGGTCAAGTCCTTCACACCGCTGTCGCGCAAAGCGTCAATCAGGGCTTCAGGAATGCCACACAAACCAAAACCACCCACAGCCATCAGTTGGCCGTCGGCCACGATGTCTTTGAGTGCTTCAGCAGCAGAAGGAAAAACTTTGTTCAAGGGATGCTCCAGTCAAAGTACAACAGAATGGCATTACGATACTACGTAACCAACTACGTAGTTCTTCGTAAGCACAGACCCCTTAAAGCCTTCCCGATGATTGATTACCGCCAAGCCTTTGACCTCGCCCCCGTCGGCCTCGTGCTGTCGCGCAACCGCACGATGGTGGACTGCAACCAACACGTGTGCGACATGTTTGGCACCACACGCGAGCAGCTGATTGGCCAGTCGTTTCAGGTGCTCTACCCCAGCGCGGATGAGTACGAGCGCACAGGCGCACGCATCAAACTCAGCCTCAACGCCAAGGGGCTGTACGCCGATGACCGCCTGATGAAACGCATCGATGGCCGCATGAAAGGCGAGCCGTTTTGGTGTCATGTGACAGGACGCGCCTTGAACTTGGATTCACCCCACGAAGCAGGCATTTGGAGTTTTGAAGACCTCAGTGCCACACGCCCCGTTCGGGCCGAACTCACAGCGCGTGAGCGCGAAGTGGCAGCCTTTTTGATGGAGGGCATGACCTCCAAAGAAATTGGCCGAGCGCTGGGCATCAGCCACCGCACGGTGGAAATTTACCGCGCCAAGCTGATGCGCAAATACAAAGCCTCGACCACGGCAGACTTGGTGCACAAGTTGGTCGTAGGCTAAACAGCGCATGCGCTGTCGCCCAAAGATGCGTCCTTAAGCTTGAGGCGCGTCCACCACCTCAGCAGCAGCCCTGAAACCTTCGACTGCCGTAGGCACGCCGCAATAAATGGCGGCATGCAACAACACCTCTTGCAACTCTTCTTTCGTCGCGCCGTTGTTGAGTGCACCACGCACATGGCCTTTGAGCTCGTGCGTTTTACCCAACGCAGTGAGCATGGCCACCGTGATAAGGCTTCGGGTTTTCAAATCCAAACCATCGCGCTGCCACGTATCGCCCCAAGCGGCACGTGTGATGTGGTGCTGCATGGGCAAGGTGAAATCGCTAGCCCCTGCAAATGCCTTGTCCACGAAAGGTTGGCCCATCACTTGGGTGCGCTTAGCCAAACCTTTTTCAAAAGCAGCGTCTGTGGGATGGGTGTGTTGGTCTGTCATGTGGGTTCCTCAAATTTGAATTCACGCCAAGGATAATCGCCCAAACCAACACAACCTTGGAGACGACTGCATGAGCCGCTACCCCGCCCCAGCGCTGGAAAACTTGCCCGAAGACCTGCGCACCAAAATTTTGGAGGTGCAAGAAAAAGCTGGGTTTGTGCCCAACGTGTTCTTAGGTCTAGCCCGCCGCCCCGCTGAATGGCGCGCCTTCTTTGCGTACCACGATGCGTTGATGGTGCCGGAGTCGGTGGGACGCGAGAGCAACCTCACCAAAGGTGACCGCGAAATGATCGTCACCACCACCAGCGCTGCCAACAACTGCTTGTATTGCGTGGTGGCACACGGCGCTATTTTGCGCATCTACGAAAAGAAACCCTTGGTCGCCGATCAAGTGGCGGTGAACTACCGCAAGGCCGACATCACCCCACGTCAACGTGCCATGCTCGACTTCGCCATGAAGGTATGCCAGCACAGCGATCTGATTGACGAGGCAGACTTTGCCCCCTTGCATGCGCATGGCTTCAACGACGAAGACATTTGGGACATTGCGGCCATCACCGCGTTTTTTGGCTTGAGTAATCGCATCGCCAGCTTCAGCGGCATGATGCCCAACCCTGAGTTTTACTTGATGGGCCGCGTGCCCAAACAAAAATAAATGCAATGCCGCAGCGGATGTGGCGCGTGTTGCATCGCGCCCTCCATCACCAGCGCCCTGCCCGGTATGCCACATGGCAAACCGGCGGGTGTGCCCTGTGTGCAATTGCTGCCTGACATGCGCTGCGCGGTGTTTGGTAAGCCTGAGCGCCCCGCTTTTTGTGGCGGCTTGCAGCCCTCGGCTGACATGTGCGGCGCGAACCGCGAAACCGCATTGCTCTGGCTCACGCAGTTGGATGCGGCCACAGCACCCTCAGCGTTTTGAAACCATTCAGGGTGTGACCATCTCGCGCAACCACGCGGGTAAGTCCACCGCTTTTTGTTTGGGGAAGTCCACCCAAATGGTGGTGGCCCCGCCTGCGGCGTAAATCACGCCGGGGTTGGCGGCTTGCTCCATCGTGGCCCACGTCTCAAACGTGGTACGAGCGGGGTCACTGGTGTACATCTTCACCAACACATCGCCTGGGTATTCGAGCTGTTTGTAAAAATTACAAAATGCATTCACAACCACAGGGCCTTCCCCCTCGGGCCCTGGTGCAGCGTTGAACTGGTGCAACCAATCGACACGCGCAATTTCGAGGTAACGAAAGTAAATCGTGTTGTTGATGTGGCCCATCGCATCCATGTCGCCCCAACGCATGGGAATGGTGCATTCGTACACCAGCTTTTTGTTTTCAGGAATTTCGTATCTCATAGTACAAACCCGTCGTCGGCCGAAATGATCGCGCCGTTGATGAAAGAACTCTCCGCGCTCGCCAGCAGCACCAACAGCGCATCTAAATCGTGTGGATGACCCACACGCTTGCGAGGCAACATGCTCACCAGTTTTTGGCCTTGTTCGGTGGCCCACATGTGTTCATTCATTTCGGTGCTGATGTAGCCAGGGCAAATCGCGTTCACGTTGATGCCAAAACGCCCCCACTCCAAAGCCATTGCCTTGGTCATTTGAATCACCGCCGCTTTGCTCATGGCATAGGGTGCAATTTGTGGCAAGGCTTTCAAGCCCACCACCGAAGCAATGTTGATGATGCGCCCACCAGTGTAGGTGCCCGGCGCAGCGCCCTTAGCGCGGGCCAACATGCGCTTGCCCACTTCTTGCGCCACAAAGAACGAACCTTTCACATTGGTGTTGAACGTGAAATCGAAGTCCTCTTCCGTCACGTCTTGCACGCGCTGGGTGGTGCTCACGCCTGAGTTGTTGACCAAGATATCAATGCTGCCCACCTCGGTCTCGGCATGGGCCACCGCAGATTGAATGCTGCCTAAAGTAGTCACATCCAAGCTCACCACATGGGCGTCACCGCCTTCGGCTTGAATTTCGGCACGCAGCTCTTTGAGCTTTTCCATGCGGCGACTGGCCAGCACCACGGCAGCGCCTGCGCGTGACAAGGTGCGGGCGAATTGCGCCCCCAAACCACTGGATGCACCGGTGACCAAGGCCACGCGGCCTGACAAATCCATGCTGTACGCCATGTAAGCCTCCTGAATGTTGAGTTATTTCATTATGACAAGTGCGTCTATGACAGGCCCTAAAATCTGTCTCACCTCTGACAACAGACTGAGACAAACGAAATGACACAAGAAGAAATCCTCGCCCAGTTCGGCCCACGTGAAGCCATGGAATACGACGTGGTCGTGATTGGTGGCGGCCCCGGTGGTTTGGCCACGGCCATCCGCATCAAACAGCTCGCGGCTGAAAAAGGCAACGATGTTTCAGTCGTCGTGCTGGAAAAAGGTTCTGAGCCTGGCGCACACATTTTGTCGGGCGCGGTGATGGACCCCAAGGCCATGACCGAACTCATCCCCAACTGGAAAGAACTCGGCTGCCCGTTGAACCAAGAAGTCACGGGCGACGATGTGTTGTTCCTCAGCGAAACAGGCACCAAGCGCACCCCCGATTGGTTGCTGCCCCGCAACTTCCACAACGATGGCTGCTATGTGGTGTCACTCAGCAACGTGGTGAAGTGGATGGCGGCACATGCTGAATCGATTGGCGTGGAAATCTTCCCAGGCTTCACGGCGGCTGAAGTGCTTTACAACGATGACGGTTCCGTTAAAGGCGTGGCCACTGGCAACCTCGGCGTGGGCAAAGACGGCGAGCCCACCGACAACTTCCAGCTCGGCATGGAACTGCACGCCAAGTACACCATCTTCGCCGAAGGCGCACGTGGTCACTTGGGCAAACAAGTCATTGCCAAATACAACTTGGCCGAAGGCCGCGACCCACAAAGCTATGCCATCGGCATCAAAGAGCTGTGGGAGGTCGACCCATCCAAAGCCAAGCCCGGTTTGGTGGTCCACACCTCTGGCTGGCCCATGCAAGACGACGCCTTTGGCGGCGGCTTTTTGTACCACCTCGAAGACAACAAAGTCACCCTCGGTTTTGTACTCGGCCTCGACTACAAAAACCCATGGCTCAGCCCCTTTGAAGAAATGCAACGCTGGAAAACACACCCAGCCATTGCAGCCCATCTCGAAGGTGCCAAACGCATTGGTTACGGCGCACGCGCCATCAACAACGGCACGCCACAAGCTTTGCCCAAGACCGTGTTCCCAGGCGGCGCACTGATTGGTTGCGATGCTGGCTACTTGAATGCTGCCCGTATCAAAGGCAGCCACGCCGCCATCAAGAGCGGCATGTTGGCTGCGGATGCTGCTTTTGATGCGGTGTCGGCTGGTCGCGCCAACGATGAGCTGAGCGCCTACCCCGCTGCGTTTGAAAAGAGCTGGCTGAGCAAAGAGCTCAACCAATACCGCAACTTCAAACTGTGGTTCAAAAAAGGCATGTTGATCGGTACGTTGATGACCGGCATCGAGCAATGGCTGTTGCCCAAGCTCGGCATCGACACGCCACCTTGGACGTTGCATGGCAGCAAGCCCGACCATGTGAGCTTGGAGCCTGCGGCACAACACGCCCAAATCAACTATCCCAAGCCAGACGGCAAGCTCACGTTTGACCGCTTGAGCAGCGTGTTCATCAGCAACACCAACCACGAAGAAAACCAACCCGCGCACTTGACGCTCAAAGACGCGTCTGTGCCGGTGAACATCAACCTCGCCAAATTCGCTGGTCCTGAAAGCCGCTATTGCCCTGCTGGTGTGTACGAGTTTGTGAAGAACGACGACAACACCGACCGCTTGCAAATCAACGCGCAAAACTGCGTGCACTGCAAGACCTGCGACATCAAAGACCCGACACAAAACATCGTGTGGGTCACGCCTGAAGGCGGTGGCGGCCCCAACTACAGCGGCATGTAAAGACTATGAACAAATATCACGCAGAACACACCTGGGTGCGCATCGAAGGCGACACCGCTTTGGTGGGCATCACCCAACACGCACAAGACACGCTGGGCGACATCGTGTTTGTTGACTTCGCAGACATCGGCAAAACATTTGCACAAGGCACAGTGGCCGGTGTGGTCGAGTCGGTCAAAGCCGCCGCTGACGTGCACATGCCTGCAAGTGTGGAAATCATCGAACAAAACGAAGCCTTGCGCGCCGACCCATCCCTCGCCAACAGCGACCCTGAAGGTGCGGGTTGGTTTTACAAGGTCAAGCTCAGCAATGCGGCTGAGTTGGACAGCTTGATGGATGCTGCGGCTTATCAGGCCATTGCTGGCTGAGTTCGCTGTTACTTCTTTGACGTGGCGCTGCTTGGGTTAGGCAGCGCCGCCCTCCTCAGAGACTTCGTCACGATTGCGTCGGTCGGCGCAGCCTAACCCAAGCAGTTTGTGTGCGTCGCGTTTAAAGCGCCTGCCCTAACCGAGCAATCCCCTCATTGATCTTCTCCACGTCCGCCGTGGCAAAGCTCAAACGAATCGCAGTCGTGTCGGGGTTGCTTGCAAAGAATGGTGCGCCTGGCACAAAAGCCACGCCTTTTTCAATGGCGCGTTTGGCTAGTTCGCTGCCGTCTTTCACTTTGCCACCTGCGCCTGTGAGGTTGGCCCAGAAGAACAAGCCGCCTTGGGGCTGGGTGAACGTCAAGGCATCGCCCAGCTCACGCTTCAAAGCTTCGCCCATGGCCTGTGCGCGCTCGGCATACACGCTGCGCACATGCGCCAAGGTGGCGGGCATGCGGCCTGCTTTGAGGTAGTGCGCGGCGGTGGCTTGCGCAAAAGTAGAGGTGTGTGCATCACTGAACTGCTTGCACATGGTGGCACGGGCCAACAGCTCGGGCGGTGCAATCATCCAGCCCACGCGCAGGCCAGGCGACAACACTTTGCTGAGCGAGCCGCAGTGAATCAACCACTCACGGCTGCCCGGCACTTGATCGATCAAAGCGAGCAAAGATGGTGGCGGCGCTTCGCCAAAGTACAGGTCGCCATAAGGGTCGTCTTCGACCACCACGGTTTTGTATTTCACAGCGAGTTCGAGCACGCGCAGGCGGCGCTCAAGGCTGAGCGTGGCACCACTTGGATTGCCAAAGGTGGGGATGAGGTACACAAGCTTTGGCTTGTGTTGCACCATCATTTCTTCGAGCTTGTCGATTTGCACGCCGTGCGCGTCGATGGGCACGCCCACCACTTGCGGGCCGTACAAACGGAAGCACTGAATGGTGGCCAAGAAGGTGGGGCCTTCAACCAAGGCCACGTCGCCGGGGTTGAGCAAAGTTTTGGCAATCAAGTCCAACGCTTGTTGGCTGCCGGTGGTGACGATGAGGCCGTTGGCGTCTAAGCCCTTCACGCCTTTGCTGGACATGAACGCGGCGAGTTGTTCGCGCAAGGGTTGGTAGCCTTCGGTCGCGCCGTATTGCAGGGCGGCGCCTGGCTCTTGGGTCAATGCGGCTTCGCTGGCTTCACGAATGCCTTGCACATCAAACATGGCGCTGTCGGGAAAGCCACCGGCAAAGCTGATGATGCCGGGCTTGCCCAGCAGTTTGAACAGTTCACGAATGGCGGAGGTTTCAACGTTGTTGAGGCGGTCAGCAAACTTCATAGTTGAGGGCATAGCGTGGGGAATAATGGACGGATGAAAACACAGCACATTGAGCCTTTTTTCGCGACGCTGAAAGCAGCCAATCCGCAGCCCAATACCGAGTTGGAATATACCAGCGTGTTCGAGTTGTTGGCCGCTGTGCTGCTGAGTGCCCAAGCCACCGATGTGGGTGTGAACAAGGCCACGCGGCGCTTGTTTCCGGTGGCCAATACGCCGCAACAAATTTTGGACCTTGGCCTAGAAGGCCTTGAGCGCTACATCAAGACGATTGGCCTGTACCACAGCAAAGCCAAACACCTGATGCAAACCTGCCGCATCTTGGTGGAGCAACACCAAGGCGTTATTCCCCGAACGCGTGAGGCGCTCGAAGCACTTCCAGGTGTCGGTCGCAAAACGGCCAACGTGGTGCTGAACGTAGCCTTTGGCGAGCCCACCATGGCGGTAGACACGCACATCTTCCGCGTGGGCAACCGCACGGGCTTGGCCCCAGGAAAAACACCGCTGGCGGTAGAGATGCAACTGATGAAGCGCATCCCTGCTGAGTACCTCGTCGATGCCCACCATTGGCTCATCTTGCATGGCCGCTATGTGTGCCAAGCGCGTAAACCACTGTGCTGGCAATGTGGCGTGTATGAGTTTTGTAGCTTCAAGCCAAAGACAACAAAGCCCTAGGAAGAATCACATAAAAAAGGCCACCCTTGGGTGGCCTTTGGCTGGACGCATTGCGTCAGTCTGCGGACACACCCGCTTTGCGGATCACAGGACCCCACTTGTTGATTTCCAACTTGAGGTGGTCTTTCAAACCATCGGCTGTCATCTTGTCAGCTGACGGAATATCAGAGCTCAGGTCCGTCAGGCGCTGTTTGATCGTGGCGTCAGCCATGGCAAAGCGCAATGCTGTATTGATTTTTTTCAGTACAGGTGCAGGCGTGCCTTTGGGTGCGTACATGCCATGCCACACCTTCACTTCAAAGCCCTTCAAACCCTGCTCATCCATCGTGGGCACGTTGGGCAATGCAGCCAAGCGCTTCAAGGTGGTTACACCGAACACTTTGACGCGTCCATCTTTAATCATGGGAACTGTTTGCGTGGTTTGGTCGCACAAGATGTCCACTTGCCCACCCAGCAAATCGTTCATGGCAGGGCCTGTGCCTTTGTAAGGAATGGTGTTGATGTTCACACCAATCGCACTCTTAAACATCAAGCCACACAAATTGGAAACAGCGCCCAAGCCAGCATCGGCCATCGACACTTTGCTTTCATTCGCTTTGATATAGGCAATAAGTTCTTGCAAGTTGTTAGCAGGAATGTCTTTGCGCGCAATCAAAGTCATGGGCACATCCAGCACTTGGCCGATGTATTCAAAGTCTGTCAACGGATCGAAGTTGAGTTTGTTGTACAGCGCAGGCGCTGTCGACATGCCCATGTGATGCAAAAAGATGGTGTAACCATTAGGTGCCGCACGCGCCACTTTGGTAGCGCCAATCGTGCCGCCAGCACCATTGACGTTTTCCACCACCACGGGTTGCCCCAAAGACGCCCCCATGGGAATGGCCATCATGCGAGCCACGACATCTGTGGGGCCGCCTGCAGCAAACGGCACCACCAAAGTGATGGATTTTTCTGGATATTTGCTAGGCTGAGCTTGCGCCCATCCTGCAGCCACAGCGGCTGTCAACACCAAAATTTGAGCGAATCGTTTCATCTTTGTCTCCTGTTTTATCAATCAAACACCATCAAATATCACCGAATATCGGCGAACCAACTGTCGCCCGCGCGCCACCTCACTCTGGCGCATGGCTTCATGTCACGCGGCTGTGCAAATCCACTTGCCGAAGAACTGACTTGGCCAACATCACGACAGGGCGATCGACCATTTTTCCGTTGAGCTGCACCACACCGCCATTAGCTGCATGGTCAGCAGCCACCACAGCTTGGGCATGCGCAATCTCTTGCGCTGATGGCTGAAAGCCATGAATCACGGCATCCACCTGCGTGGGATGAATACACAACTTGGCTTGAAAACCCAAACGTTTGCCACGCAAGATATCAGCTTGCAATTGATCTTGCGAGTCAATTTGCACAGTCACACCGTCTATCGGAGCGGCAATGTCAGCCAAGCGGCTAGCCAGCAGCATTTGGTGTCGTACCGGCAACAGCTCTATCTCATCAGGTCCACACTGCATGCCAAAACTGAACTGCAAATCAATGTTGCCCAAAGACAAGCGCAAGGTGTTCTGGTGGGCAGCAATCGCCTTGACTTGGTCCACGCCTCGCGCACTTTCAATCATCGGAATCAACAAAGGAGTGAACGACAGCGCATCCGCCACAGAAGACAACTGCTCAGGAGACTCAGCTTTAGGCAGCATGATGTGATGAATACCCAGCTCATCCATTAAGCGCAAGTCATCTTCTAAAAATGGCGTGCCACAAGCATTCACACGCACAACAATCCGCTCGGGGCATTGCTGCAACCACGGCATCAACTCAAGGCGAATGGCATCACGCGCCACGTCTTTTTCAGACAAAGGAACGGCGTCCTCCAAATCGACAATCACTGCGTGCGCGCGGGTAGCCAACGACTTCGCGAAGCGGTCGGGCCGGTTGGCTGGCACAAACAAAAATGCTTGTGCAAAAGACAGGGGATGCGTCATGTCAACAAGGTTTCCATGCGTGGCGCTTGGGTCACAGACCACAGCTTGGCAATGACTGCGCGCATTTCTGCTTCGGTAGCCGACTGGCTGTACGTCGCCAAACGAATCGCTTTGCTCTCAATTTCGTCACGCGACAACGTGTTTCCGGGATCGCCTTTGGGCTCATCCACACGCCCTTGCAACACACGCCCATCGGTGGTGGTGACGGTGACTTTGCCAATCCAACGTTGTGGATAAGCCGTATCCACCTCAACATCCAGCACCATCTCAACTTTGTCTCGCAAAGCAACGATGGCTGCATCTTTGAAATGTGCATCAAACTCAGCCAAACCTGCATGCTCGTATTGCGCGACCAAGGCCAACACAGTGCCCATGCTGAACTTGCTTTGGTGCACGGTGCTCGGATCCACCACAGGGCCCAATACGTCAATGGCTCCCTGGTGCACATGGGTCACCACCTTTGCAATATCACTGAGCTTGAGATGATGTGCCTTGACCACTTGCAGCAAAGCATCTGCTGCTGGATGGGTATGTCGACAAGAGGCGTGGTACTTGAAGGAGGTTTCCACTGTGGTCCAACGGGTCCCCAAACCATCGGTGAGCTTGCGCACATCAGCATCGGTGGACATGCCCAGCGCCATACCTTGAGCACCTTCCAAAATGCACTTAGCACCTGTGAAGCCTTGCTTGGCCAAATAGGCCGACATCAGACCCGTGCCTGCGGCATGCGCGGTGTGCAGTTGTTTAGAGTCTGCAGCGTCACGCAAAAACTCCCACAGACCCGCAGCTTGCGTACCCGCAGAACCGAATGCATGATTCATCTGCTCAGGTGTGAGCTTGAGCAAACGCCCCACAGCGGCAGCGGCAGCCACACCACCCGCGGTGCCCGTGGTGTGGAAAATTCGGTAGTGTGAACGTCCCAAAAATTCGCCGACTCGAATACCCACTTCGTAGCCAGCAACGCAAGCCACCAAAAATTCTTCGCCACTCGCACCTATGGCTTGCGCAACCGCCAGGGCGGGCGAAAACACGACTGTGGCGGGATGAAACACCGAACCGTTATGCACATCGTCTTGTTCCACCACATGTGAAGCTGCGGCGTTGGCCATGGCAGCCATATAAGGCGATGAAGAGCGGCGGTTAAACAGAATTTCTGAAGGGCCGCTGGCAGGCCCCATGTCCATCACAAATTGGGTCAATGTTTCCACCGCGCGAGCGCCCTTACCTGCTACGGCAGAACCAAACCAGTCGACCAACAGGTCTTCGGTTTTGCGAAGCACATGCGCGGGAATGTCTTTGGCTTCAAGCTGAGCAGCAAAAGCAGCCAATGCCGCTGTGCCTGTCAATGTGGTGTTACTCATCGCGTCACTCCCAATTCTTTGAGGATGGCCTCCGTGTGTTCACCCACGCGAGGGATGGCACCCATGCGGTAATCAAATGCAGTTTGTTGACCAGGCGGCAACAAAGCTGGCAGCTCACCGGCAGGTGAATCCACCGTAGTCCAGCGATGTCGGGCTTTGAGCTGCGGATGCGCCCACAAGTCGGCCATGGTGTTCATGCGCGCATTGGCAATGGGGGCTGCTTCCAAACGTGCCATCACTTCGGCTGTGGTGAGCTTGGCAAACACATCCAAGATCAAAGCTTGCAAGGCATTTCGGTTTTGGTTGCGTTTGGCGTTGCTGTCAAAGCGCGTGTCATGCACCAGCTCGGGTTGCTCAAGTACGCAATCACAAAATTTCACCCACTCACGCTCGTTTTGCAGGCCGAGCATCACCGTACCGCCATCACCCGCTGCAAACGGACCATAGGGATAAATCGTGGCGTGCGCCGCGGCATTGCGTGGCGGGGGCGACGCGTCGTCCATGGCGTAGTACATGGGAAAGCCCATCCACTCGCCCAAAGCTTCGAGCATGGACACATCGATGTGCGAGCCCTCGCCCGTTTTATCGCGTTGAATCAGCGCCGACAAAATGTTGGTGTAGGCATACATGCCAGCGGCAATGTCAGCAATCGAGTTACCGCTCTTGCTGGGATGCTCTGGCGTACCGGTAATACTCAAAAATCCCGCCTCGCTTTGAATCAACAAGTCGTAAGCTTTTTTATCTCGGTAAGGGCCATCGTTGCCGTAGCCCGAGATGTCACACACGATGAGTCGTGGATTTTCGGAGCGCAAGGTGGCTGCATCTAGCCCCATACGGCCTGTGGCACCTGGGGCTAGGTTTTGCACGAGGACATCGGCCTTGGCAATGAGTTGTTTAAGGACAGCCAAATCTTGCGGATCTTTGAGGTCCAGCGCCAAACTTTCTTTGGAGCGATTCACCCACACAAAGTGAGACGACTCACCTCTTGCACGTTGGTCATAAGCACGCGCAAAGTCTCCTGCACCCGGACGTTCTACTTTAATCACGCGTGCACCCAAGTCTGCCAATTGACGGGTGCAAAACGGTGCCGCAATGGCGTGCTCTAAAGACACCACGGTGATGTGGTCGAGAGGTCGAACTTTTGTTGTGGTCATAGCGACGCCCTCAGAATGAACGCGGCAAACCGAGGATGTGCTCGGCCACGTAGCTGAAGATCATGTTGGTCGAAATCGGCGCTACCTGATACAAGCGCGTTTCGCGAAACTTGCGCTCAATGTCGTACTCACACGCAAAACCAAAGCCGCCGTGCGTTTGTAGGCAAACGTTGGCAGCTTCCCAGCTGGCCTTGGCCGCGAGGTACTTAGCCATGTTGGCTTCTGCACCCGCGTTTTGCATGGCATCAATTTTTTCGCAAGCTTTCCAACGCATCAGGTTCGCCGCTTCGAGTTCGATGAAGGCATCTGCAATTGGAAACTGCACGCCTTGGTTCTGACCAATCGGGCGACCAAACACCACGCGTTCGTTGGCATATTTACGCGCACGGTCGATGAACCAGTAGCCGTCGCCAATACACTCGGCCGCAATCAAGGTGCGCTCGGCGTTCAAGCCATCGAGCAGGGTCTTGAAGCCCTTCCCTTCTTCGCCCAGTAGTGCATCTTCTGGAATTTCGAGGTTGTCAAAAAACAGTTCGTTGGTTTCGTGGTTCACCATGTTCAAAATTGGACGCACGGTCAGTCCGTTTCCGATCGCTGTTTTCAAATCAATCAGAAAACAAGACAAGCCTTCGGAGCGCTTGGTCACTTGGTCAGCGGGCGTGGTGCGTGCTAACAAAATCATCAAATCGCTGTGCTGTATGCGCGAAATCCAAACCTTCTGCCCGTTGATGACCCAACGGCCATCTTTTTTCACCGCAGTGGTTTTGAGCTTGGTGGTGTCGCTGCCAGT
Organism: Limnohabitans sp. TS-CS-82; assembly: GCF_002943475.1. Lineage (NCBI taxonomy): Bacteria > Pseudomonadati > Pseudomonadota > Betaproteobacteria > Burkholderiales > Comamonadaceae > Limnohabitans > Limnohabitans sp. TS-CS-82. The sequence goes on along the minus strand of NZ_PTQX01000007.1, from coordinate 138,279 downwards.
AGTTGGCTCGGTGACGCCCATGGATTGAATGCGTAATTCTCCAGTGGCGATCTTGGGTAAAAATTTATCTTTTTGCGCTTGCGATCCACCGCGCACGATCGAGTTCATCACATACATCTGGCCGTGGCAGGCGCCAGAGTTGCCACCAGAACGGTTGATCTCTTCCATGATGACCGAGGCCTCGGCCATGGTCAGGCCTGAACCACCGTACTCTTGTGGAATGAGCGCAGCCATCCAACCTGCCTTGGTAAGTGCGTCAACAAAGGCTTCCGGGTAGCCGCGTTGTTCATCCACTTTGCGGTGGTATTCGTCAGGAAACTGGGCGCAGAGGTCGCGCACAGCGTCGCGGATATCTTGGTATTGATCGTGGTGATTCAGCATGGCAATTTCTATTTAATTTGTGAGGCGCATCAGCCGAGTTCAGCAGTGGCTTGCATGGTGAGCCAGCCCTCGTGGTCCTGCGCCCAAAGCCGGATGCTTGAACCGTTGGCATCGGGCTCACCGCAAACGCGCAGCATGCGCCGATCGGCGCACTCAAAGGTGGGGCGTAGGGCTTTGAACTCAAAGCTGCGAATGGGTCTGTCGGTATGGCGGCGCAGCAAGTCCACCAACAAGGTCGCAATCAAAGGTCCATGCACGATGAGGCCGGGATAGCCCTCGACATCCGTGACGTACTTGCGGTCGTAGTGAATGCGATGGCCATTGAATGTCAGTGCTGAGTAGCGAAACAGCAGCACATCGTCAGGTGTGATGTCGCGTTGCCAAGTGGCTTTTTTTGGTGCTGCAACGGGCGCGGGCACAGGGTCACTCGGCTGCGCGGCTGGACGATACACGATGTCATGCTCTTCGGTCAGGCACAGTCCTTGAAGGTTGTGCACCTCATGCTTGACCAGTACAAAGAGCAAGTCTCCCGTTCGGCCCGACTTATGTGTCACCGACTCAATGGTGGACACACGCTTGACCACATCGCCCACCTGCAGCGGCGCAAGCCAACGCAAACGTCCGCCAGCCCACATGCGACGTGGCAGTGGCACGGGGGGTAAGAAGCCACCGCGCTTGGCGTGGCCATCAGCGCCAATCTCGCTTTGGCGGTGATGCGGCAAAAAGAACAACCAGTGCCAAAGAGGTGGAAGTGCAGTGCCGCTCACGGGCAACGGGTCATCACGATCCAACGTGGCACTGAGCGCACGCAAGGGTGCGGGTGTGATCAGGTCTTCCAACACCTCGCTGTTGCCTTGCCATGTCTGCAAGTGCACGAGAGTCGCGGCATCAATCGTGTGTGTCATGTCAGTCAATTGATGCACCTGAAGATTTCACAATGCGTGCCCACATGACCATGTCGTCTTGCAGCAGTACAGAAAATTGCTCCGGCGTGGTGGGTGCGGCCAACTCAACACCTTGCAGTTCTAGCTTGTCACGCACATCCTTACTTGCCAAGGCTTGTGTCATGCCGCTTTGCAATTTACTCAACACATCATTCGGAACACCTGCGGGTGCAAACAAACCAATCCATAAAGTGCCCCGATACCCGGGTACAGACTCAGCCAATGCAGGTACATCGGGCAATGCAGGTGAACGCTTAGCGCTACTCACCGCCAAAGGCTTGAGCTTGCCCGCCTTGATGTGCGACAGCGATGCAGGCAAGCTGGCAAACACCATGGGTAACTGGCCACCTAAGACATCATTCAAGGCTGGCGCCACACCTTTGTAGGGCACATGCTGCAAGTCAATGCCCGCCATGCTGTTGAGCATTTCACCTAACAAGTGGTTTAAGGTGCCATTGCCTGCCGATGCATATTGGTAGTAGTTGGGCTTAGCCTTGGCCATTTGAATCAGGTCTTTGATACTGTTGGCAGGAAAGTCAGGATGCGCCAGCAGCACATTGGGCACTGAGCCAATCAAACTGACAGGCTTGAAATCTTTCACAGGGTCAAAGCCTGGGTTCTTGTAGAGCGCAGGGTTGATGGCTTGGCTGCTGCTGATGGTCATCAGCAAGGTGTAGCCGTCTTTCGCTGACTTGGCTGCATACTGTGTGCCAATGTTGCCGCCTGCACCTGGGCGGTTCTCCACAGCCACGGAGGTGTTGAGCACCTCGCCCAACTTTTGGCTGACGATGCGGCCGACGATATCGTTGGTGCCACCCGCGGCTTGCGGCACCACCATCAAGATCGAACGATTGGGGTAAGCCGACTGAGCCAAAACTGATGTGGCACATAACGCACTTGCGGCCAAACCAGCGAGCATGAAACGTCTTGTCGTTGCGGTGAATTGCTTTGTCATCCGATCATCCTTTGATTTCTGATGGCGGCGATGTTCAAGGCATTTACACCGATCGACAATCGGTATTTTCAGGACTAAGACTTCTGTTTTTCCGAAGGCTTAGATTTTCAGACTAAGATGGATAGATGCATTTCGACCTCAATGACCTGCGTCTTTTTGTGCTCACGGCGGATGAGGGAAGCCTCACCAAAGCAGCAGCCAAACACCATTTATCTTTAGCTGCGGCAAGTGCGCGCATCAAAGCGTTAGAAGCACAAACAGATCTACCACTTTTGTACCGAGAAGCTCGCGGCGTACGCCTGTCGCCACCGGGACAAGCCTTTCTGCACCATGCCCGTTTGATGCTTCATCAAGTGGAGCAAATGCGGGGAGATCTACATGAATATGGCGGTGGTTTACGTGGCCACCTCAGGGTATACGCCAACACTACGGCCGTGACTGATTTTTTACCCGAGATCTTGCCGAAATTCTTAGCCAACAACCCAAAGATCAACATCGACCTTCAAGAAAAACCGAACGCTGAAATTGCCAAAGCCGTTCAAGACGGTCGCGTCGACATTGGCATTGTTTCGGGCCAAGTAGATACCTTGGGCTTGCAAAGCCTGCACTTCAGTACCGACAGACTGGTGCTGGCCACATCGCGTCAACACCGATTTGCAAAACGCAAACGCATTGCGTTTGCCGAAATTTTGGATGAGGACGCGGTGGGTATGCACCCAAGCAGCACATTGCAAACCTTCTTAGGGCAAGTGACAGAGCGTTTAGGCAAGCCGCAAAAACTGCGCATCCAACTCTCTAGTTTCGATGCGATGTGCCGCATGGTGGGTGCAGGTGTGGGCGTGGGCATCATTCCAGAGTCAGCTGCCATGCGTAACCAGGCCACCATGAATTTGGCCTTGATTGAATTGACTGATTCTTGGAGTGTGCGTGAACGCTACATTCTCACGCGCGACCAAGCTGGATTACCTAGCTACGCACACTCGCTCATTGACCACTTACGACAACACTACGCCACACAGACAAAAAGCTAAGCAATCAAGCCAAGCAGCACCTCGGTGCTCATGTGTTGATCTAAGTAATCAGCCAAGCCTTCAAACACGGTTTCTAGCGTAGGCGTTTGCGCACCAAACAAAGCTTGCAGCACGGCAGGATCTTCAAACAAACCGTGCAGGTATGAGCCCATCACGTTGCCTGCATCGTTTTGCCAAGCCAAGCTTGGCATCACCTCATGTGCCACCTGCCCTGCAGCAGCCATGGCCGCGTGAGCTTGCGTTTGACCATGGTGAATTTCGTAGCCACTCACTTGCACGCCCGACAAGGCAGACCATGCACCGCGCAACTCACCAAACTTGGCGCGGGTGCGTTGCACGGTTTTATCAGCCGCGAATTGCGTGACCACGGGCAACAGCCCTAGGCCCGCTGCATTGCCGTCAATGCCGTGTGTGTCAATCAAGGCCTCGCCCAACATTTGCAAACCACCGCAAATGCCTAGCACTGCCCCGCCCTGCTCTGCGTGTTTGGCAATGGCCGCGTCTAAGCCTTGCGCGCGCAGCCAAGCGAGGTCGCTGCTGGTGTGTTTTGAGCCGGGCAAGATGACCCAATCATTTGCTTGCAAGCCAGCTAGGTCAGCAGGACTACGCGCCCACAGCAAGCGCACGCCGGGGACATTCTTTAACGGTTGAAATTCGTCGAGGTTGCTGATGCGTGGGTAGGCAATGACAGCCACGGTTTTGTTCACCACACCCGTGGCACGACTTCGATCATCAAACACACCATCTTCTTCGGGCAAGCCGTGTTGCCACCACATGGGCAACACAGCCACCGTTGGCACACCTGTGCGCTCTTGCAGCATCTCTGGCGCGGGCGCAAGCAGCGACGCATCACCACGAAACTTGTTGAGCACAAAGCCGTTGATGCGTGCTTGGTCTTCAGGCGGCAACAAAGCCCATGTGCCGTACAAGTGGGCGAAGGCACCACCTTTGTCAATGTCGGTCACCAACAAGCAGCGCGCATCGGCATGACGCGCCACACGCAGGTTGACGATGTCGTTGGCCATGAGGTTGATCTCTGCTGGAGAACCTGCACCTTCGATCACCACCACGTCATTTTCGGCACGCAAGGCGTCGAGCGATGCAGCGATTTGCGGCCACACTTTTTCGCTGCGGCCACGCCAAGGGGTGTTCGTCAACTCGTTGTTCACCTCGCCGAGCAACACCACTTGGCTGTGTGTGTCAGCTTCGGGTTTGAGCAGCAAGGGGTTCATGCGCACATCGGGCTCAGCCTTGGCAGCCAGTGCTTGAAAATATTGGGCCGAGCCCACTTCACCTAGGCCGTTATGCGATGCCACCACGCGAGCGTTGTTGCTCATGTTCTGCGCTTTGAACGGCGCCACTTTCAAACCTTGGCGCGCATACCAGCGGCACAACGCTGTGGTCAGCCAGCTTTTACCAGCGCCGCTGGATGTGCCCAACACCATCACACATTTGGCTGTCATCGCAATCCTTTAATCTTCGATACCGCGCTGCGCGGGAATGCCTGCATTGAAGGCGTGTTTGATTTTGGCCATCTCGGTCACGGTATCGGCTAGCTCAATCAGCTCTGGTGGGCAACGTCTACCGGTCATGCACACATGCATGCCTTTGGGTCGCGCCGCTAGGGTGGCCAACACATCGTCCAACGACAACCAGCCGTAAATCAGTGGGTAGGTGATTTCATCCAGCACCACCAAGAAAAAGTCGCCACTCAAAATGGCGGCCTTGGCTTTTTGCCAACCGTCACGGGCAAGCTGTGCGGAATGTTCGAGGTCTTTGCTTTTCCAGCTGAAGCCATCGCCCAAGCCTTCTACCGAAATACCGAGTTGCTCAAACATGCGGTGTTCGCCAAAGCGCGCCGTGGGCACTTTCATGAACTGGTAAATCTTCACCGCTTTGCCTCGGCCATGCGCGCGCAGGGCCAAGCCAAATGCTGCAGTGCTTTTACCTTTGCCGTCCCCAGTGTTGACGATGAGCAAGCCTCGTCTTTCGGCTTGCGGCGTGACACGCGCGTAATTGACAGGCGGTTGTTCAATGTCCACGCGTTGTGACCTTGTTAAAGCTTAGGCACCGCCACCCACTGACCATCCAACGAATGAATGGCAATGCGTTTTTCAAACACGACTTCAACAGCACGGTGCGTCGCCGCATCCGAGCAGGCACCTTGGTGCACCACACGGCCAGTTTGCATGACCACCATGTCGTCGGCATGCAAAGCCATGCCCACTTCGTGCAGCACGCTGATGACGGTGGTGTTTTGCGCAGTCAAGCAGCGCACTTGCTCTAGCCAATCCACTTGGTGGGGTGGGTCTAAGTTGGCAAGTGGCTCGTCCATCAACATCACTTGCGCTTGCACGGCCATGGCACGGGCCAGCAACACGCGTTGACGTTCACCGCCTGAGAGCTGGCCAATCGAACGCTCGCGCCAATCCCACGCTTGTGTAGCTTTCAACGCGGTTTCTACCACGGCATGGTCATGGGCATTGGGTGCTGCCAACCAGTCTTGGTGCGGCATGCGGCCCAGCATGACCACATCCCATACGCGCAAATCATCAGACGTCGATTCGTTTTGACCCAACCACGACAGCTGCTGCGCGCGCTGCTTGCGGTCCATCGCCATTAACTCTTGGTCAAACAAAAAGATGCGGCCACTGAAAGGCAACAACCCAGCCATGGCCTTGAGCAAGGTGGACTTGCCCGCGCCATTGGGACCCACGATGCTGGTCCAACGACCCGCCACAAACGACATATCAATGCCGTGCAACACCTCTTGCCCTGCAAGAGACACATGCACATCGCGCAAACGCAAAGCCATTTTTTGTGCATTCATCGCGCAGCCCTCGCTGTTTGACTGCGATACATCAGCCACAGCAAATAGCCACCGCCCAACACCGCCGTGAGCACGCCCACGGGCATCTCTTGGGGCGCCAACAGCATGCGCGCGAGCAAGTCAGCCGCCAGCAGCAACGCGCCGCCCATCAAGGTGGATAACACCACGATCCAGTTGTGTTTGGTCTTCACCAGAGAGCGCACCAAGTGCGGCGCAGCCAAGCCGACAAACGCCACCAAACCCGTTTGTGCCACCGCAGTACCTGTGGCCAAAGCCAACACACACACCAGCGCCACACGCACGGGTGCGAGCGGCAAACCCAAACTCAACGCAGTGGACTCACCCAAACTCAGAGCATCCAACACACGACTCAGTGCGAAGGCCAACACCACACACACCAGCAACACGCCCAGCATCAACACGCAAGCGTTCCAACCGATGAAGCTGGTAGAGCCCAATAAAAATCCTTGCATGCCCTGCAACACATCGGGGCGCATGAGGGTGATGAGTGACGCCAGCGCCCCCAACACCACGCCCACAATCACACCGGCCAATAACAAACGCAACGTGTGCTGCACACCACGCGCCAGCACGAGGGTGAGCATCACGGCCAACACCGCGCCCACAAACGCGGCACCTGTCAAACCCAAACGCACCAAAAATTCTGTGGCAAACGGGTTGCCACCAAACAGCGCCAAAGCCACCGCGACACCCAACGACGCACCAGAGGCACTGCCTAACAAATACGGATCTGCCAAGGGGTTGCGAAACAAGCCCTGCGCCAACGCACCGGCGAGCCCCAGCAATGCGCCTGCGGCACAAGCGCCCACGCTGCGCGGCAAGCGAATGTCCCACACGATTTGCCAAGCGATGTCGTCGTGCATGGCTGCGAACCAGCTTTCAAACCCTGTGCTGCCGACAGCGCTGCCCAACGCGATGCCGAGAGCACTCAACACCAACAGACTCAATGCCACAAGCACTGGGGACCAACGCGCACCGTGAATCGTCATGGCTGACCTTTCGGTTTGTCATTGGCTTTGCTTGTATCGGCTTTTTCAGTCATGCACTTGGCCATCAAGCGCGCAGCTTCTGCCATGCGTGGGCCAGCACGCACCAGCATGTCGGACTCTTCCGCCTTGAAATGACACACACGCTGCGTGCGCATGGCACGCATGTTTTGCCAACCGGGGCGCGTGGTCATGTCCGCAAAGTTGCTGTCGCCCACCATGATGAGGTCGGGTTGTGCACGCACCACAAATTCGGGATTGATTTTGGGAAACGGTCCTAGTGATGCAGGCAAGATGTTGCGTGCACCCAAGCGCTGCAAGGTCTCACCAATGAACGACGATTCACTGGCACCATAGGGCGCACGGCTGACTTCAAAGTACACACGCTGACCTTTGGCCTGTGCCGGAATCGATTGCGCGGCAGCATTCACCGCGGCATCGATGTGGCGCCACACGCGGTCACTCTCAACGAGCGGCACATCCATAGCTTGCGCCACGATGCGCATGACGCGCTGCACATCGGCATGCGACCGTGGTTCAAACGCCAACACCGTCAAACCTAAAGAGGTCAAACGCTCGGCACCGCGCGCCGAGGTGGCCATCAACACCAAATCGGGCTTAGCCGCCACCACGCTTTCAATATTGGGGTCGATGCCACCGCCCATGCGTGGCAACTTAGCAATGCTCTCGGGCCAATTGGAATAACGGTCCACGCCCACCAGCTTGTCGCACTGCCCCAAAGCACACACAGTCTCGGTGAGTGAGGGCAACAGACTGACGATGCGCTGTGGTGTTTTGGCGATGGTCACCTCTATCTGGCGGTCATCGCGCAACACCACAGCATGTGCGGTGCTGGTCATGATGAACAACGTCGCTAGCGCGAGGATGCCTTTAAGCATGGGTCGCCTCCCACTGCTGAATGATGTGGTGCAACTGCGCCACGCCATCGGTCAAAGCCGCAGGGCCTGGCTGCAAGATGTCGGCAGATTTGATTTCAAAGATTTGGTTATGGCGAACCGCTGGCACGTCTTGCCAACCGTCACGCGCGGCAGCTTTTTCAGGGCGAAACTTTTTGCCGCACAGCGAGCCAATGATGATGTCAGGCGCACGGTCCACGATGGTTTGGCCACTGGCAATGATGCGGTCTTTGCCCATGGGCATTTGCGCCAATTCAGGAAAACAATCATCGCCACCTGCGATGTGGATGAGTTCGCTCACCCAACGAATGCCGCTGATGTGCGGCTCATCCCACTCTTCAAAATACACCTTGGGCCGACGCTTGAAGGTGGCGGCCGTTTGTTGAATGACCTCTAACTGCGCGCGCATGTGCTGCAAACGCTGCAAGCCCTGATCGGCTTGACCCACCATCGCAGCCACTTGGTAGAGCATCGAAAAAATCTCGTCCACGCTGCGTTGGTTGAACACCGTGACCTGTACACCCGCACGGATGAGCAAGGCCGCGATGTCGGCCTGCAAATCAGAAAACCCAAACACGCAATCGGGCTTGAGTGCCAAGATCTTGTCCATCTTGGCACTCAAGAATGCACTCACTTTAGGCTTCTCGTCACGCGCACGACGTGGGCGCACGGTGTAACCCGAGATGCCCACAATGCGCGCCTCTTCCCCCAGCATGTACAGCCACTCTGTCGTTTCCTCGGTGAGGCAGACGATGCGTTGAGGTAGAAGGGACGTAATCACAAATTAGAAGCTCCGGCGAGCCGTGAAAGTCCATGTTCGCCCTGCTTGAGGGTAGATGGATCGACTGGCAGGATTGCAGCGAGATCGGTAATCGTAGTACTGCTTATCAAACAAGTTTGAAATTTGCCCCGAGAACATCCACGCATCAAAACTATGGCTATATCTTAAATTCGTCAAGGAAAAGCTTTGTATAGCTTGCGAGCATGTGTTACTTAAATCGCCAGCAACCCTCTGCTCTGATACCCATTGATTTAAAAGCACAACTTGCTGAGTCGCGCTCATTTGATACATCAAGTTCGCAGTCAAACTTTGCTCAGGTGACAAGGGAACTTCCTTACCTGCATATTGTCCATCTCTGAAAGTTGATTTGCGCTGCGCGACCTGCACACCTCCACGCAAAGATGAATTCAACTTCACTTTTGCTTCAAATTCCACACCCTCTCGACGAGTAGGATCAAAATTCATGTTCGTCATGTAATCTGCGCCGAGTCCAATTTCGTCTCTCAAATCACTACGGTAATAACGAACCGTCCAATAACCTTCTGAATATTTTTGACGGTACCCTAATTCATGATCCTTTGAAGTTTGCGGACGAAGCAAGTTCAGCGTACTAGGTGGGCACCCAAATGAGCAACTAAACTCATCGGCATTGGGTAAGCGAAAACTTGTTCCTAAACGGCCATAAAGCTCGGCTCCTTGGGTAACTCGTTTTGCCAATCCGAGCTCCCAACTATTGTTCGAAGCGTCCAACGTTCCGTTAGAGTCGCCTTTTGCTTCTCGATAAGACTCCGTGTGCCGGACACCGGCAAACGCCTTAATGCCCACTGGCGTCCAATCCAATTCTTGACGAACGTACAGGGCATCCGAAGACTGATTGATACGAACATTTGTGCCCCACGTCGGAGCCAAAAGTACTTTATCTTGCTCCCAGCGCTCAGAGTCCAGTCCAACTATAAAACGCCCCGCTGCTTGCAACATGGACAGGCTGCGCCAAGCTCTCAATCCGACACGCGTTGTATCGGTTTTGCTATCACTGGTGTATCCATCAGCGATGTAATACCCCTTCGATTGAACATTACGGTGATTTACATCAGCGCCAACCCTCCAAACATCTAACGGCAGTTCTACACTTAGCAATAGATTAGCTGTATCAGTTTTTCCGTTGTCATTGAGCTTGAAAGATTGACGCGGATTATTTTGAAACTCCGAAACGTTAATGCCACCTGGCAAGCCACCAGCTTGTGACTGCACGCCTAATTGAGCAGACAAGCTCTGCCCCCCATCAGACCATGTTGTTCTGGCCAAGGCATTTCGCTCTTGAACACGAAAGTTGTCGCGATGATTATCTGAATTCAGCGCTGCACCATAAATTTGTGATTTCCAGTTCTCAGATGCGGTTCGCATCTCAACACGAACATCACGTGTACCGTTGTTACCTGCGCCAACAGACACCGCACCACCAGACTCAGCCATTCCTCGACCGGTGATGATGTTAATCATGCCAGCTGTAGCCCCTTCCCCATGCAAAACAGCTCCGCTACCACGGACAATTTCAATCCGCTCTATGCTGTCTACTGGAATCCAGCTGATTGCGGCTCCGCCCATATCACCTTCGTTCAATCGAACACCATCCACCATGATGACCAAATTGCTGCTAGCTGTTTCGCCGAAGCCACGTATATCTAACGTCGGATTGCGCCCCCCAGTTGTATCAATACGTGTCACAGCGCCCCCTAACCATCGAATGGCGTCGCTTGCATCTGTCACACCAGCAGATCGAATTTCCTCAGCCGTGATTACTGAAACACCCATCGGCAGAAGCGTTGGATCTTGAGGTATTCGATTCGCCGTGATGACCGCATCGGGAAGCACACGATCATTCATAGCTTGAGCATGGACAGACGCAACAACAGCCAAAGACAAAACAGAAAGCGCAGGAGCAAACGCGCGTGCGCGAATAGATTTTTTCATGATTTAAATACCAACATGTCATGCTCTCACCGCCTTCCCCGACAGTGCTTGAGCGATTTAGCGGTGCGTTTTTAGACGCACCGCCACCTTGTTGGCCGGTATCCGGGCTGGCGGAGACTACCTCTGTCGCCTTCCCAAACGCTTGTTCAAGGCGTTCAGTGGCTTGTGTGACAGAAGCGGAGCACAAGGGCTCGTCCGCTTGACCGTTGCGGGGGCAGCGCAGGTTAGGTGTTTGTCGAGCAAGTCGACGCAACCCTCCTGCTTCCCGTTGAACTGAGGCGTGTGAACCACACCTCGAGCACCAACATTGGCAATTTTAGCAATTAACCTTGCAGCCACCTTAAAATGCACAGGCCATGTCACAAACACCCCTGATCGATCAAATTGCCCAGCGCGTCGAGCATTTATTGCTGCGCCACGAAGAACTGCAACGCACCAATGCCTTGCTGGCCACGCAAGTGCAAGAACTCACGCATGAGCGCGACTTGCTCAAGTCACGCCTTGGCGCAGCGCGCCACCGCATTGACGCATTGATTGATCGCCTACCCCAAGGCGCAGAGGCACAGACAAAGGACATCGCGTGAAGCAAATCGAAGTTCAAATCATGGGCCAAGGCTACGTGCTGGGCTGCCCCGAAGGTGGCGAAACGCGTTTGGGTCAAGCCGTGGCCAAAGTGGACGAGGCCATGTGCAAGATTCGCGATGCCGGCAAGATCAAAGCCCGCGACCGCATTGCGGTGTTGGCAGCCCTCAACTTGGCATTTGACTTGACCGATCGCCCTGCTGCTGTGCAAGCCAGCGGCGATAGCAGCGCTTCTAGCACCGACCTGCACAACTTGCTGCAGCGTATGGATGCAGTGCTCGCACGCGACAACCAACTCATCTAAGCGGCGCCTACAATCAACGTGTCTGCAAGTCCTTGGGGCTTTATATTTCCTTGAACCAATGCTCATAGAGCTCGGGCTTGGAACATCGGTTGATGAGCGTGATCGTCTCGCGTCAGATGAACCCAACGTTGACCTGACCTCGCCCACCTGAACCCCCGGTTCAGGATGACGGCCTTGAGGAGCCTTGCAGACACCTTCTACTTTCTCAAGGCCTGCGCTCTCATGGACCTCCAACCCCAACTGATTTTTGAACTCGCTGCACTCGGCATTTGCACAGGCTTTTTAGCCGGGCTGCTTGGCATTGGGGGCGGCATGGTGATGGTGCCCTTCATCACTTTCATGCTTTCGCACCGCGGCGTCGATGCAGACCTTGCGGTCAAGATGGCCATTGCCACGTCGATGGCCACCATCATCTTCACCTCAGTCTCTAGCGTGCGCGCGCACCACAAGCGTGGCGCAGTGCGTTGGGATTTGGTCAAAGGCTTGGCGCCAGGCATCGTGCTGGGCAGCATGATTGGCAGCTTAGGTGTGTTTTACTGGCTCAAAGGCTCTTACTTGGCCATCTTCTTTGGCTTGTTTGTGGGCTTCTCAGCCACGCAAATGTTCTTAGATAAAAAGCCAGCGCCTACACGCCAAGTGCCCGCCACGGCTGGCCTGATGGGTGCAGGCGGTGCGATTGGTTTTCTCTCTGGTTTGGTCGGTGCTGGCGGCGGCTTTATCAGCGTGCCGTTCATGACCTGGTGCAACGTGGCCATTCACAACGCCGTGGCCACCAGCGCAGCCTTAGGCTTTCCTATTGCTGTCGCCAACGTGGCGGGCTACATCGTCAGTGGCATGACGGTGGAAGGTTTACCTGCGGATGCATTTGGTTTTATTTGGGTGCCAGCTTTGGTTGTCATTGCTGCTTGCAGCGTGTTCACTGCCCCTTTGGGCGCCAAGGCCGCGCACATGTTGCCCGTCAAAAAACTCAAGCGTGTGTTTGCCAGCGTCTTGTATGTGCTGGCCGCCTATATGTTTTACAAAGGCATCACCAGCTGATCACTGAGGCACCAAGCACCATGGGGCTTGGTACTCCACCAGACCCATCCACAGGGTCCAACCCGAGCTAGCGGCCAAAGCCAAACCCGCTAAGCGCACACCCCATGCTCCGTTGCCTGTGCTGATGATTTGCCCACCTCGCAAACGCAGCCAGACCCAAGGGCCAATCGTCAGCACCACAGCGCTACCCAATGCAAACAGGGCCATCACGCCTGCGCCCTCTAGCGGGCTGTTGCTGAGCGCAGCCACCAAGAGCGCGCCATACAGCAAACCACAAGGCATCAACGCCCACAACACACCCAAGACAACTGCGCCACCATTGCGCAGCTTGAGGTGCGCCGTCATGCTTTGCACACGACGCCAAATGCCACGGCCAAAGTCTTCGAGCCAAATGGGCTGCTCACCGCGCCACAGCAACAAACCACCCACCATGAAGGCCACGATGTGCATCAAGGTCCAGACGGGGCGAAACACAGCCGACTGGGTGCTGAGCCAACCCACGCCTTGCATGGTGCTGGCGGCCACTGCGCCTAAAGCGCTGTAGCCGATGACGCGGCCGAGTTGAAACAAAAGCATGGCAGACACGCCCTGCCCGCCTGATTGTTTTTGGGCAGCACGCCCAATACCTGCACAGGCCGCACCGCACATGGCCAAACAGTGCGGCCCACCCGCGAGCCCCATCAAGAGTGCGGTGAGAGCCAAAGTTGTGTTCATCAGATGATTTTAGAGAACCTTGCGCGGTTCTTGTCGGCTTGCAGGTATTTGTCAAAGACCATGGCGACGCCACGCACAAAGAACCAACCCAGCTCGGTCACGTGAATGCCCGCATCGTCCATGGTCAACAAGCCCTGCGCTTGCATGGTGGCCAAGCTTTCCATCTCTGCTGCGAAGTATTTTTTGAAGTCCACCAAGTGCGCCAACTCGACCGATTCAAACAGCACGCTACCTTGGCACATCAGTGCCATGATGACGGTGCGACGCACCAAGTCATCACGCGACAAAGCCATGCCACGTGCCACGGGCAAACGGCCTTGGTTGAGCAAGTCGTAATACTCGTCCAAGGTCTTGACGTTTTGACTGAAGGTGGGGCCCACGCGACCGATGGAAGAAACACCCAAGGCAATCAGATCGCAATCGGGCTGCGTGCTGTAGCCTTGAAAGTTGCGGTGCAAGCGGCCTTGGCGCTTGGCCACAGCCAGCGCGTCGTTGGGTAAGGCAAAGTGGTCCATGCCCACGTACACATAACCGGCCTCCACCAACACACGCATCGCGCTGGACAACATGACCAGCTTCGAAGCCGCAGGCGGCAAGTCTTGCGTATGGATGCGACGCTGTGGCTTGAAGCGCTCGGGCAAGTGCGCATAGGCATACAAGGCAATGCGGTCGGGACGCAGTTGGGTGATTTTTTCCAAAGTGCGCTCAAAGGTTTCTGGCGTTTGCATGGGCAAGCCATAAATCAAATCGGCATTGACGGATTCAAAACCCAATTCGCGCGCAGCAGCAACCAAGTCAAACACTTGCTCAGCGGGTTGAATACGATGCACCGCTTTTTGCACGGCGGGCTCAAAGTCTTGCACGCCAAAGCTCAGGCGGTTAAAGCCCAGTTCCGCCAAGTGGGCCAATCGCTCACGCGTCACCGTGCGTGGGTCAATCTCGACCGAGTATTCACCGCCTGGCGCAAACTGAAAGTTGCGACGCAGCATGGCCATGAGTTGCGCCAACTCTGCATCACTCAAAAACGTCGGGCTACCGCCACCCAAGTGCAATTGAGACACCACTTGACCTTGACCAAGGTGCGCAATGTTTAGATCAACCTCGCGCTCAAGGTAGCGCAAATACTCTGCGCCACGCTCGTGGTGTTTGGTGATGATCTTGTTACAGGCGCAGTAGTAACACAGTGACTCGCAAAACGGGATGTGCACATACAGCGACAAGGGATAGGCTTTGGCGCCCACACCATCGCGGCGTTGCTCTAACGCTTGCAAATAATCGGCCTCACCAAACGCCTCCACAAATCGGTCTGCCGTGGGATACGAGGTGTAACGCGGCCCCGCCACGTCATAGCGCTGCAAAAGTTCTGGATTGAGGACAAGAGAATGCATAAGTTCACACCTAAATTTGCGCTCCATAATAGGCGTGCAGGCGCAGCAAAAAGTTGACCTGCATCAACACAAACGACTGTCAGACCCCATGAATTCCACCAGTATCAAAGTCGCCTGTTCCAATTGCAATTTGCGCGAACTGTGCATGCCTTTAGGCTTGAACGAGAGCGAGATGGAGCGTGTGGACGAAGTGGTGGCCACACGCCGCAAAGTGGCACGTGGTGACAACCTGTTCAGGAATGGTGACAAGTTCAATGCGCTGTACGCCATTCGCACAGGCTTCTTCAAAACACGCATCTCTGCTGAGGACGGCCGCGACCAAGTGACGGGTTTTCAAATGGCCGGTGAAATCATCGGTCTAGACGGCATCGTGAGCGACCACCACACCTGCGATGCGGTGGCACTGGAAGACGCCGAAGTGTGCGTGATGCCTTTTGATCGCATTGAAGAGCTGTCGCGCGAAATCACGTCCCTGCAGCGCCATGTCCACAAAATCATGAGCCGAGAAATCGTGCGTGAAAACGGTGTGATGTTGCTGCTGGGCAGCATGCGTGCAGAAGAGCGTCTCGCGGCGTTCTTGTTGAACTTGGTGCAGCGCCTGCACGCCAGAGGGTTCTCTCAGTCTGAACTCATTTTGCGCATGACGCGCGAAGATATTGGCAGCTACCTTGGGCTCAAACTCGAAACGGTGAGCCGCACGTTTTCAAAGTTTGTAGAAGACGGCGTCGTAGAAGTCAAACAACGCCATGTGCGCATTTTGAATGCCGATGCGCTCAAGCTCATCGTGAACGCACAAACCTGCCAACCTATTTAAACAGCGACAGGGTCGCAACACACCTCTTGCTTGGGGCAGCCATCAGGTCGCTCTGTTGGCACCATCGGGCAACGGTTCATTTCAAACGGTGATACCGACAGCAAGGTGGTCAATGCGCTGGAGGCTGCCGTGACCATCCAGAAAACAAAAAACGACAAGGTATAGACACCTTGTCGTGAGAGCTCAATAGGCTGACCAAACCATTGCATATCTTGCGGGTCTACAAACGCAAACACCAGCATTTCCAAAACACCTGCTACTAAAAAAGCAGGCCATGCAATCCACATCATTCGCTGAGCCAACATTCTGATTCTCCTAAACAGGAATGAGTTCAGTCTAGGCTCGAATGACAGCGCCAAGTCATGGGGTTTTCGCGGGGGTCTCTTGCTTGGCTGACTCAGCTTTGGGCGTCACCACATGGTTACGCGCCTGCATGGCGGGTGCCAGCTGCATGTCTTTTTCTGCCGCCAAGGTTTTGTTGATATCTAAGCCTCGGCGGTAATAGTCGTCGGCCACCACGGGGTCGGGCACGCGAATGGCAATCGCCAACGTGATGAATCCCGCCACAATGACCGCAGCAGGGCCCGCGATGATGAGCCAAACGTGACCATATTGCCACCATGCTTTGGTATCAGTTGTTTCTTGTTTCATGATGCATTACCTAGGAACGATGAACACAGATTTTTCGACCACAAACTCATCGGTACCCAAGGCCTGAACTTCAAACATGATTTTGTGCGAGCCACCCTCGACAGAACCATAAGGCACATCGGCACGCAACACAATCCAACGGGCTTGTGCAGGGTCCACCATGACTTCGGTATCGGTCGTGATTTTCAAACCTGGCAAACCTTTGACTGACAAGCGGTAAGTCTGAATGCTCTCCGCTGCGTTCATGATTTGCAGACGGTACACATTTTCAAGTGTGCCGTATTCCGTGATGCGCGACAAAGTCGAGCGGTCACGCACCACGTCAACCTTGAACGGTGTACGCAAGCTCAACGACACAAACAAGCCCACTGTCACAGCCAACAAGATCATGGTGTAGATCTGAATGCGCGGGCGCATCAGGCGTTGCCAGATTTGGGCGGGCGTCCACTTGTTGTCCATCGCATTTTGCGTGGAGTAGCGCACCAAGCCACGGGCATAGCCCATCTTGTCCATCACGGTGTCGCACACGTCAGCGCAAGCACCGCAGCCAATGCATTCGTATTGCAAGCCATCGCGGATATCAATGCCGGTGGGACACACTTGCACGCACAAAGTGCAGTCGACGCAGGCCCCCAAGTTCAAAGCCCCTGCTTCAGCTTTCTTGGCGCGCGGGCCACGTGGCTCACCACGCTCTGTGTCATACGTGACGATGAGTGTGTCGTTGTCAAACATGGCGCTTTGAAAGCGCGCATAGGGGCACATGTATTTGCACACCTGTTCGCGCATGAAGCCTGCGTTGCCATACGTGGCAAAGGCGTAGAAGAACACCCAGAACAGTTCCCATGAACTCATTTGGGTCAGGAAGAATTCCATCGCCAATTCGCGGATGGGCGTGAAATAACCCACAAAGGTAAAGCCAGTCCAGATCGAGAAGAAGATCCAGATGATGTGCTTGTACCATTTCTTCACCAATTTCTCTAACGAGAAATCAGCATCATCCAAGCGCATGCGGGCTGAGCGATCGCCTTCGACCTTGCGCTCAATCCACAAGAAAATTTCGCTGTAAACGGTTTGCGGGCAGGCATAGCCACACCACAAACGCCCCGCCACTGCCGTGAACAAAAACAGCGCCAAGGCTGAGATCACCAACAGGCCGGTGAGGTAGATGAAGTCTTGCGGGTACAAGACCAAACCAAAAATATAAAAACGGCGCGATGCCAAGTCGAACAACACGGCTTGGCGTGTGCCCCACTCAAACCAAGGCAAACCGTAAAACACCAGCTGCGTCAGGACCACCAAAATCCAGCGCCAATACGCAAAGATACCCTCGACAGAGCGAGGGTAGATTTTTTTCGATGCAGCATAAAGCGAGACCATCGCCTCGTCCGCAGAGCCCGAAGGCTCTGGAACGATAGGGATGGTCTTGCGCTGCTTGGAGTCGTCAGCAGAGTTCAAAGCGTTTTACTTCGTAGCAGCAGGTTTGTTCGAGAAGCCCCAAACATAGGCAGTCAACACGTGAATTTGTGACTCAGTCAAACGGCCTTCTTGTGCTGGCATTTGGTTGACCTTACCACCGTTGATCATCGCGGTGATGGCCTCTTCGCCCCAACCGTGCAACCAGATCTTGTCGGTCAAGTTAGCAGAGCCCATGGCTTGCATACCTTTGCCGTCAGGACCGTGACATGCAGCGCAAGCACCGAACTTGGACTTACCCAAAGCGGCACGCACGGAGTCGTGTGGGCTGCCAGACAAGCTCAACACATAGTGCGACACGTTACGAATGTCATCAGGGCTTCCAACGGCTGCAGCCATCGGAGGCATTTGACCAATGCGGCCTTTGGTGATGGTTTCTTTGATCTTGTCAGTCGTACCGCCGTGCAACCAATCGCTGTCGGTCAAGTTAGGGAAGCCCTTAGAACCGCGTGCGTCAGAGCCGTGGCACTGAGCACAGTTGTTCATGAACAAACGCTCGCCCACAGCCATGGCTTTGGGGTCTTGCGACAGTTGCTCAGGTGTTTGCGCGTTGAAAGCAGCATACAAAGGCTCGAGTTCTTGGTTGGCCTTGGCCACTTCAGCTTCGTATTGACCTTGCGATGTCCAAGCCAACTTGCCTGCATAGCCGCCCAAGCCTGGGTAAGCAATGAAATACACCACAGCAAACACCATGGTGATGATGAACAGCCACAGCCACCAACGTGGCAGTGGGTTGTTCATTTCACGCAAGTCCTCGTCCCAGACGTGGCCGGTTGTACCGTCCTCTTCGTGTGCTGACACTTTAACTTTGGCAGAGAACCACAGCAAAAATGCGCAGTACACGATGCCAAAAATGGAGATGGACGATACGAAGATCGACCAAAAATTACTTGTGAAATCACTCATGATTCGATTCCTTTACAAAGGCCTCTGGGCCTTAGTCTTGATCGAGGGGCAGCTTTGATGCGGCCTCAAAATCTTCTTTGTTACGTCGAGAAAAAGCCCACACCATGATGCCGATGAACAAGGCAAACGAAATCAACGTGGTCGCGATGCGCAGATCATTGACATCCATGGGGTGTCTCCTTATTTGAGCGCGAGGCCCAGTGATTGGAGGAAAGCAATCACAGCTTCCATCTCGGTTTTACCCGCGACGTCTTCGGAGGCCTTAGCGATTTCTTCATCCGTATAAGGCACGCCCACTGTGCGCAATGCCTTCATGTGTGCAGGCATGGCTGCCGCATCGACCGTGTTCTTCAACAGCCATGGGTACTCAGGCATGTTGGACTCAGGCACCACATCGCGTGGGTTGTTCAAATGAACACGGTGCCATTCGTCGCTGTATTTACCGCCGACGCGAGCCAAGTCTGGACCGGTACGCTTGCTGCCCCATTGGAAGGGATGGTCATACACAGACTCACCAGCCACTGAGTAGTGGCCGTAACGCAATGTCTCTGCACGGAAAGGACGGATCATTTGCGAGTGGCAGTTGTAGCAACCTTCACGCACATAGATGTCACGGCCAGCCAACTGCAAGGCAGTCAAAGGCTTCACGCCGATGACGGGCTCAGTGGTGGACTTTTGGAAGAACAAAGGCACGATCTCAACCAAGCCGCCAAAAGCGACAGCGATCAAGATCAACACGATCATCAAAAAGTTATTGGTCTCCACGCTGGCGTGGGAGAAGCCTTTGGAATTGTTATCAGACATTTATTTCTCCTCAGGCGTGTGCAGGTGCTGGAATGGCAACGCTCACGGTGTTACCGCTGGTCGCAGTTTTGACCACGTTCCACAACATGATGACCATGCCTGTCAAGTACAACAAACCACCCGCCATACGAATGACATAGAACGGATACGTGGCTTTGACAGATTCAACAAAGGTGTAAGTCAATGTGCCGTCGGCGTTGATCGCGCGCCACATCAAACCTTGCATTACACCGGCAATCCACATCGCAGCGATGTACAACACGATACCGATGGTGGCCAACCAGAAGTGGACCTCGATCGCCTTGACGCTGAACATTTCCTTGCGGCCGAACAACTTAGGAATCAAGTAGTAGATTGAACCCATGGACACCAAGCCCACCCAGCCCAAAGCACCTGAGTGCACGTGACCAACGGTCCAGTCGGTGTAGTGACTCAAAGCATTCACTGTTTTAATGGCCATCATGGGGCCTTCGAACGTAGACATGCCGTAGAACGACAAAGACACGATCAAGAAACGCAAGATAGGGTCATCGCGCAACTTGTGCCATGCGCCAGACAAAGTCATGATGCCGTTGATCATGCCGCCCCAGCTAGGAGCCAACAACACCAAAGAAAACACCATACCGACGGACTGAGTCCAGTCAGGCAAAGCGGTGTAATGCAAGTGGTGAGGACCCGCCCACATGTAAGTGAAGATCAAAGCCCAGAAGTGAACGATCGACAGGCGATACGAATACACAGGGCGACCTGCTTGCTTAGGGATGAAGTAATACATCATGCCCAAGAAGCCAGCGGTCAAGAAGAAGCCCACCGCGTTGTGACCGTACCACCACTGCACCATGGCGTCTTGGGCGCCAGCGTAAGCAGAGTAAGACTTCATCATGCCCGCAGGAATGGCCGCGCTATTGACGATGTGCAACAAGGCCACCGCAATGATGAACGCACCATAGAACCAATTGGCCACGTAAATGTGTTTGACCTTGCGTGTACCCACGGTACCGAAGAACACCACCGCGTAGGACACCCACACCACGGCGATCAACAAGTCGATGGGCCACTCCAGCTCAGCGTACTCCTTGCCTTGGGTGAAACCCAAAGGCAAACTGACCGCTGCAGCCAAGATGACCAACTGCCAACCCCAGAAGGTGAAAGCAGCCAATTTGGGCATGAACAAGACTGTGTGACAGGTGCGTTGCACCACGTAGTAGCTGGTTGCGAACAAGGCGCAGCCGCCGAACGCAAAAATCACCGCATTGGTGTGCAATGGACGCAAGCGGCCATAGGTCAACCAAGGGATGCCAAAGTTCAGTTCGGGCCAAGCCAGTTGAGAAGCGATGATCACGCCCACCAACATGCCAACCACGCCCCAAACCACCGCCATGATGGAAAACTGCCGTACAACGGTATCGCTGTAAACGGCTTGCTCTGATGAGTTCATCGGTCACCTTTCATTTTTCAAACCAGTATCCTCAAATCACCCCTACAGGTGTTTGATTCAAATCAATCGTTTCGAAGAATACGCTCGCCTTCTTGCTCCACGCTGTCAAATTGGCCTTTGTGAATGGCCCACCAGAGGCCGCCCAAGATAAAAAGAACCAACAACACCGACAGCGGAATCAATAAATACAAGATATCCATCAAAATCCTTTCGTGAGCCGTAAAGAATTCAACACGACCCACAACGAGCTCAACGCCATTCCCAAACCAGCCAGCCATGCGGGCAACCAGCCCACCACCGCCAATGGCACGCACAAAGCGTTGTAAGCCGCCGCCCACACCAAGTTTTGCTTAACCACCCTCAGGGTATGCCTGGCTAACTTGATGCTTTGCGCCACCACCAACAAGCTGCCGCCCATCAAGACCAAGTCCGATTTGGACTGAGCCAAGGGCACCGCATTGCCAAACGCCATCGACACATGGGCACCGGCCAAGACAGGGCCATCATTGAGGCCATCTCCCACCATCGCCACCCGCGCGCCTTGCGACTGCGCAGCCTGCATGCGAGAGAGCTTGTCTTGCGGGGTACACGCCCCAAAGGCTCGGGTGATGCCCACCTGCTGCGCCACCTGTTGCGCCGACTCGGGCCGATCGCCCGAAAGCAACCAAACATCAAGGTTCAAGTGCTTCAGGGCTTGAACGGTTTGCACCGCATCTGCGCGAACATCTTCTGAGAGCTGCCAGCTGGCTAACCACGCGTTTTCACGGCACAAGTGTACTTGGCAAACCTCGGCTTTATCGGGTATTCCCTTGGTTTTTGGCGCACAAAATGCGGCAGAGCCCAAGCGCAAACACCCATCTAGCTGGCCTTCCAAGCCCTGACCAATCATTTCGTTTACATCTTGAACATCCAGCACAGAACGGCCTGAAGCCTCATCGTGTGCTTGCACCAGCGCGCGCGACAAAGGGTGCAGTGAATGTTTGGCCAAAGCCGCGGCCAAATCCAAGGCGTATTCGGGCGTCACACCCTCTGCCGTCATCACTTGCGTCACGCGCTGGCCGTCTTGGGTGAGCGTGCCCGTCTTGTCAAAAATCAAGGTGTCAATCTCAGCCAATGACTCCAAAGCTTGCAGGTTGCGCACCAGCACGCCATGACGCGCCAAGTTGCCCGCTGCAGCCAACATGGCAGCAGGCGTGGCCAAAGACAGTGCACACGGACACGTCACCACCAGCACCGCCACCGCCACCATCAAGGCGTGCCCTGGGTTGGTCGGCCACCAATAGACGGCTGAGAGTGCCGCCAATACCAAGACACCGATCAAAAATGGCTTGGCAATGCGATCC
Organism: Limnohabitans sp. TS-CS-82; assembly: GCF_002943475.1. NCBI lineage: Bacteria > Pseudomonadati > Pseudomonadota > Betaproteobacteria > Burkholderiales > Comamonadaceae > Limnohabitans > Limnohabitans sp. TS-CS-82. The sequence goes on along the minus strand of NZ_PTQX01000007.1, from coordinate 116,007 downwards.
GCCAATTGCGCCAAGCGTGGTTTTTGCAGCGAAGCGTTTTCCATCAACGACACGATTTGCGAGAACTGCGTGCCCTCGCCCACCTGCACCACACGCACCGTCACGATGCCGCTGAGGTTGTGGCTGCCCGCCACCACCGTGTCGCCCACGCCACGCGACTGCGGGCGTGACTCACCCGTGAGCAACGCCTCATCGGCCAAGGTCTGGCCTTGCAAAATCACGCCATCGGCAGGAAAGCTTTCAGACGGCAGCACACGAATCACATCGCCCACCATCACACGACGCACGGCCACGCGCTCAAACTCACCTGAGGGCAATTGACGCTCCACGCTGTCGGGCAGACGGTTCATCAAAGCTTCCAGTGCGCCCGCCGTGCGGTCGCGCACGCGCAGTTCTAGCCATCGTCCTGTTAGCAAGAAGAATACAAACATGGTGAGCGAGTCGTAATACACCTCGGCACCAAACACACCTTCAGGCTCAAACGTGGCGACAGAGCTCAGCAAAAAGGTAATCACCATGCCAAGCGCCACCGGCAAATCCATGCTCACGCGACGCGCGCGAATGTCACGCAAGGCATTGCCAAAGAACGGGCCGCACGAGAAAAACACCACGGGCAACGTCAACACCCAAGAAGCCCAACGCAACAAAAACACCATGTCAGGCGTGATGTCGCCCTCGCGTGACACATACGCGGGATAGGCATACATCATGACTTGCATCATGCAAAAACCTGCCACCAACCAACGCCACAGGGCTCGACGGCTTTCCTCATGCCGCGCTTGGCGCAAGCTGCTATCGGCCGCAGGCAAAGCGCCATAGCCCACTTTGGCAATGGCTGCCATCCACGCCGACGGCTTCACTTGTGCGGCAGACCACACCACTTTGGCGCGATGCGTGGCCGCATTGACTTCGGCCGATTGCACGCCCGGCACCGACATGAGCGCTTCTTCCACAGTGAAAGCACAAGCCGCACAGTGCATGCCTTGGATCACCACATGCGAATCCCAGCAGTCATCTGAACCATGGAGCGTGGGCTTGTGCGGTTGACTAAAACGCAACCACTCTTGGCGGTCGTCGAGCAGCTCAACCTTGGATGTATCTGAATGCATAAGGGGTGTAGCCTAACGGCTTGGACGAACCAGAACTTGACGTGCATCAACACAAAACGCACGACATACGTTAAGCTTTGGTCGAAATCAACAAAAGGAGCAGTTTATGTACAAACGAATTCTGGTAGCCACCGACGGCTCTACTTTGTCCAAAAAAGCCATCTCAAGCGCCATCGAATTGGCCGCGCTGAGCGGCGCTGAATTGATTGCCGTCAAAGTCACGCCACGTTACCCACAAAGCTACTTTGAAGGCTCTTTGCCTTTGACCGCCACTGAAATTTCAAAAATTGAAAAAGGTTGGACCGACGGCGCACAAAAAGTGTTGGATGCCGTGGTCAAAGCTGCCAAAGCCAAAGGTGTCACCACCAAGGCCGTGGTCGTGAAGTCTGACATCGTGTCTGACGCGCTGATTGCCGCCGCCAAAAAGCACAAAGCCGATTTGATCGTGATGGCCTCACACGGCCGCCGTGGCATCAAGCGCTTGCTGCTGGGCAGCGAGACACAACAAGTGCTGACACACGCCAGCGTGCCGGTGCTGGTCTTGCGCTAATGCGAGCGCACGGAGGGCTGTGTTTTTTTTAAACGAAGCCCGCCCTCTCGCCTCAAAAAAATAGCCGCTGAAAAGCGGCTATTTTTTGGTCTTCACTCTTTGTGCATGACTTAGGCCGTGAAGCGCTGCTTGGCCGCTTGGTACTCACGCTTCAAACGCGCCACCAACTCAGCCGCAGGCACCACGGCCTTCACCGCGCCAATACCTTGGCCACAGCCCCAAATGTCTTTCCAGGCCTTTTGTGCACCGCCCCCAAAATTCATTTGGCTGGGGTCGCTCTCGGGCAGGTGTTCAGGGTCTAAGCCGGCTTTGACAATCGAAGGTGCCAAGTAGTTGCCGTGCACGCCCGTGAACAAATTGCTCAACACGATGTCGTCCGACGTGCCATCCACCACCGCTTGCTTGTAGTCATCCGCAGCACGCGCTTCGTCGGTCGCGATGAAGGCGGAGCCCACGTAGGCAAAGTCTGCGCCCATCGCTTGCGCAGCCAACACCGCAGCGCCTGTGGCAATCGAACCGCTCAGGGCCACAGGGCCGTCAAACCATTCACGAATTTCTTGGATCAAGGCAAACGGGCTCTTCACACCCGCATGGCCACCTGCGCCAGCGGCCACGGCAATCAGGCCGTCCGCGCCCTTTTCAATCGCCTTCTTGGCAAACTTGTTGTTGATGACATCGTGCAGCACGATGCCGCCGTAGCTGTGCGCTGAGGCGTTGATGTCTTCACGCGCGCCGAGCGACGTGATGATGATCGGCACCTTGTACTTCACACACAAAGCCATGTCGTGTTCTAAACGGTCGTTGCTCTTGTGGACGATTTGGTTGATGGCAAATGGCGCAGCGGGTTGGTCTGGGTGTTCACGGTTGTGAGCGGCCAGTGCCTCGGTAATTTCAATCAACCATTCTTCCAACTGTTCAGCAGGACGCGCATTGAGCGCAGGCATAGAGCCCACCACACCCGCTTTGCACTGCGCAATCAACAGCTTGGGGTTGCTGATGATGAACAGCGGAGACGCAATGACAGGGAACTTGAGCGATTGCAACACCGGAGGTAAACGCGACATATCTGGCCCTTGAGAAAGTTCAGGGCACGTGAAGTGCCCTGATGATGGTTTTGAATTGAGCGAACCTAAAAACTTAGAAGGCGTCGAGCGCCAACTCAGTCACGCTGTCTGCACCATCCACGATGCTGTCGCGCATGCCTGGCACTTTGGTGAGGATGTGGTCGGCGTAGAAACGCGCGGTGGTGATTTTGGATTGCATGAACACCGCTTCATTGCCCTTGGCCAGTTCAGCCTCAGCCACCAACAATGCGCGGCCCATTTGCCAACCGGCCACCAAATTACCGGTGAGCATGAGGTAAGGCACGCTCCCTGCAAACACAGCGTTGGGGCTGGCTTTGGCGCCTGCCACGACGAAGTCGACCACGCTCAAGAAGGCTTCGCGCGCCGCTTTCAAACGTGCGGCCATCGCCTTGGCATTGGCACTGCCGCTCTTGAGCAAATCAGCTTCGGTGTTGGCGATTTGCGCGGCAATGCCTTTGGCGGTTTGGCCACCATCGCGGCCGGTTTTACGGCCGATCAAGTCGTTGGCTTGAATGGCGGTGGTGCCTTCGTAAATCGTCAAGATTTTGGAATCGCGGTAGTACTGCGCGGCACCGGTTTCTTCGATGAAGCCCATGCCGCCGTGCACTTGCACGCCAAGGCTGGTGACTTCCAAACTCATCTCAGTGCTAAAGCCTTTGACCAGCGGCACCAAGAACTCGTAAAACGCCAAGTTGTCTTTGCGCGTATCGGAATCTGGGTGGTGATGCGACGCGTCATACGCAGCAGCAGCCACGGTGGCCATGGCGCGGCAGCCTTCGGTATAGGCGCGCATGGTCATCAACATGCGGCGCACATCGGGGTGGTGAATGATGGGGGCGCTGGTTTTCATGCTGCCGTCCACGGGTCGGCTTTGCACGCGGTCACGAGAAAACGTCACCGCCTTTTGGTAAGCACGTTCGGCAATCGCAATGCCCTGCACGCCCACGGCGTAACGCGCGGCGTTCATCATGATGAACATGTATTCGAGTCCACGATTTTCTTCGCCGACCAAGAAACCAATTGCGCCGCCATGGTCGCCATACTGCAACACGGCTGTGGGGCTGGCTTTGATGCCCATCTTGTGCTCGATGCTCACGCAGTGCACGTCGTTGCGTGCGCCCAATGAGCCATCTTTGTTCACCATAAATTTCGGCACCACAAACAAGCTGATGCCCTTCACGCCTTCGGGCGCGCCTTGCACACGGGCCAACACCAAATGGATAATGTTCTCGGCCATGTCGTGCTCACCGTAGGTGATGTAAATCTTGGTGCCAAACACTTTGTAGGTGCCGTCTGGCTGAGGTTCGGCGCGGGTGCGAACAGCAGCCAAGTCAGAGCCCGCTTGTGGCTCGGTCAAGTTCATGGTGCCGGTCCACTCGCCAGAGATGAGTTTCTCAAGGTAGGTGGCTTTTAACTCGTCAGAGCCAGCAGTGAGCAAGGCCTCAATCGCACCATCGGTCAACATGGGGCACAAGGCGAAGCTCATGTTGGCCGAGTTCAGCATTTCGCCGCACGCAGCACCAATGGTTTTAGGCAAACCTTGACCGCCGAAATCGGCGGGGTGTTGCAGGCTTTGCCAGCCGCCTTCGCAGTACTGCTGATACGCCTCTTTGAAGCCGGGCGTGGTGGTGACGTGGCCGTCTTTGAAGAACGATGGGTTCTTGTCGCCTTCCCAGTTCAAAGGCACGAGCACCGACTCGTTCAACTTCGCGCATTCTTCGAGCACGGCTTGGGCGGTTTCCACGCCCATGTCTTCGAACGCAGGAATTTGGGCCACGTGTTCGAGGCCTGCCAAGTGTTCCATGTTGAACACCATGTCTTTGATGGGGGCGATGTAACTCATGTTTGATATCTCCAAAATTCAATACAAAAAAGGCACCCCGAAGAGTGCCTTTTCAAAGTGTGTTTACAGGGCAGCGACCAACTCTGGCACAGCCACAAACAGGTCAGCCTCCAAACCGAAGTCGGCCACCGAGAAGATAGGCGCCTCTGGGTCTTTGTTGATGGCAACAATCACCTTGCTGTCTTTCATACCCGCCAAGTGCTGAATCGCGCCGCTGATGCCGCACGCCACATACAACTGAGGCGCGACGATCTTGCCAGTTTGACCCACTTGTAAATCGTTGGCGGCATAGCCTGCGTCCACCGCAGCGCGGCTTGCACCAATCGCTGCACCGAGCTTGTCGGCCAGTGGGGTCATGACTTCGTCAAACTTCTCTGAGCTGCCCAAAGCGCGACCACCGGAGACGATGATCTTGGCTGCTGTCAGTTCTGGACGGTCACTCTTGGTGACTTCACGGCCCACGAAACTGCTCTTGCCAGAGTCTGTCGCTGCTGCTGTGGTTTCGATTTGAGCCGCACCACCTGTGGCAGCCGCTGCATCAAAACCCGTGGTGCGCACGGTGATGACTTTGACCGCATCTGTGCTTTGTACAGTAGCAATCGCGTTGCCTGCGTAAATCGGGCGCTCAAACGTGTCTGGGCTGTCCACCTTGGTGATGTCGCTGATTTGGCCTACGTCCAACTTGGCGGCCACGCGCGGGGCCACGTTCTTCCCTGCCGCTGTGGCAGGAAACAAGATGTGGGTGTAGTTGCCAGCGATGGCTAAGACTTGGGCTGCCACGTTCTCGGCCAAGCCCACTTCAAGACTGGCGCCATCGGCGTGAATCACTTTGCTCACGCCAGCGATTTGCGCAGCAGCAGCAGCGGCTGCGCCTGCGTTGTGGCCAGCCACCAGCACATGCACGTCAGCGCCAATGGCAGCTGCGGCTGTGACGGTGTTCAAGGTGGCGCCTTTGATGCTGGCGTTGTCGTGTTCTGCAATAACGAGGGATGTCATGTTCTTTGCTCCGTCTTATTCTTAGATAACTTTGGCCACGTTCTTGAGCTTGTCCACCAAAGTGGCCACATCCGCCACCTTGATGCCCGCGCTGCGCTTGGCAGGCTCCACCACTTTGAGGGTCTTGATGCGGGGGCTCACGTCCACCCCAAGGTCTTCGGGCTTGAACACATCGAGCTGCTTCTTCTTGGCCTTCATGATGTTGGGCAAGGTCACGTAGCGTGGCTCGTTCAAACGCAAGTCGGTCGTGATGACCGCTGGCAGGCTGATGGAAATGGTTTCCAAACCACCATCGACTTCGCGGGTCACGCTGGCTTTGTCGCCCGCCACTTCCACTTTGGAAGCGAATGTGGCTTGGGGCATATCACCCAACGCCGCCAACATCTGGCCAGTTTGGTTGCAATCATCGTCAATCGCTTGTTTGCCCAAGATCACCAAGCCTGGTTGCTCTTTGTCCACCAAAGCTTTGAGGAGCTTGGCCACGGCCAAAGGCTGCAGCTCTTCAGCCGTCTCCACCAAGATGCCACGGTCTGCGCCGATGGCCATGGCGGTACGCAATGTTTCTTGGCATTGAGCCACGCCGCAAGACACAGCGATCACTTCCGTGACCACGCCCTTTTCTTTGAGGCGCACGGCTTCTTCCACCGCGATCTCGTCAAACGGGTTCATGCTCATTTTGACGTTGGCAATGTCAACGCCCGAGTTGTCCGACTTCACGCGGACCTTGACGTTGTAGTCCACCACGCGTTTGACAGCGACCAAAACTTTCATGGCAAAAGCTCCAATTTTTAGAATTAAACAGATTGACGTTTACGTAAACGTAACATTGTAGAGATCAATGTACGGATTTTATCGAACGACCGTGCTTTTCTAGGGAAGTCCCTAGGTAAAACTTAAGCGGGATGGCGCAAAACCACTTCTTGTGGGGAATGCACCAGCACCACACCAGCCTTTCGCAAGGCACTCAGCACCGCAATATTGACACGAGAACGCGTCAACGATTGGCCATTGACTGGATCTTCCATCCAGAAATTCAAATTAAACCGCAAGCCCTGTGGCGCCACCTCGCCCAGCAGCGCTTGAGGCGCAGGCTGCGACAGCACCCACTCAACCCCAAGTGCGGCCTGAATCAGCAAGTCTTGCACGCGCTCTACGTCACTTTCCAGCCCGACCCAAAAGGTACAGGTCTGCAACAGGTGACGGCTTTCCAGCGACAAGTTTTCAACGCGCTGCGTCAGCAACAACTCATTGGGCACCACCGATTCGCTGCCGTTACTGGCGCGCACCAAGGTGTAGCGGGTTTTGATGTCGGTCACGCGGCCTTCAAAGCCATCCACGCGCACAAAGTCGCCAATACGCAGTGAGCGCTCTAGCAAGATGACAAAGCCACTCACGTAGTTGGCCGCCAGCTTTTGCAAACCAAAACCAATACCCACACCCAAAGCGCCGCCCAAGACCGACAAAGCCGTCAAGTCAAAGCCCAACGAGGACAAGGCAAACAAAGTACCAATGACCAGCAACAGCACGCGCATGGCGTTAGCGGCCACCTTGCGCATGGACAAATCTTCAAACGCGCGATTGAGCACACGTTGCTCAAGGGTGGCCGACAGCCACAGAGCCAGCACCAACACAAAGCCCGAGGTGAACACCACTTCCAGCACATGCGTCACGCTGATGCGCGTTTTGCCGAGCATGAACTGCAAACCATCCAGCTCATCCATCATCGGGCCCCACAAGCCTGTGACCCACAGCACCGCCAAGCCCCAAGCCAGCCAAGACACCACTTGTTCCAAGATGCGCGCGCCACGCGAATGCGGGAACACCGCTGCCAACACCCGCGCAATCAAACGGATCAGCACCAGCGACACCAACACCGGCAGTGCCACCTTGAGCACAGACACGCGCTGCGTTTTGAGCAACACCAACTTCAAGCCATAGGTGAACACCAACGCCAAAGCAGGAAACAACACCCCGTCAATCAAACGACGGCCAAACAAAATCGAGCCACGCGCAGTGGCGCCACGCCCCAAGGCCCAGCTCAAGCCCGCAGCCAAAGCCAAGCACAACGCCAAACCGGCAAGCTCTAACGCAATCGCTGGACTTTGCAGGTCCAGCAACAATTCTTGTAATTCGTTCATTTTTTAAATATCAGCCAACACGCGCAAATGCGCTTCCACGCTGCGACTCAGCGCGCTCAGATCGTAGCCGCCTTCAAGGCAGGACACGATGCGCCCCTGCGCATGACGTGCGGCAATGTCGCGCAAGCGGTGGGTGATCCAAGCGTAATCTTGCTCGACCAATCCCATTTGGCCCATGTCGTCTTCGCGATGGGCATCAAAACCTGCGCTGATGAAAATCATCTCAGGCTTGAATTCTTCTAAGCGCGGCACCCAATGCGTCTCAATCAGCTCACGCACCTCCATGCCTTTGGTATAGGCCGGCACAGGAATATTCAGCATATTGGCCGCAGGGTTCTCGGTACCAGTGTGCGGGTAGAACGGGTGCTGGAAAAAGCTGACCATCAGCACACGGTCGTCACCACTCAAGATGTCTTCGGTGCCGTTGCCGTGGTGCACATCAAAGTCCACCACCGCCACGCGCTTCAAGCCATGACGCTCCAGCGCGTATTTGGCGGCAATCGCCACGTTGTTGAAAAAACAAAACCCGCCCGCCTTGCTCCGCTCGGCATGGTGGCCTGGTGGGCGAACGGCACAAAACGCGTTGGCCAATTCACCCGCAATCACCGCATCTGTGGCGGCCACCGCAGCGCCCGCCGAAGCCAAAGCGGCTTTCCACGTGTAGCTGTTGATGTTGGTGTCGGAATCCAAGTGGCCATAAGCAGGGCCACCTGCGGCGATGTCTTCGACCAGTTGGTCTGACAAACCGCGCAAGGACGCGATGTACATGCGGTCATGCGCCAGCTCGATGTCGGCCAGCGGCGCTTCGGGCGCTTCAATCGGGGTGAGGCCTAGGTCAACACCGCTGATGAGCAAGCGATCTTGGATGGCACTGAGCCGTTCTGGGCATTCAGGATGCCCCTCACCCATCTCGTGCTTCATGCACAGGGGATGCGTGTAATAGCCTGTTTTACTCATCTCATCTGCCTCGGTTTTTCTTCAAGTCAGCTTACCATGGTGACCTTGCTTTTTCCCTTGCAAACACTGCGTGAAAACACATACATCCCCGTTTTATATGGCTTTGCAGACAAATCTTGCGTTACGTCAAATCATCGCCGCCTTGTTGCTAATGGCTGCATTTACAGGCGATGCAACCGCCAAGGCGCATGCCAAAGCACACAAAACCGTGGCCCACAAAGCCTCTACGCGCGGCCCTGTCTACGGGAAAACCACAGAAGCCATCGCACTGGCCGATGAGCTGGCTCAACAACACAAGCTACCCAAAGCTTGGGTGCGTGACCAAATCAGCAAAGCACAGTTCTTAAAAGGTGTGCCCAAGATGGTGCTGCCGCCCACGGTGCCCACCGCCAAAAACTGGCGTGCGTATCGCGAGCGTTTCATTGAAAGCCGCCGCATTGATGCGGGCACCCAGTTTTGGCAAACCTACCAAAGCGACCTCGCCCGCGCGGAGCAAACCTATGGCGTGCCTGCCGAAATGATTGTGGGCATCATCGGTGTAGAAACTTTTTACGGCCAAAACATGGGCAACTACCGCGTGCTCGATGCCCTGACCACGCTCACCCTCAACTTCCCTGCGTCACACCCTCGCGCGGCTGAGCGCCAAGCGTTTTTCAAATCAGAGTTGGGCTACTTCTTAGCGCAAGCACACAGCCAAGGCAATGCCAGCGCCACGGGCAGCTTTGCAGGCGCCATGGGCTGGCCCCAGTTCATGCCCTCCAGCGCGGCCAAATTTGCGGTGGACTTTGATGGCGATGGCCGCATTGATTTGCGCAACAGCCCTGTGGACGCCATTGGCTCGGTGGCCAATTACTTCAAAGCCTTTGGCTGGCAAACCGGCATGCCCACGCACTACCCCGTGAGCTTTGATGAAGCGCGCTTGGACAAACCCACCTTGCTCGCCCCCGACATCTTGCCCTCGTTCAGCGTGAGCAACTTCACCGCCAAAGGCGCGGTGCTAGACGAGCAAGCGCAAAAACACAACGGCCCTTTGGCTTTGGTGGAGTTGTTCAATGGCGACGAGCCACCCAGCTATGTGGCAGGCACCGACAACTTTTATGTGGTGACCCGCTACAACTGGAGCAGCTACTACGCGCTGGCGGTGATTGACCTGGGGCAGGCAGTCAAGGCGAATCGCGCGTTGACTTCTATGCAGTCCAGCGCACGATAACCAAAAACGTTCAGTCTTTGCGCAGGCTAGGCTTGTCACGGATTTCGCGCACCACCGCGTCTTCGATGACATCGGCGTGGCGGTCACTGGCTGGGGCATGCCCGTGCGCTTCATGCCATTGGCCATCGCTGGTGCGCGACCAGCTGGCCCAACTTGCACCCTGCCCTGACTGCATGCCTTTGCGCATGGCTTGAATTTGTTGCCACATCATCAGCACTTGTGGCTTTTGGCCTGTTGCCAACCAACGCAGACAAGCAAACACCACATACAAGGCGAGCCAACACAACACACCGATGGCAAAAAAAATGGCGAACGCCATGCCAAAGAGCGCGAGGATGAAACGAGTGAAAAATGCCATTAGTTGATGTTACTCGTCCCTAAGTAAATAGTCCGAATACAACCGCAAAGAGCGACATAAAACGTTTTGTAAGGATTAGACAATTTGAGTAGTTGTCTCGATCATCTTTGAAGCGTTAATTCTTCTACTCAATAACTTCGGAAGTTCATTAGCGTTCAAATAAAAAAGGGGGCCTACTGGCCCCCAATACCTTGAAAAATGCATGAGTTAATAATCATGCGATGTTGAACGATCAGAACGTATAACGCATACCAAACATAGTGGCATGGTTACCTTTGCCAGCGGCCACAGGTGTACCAAAGATTGGGCTGAGGTTCATGTTGCTGCCGGTGTTGCTGGTACTGGCTGCCTGCACATAAACGATGGTGTCTTTAAACATGGTGTAGTCCAAGCTGACAGCCGTCTGATTCGCCTTATTACCATCGTTGGTTTTGTCCTTGAGGCTGTAGTAGCCACCCGACACAGTCATCTCTGAGGTTAGCTTGTAAGCGAGACCAAAAGCGGAGGCCGTCATGTGAGTACTACCGCCTGTGACTTTGTTGGTGTTGTCAGGATTTTTTCCATCAAAGAGTGCCGCACTCATGGTCCACAAGCCAGTGGTGTAAAGCGCCCCCAAAGACATAAGGCGGTTGGTGTTTGCATTGTTTGAGAAACCGCTTGCACCTGCATTGGCTGCCGTATAGCCCAAGCCACCGGATGCGGTTGCTGTTGTCGCGAAGCTGTAACCGTTGCCTTTACCGGTGTAGTACACACCTGACAGACGCAAGTCTCCAGCGCTGTACATGGCTGTAACAGAATCCTGAGAGTTGGCACTGATATCACCATTGGTGCTACCGAAGACGTGCTGCAAAGTGATTGTGGTGTCACCCAATTTCGGGGCGGTATAACTAACAGAGTTGTCGTTGTAAACATTACCAAACATCGCTCCACCTGCACCGTTCCATGCATTCGTGGCGCTATTCATGCCGACCAGTGCTGTCAACGTAGAACCGAAATAGCGAGCACCACGCGCATCGGTACTGGCCATGGCGAAATACATGGGAGCGACTTGACGGCCAAGTTTCAAATTACCTGCCTTGCCCGACATACCTACATAAGCCATCTGGTTGAAGTTGGTTGTCGTACCCGCCGAGTTAGCGCCACCTGTTGCACCATCATTGAGCTTAAGGTTGCCTTGCAATTGAAAAAAGGCTTTGTTGCCGTTACCCATATCACGCTCGCCTTTGATGCCGACGTTGCTACCACCGATACCACCATCCTTGAACCCAGTGAACTTACCTTTATCAGCAGTTCCAGAGATGAGCGCGGGAGCATAGATAGTTGCGCTGGTGGATGAGCTCAGCACGCCGCCGTCAAGCGCACCGTAAATCGTGATGTTGTTTTGCGATGGCGCAGGGCCTGTTGATTGTGCTTGTGCAGCACCAATGCAGGTCAGTGCAGCTGCGGCCAAAAGTGTCATTTTCTTGTTCATGAAGTCTCCTCGTTGAATTAAGTTGATGAAAGTCGGACGGCCATTCGAGAGATGGATATGCCTTGAATTTCAGAATGCAATTCTTCTTGAATTGGATAAATCAAATTTACCAATTCGTGACATTCATTTACCAAATAGCGACGATGCCACTCGGTTCACGGGATAACCCTGTGACCATTCTTCGACCAGTCAACCCGAAGACTCAAGCACCGTCTTCGCATGCAGCTTGCTGCGCATGAAAACGCAAATTGCAAATTTGGACGCTAGCTTGCCTAACTGACCAAACAAAATTCATCAATCACTTGTTACCGTGAAAGTCGTGCAATCAATGTTTCTGCTAAAGCCCACTCACCAAAACCAAAAGCAGGATTCAAGTGCCCCACCCCACCAAGGTCGATGATTTCGCTACCCCAGTCTTGGGCCAGTTTCACAACTCGGTCCTGCTGCCCTAGCGGATCATTTGTGCTGGTAGCAACCAAACTACGAAATGGAAGAACTTGGCGAGGAACTGGCAACCAGCCACCGGACTGGAGCATGGTCAAAGATGGATAACCTTCAGGCATGGGCAGTTCGAAATCGGGAGGTGTTGCCAGCAAGGCCCCCAACACACGATGCGCATGTTGACTGGTACGAGCCCAATGCGCCACCATCACACATCCACCACTATGAGCCACAAGCACCACAGGTCCCTGAATCGCGATCATGGCAGCTTCGATAGCACACACACGCTTGTTGCAGTCAAGATCTGCCCGCCCCATCGGTGGCACAACGCAAACTTTGGCAAGTTGTTGAGCAAGCAATGTTTGCCAGTGCGTTGGCACATGATCTCGCAAGCCAGGAATGATCAAGACCGTGGGAGAGATAAAAGAATTTCTAGGCATAGACCGAAAAAGACACTCACGCAAGAGGAACCTGACCCAGAGCCGCACTGCGTAACATGGTCGACAAAATAATTTCCGGTGCCTGAGCTCCAGACAAAACCTCGGCCTTGTTAAACACAAAATAAGGCACCCACGACACGCCGCTGTGTTCACCCCAGACTGTCGGCTCATCAAACCACTCAATGGTCGACTGATCAACGCCATGCGTCTCGGCAAGTCTTTTCAATACGCTGGCATCGCCCAAATCACGACCTTCTACAAAGTAGGCGACGAACAGTGCTTCTTGCAAAGCTTGCAACGCCTGAAGCGACAACTGTTGCTCGGCGGAGGCCAATAAACGGTGCGCAAACCACGTATTAGATAAAACCTTTATCCGCGCAAATTCAATCGTGAGCCCAGCGCGCGTTGCTGAGACTTGCACCTGTGCTTGACGCACGCGAACAGCGTCGGAGCTTCCTAGGCGATGTTCGTAAAACGTCTGATACGGCAAACCTTGCGGCGGCAGATGCGGAATCAGTTGCACCGAGTGCCAACGTACTTTGACAGACAACTCGGGCTCTAACTCGCTCAGCCTAGCGCAAGCTGTCTCGAAATAGTGCTTACCGATCCAACACCAAGGACAGATCAAATCGAAATAAGCATCGACTTGCACGAACTGTCCAGTGGTATTCATCAAACAGATTTTCGCAAAAAGCCTTGATTGGCACCGTTGCGATTGGGCGAGAAGCCATTAGCTGCAAGTGACTCTTCGACTGTGTCGTAGAACACACCAATTTTTAAGATTTCCCGTGCTTCCTTGCCCGTGGCAACCTGACGACCAAACTCACGCGAGATACGTACCAGTTGCTCAATCTGTTCCACCGTCGTCATCTTGGCTGTGCGCGATTGATTCCACAGGTTGTCTTCAATGCCACAACGTACATGCAAGCCCATAGACATGCCCATCAAGTTAATTGGCAGCACGTTGCGCATGCTGCTTTCCACTGTGAGATTTGTACCATCGGGAATCGCACGCAGGAAGTTGGCTAAATTGTAGATGTTGGGGGCATCCATACCGCCACTGATAGCGACCCAGTTGCACACCAGAGGGCCTTTGTAAACACCGCGGCGCATTAAGCGCTCGACCGTTTCAAAACTATTCAGATTGTAAAACTGGAACGCGCTCTGGATACCTGCTGCACTCAAACGGCGGATGTGCTCTTCGTACCAAGCAGGGTTAGAAGGCACGACCATCTCGCTGTAAGCACGTCGACCTTCAGGCGTTGCCATGGAGGTACCCGCAATATCAGCATCTTCCATGTGTTCGGTCACGTTCATTTGTGTGGTATTGATAGTGACCGTTACTTGATCGGGCTTAGGGTCAAGCTCAGCCAACATATGGCGCGTATCGTCCGAAAGCCATTTGGCAATAGATCCATCAGATTCGGGGGCAAATGAAATAGATCCACCAACCTGAATGACCATATCCGGCACAGCCTTGCGCACACCAGCTATCAATTCGTTAAATTTAGACAAACGCTTGCTGCCCTTGCCATCTTCTTCGCGCACATGCAAGTGAAGCACAGTAGCTCCAGCGTTATAGCAATCCACAGCTTTTTGTATCTGCTCTTGCATGGTGACAGGAATGTCTTCAGGGTAGTCTGAGGGGATCCATTCAGGACCATAGGGCGCTGCAGTGATGATGAGTTTTTCCTGATTTTCAGGAAAAAGGTGTCCGTCTACAAAATGCATGAAGTGTCTCCAAAAATAAACGTTAGAAAGGTTTTGTTCCGACAATGCCAGCTCGTTCCATCTTGCGATGGCAAGGTGGGTAGTCCATCACGGCGTAGTGCTGTGTGCTGCGGTTATCCCAGATCGCAACGCTGTAAGGTTTCCAACGCCAACGCACTTGATATTCCGGGATATACGCTTGGCTGATCAAGTACTGCAACAGATCCCCTGCACCTTGGTTGAAATCTTGGCCATGGCGGACCTTGTCCTTTGTGTGGTAATTGACAAAGTGTGTGGTGAATCCATTAACAAAGAGTATTTTTTCTCCCGTATCAGGATGGGTGCGCACCACTGGATGCTCGGTGTCAGGATATTGCGCCTTCATCGCCAAGCGCTTGTCGATAGGCATAGCAGCCGCAAAGGATGAGTTAAAGCTATGGTTAGCTATCAAACCACCGATTTCTTCTTTGACGCGACTAGGCAATTTCTCATAGGCCAACGCCATATTGGCCCACATGGTGTCGCCTCCTACAGGCGGGCATTCGATGCAACGTAAGACACACCCCAGCGCTGGTTTTTCACGAAAGGTGCCATCTGTGTGCCACGCGTTCTCATAGCGATCAATTTGACTGTCAGGGTTCTTGTATATCTGCACAAGTCCCGGAGCTTCTGGATGGCTAGGCACCATCGGATGATCTTCTAGCAGCCCGAGCTTTTGAGCGAAGGCCATATGGTCCAAGCGTGAAAGCTTCTCAAGGGTCTGGTCGCGGACGAACAGCACCTTGCATTGAAGTAAGGCAGCATAGATTTCCTGAAACAATCCGTCATCGCGAACAGCATCAGCAAGGTTGACATTCATTAGCTCAGCGCCGATAGCGCACGTCAGTGGTTCAACACGCATATAGGTCCCCTCAAATGACAAAAATTGATGACCCGGTGGTCTTTCGCGCTTCAAGATCACGGTGAGCCTGTACTGCATCACTTAATGCGTATCGCTGATTTATCTCGATGCGAATGCGCCCTGCCGCAATGTGTTCGAAAATTTCACCTGCCAATTCGGTTTTCTCCGATGAATCAGAGATGTAATCGGCCAACGCTGGTCGAGTGAGATAGAGCGATCCTTTCTGCGCCAATAAGTTCGGATTGAAACCATCAATCGTCCCGCTTGATGTGCCGACACAAACCATCAATCCTCGCCGCCGCAGCGAGTCGAGCGAGGAGAGAAACGTCGATTTACCGACGCTGTCGAACACGACATCGACGCCGATGCCATTGGTCAGTTCACGCACACGCTTGGCAACATCCTCGTGGCTGTAATTGATGGTGTAGTCACAGCCATGCGCACGCGCGATGGCTGACTTTTCTTCGGTTGAAACGGTCCCGATCACCGTCAAACCCAACAGCTTTGCCCATTGTGAAACGATGAGACCAACACCACCAGCAGCCGCGTGAAGCAAAATGGTGTCACCCGGTTTGAAGTCATAGATACGACGCATCAAATAAGCCGATGTCAAGCCACGCATCGTCATGGCAGCCGCAGTTTCAAATGAAATTGCATCTGGCAGCCTCATCAGCGAGGATGCTGGAACCAAGCGTTCTGTGCTGTATGCACCCAATGTGTTGATGAAGCCTGTGTAAGTCACTCGGTCACCCACCTTCACCTGCGTGACGTCTGGACCAATAGCCTCGACAACGCCCGCCCCTTCAACGCCCATACCGCTTGGCAGTGGCACAGGGTAGGTGCCGTTTCGAAAATAGGTATCAGCGAAGTTCAAACCTGCTGCAACTTGTCGCAAGCGAACTTGCCCCACCCCAGGTTCAGCGACATCTGAATCGATGTACCGCAAGACTTCGGGACCTCCAACTTGTGAAAAAGTCACGACTTTTGCCATCTTCTAGTCTCCTGATTTGAATTTGATACGTGTAATTTAGATTCGTCATGGATTTACATATTTACCAGTTCATGACTTTGAATTAGCATTTGCTGACAACCACAAAGATCGACAGGACGCCGATCTCAGCGAGAAGAGAGACATCGCAATGAAAAATCAAAATGTTTTGCAGGTACGCGCAGCTGTACTTTCACACTACGGCGAAGTCGCTAAAGGCGTTGGATTGAACCCTCAACCTTTGTTGCGCAAGGTTGGGCTAACGCAAAAGATGCTGCAATCGCCGACCCAATTGATCCCATTTCAAAGCGCAGTAGCCTTACTAGAGATGTCCGCCAATGAGAGCGGGTGCAGCACGTTTGGCTTTCAAATGGCACAGGCTCGCCTGCTGTCAGACTTTGGGCCAATTAGCTTATTACTCACCCACCAGCCCTCAACACGAATGGCGCTACACACCATCGCGCAATACCGACATTTGCTGAATGAAGCTTTAGGCATGCACATTGAGGATGTCGGCAAGCACACCCTGATTCGGGAAGAGCTGATGACTGATACTCCTTTGGGCAACCAACAAGCCACAGAAATGGCTGTCGGAGTTCTGATGCTGATTTTTCGCGCCATCCTTGGGGAACACTGGCGCCCCGTTTCTGCACACTTCACTCATTCAGCAAAGACCGAGTTGAATGCCTACCGACGCTACCTAGGCTGCCCATTGCACTTTGACAGCGACTTCAATGGACTGACATGTCTCAAGTCAGATATGGACAAGCCCAACGCGCATGCAGATGCTGCCATGGCTAGCTACGCACAATCTTTCATAGATGCGATCCCAAAAGCTGGCCAAAACTCAATATTGCTTGATGTGAGACGTTCAGCCTATCTTCTCTTGCCAATGGGGCGTGCCAGCGTGGAGCAAATTGCCTCGGGTTTAGGCATCAACGTTCGCACGTTGCAAAGGCGACTAGATGAAATGGAGCTGAGTTTTTCGCAGGTACTGAATGATGTACGCCGAGAGCTAGCACAACGTTATGTTGTCAACACCACACATTCCATGGGGCGTGTGGCCGAGCAATTGGGGTACTCTAATCTCAGCTCATTCACCCGTTGGTTTACCACTCAGTTTGAATGCTCGCCAACTGAGATGCGCGCCAAGAACACGGTTTGAAGCAGCTAGGTGTGAACCCTGAAAGTCGCATAAAGACAAGCGATTGTCGTGAATTGATAAGTCAGTCGAACACTCTTTGAGAACAATCCGGTCTTCGTAAGTATTTCAACCGGATCGGTCAAAGATCCTAGATAAATCTGAATAAACGAGGAGACAACATGCGAATGACTGCGAACTTAAAGGCCATAGGTTGCCAAGTGCTGATGGGTATTTTGGGAGGATTGATTGCATTACCAGCAACGGCTTGGACCGACAAGCCCGTTCGAATACTGGTGCCAGCTCCTGCAGGTGGGACAATGGATGTGATTGCACGCATGCTAGCTGACCAGCTGGCTGCTGACGTAGGACAACCCATGATTATTGACAATCGCCCAGGCGCAGGAGGAGGCATTGCCATACAGGCTATGCGCAGCGCCCCCGCGGATGGACTAACGCTCATGGTGACGGCAAGCAATGTGCTCACAGAAATTCCACACGTCATGAAGACAAGCTTTGATCCGCTCAAAGACGTGCGCCCTATTGGCATCATCGCGCGATCCAGCCTTGTCATGGTTGGGGCACCAAACGTGCCCGCCAAGGACTTCCAGTCATTCGTGTCGTATGCCAAAAAAAATCATGGTAATTTGAGCTACGCCTCTTACAGCACTGGCACGATCTCGCACTACGCTGGCATGATCCTCAACCAAAAACTGGGGCTTGATCTTCAACATGTTCCTTTTCAGGGCTCCCCCCCGGCTTTGGCACAAGTGATGGGCGGTCAAATTCCTCTCATGTTTGATGGAATCGCTACCTCTCGAAATTTGATTGCAGCAGGCAAACTCCAACCATATGCAGTGGCAACCAAATCGCGTTTAAGCCAACTGCCTGATGTACCGACCTTGACAGAGTTGGGCTACCCCGAACTGAATTTCTCAAACTGGTTGGGTGTGGTCGTTTCCTCTGCCGTTCCTACTGATGTGCAAGAGAAAATTCACAACGCTGTTCGCAATGTTGCAAACAATCCAAAGTTTCGCGGCCGCATGTTTGCTACAGGCTTTGAGTCTGCAGAAGATTGGAGTCAGCAACAGTTGATTCAGTCTGTAAAAAATGACTTTGAACGCAACGCCACCATCGTCAAGCAGTTCGGCATTCAGCTGAACTGATTTACTTTCCCATTTTTTGATAGCCCTCACTTTCGACGTCTGTACGTCGCAAGTGAAGATTTGTGCTCATTCAATTATTAGCAGGTACTTATGTTAGGTCAAATGATGCAGCAACCGCTGCTGATCTCTTCATTGCTTCTTCATGCCGAACGTCATCATGGGGACCAATTAGTTGTTTCAAGATTAGTCGAAGGTGGCATCCACCGCTATAGCTATCAGGATTTGGCTAAGCGATCACGTTGCGTAGCGCAAGCCATGACCAATCTGGGCGTCTCATCTGGTCAACGCGTGGCCACACTAGCTTGGAATGGCCATCGCCATCTGGAGCTGTATTACGGTGTTTCAGGCATGGGCGCTGTCTTGCACACGCTTAACCCCCGACTGCATCCAGATCAGCTTGCTTGGATCGTGGAGCATGCACAAGATCAGATTCTGTGCTTTGACGCAACATTCCTGCCCTTAGTAGCGGCCGTGGCAACTAAGCTGCCTTCGATCAAACACTTTGTGCTCATGACCGATCGCGCGCATATGCCAGAGAACAGCGGCATTCCCGATCTACTTTGCTACGAAGACTTGTTAAGCACGTTTGATGGTGACTTTGTCTGGCCTCACCTAGACGAAAACGCAGCCTCAAGCCTTTGCTACACAAGTGGCACAACTGGTCACCCCAAAGGGGTTTTGTATAGCCACCGATCTACGGTCTTACACACCTACGCTTCAGCCTTACCCGATGCGCTTAACCTCTCCGCGAGGGATACCATCTTGCCTGTCGTCCCAATGTTCCATGTAAATGCTTGGGGCCTGCCTTACTCAGCGTGCATGGTAGGAGCCAAGCTGGTGCTGCCAGGACCTGGCTTGGACGGCCAATCTCTCTATGAGTTGTTCGAGGCAGAGGGCGTCACCCTATCGGCAGGCGTGCCCACTGTTTGGCAAGGTTTACTGTCGCATGTGCAAGCCAAAAATTTGCACTTCACGTCAATGCGCAGAACCATCATCGGTGGCTCTGCTTGCCCCCCGGCCATGATGCAGGCCTTTGAAGATACCTATAGTGTTCAAGTGATTCACGCATGGGGAATGACAGAACTCAGCCCCATAGGCACAGTCGGCATTCTCAAGGGATCCCAATTGGATTGGCCTCTCTCGCAACGCCGCGATGTGCAAGCTAAGCAAGGGCGTGCCGTATTTGGCATTGACATGAAGATCGTAGATACGCATGGCCAAGAAATGCCATGGGATGGCAAAACCTCTGGCGAGTTACTCGTGCGCGGTCCATGGGTGGTAGCTAAGTACATGGGAAACGAGAATGAAACGCCTATAGTTCACGACGCTGCTGGGCATGGCTGGTTTCCCACTGGTGATGTAGCCACCATCGACGCTGATGGTTTTATGAACATCACCGATCGAAGCAAGGACGTTATCAAGTCAGGCGGAGAGTGGATTGGCTCAATCGATTTGGAAAACATTGCCATGGCGCATCCCGCAGTGGCAATGGCTGCTTGCATTGCCGCTCGGCACCCGAAATGGGACGAACGCCCATTGCTCATTGTGGTTAAAAAACCTGATGCCCACGTAGATCGTGATGAACTAATTGCCTTTTACAAAGGGAAAATCGCCAATTGGTGGACACCAGATGACGTGGTGTTTGTCGATGCAATCACTTTGGGTGCAACTGGAAAAATACTCAAGCATCGCCTGCGCGAACAATTCCAAGATCATCTACTTCAAAGTCTTAAATCATGATGTTAGGTTTGCCACATCTATTAAGACTGTGGCCTGGGTTGGCCATGGTTACGCTGGTCGCGATAGCGGCCTTGTTTCTGGCGGAGCACTATCAAGCACCTGTAATGCTGTTTGCCTTGCTCTTAGGCATGAGTGTGAACTTCTTGTCTGAGGAAGGCCGCTGTAAGTCAGGAATTGATTTTGCTGCCCGTCAAATTCTGCGCTGGGGAGTTGCGCTACTAGGTCTGAAAATTACGATTGGTCAAGTTCAGGCACTTGGATGGATGCCGGTTGTGATGGTTGTGTTAACTGTGGCTTCAACCATCGCCTTTGGCGTACTGGTGTCGCGACTATTTGGATTTCAGCCTTTTTTTGGTTTTTTATCTGGAGGGTCTGTTGGCATATGTGGTGCGTCAGCCGCAATGGCTATTGCAGCAGCATTTCCTCAACATCCACACAAGGATCGCGCCACGTTGTTTGTCGTTATCAGCGTAAGCACGCTGTCCACGCTAGCGATGGTGATTTATCCAATGTTTGCGAATTGGATGGGATTCAACGCCAAATTAGCCGGTTTTTTTCTTGGTGCAACGATCCATGATGTTGCACAGGTTGTGGGCGCCGGCTATAGCATGAGCGCAGAAACGGGCGATGTAGCCACATTGATTAAGCTCATGCGTGTGGCCATGTTGGTTCCTGTCATCGTCGTTGCAGCATGGTTAACGAGAATCTTGCCTCTTAAATTACCAGAGTCATATAGCGAACAATCTGTTGCAATTGCAGCACATCCGCCGCTTCTTCCTGGCTTTGCCATCGTCTTTGCAATTCTTGTCATTGCGAATGGTCTTCATTTTTTGCCGCCGTTGGTTGTAGAGGGAGGCAGTACTCTATCTCGGTGGTTCTTGGTTGCATCCATGGGAGCGATTGGGATGAAGACTCACTTGAAAGACATACAAAGTGTGGGGTGGAGACCTGTCGTTCTGATGGTGTTAGAAACCTTATTTCTTGTCGTACTTGTGACGGTCATATTGAAATTTTTTCCGATGCAGTAAGCCGCAACGCAAGACCTAAGCTCCGATTAGGCCTTGCGTCAGCGCCCACTCCACGCACTCCCGCACCACCTCACTCGGGTGCGTGAGGTGCGCTTGCAACGCAGCGCGTAGCGCTGCATCGTCGGCTTGGCGCAGTGCATTGCCTGCAGCCACGGCCAAATTACGCAACCAGCGCACATGGCCAATGCGACGAATGGGGCTGCCTTCGGTGTAACGCAAAAACTCTGCTTCGGTCCACGCCAACAAGCGCGCCATGCCCTGCCCCACCAAGCCAGCACGCACATCGAAGTCGGGCAAGCTAGAGCTTTGAGCAAACTTGTTCCAAGGGCATATCAGTTGGCAGTCATCGCAGCCGTAGATGTGGTTGCCCATCAAAGGGCGCAGTGCTTCGTCGATGGCGCCGTCGTGCTCAATCGTTAAATACGAAATGCAACGGCGCGCATCGACCAAGCCTTCGGCCACGATGGCTTGCGTGGGGCACACATCCATACAAGCGGTGCATTGGCCGCAGTGTGCGCTGGTGGGTTCGGACGCAGGCAAGGCCACATTCAGGAAAATCTCGCCCAAGAAAAACATCGAGCCCGCTTCGCGGTTGAGCACCAAGCTGTGTTTGCCGCGCCAGCCTTGGCCACTGCGTGTGGCCAGCTCGGCCTCCATCACAGGCGCTGAGTCGGTGAAGGCGCGGTATTCAAAACCACTGGGTTTCAAGGTATCAGCCAGCAATGCGTCAATTTGCTGAGCCAGGGTGTCGAGCCGGTTACGCAGCACCTTGTGATAGTCGCGCCCTCTGGCGTAGACCGACACCACGGCCTCAGCAGGGTTACGCAAGCGTTGCCACTCGGCGTCTTGCCAGCCCTCGGTGGTGTCGCGCGGCAGGTAGTTCATGCGGGCGGTCAGCACGCTCAAGGTGCCTGGCACCAGCTCGGCAGGACGCGCGCGCTTCATGCCATGACGGGCCATATAGTCCATGCTGCCGTGGAAGTTTTGGGCCAGCCAATGTTGCAAATGTGGCTCGGCCGAGGACAGGTCCAAAGGGGCCACCGCAATTTGCGAAAATCCCAGTGTTTGCCCTAGAGCCTGAATTTGCGTGAGCAACAATTTGTAATCGATTGACAACGGACACCTTTGACTATTTCGCCCATTGTAAAAACTCTGGTTTGGCCCGATGAAGCCGCCACCGCTGCGTTTGCCACGCAGCTGGCCGCCGCATTGACACGCGCCAACCTGAATGCTTGCATCGCCTTGCATGGCGACCTGGGCGCAGGCAAAACCACCTTTGTGCGCCACCTGCTGCGCGCCTTGGGCGTCGAGGACCGCATCAAAAGCCCGACCTATGCCGTGGTTGAACCCTACACCGTGAATGCGGGCGAGGTGTGGCACTTTGACTTTTACCGTTTCAGCGACCCACGCGAGTGGGAAGACGCTGGCTTTCGTGACATCTTCGCCAGCGCAGGTCTGAAACTGTGCGAATGGCCGCAAAACGCCGCAGGCGTGATGCCCACGCCAGACCTTGAACTCGACATCCAAGTGGATGACACCGAGCAACGCCAAGTGCGCGTCAGCGCCCTCACCGCGCGCGGGCAGGAGTTGCTGGCATGACGCAGCCACACGTCGACCCAGTGCATCCTCAAGCACCTCGAGGTATTGATCGACGCCGCTTGCTTCAAGGCGGCTCGCTCGCATTGCTCTTGGGCAGTGCCGACATTGCTTGGGGCGCCAGCATCGTGGCCGTGCGCGTGTGGCCCGCTGCGGCCTACACACGCGTGACGATTGAAAGCGACACGGCGCTGAAAACCGTGCCCATTTTTGTGGCCAACCCACCGCGTCTGGCCGTGGACATTGAAGGCATTGAGCTCAACCCTGCCCTCAAAGAACTGGTGGGCAAAGTGCGCTCGGACGACCCGTACATCACGGGTGTGCGCGTGGGCCAATACGCCAACAAAACTGTGCGCTTGGTGTTAGACCTTCGCCAGATGGTCAAGCCGCAAGTGTTCAATTTGTTGCCCGTTAAAACAGGCAACACCCAGTACCAACACCGCTTGGTACTCGACCTCTACCCGTCTGATGTGGCCGACCCACTGGAAGCTTTGATTGTGGACAAGCTCAAAGGTGGCACGGCCTTCAATGCGCCGTCGATGACGGCCACGCCCACACCCTCTGCGTCTAAATTGGGCACACGTGCCGACCCTGTGGGTGATTTGATGGCCAAGCCCAACGCAACACCCGAGCTGCCCTCGCCTGCGGCACCCACCGCGTCTGCGCCCATCACCACCGCGGCATCGGTCAACCAACAACAGAACAGCGAGCGTTTCATCATCGTGGCCCTCGACCCCGGCCACGGCGGCGAGGACCCTGGCGCATCAGGCCCTAGCGGCACACGCGAAAAAGATGTGGTGCTGAAAATTGCGCACCGCTTGCGTGACCGCATCAACAACACCGTCATCAAAACCAAGCACGGCAACTTGCCTATGCGGGCCTACCTCACACGCGATGCCGACTACTTTGTACCGCTGCAACAGCGCGTGGAAAAAGCCAGACGGGTGCAAGCTGACTTGTTCATCAGCATCCATGCAGACGCGTTTCAAACCCCCGAAGCCAAAGGCGCCAGCGTGTTTGCCCTGAGCGATGGTGCAGCTTCCAGCGCTGCTGCCAAGTGGATGGCCAAGCAAGAAAACCGAGCCGACTTGATTGGCGGCTTGAACATCAAGAGCCAAGATGCCGCCGTGCAACGCGCCCTGCTTGACATGAGCACCACCGCACAAATCAAAGACAGCCTCAAACTCGGCAGCGCCATGCTGGGGCAAATCAAACACATTGGCAAACTGCACAAAGGCCGCGTGGAGCAAGCGGGTTTCGCCGTGTTGAAAGCGCCCGACATTCCCAGCGTGTTGGTGGAAACCGCCTTCATCAGCAACCCCGAAGAAGAGAAACGTTTGGTCAGCCCCCAATACCAAAACGATTTGGCCGATGCGCTGATGAAAGGCATTGAGCGCTATTTCTCACGCAATCCACCGTTGGCCAAAACCCGCAACACTTAAGATGAACGTACAGCCCTTGGCCTACTTCAATCACGCAGGGGCATCGCTGATGTCGGCATCCACGGTCGATGTCATGGTCTCGCATTTGCACCTAGAAACCCGTTTAGGTGGGTATGGTGCGGCGACGCATCAGCACAAGGCGTTGGCCGCCGTTTACACACATGCGGCCCAACTTTTGAGTTGCGATGCCGATGAAATCGCCCTCACAGACAGCCACTCTCGTGGTTGGCGCGAAGTGATGAATTGCCTGCACTTCGCCCCAGGTGATCGCATCTTGGTGGGACGCAGCGAATGGGGCGGCAACTACGCAGCCTTGACGCACATCGCACAGCGGGATGGCGCTGCGGTTGAAACAATCCCCAGCACACCGAGCGGCGAAGTTTGCTTGACGCAATTGGCAGCCATGCTTGACCACCGCGTGCGCTTAATTTCACTCACATGGCTGCCAGCCAATGGCGGCCTCATTCAGCCCGCGGCACAGGTAGGCGCTTTGGCACATGCGGCCAAGATCCCCTTCTTTTTGGATGCGGCACAAGCCGTGGGACAAATGCCGGTTGACGTGCGTGCACTGAATTGCGATGTCCTCACCACACCAGGTCGCAAGTGGCTGCGCGGCCCACGCGGCACAGGTTTGTTGTATGTTCGGCGTGGTTTTCTTCCAGCGCTTCAACCTGCGGCGCTGGACCATTTTTCTACACCTCTGATCAACGGTCAGTACCAACTGCGTGACGATGCAAGGCGCTTTGAAACATCCGAAGCCAACATGGCCGCTCGCTTAGGTTTAGGGCAAGCGATTCAAGAGGCGCTCGTACAAGGTTTAGACACGATTCAAACCCAAGTACAAAGTAAAGCCAGCAAGATTCGCGAAGCCTTGCAACGCATGCCGCATATCCAAAGCCATGATGTAGGTACACAGTTTTCTGGTTTGATTGCCTTCACAGCACAAGACCTCACCTCAGACGCTGTGCGAACACACCTAGCCCAACAAGGGATTGAGGTTGCCGTCAACGGCACGGCCTTCACGCCACTCGACATGCGGGCGCGGGGGTTAGCAAATGTTGTGCGAATTTCAGCGCACACCACCACCACAGACGAAGAAATCGCACGTTTGCTCGACGCCGTGTCAAACCTTTCAGACCTCACACCATGACCGACACACCCGCACAACCCAAAAACCCGCTACACGGCATGACGTTGGAAAAAATCGTCACCGAGCTGGCTGACTATTACGGCTGGGAAGGCTTAGGCGATCGCATCAACATCCGCTGCTTCACGCATGACCCGAGTGTGGGCTCCAGCCTCAAGTTTTTGCGCAAAACACCTTGGGCACGTGAGAAGGTGGAAAGTCTGTACTTGTTCATGCTGCGCGATATGCGCCGCGAAGAACGCGGGTTTTAATCAGCTTTAATTTGCGCTGAGCGTGAGGCTTTCCACGAGCCATAAATGGCCAAGGCACCCGGAATAAAAATCATCGCCCAAATGATTTTGTCCAAATGGGTTTTGACCCATGGGATGTTGCCAAAGAAGTAACCCGCCGTCACGATGCCGCCCACCCACAACGCGCCACCCGTGACGTCAAAGAAGGTGAACTTGCGACGCGTCATCTGCGCCACGCCGGCCACAAAGGGCGCAAAGGTGCGCACAAAGGGCATGAAGCGCGCGGCGATCAAGGTCACGCCGCCATAGCGTTCGTAAAACGCATGGGCTTGGTCAAAAGCGCGGCGGTTGAAAAACTTGGAGTCTTCCCACGCAAACACCTTGGGTCCAAAGAAGCGGCCAATCGTGTAGTTGGTTTGGTTGCCCGCCACCGCCGCCGTGAGCAGCAGAGCCACGGACAAGCCATAGTCCATCAAGCCCACGCCGCACATGGCACCCACCACAAACAGCAGCGAGTCGCCTGGCAAGAACGGCATCACCACCAAACCGGTCTCGACAAAGATGATGAGAAACAGCAAGGCATAGACCCATGTGCCGTTGGCTTGCACAAAGGCTTCCAAATAGCGGTCCACGTGGAGGATGAAGTCGATCAAGAAGGTAATAAGTTCCATGGCGTGCATTATCCCTGCCTCTAAAATGAGCCTGTGCACCCTGCTACCCAACCCCCACGCGCCATCCGCGAACTCCCAGACGAACTGATCAGCCAAATCGCCGCTGGCGAGGTGGTTGAACGACCTGCGTCCGTCGTGCGCGAACTGGTGGACAACGCGCTCGACGCGGGGTCCACACAGATCACCCTGCGCTTGTTGGCCGGTGGTGTGCGCCTGATCAGCGTGGAAGACAACGGCGTGGGCATTCCTTCTTCGGAATTGCCAGTCGCGTTGAAGCGCCACGCCACCAGCAAAATTACCAGCCTCACCGAACTCGAATCGGTGGGCACCATGGGTTTTCGCGGCGAAGCGTTGGCTGCGATTCAATCGGTGTCTGAGTTGTCAGTACTCTCGCGCACGGCAAGCCAGGACAGCGCCATGCTGCTCGATGGCCGCAGCGGCGAGTTGCAACCCGCCGCCCGCGCCCAAGGGACAACAGTGGAAGTCAAAGAGCTGTTTTACAGCACACCCGCCCGCCGAAAATTTTTAAAGACCGACAACACCGAGCTGGCTCACTGCGTAGAAGCGGTGCGTCGTCACGCCCTCACCCGCCCTGAAGTGGGCTTTGCCATTTGGCACGAGGGCAAGTTGGTGGAGCAATGGCGCGCACAAGCCATGGATGCCGCATCGGGCGAAGACCTGAATATTCAGTACCAACGCTCACTTGACCGCCGCTTAGCCGATGTGCTGGGTGATGACTTTTTAGAAAACTCGGTCGCTGTGCATTACCAATCGGGCAATGTCACGGTGGTGGGCCGCGCGGGCATTCCAGACGCTGCCCGCTCACGCGCTGACCATCAGTTTGCCTACGTGAACGGCCGCTATGTGCGCGACAAAGTCATCACGCACGCCGCACGCAGCGCCTATGAAGATGTGTTGCACGGTCACCGCCAACCCATCTATGCCTTGTACGTGGAGATTGAGCCTACGCGTGTCGACGTCAACGTGCATCCCACCAAAATCGAAGTGCGCTTTCGCGATGGCCGTGAGGTGCACCAAGCGGTGCGACACGCGGTTGAAAACGCTTTGGCTGTGCCGCGCGCCAACATGCTCATGGCCAATGCGCTACAAAACCATGAGTTGCCGATGGCGGGTACGTCTGGCGCTTCTGGCGTGGCTGGATTTTCCGCTGCCGCCAATACGTTGGGCGCAACATCTTCATCCTCACCCCTCGGTTGGCCTAACGCCAATTGGCAGCAAGCCGCCATGCCTTTGGCTGGCACGCGCGTGGCAGATATGGGTGCGCTGTGGCAGTCCACGCCGCGCTCAGGTCTGCCCGCCGAAGAGTACCCCACTCAAAGTTTTGCAACTGACGCGGCCTTCAACGCCCTCAGCGCCAACAGCACCTCAGCGCCTTCGCTGCAAGATGCAGCACCCGAAACTTGGCCCTTGGGCAAAGCCATCGCCCAGCTGCATGGCGTGTACATCTTGGCCGAAAACGCACAAGGTTTGGTGCTAGTCGACATGCATGCGGCGCACGAACGCATCGTGTACGAACAACTCAAAACACAAATTGACGCGCAGCGCATCAGCAGCCAACCGCTGCTGATTCCCGCCACCTTCCCCGCCACCGTGCAAGAGGTGGCGACTGCCGAAGCTTGTGCAGAAGCATTGCAAGAACTCGGTTTAGAAATCTCCACCCTGTCGAGTAAAACACTCGCGGTGCGTGCCGTGCCCAGCACCTTGGCACAAGGCGATGCTGTGGCACTGGCGCGAAGCGTGTTGGCCGAGTTGAGCCAGCACGATGCCAGCACCGTGGTGCAACGCGCACGCAACGAACTACTGGCCACCATGGCGTGCCACGGCGCGGTACGTGCCAACCGCAAGCTCACCATCGACGAAATGAACGGCTTGCTGCGCCAAATGGAAGTGACCGAGCGCTCAGACCAATGCAACCACGGCCGCCCCACTTGGCGACAGCTGTCTATGCGTGAGCTCGACGCGCTGTTTTTGCGCGGTCGTTGATGTCACCCACACTCATCATCGTCTTGCTGTCAATGCTGCTGGGCATTCAGCCCGTGGCCACGGATTTGTATTTGCCCGCCCTGCCCGCGATCAAGGCGGAGTTTGGTGCAGAGCTGTCTCAGGTGCAGCTCACACTCAGTGCGTTGCTCTTGGCCTTCGGCACCTCGCAGCTGGTGTGGGGCCCGCTGTCGGATCGCTTTGGCCGTCGTCCTATTTTGTTGTACGGCTTGGCCACGTTCACCCTAGCAGGCTTGGGCTGCGTGTTAGCTAGCAGCATGCACGAGCTCATCGTTTGGCGTGCGCTGCAAGGCGCTGCCATGGGCGCGGTGGTGATGTGCGCTCGCGCCATCGTGCGCGACCTCTACACACCCGAAACAGGCGCAGGCGTGATGTCTAAGGCGCTGACCGGCTTAGGCATCTTGGCCTGTGCCAGTGCACCTTTGGGTGGCTTGTTAACCGACCTGTTCAGCTGGCACGCCGCACTGAGTTTGGTCATGGGCTTTGGTGCCATTGCCCTTGCATTGGTGGCTTGGAAATTCAAAGAAACCGTGCACCGAAAAAACCCACACGCGCTGCACCTCAAGGTCTTGGCAAACACGTGGTGGCACATCGTGCGACACCCCACGTTTGTGGCATTCACTTGCGTGTCGCTGGGCTCTTACGGCGGGCTCTTTACCTTCTTGGCTTCATCCTCATTTGTCTTCATCAACTTGCTGGGCTTGGCGCGTTGGCAATATGGCTTGTTGCTTTTCTCGATGGCCTTCACGTATTTGCTGGGCACGGTGTTGTGCCGACGCTTGCTGGCTCGCTACGGCGTAGCGCACACAGTGGCCATCGGTGGCGCATTCAGCTTGGTGGGGGGCTGCTGGATGGCTCTCAATGCATGGTTGGGCTGGCAAAGCCTGACCGGCTTGATGGGGCCGTTTTATTTGTTCATCTTGGCCCACGGCATACACCAGCCCTGTGGTCAAAGCGGTGCGGTGGGACCCTTTCCCAAAGCGGCTGGCGCAGCTTCTGCCTTAGGCGGCTTCTTAATGATGGCTGCAGCTTTTGCCACGGGCTTGTGGCTCGGTGCAGCCAAAGACGGTTCAGCCATGCCGATGGTGCAAAGCATCGCGTTCTGGTCGGTGTTGACGGCCTTGTCGGCTTGGGTGTTGGTGCTGCGCCGCGGAGGCCCGCGTGTCTAAACCGTCGACCTGTGCATCTGGCTGCGCGAACGGCTGGTCGGTCGACGCCATCGCTTTGGTTGGCCCCACTGCCAGCGGTAAAACGGCAGCAGCTTTAGCCATTGCACAGGCATGGCCGGTTGAAATTATCAGCATCGACTCAGCCTTGGTGTATCGGGGCATGGACATTGGCACGGCCAAACCCAATGCCGAAGAGTTGGCGCAAGTACCGCACCACCTCATTGACATTCGTGACCCATTGCACGCCTACAGCGCCGCTGAGTTTGCACGTGATGCCAGCACCTTGATGGCGGACATTCGCGCACGCGGCAAGCTGCCGCTGCTGGTGGGCGGCACCATGCTTTACCTCAAAGCATTACGTGATGGCATTGACGACCTGCCCACGGCTCAGCCCGAGCTACGTGCAGAGATTGAACAACAAGCCCTCGCCTTGGGCTGGCCTGCGATGCACGCCGAACTGGCCAAGGTAGATGCCATCACCGCGGCACGCTTAGCACCCAACGATGCACAACGCATTTCTCGTGCGCTGGAGGTGTGGCGCGTGAGCGGTAAGGCTTTATCGCAATGGTTCGTAGAAGGTGAAGCCACACGTGCGGCTCAGCCTGCATTGAATATGCCGCTTTTGTCGCTTGAACCGGTTGACCGTGCATGGCTGCATGCGCGCATCGCGCTGCGCTTTGATCTCATGCTGGATGGTGGTTTCTTGGCTGAGATGCAAACCCTGCGCGCGCGTGGTGACTTGCACATTGATTTGCCCAGCATTCGCTGTGTGGGCTATCGCCAAGCTTGGGAGCTGCTTGACCGTGCGCAGGCGATGGGTGCCTCACCTGAAAGCATCTTGCAGCAGCTGCACGAGTTGGGTGTGGCCGCTACGCGTCAATTGGCCAAGCGTCAACTCACCTGGTTGCGCGGCATGGATGAGCGCATCGTCATTCCGTGTGATGCACCGGATGCGTTAGCGCAAACACTGAGCGCTGTGACGGGATTTACTGCAACGGCTCTTTGAGCACGTCAGGCAGCGGCAAGGGCATGACGGCAATGCCTTCGTCAATCAACTCTTCGGTTTCTTCGGGCGTGGCATGACCACGAATATTGCGCTGCTCGGCTTCGCCGTAGTGCATCTTGCGGGCTTCTTCAGGAAAGCTATCCCCCACATCTTTGGTATTGGCCACCACGTGGCGCACCATCTTGAGCAAAGCGGCTTGCAGCTGCGCGGGCTCTAGGCTAGCCACCTCTTGCAGGCTAGGCACTGCGTTAGGCGATGCCTGTGTCGCGTTCAGGTTCAATCGCGGTGCGCTGAGCTTCTTCGTCACACTCAGATCGCCGCACATCGGGCAGTTCAGCAAGCCACGTGTGAGCTGGCTTTGGAAATCGTCTTCGGAACCAAACCAGCCTTCAAACACATGATGTTGGCCGCATTGAAGGTCTAAAACTTTCACGCGCGCTTCCAGTCCAAAGGCCACGCGCCACTGAGGTGGTTTTGCAGCCAGAGCAAACCTGTGAGGGTTTTGGCGTCCGTCAGCTGGCCATCGCGTGACCAAGCCAACAGTTCTTCCATGCTGGCGTCAAACACATCAAGGAATTCACCTTCGTCCAATTGACGTTCACCTTGGGTCAATCCGCGTGCAAACCAAATGTCGATGAACTCGGTGGAGTAGCTGATAACGGGGTGCAGCACGCCTGCATGCGCCCACTCTGCGGCGCGATAACCGGTTTCTTCTAGCAACTCGCGCTGGGCACACACCAAACGGTCTTCTCCTGGATCAAGTTTGCCCGCAGGGAACTCAATCATCACTTGTTGCACGGGGTAGCGGTATTGGCGCTCCATCACCAAGCGGCCATCGTCGCGCATCGCGATGATCATCACCGCACCAGGATGAATGACAAACTCACGAGTCGCCGTGCCACCGCTGGGCAAACGCACGGTGTCGCGAAAGGCGTGCAGAAAGTGGCCTTTGAGCAGCTCGACGTGGTCTAGCGTGTGTTCGACCAAATGGTCATCAGAAGTGTTTTTCATAGTCATCATAAAAAAAAGCCAGCTCAAGAGCTGGCTTTGATAGTGCATCAGATGCTTAGGTACCCAAGGTACGCACGATGGCGTTGGCACACAAGGCCATCAAGCCGCCGGGCAAGATACCCAAGATCAAAATCAAAGCGCCGTTGATGGTCAACACCACGCGCACATCGTTACCAGCCGACACGGTGGTCGCCGTGATAGGCGCATCAAAGTACATGACTTTGACGATACGCAAGTAGTAGAACGCGCCAATCAGCGACATCATCACAGCGAAGACCGCCAAGACAATCGCACCGGCTTGGCCTGAAGCGATCAAGGCTTGCAACACCGACAGCTTGGCATAGAAACCAACCAGAGGTGGCACACCCGCCAACGAGAACATACACGCAGCCATCACACCTGCATACAGGGGACTGCGTTGGTTCAAGCCAGCGAGGTCAGCGATTTCTTCGCTCTCAAAACCTTCACGTGCCAACAACAAGATGATGCCGAAGGTGGCCAATGTCGTCAGCACATAGGTGATGACGTAGAACATGGCTGAGCTGTAGGCGTTGGCAGCGGCGGCGGTGTTGCCGTTGACAACACCCGATAGCAAACCGATCAACACAAAACCCATTTGAGCAATGGTCGAGAAGGCCAACATGCGCTTGAGGTTGGTTTGTGCCACAGCGGCCAAGTTACCAATCAGCAAGGATGAGATGGCCAAGACCATCAACATTTGCTGCCAGTCCACGGCTAGGGGCAACAAGCCCTCCACCAACAAACGGATGGTCATGGCAAATGCAGCCAGCTTAGGTGCGCCACCAATCATCAAAGTGATGGCTGTGGGTGCGCCGTGGTAAACGTCAGGAATCCACATATGGAAAGGCACCACACCGAATTTGAACGCCAAGCCACACACCACAAAGACCAAGCCCAACACCAACACTTGGTGCTTGATTTGGCCCGAGGCCACAGCCTTGAACACGGTGGTGATGTCGAGCGAACCTGTCGCGCCGTACAACATGGACAAGCCGTACAACAAGAAGCCGCTGGCCATCGCGCCCAACACAAAATACTTCATGGCAGCTTCGCTGGCCACAGCGCTATCGCGGCGCAAGGCCACCATGGCATAACTACACAGAGTCAGCAACTCCAAGCCGAGGTACAACACGAGGAAGTTGTTGCCCGAGATCATGACGAACATGCCCAGCAAAGCAAACAAACCCAAGGTGAACAACTCGCCACCGCGCAACATGTCGCGCTCAGCAGCATAAGGACGGCCATAAACCAAAGTGACCATCACCGCGATGGCGGCGAAGCACTTGAGCCAGCTGCCCATAGCGTCAGAGACCACCATATTGCCAAAGCTATAAACCGTTTGGCCTTGTGTGGCGGCCACGGCTTCCAAATACGCCACAACACCAATGGTGATGAGCGACAAGGCATACGTGGTGGTGCGACGTGGGCACTTGACGAACAAGTCCACCATCGCAATCACGATGGCCATCACAGCCAACAAGATTTCGGGATAAACCGCAGCGATGCTCAGTTTTTCAAACATTTTTCAATCCCTCTTTATTGGGGCAATTTGGAAATGGCCACGTGCTTGAGTAACTCAGCCACGGACACATCCATCACGTCAGTGAATGGCTTGGGGAAGATGCCCATGGCCAACACAGCGATTGCCAGCAAGGCCAACATCACAAACTCACGGCTGTTGATGTCGGTCAATTCTTTGACGTGGTCATTGGCCACTGGGCCAAGGTACACGCGCTTGATCATCCACAAGGTGTAGGCAGCGCCGAAGATCAAGGCGGAAGCCGAAGCAAAGCCAACCCAGAAGTTGTATTTGATCGCACCCAAGATGACCATCCACTCGCCCACGAAACCAGCTGTACCTGGCAAGCCGCAATTGGCCATACCGAACAACAAGGCAAAGGCCGCAAACTTGGGCATGGTGTTGACCACGCCGCCGTAGCTGGCGATTTCACGAGAGTGCATGCGGTCATACAACACGCCGATAGACAAGAACATCGCAGCCGACACAAAGCCGTGCGCAATCATTTGCACCAAAGCCCCCGACACACCGATGTCGTTGAAGATGAAGAAGCCCAAGGTCACAAAGCCCATGTGCGCCACCGATGAATAAGCCACCAGTTTCTTCATGTCTTCTTGCACCATGGCCACCAAGCCCACGTAGACCACGGCCACGAGTGACAAAGCGATCATGAGCCATGCGTATTCGTGTGCCGCATCAGGGGCGATGGGCATTGAGAAGCGCAAGAAGCCATAGGCACCGAGCTTCAACATGATCGCGGCCAGCACTGCAGAGCCGCCAGTAGGCGCTTCCACGTGCACGTCAGGCAACCAAGTGTGTACAGGCCACATGGGCACTTTCACCGCAAACGCAGCGAAGAACGCAAAGAACAACAAAGTTTGCGCAGACATGGGCAATGGCAGCTTGTGCCAAGCAGCCAAGTCAAAGCTGCCACCCGATTGGGTGTAGAGGTAGATCAAGGCGATCAACATCAACAAAGAGCCCAACAACGTGTACAAGAAGAACTTGAACGCTGCATAGATTTTGTTGGGGCCGCCCCATACACCAATGATCAAGTACATCGGGATCAAGGTGGCTTCGAAGAACACATAGAACAGCATGCCGTCGGCTGCGCAGAACACGCCGATCATCAAGCCGCTCAAGATCAAGAACGCACCCATGTATTGGTTCACGCGCTCGGTGATCACTTCCCAACCGGCGATCACAACGATCACGTTGATGAAAGCAGTCAACAAGACAAACCACATCGACAGGCCGTCAACACCGAGGTGGTAGAACACATTGAAGCGCTCAATCCACATCGACTTTTCAACAAATTGCAAGGCTGCTGTGCTGTTGTCGAAGCCACTGAACAGCGGCAAGGTGACAGCCAAACTGACCACTGAACCGATCAACGCGATCCAGCGCACGACCTTCGCGTGTTCGTCACGCCCAAAGGCGAGCAAGATGACACCAAACAAAATTGGCGTCCAAATGGCAAGGCTCAATAAACCCATTTTTTATTCTCCTTATTTGAGCCAGACGAACCACGTCATCAGCAAGAACACGCCCAAGATCATGACCAAGGCGTAGTGGTAGAGGTAGCCAGTTTGCAACTGACGTGTCAATGAAGACACCCAACCCACCAACTTCCAAGAAGCGTTCACCACACCACCTTCGATGATGGCTTGGTCGCCGCCCTTCCACAGACCCGTACCCAATGCGCGAGCGCCACGGGCCAAGACGTTTTCGTTGAACCAATCCAAGTAGTACTTGTTCTCGAACAAGACATAGATGGGGTGGCACACGCGTTTGATCGCTGCAGGCACTGCTGGGTTGATCATGTACATGTAGTAAGACGATGCGACACCTGCGACAGCCAACCAGAACGGGGCTGTGCTGAGGGCGTGCAAAGCCATGGCGACAGCGCCGTGGTATTCATGAGCCAACTCGTGCATCACAGGGTGCTTATCGGCGTTGATGAAGATGGCATCGCTGAAGAACTCACCGAACAACAGTGGGTCGATGGTGTAGAAACCAATCAGCACAGAAGGAATGGCGAGCAAGATCAAAGGCACGGTCACCACCCATGGGGACTCGTGTGGACCGTGGTCATGGCCGTGATCGTCATGACCATGGTGGTCATCGTGCGCGTGGTGGTCGTCGTGGTGTGCATCAGGATTTTGGTCGTAACGCTCTTCACCGTGGAACACGAGGAAGTACATGCGGAACGAGTAGAACGCCGTCACAAACACACCCGCCAACACAGCGAAATGGGCAAAACCAGCACCAGGCAAGGTGCTTTCAGCCACAGCTTCGATGATGCTGTCTTTGGAATAGAAGCCAGAGAAGAACGGTGTACCGATCAAAGCCAGCGAGCCTAGCAACGAAGTGATCCAAGTGATGGGCATGTACTTGCGCACGCCGCCCATCCAACGGATGTCTTGGTTGTGGTGCATGCCCATGATGACGGAACCGGCACCCAAGAACAGCAAGGCTTTGAAGAATGCGTGAGTCATCAAGTGGAACACGGCCACAGAGTAAGCCGATGCGCCCAAGGCCACGGTCATGTATCCGAGCTGAGACAAAGTGGAATAAGCCACCACGCGCTTGATGTCATTTTGAATCAGACCCAAGAAGCCCATGAACAAGGCTGTGATGGCACCAATCACCAAGATGAAGTTCAGCGCAGTGTCTGACAACTCAAAGAAGGGCGACATGCGCGTGACCATGAAGATACCGGCAGTCACCATGGTCGCAGCGTGAATCAACGCAGAGATCGGTGTTGGGCCTTCCATCGAATCAGGCAACCAAACGTGCAGTGGGAACTGAGCCGACTTACCCATCGCACCGATGAACAAGCAGATACAGATCACTGTCACCAGCATCCAGTCGGTGCCAGGGAACGTAAGCGCACCCAATTCAGCGGCTTTGGCGAATGCTTCGGTGTAGTTCAAAGTGCCGCCGTAGGCAGCGATCAAACCAATACCCAAGATGAAGCCAAAGTCACCCACGCGGTTGACCAAAAAGGCTTTCATGTTGGCGAAGATGGCCGTGGGTTTGTTGAACCAGAAACCGATCAACAGGTAAGACACCAAGCCCACCGCTTCCCAACCGAAGAACAGTTGGAGCATGTTGTTACTCATGACGAGCATCAACATCGAGAACGTGAACAAGGAGATGTAAGAGAAGAAGCGGTTGTAGCCTTCGTCCTCTTGCATGTAACCAATGGTGTAGAGGTGAACCATCAATGACACAAAGGTCACGACGCACATCATCATGGCGGTCAGGCCATCGACCATGAAGCCGATTTCCATTTTGAGATCGCCCACCACCATCCACGTGTAAAGGGTTTCGTTGAAACGTGCGCCGTCCATGGCCACGCTTTGCAGCGTCATGGCAGACAGCACGAAGGCTATGAACACGCCCAAGATGGTGAGCGTGTGGGTCAAGGCGCGGCCAATTTTGTTACCGCCAAAGCGCGTACCAAAAATACCGGCCAAGGCAGAGCCCACCAGCGGTGCCATAGGCACTGCCAACAATGTAGAAGCTTGCAGGGTTTGTGACATGGTGAATTAACCCTTGAGCGTGTTGAGTTCATCCACGTTGATGCTGGACTTGTTGCGGAACAACTGAACCAGAATCGCCAAGCCAATGGCAGATTCAGCAGCCGCCACGGTCAAGATGAAGAAAACAAAGATTTGGCCGTTCAAGTCACCCAGGTAGTGAGAGAACGCCACGAAGTTCATGTTGACCGCGAGCAACATCAATTCAATCGCCATCAACAAGACGATCAAGTTTTTACGGTTCAAGAAGATGCCGATCACAGAGAGTGCGAACAGAATCGCACCCAGCGTGAGGTAATGGCCTAAGGTGATGCTCATGCTTTTGTCTCCTCTGCGGCGGGGGCTGCTGGTGCGGGCTTGACCGCATCCATCTTCACCAATGACACACGGTCACGGGCCTTGACGCGAACTTGGTCACCCGCATTTTGGAATTTGCTGTCTTTGCGTGCACGCAAAGTCAAAGCGATGGCAGCAATCAAAGCCACCAACAAAATCAACGCCGCCACTTGCACGGGGTACAGGTACTCGGTGTAGAGCAAGATGCCCAAAGCCTTGGTGTTGGAGGCTTGTGCCACCACCACATGACCCACATCTGCAGCAGAGGCTGCATCCACAGATGCAACAGCAGTCACCGAAGCAGGAGAAATAACTTGAGAAGCGACTTGCGCGCGAGGTTCACTGATTCGGAAACCACCCAACAATACCGCTGCCAACTCGAGCGCGATCACCGCACCCACTGTTGCTGCGAGCGGGAAATGCTTCCAGAAGCCTTGGCGAATGCTGTCGATGTTGATGTCAAGCATCATCACCACGAACAAGAACAAGACCATCACCGCGCCCACGTACACGAGCACGAGAGCGATGGAGAGGAATTCTGCTTTGAGCAACATCCAAATGCCCGAGGCTTGGAAGAAAGCCAAGACCAAATAGAGCGCGGCGTGCACAGGGTTGCGCGCCGTGATGACGCGGAATGACGCAAACAGCATGACTGCTGAGAACGCGTAAAAAAGAGCCGATTGAACGTCCATCATGAAATCTTTCAACGGTATTTGGCGTCAGCTGCTTTGTTGGCAGCGATTTCGGGTTCGTAGCGGTCGCCCACTGCCAACAACATTTCTTTGGTGAAGTACAGGTCACCGCGTTTTTCGCCGTGGTACTCAAAGATGTGTGTTTCAACGATCGAATCAACGGGGCAGCTTTCTTCGCAGAAACCGCAGAAGATGCACTTGGTCAAGTCGATGTCGTAGCGTGTAGTACGGCGGCTGCCGTCAGCGCGCTGGTCTGATTCGATGGTGATCGCCATCGCTGGGCACACGGCTTCGCACAATTTGCAAGCAATGCAACGCTCTTCACCGTTTTCGTAACGGCGCAAAGCATGTAGGCCACGGAAGCGAGGTGACAAAGGCGTCTTCTCTTCCGGGAACTGAATGGTGATGCTGCGGGAGAACATGTATTTGCCTGTGAGGGCCATGCCTTTGAACAGCTCGAGCAACAAGAAGCTCGACAAAAAGTCGCGCAACGAGAAAGGAGCGGAATGTGTAGTCGTTGTCATGGTGTAGTTCCGGCCTTAGTTCCAGATATTCCAAGGTGTTTGGATCCAAACACCCACCACCAACAACCAGATCAGGGTGAGCGGAATGAAGATCTTCCAACCCAAACGCATGATTTGGTCATAGCGATAGCGTGGGAACGTGGCGCGCACCCACAAGAACATGGTCACGACCACAAAGGTCTTGATGCCAAGCCAAATCCAGCCGGGGATCATGTTGAACAGCGCGTTGTCGATGGGTGACAACCAGCCGCCCAAGAACATCACCACGGTCAAGACAGAGACCAAGATCATGTTGGCGTATTCAGCCAAGAAGAACATGGCGAATGACATGCCCGAGTATTCGATCATGTGGCCAGCCACAATTTCAGATTCACCTTCCACCACGTCGAATGGGTGGCGGTTGGTTTCAGCCAAACCAGAGATGAAGTAGATGATGAACACAGGGAACAAAGGCAACCAGTTCCAAGACAGGAAGTTCAAACCTGCGTTGGCCATGCTGCCTTTGGCTTGACCCATGACGATGTCAGTCATGTTCAAGCTGTTGGAGATCATCAAGACGATCACGAAGCAAAAGCCCATCGCAATTTCGTAGCTCACCATTTGGGCCGATGCGCGCATGGCACCAATGAAAGCGTACTTGGAGTTGGAAGCCCAACCCGCGATGATCACGCCGTATACCTCGAGTGACGTGATAGCCATCAAGAACAGCAAACCTGCATTGACGTTGGCCAAAGCCACATCAGGACCAAATGGCACCACCGCCCATGCAGCCAAGGCTGGCATGATGGTCATGATCGGGCCCAAGAAGAACAAGCTGGTGGTCGCTTGAGTTGGGATGATGATCTCTTTGGTGAGCAACTTCAGCGCATCAGCGATGGGTTGCAACAAACCACCAGGGCCGGTGCGGTTAGGGCCTTTACGGATTTGGGTGTAACCAATGGCTTTGCGTTCCCACAAAGTCAGGTAGGCCACGCAACCGAGCAAAGGCAACAGCACCGCCACGATCTTAAGCAAGGTCCACAGCACGGGCCAAGCGATTGTGGTCCACCACACATCAGTCATCAAGCCAAAGCCTGCGTTGTAAATGTTGTCAACCATTACAGGCCTCCTTGCAACTTCGCGTCAGCGGTGAGTTGCAGCGATGGTGCGCGACGCACCAAGCTGTCGAGTTGATAAATCGCCGCAGAGGCAGGCTGACCTGCAGCTGGGCTCACGTCCACGCTCGCGGAGCATGCGTTGGACAACAAGGCCTGCACATCAGCAGGAATCGCTTGGGCGCGCACTTCTTCGATCGTCTCGAATTCGAAGCCAGGCACGTGGAGCATGGAGCCCAACACGCGCAAGACTTTCCATGCAGGACGTGCTTCGCCCAAAGGCTTGACCACACCGTGGAAGCTTTGTGCGCGACCTTCGGTGTTGATGAACGTACCAGCAGTCTCAGTGAAGGGCGAGATAGGCAACAGCACATCGCTGATGTCCATATTGGCCTTGAAGGGAGACAAGGTGACGACCATTTCGGCTTGACCGATGGCTTGTGCAGCAGCAGCGCCATTGGCAGCGTCGAAAGCGGGTTCGGTGTTGAGCAACACCACGGCCTTCAAACCACCTGCCAACATTTGGCCTGCAGTTTGACCACCAGCTTTTGGCAAGGCTCCTACTACTTGAGCGCCCACCGTATTTGCCGCTTCGCCGAGGTAACCCACAGTCGCACCGGTTTGTGCACCGATCCAGTTGGCCAAGCTGAGCAAGCTAGATGCTTTGGCATGGTGTGCCGCTGCGTTGCCCAACAAAATGGCTTTACGCTCACCGCCTGTCAATGACTTGGCGATGGCTTGTGCTTCTGCGCTGTTGGCGTTGCCAGCAACAGGTGCAGCAGCACCGGTGATGGCACCCACGGCAGCAGCGATGTCAGCCAAGGCTTGCACCCAGTTAGCGGCATCTGCCACCAAGGTGTTAGCCACAGGCATGGCCCAGTCGTAGGCTTGTGCGTTCAAGGCATTGACCTTGCCACCGTTGCGCACCGCTTGGCGCAGACGTTGGGCCATCAAAGGTTGATCTTTACGGATGTTTGAGCCAATCACCAATGCACGTTGCAGTGTGGTGAGAGAAGCCACAGAAGTACCCAACCAACGTACTTTGCCGTCGGTTTGGAAATCAGCAGCGCGCAAACGTGTGTCTATGTTTTGGCTACCCAAGCCGCGCGTCAGGCCAGCAACCAAGAACAACTCTTCAGCGGTGCTGTGTGGGCTGGCCAAAGTGCCGATGGCTTGAGGGCCGTGCTGAGCTTTGACGCCTTGCAGGCCGTTGGCCACGTACTCGAGGGCAGTTTGCCAATCGACTTCTTTCCACTCTCCGCCTTGCTTGAGCATAGGCTTGGTCAAGCGGTCTGCACTTTCCAAAGCTTCGTAACTGAAACGGTCGCGGTCAGCAATCCAGCATTCGTTGACGTCTTCGTTTTCCAACGGCACAACGCGCATGACTTTGTTGTTCTTCACTTGAACGACCAAGTTAGCACCCGTGGCGTCGTGTGGGCTGACCGACTTGCGACGGCTCAATTCCCAAGTACGTGCGCTGTAACGGAATGGCTTGCTGGTCAACGCGCCCACGGGGCAGATGTCGATCATGTTGCCTGAGAGCTCGGAGTCGACCGATTGACCCACGAAGGTTTCAATCTGAGCGTGTTCACCACGGTGGGACATGCCCAATTCCATGATGCCTGCCACTTCTTGACCAAAGCGCACGCAGCGTGTGCATTGGATACAGCGGCTCATCTCTTGCATGCTGACCAAAGGACCCACGTCCTTGGGATTGACCACACGTTTTTCTTCTTCGTAACGTGAAGTGGTACCGCCGTAGCCGACCGCCAAATCTTGCAACTGGCACTCACCGCCTTGGTCGCAAATTGGGCAATCCAGTGGGTGGTTGATGAGCAAGAACTCCATCACCGACTGTTGAGCCTTGATGGCGCGTTCGCTCTTGGTGCGAACAATCATGCCTTGCGTCACGGGTGTGGCGCATGCAGGCATGGGCTTGGGTGCTTTTTCCACATCGACCAAACACATGCGGCAGTTGGCCGCGATGCTGAGTTTCTTGTGATAGCAGAAATGCGGAATGTAGGTGCCGGCCTTTTCAGCTGCGTGCATGATCATGCAGCCTTCTTGGACGTCAATCTTTTTACCGTCGAGTTCGATTTCAATCATGGCACTTTATCCGTGTCAAACGTAGGCAGAGACCGTGCAGGTCTTGTGCGTGATGTGGTGTTCAAACTCATGGCGGAAGTGCTTGATCATGCCGCGCACGGGCATGGCTGCTGCGTCTCCGAGGGCGCAAATGGTGCGGCCCATGATGTTCTCTGCCACGTTGTCGAGCAAAGCCAAGTCGCTTTCGCGGCCTTCACCACGCTCAATGCGGTCGACCATGCGCCACAACCAACCTGTACCTTCACGGCAAGGTGTGCATTGGCCGCATGACTCGTGCATGTAGAAGTAGCTCAAGCGCAGCAGGCTCTTGACCATGCAGCGTGAGTCGTCCAAAACGATCACAGCACCTGAACCCAACATTGAACCGCCGTCTTTGGCGATGCTGTCGTAGTCCATGGTGAGCTTCATCATCAAGTCGCCAGGAACCACTGGCGAAGAAGAACCGCCAGGAATCACAGCTTTGAGCTTGCGGCCCTTGCGAACACCACCGGCCAACTCCAACAATGTGGAGAACGGTGTGCCCATGGGCACTTCGTAGTTGCCAGGACGCTCGACGTCACCGCTGACCGAGAAGATCTTGGTGCCGCCGTTGTTGGGCTTGCCGCATTCGAGGTAAGCCTGACCACCGTTGTTGATGATCCAAGGCACCGCAGCGAATGTCTCGGTGTTGTTGATGGTGGTGGGCTTGCCATACAAACCAAAGCTCGCTGGGAACGGTGGTTTGAAACGGGGTTGGCCTTTTTTGCCTTCGAGCGACTCGAGCAATGCAGTTTCTTCACCGCAGATGTAAGCGCCAAAACCGTGAGCAGCGTGCAACTGGAAGCTGAACGTGGAGCCCAAGATGTTGTCACCCAAGAAGCCAGCTGCGCGGGCTTCTTCGAGGGCAGCTTCAAAACGCTCGTAGGTTTGGAAAATTTCGCCGTGGATGTAGTTGTAGCCCACGCTGATGCCCATGGCAAAAGCGGCGATGGCCATACCTTCAATCACGATGTGGGGGTTGTGCTGCAAGATCTCGCGGTCTTTGCACGTGCCGGGCTCGCCCTCGTCCGAGTTACAGACCAAGTACTTTTGACCTGGGAACTGGCGAGGCATGAAGCTCCACTTCAAACCCGTGGGGAAGCCAGCGCCGCCGCGACCACGCAAACCTGATTCTTTGACGGTGGCGATGACTTCATCTTGTGTCATGCCCGTGGTCAAGATCTTGCGCAGGGCTTGGTAGCCGCCGCGCGCCACGTAGTCTTGGATAGACCAGTTGTTGCCATTCAGACCCGCCAAAATTTGTGGGCCGATGTGACGGTCGTGGAAACATGTTTCCACTGCGGTCGTTTGGAATTGGGAGAGAACTTGTAAAGCTTGGCTAGAGGTAGTCATGCTTATTCCTTCACCGCGCGCAAGCCTGCGACCATTTGGTCGATCTTGTCGTCGCTCATGTAGCTGCACATGGTGCGGTCGTTCACCAACAACACTGGCGCATCGGCGCAAGCGCCCATGCATTCGCCGGGTTGCACGGTAAACATGCCATCAGCCGTGGTCTCGCCGACTTCAATACCCAAGGTCTTGACCAAGTGCATCAAAGCGCCCTGCCCGTTGCGCAATTGGCATGGCAGGTTGGTACACACGTTGATCTTGAACTTGCCAACCGGTTGTTGGTTGTACATGTTGTAGAAGGTGGTCACTTCGTGCACAGCCATGGGGGCCATGCCAAGCAACTCAGCAATCACGCGCTCGCTCTCGGCGCTGACAAAGCCCTGCTCTTGCTGGGCGATGGACAAGCAAGCCATGACGGCAGATTGCTTCTGGTCGTCTGGGTATTTGGCGACTTCACGCGCAAAACGCGCCTGAGCCTCGGCCGACAGCGGTGCGCTGTGGTGGGTGTTTACAGAACTCATCGGTCAATTTCCCCGAACACAATGTCCATCGTGCCAATCACCGCCACGGTGTCAGCGATCATGTGGCCACGCGCCATTTCATCCATGGCTGCCAAGTGGGCAAAGCCAGGAGCGCGAATCTTCATACGGTAGGGCTTGTTGGCACCATCGCTCACGAGGTAGATACCAAACTCACCTTTGGGATGCTCAACGGCGGCATACGCCTCGCCTTCGGGCACGTGGAAACCTTCAGTGAAGAGTTTGAAGTGGTGGATCAACTCTTCCATGTTGGACTTCATGCCTTCACGGCTAGGTGCAGCCACCTTGTGGTTGTCGGTGATGACAGGACCTGGGTTGACACGCAACCAGTCCACGCACTGCTTGATGATGCGGTTGGACTGACGCATTTCTTCGACGCGCACCAAATAACGGTCGTAGCAGTCACCGGTTTTGCCCACAGGAATGTCGAAGTCCATGCGGTCATACACGTCATAAGGCTGGTGCTTGCGCAAGTCCCATGCAATGCCTGAGCCACGCAACATCGCGCCTGAGAAACCTAGGTTTTTCGCGCGCTCTGGCGTGACCACACCGATGTCAACCGTGCGTTGTTTCCAAATGCGGTTGTCGGTGAGGAGTGTTTCGTACTCGTCGACCAACTTGGGGAAGCGCTTGGTGAAGTCATCAATGAAGTCGAGCAAAGAGCCAGAACGGCCTTCGTTCAAACGTGCCACCGACTTGGCGTTGCGCACTTTGCTGGCCTTGTACTGAGGCATGCTGTCTGGCAGATCGCGATACACGCCGCCTGGACGGAAGTAAGCCGCGTGCATGCGCGCACCCGACACCGCTTCGTACATGTCGAACAAGTCTTCACGTTCGCGGAAGCAGTAGATCAAGATGTTCATCGCGCCGCAGTCGAAACCATGGCAACCCAACCACAACAAGTGGTTGAGCAAACGGGTGATTTCGGAATACATCACACGGATGTATTGCGCACGCTCTGGCACTTCAATGCCCATCATTTTTTCGATGGCCAAGCAGTAAGCGTGCTCGTTACACATCATGGACACGTAGTCGAGACGGTCCATGTAGGGCAACGATTGAATGTAGGTTTTGCTCTCGGCCAGCTTCTCAGTGGCGCGGTGCAACAAACCGATGTGTGGATCGGCACGTTGGACCACTTCGCCGTCGAGTTCCAACACCAAACGCAGCACGCCGTGTGCTGCAGGATGTTGAGGGCCCAAGTTCAGGGTGTAGTTCTTGATATCAGCCATGGTCAGTGCGTACCGCCGTAGTTGTCTTCACGAATGATGCGCGGTGTGATTTCGCGCGGCTCGATGGTGACGGGTTGGTACACCACACGTTTTTGCTCGGCGTCGTAACGCATTTCCACGTGACCCGAGGTTGGGAAATCTTTACGGAAGGGGTGACCCACAAAACCGTAATCGGTCAACAAACGACGCAAGTCGAGGTGACCTTCGAACACGATGCCAAACAAGTCAAACGCTTCG
This sequence comes from Limnohabitans sp. TS-CS-82, assembly GCF_002943475.1. NCBI lineage: Bacteria > Pseudomonadati > Pseudomonadota > Betaproteobacteria > Burkholderiales > Comamonadaceae > Limnohabitans > Limnohabitans sp. TS-CS-82. The sequence goes on along the minus strand of NZ_PTQX01000007.1, from coordinate 71,228 downwards.
CGCTCGAACCAGTTGGCAGAGTTCCACAAATCATTGACAGAGGCGACCACAGGCACGTCTTCGCTCACAGCAAACACGCGCACACGCAAGCGCCAGTTATGGCTAACCGACAATAAATGGCTCACCACGGCATAGCGCGGGCCATCTGTGAATTTGGAATGGGCGCCGTCCTTGTAGCTGGAATAATCAAGACCACACAGGTCCATCAACTGCTCAAAGCCCAAACGCGAATCGTCGCGCAAGGTTTGGCAGACACCGTGGTAGTCGGCCGCAGAGACCGTCAAGGTCAATTCGCCCAAAGCGGATTCGAGAAGCATGACTTTGCCGCCCAGCACGTCGTGCAAGGCAGCTTCAAGCGTTTGAATGGAATGACTCATCTGTTTTTCCTAATCAGCGAGCAATGGTGTTTTCGCGGCGGATCTTGCTTTGCAGCTGCAAGATGCCATACAACAAAGCCTCAGCCGTGGGCGGGCAGCCTGGCACGTACACATCCACAGGCACGACGCGGTCACAACCGCGCACCACCGAGTAGCTGTAGTGGTAGTAACCACCGCCGTTGGCGCATGAACCCATGGACAACACCCAACGTGGCTCAGACATCTGGTCGTACACCTTACGCAAAGCGGGGGCCATTTTGTTGCACAAGGTGCCAGCCACAATCATCAGATCGGACTGACGGGGACTTGGACGGAACAACATGCCGAAACGGTCGATGTCATAACGGGCAGCACCCGCATGCATCATTTCCACCGCGCAGCAAGCCAAGCCGAATGTCATGGGCCACAAAGAGCCTGTTTTGGCCCAATTCACCACCGAGTCATACGACGTGGTGATGAAACCTTCTTTGAAAACGCCTTCAAGTGACATAGTTGATCCTTATTCCCAATCGATGGCGCCCTTGATCCACATGTAGGCAAAGCCTGCAACGAGGATGGCAAGGAAGATCATCATGTCGATGAAACCAATGAAACCAATTTCCTTGAGCGCCACGGCCCAAGGGAACAAAAATGCGATTTCCAAATCAAACAAGATGAAGAGGATGGCAATCAAGTAGTAGCGCACGTCAAACTTCATGCGCGCGTCTTCAAACGCTTCGAAGCCGCATTCGTAAGGAGAGTTTTTGGCCGGATCTGGGCGACGAGGGCCTAAAAAGAAACCGATGACTTGAGGAGCAACCCCCACGCCTAGGCCCACAAGGATAAATAAGAGGACGGGAAGGTATTGTTCTAAGCTCATCTCAATCTCGCGGTCTGACTATCTGGTTTTTAGTCTGCGAAGTCTGCCGTAACTGGTTGACACCAGAGTTACAGCAGACTTTTTTTGGATGGTGCCGTCGGCGAGACTCGAACTCGCACAGCTTTCGCCACTACCACCTCAAGATAGCGTGTCTACCAATTTCACCACGACGGCTTTGGGTTGTTTGTTCAAAAAAGCGAAGAGGGATAACGCATCCTGAACAGCCTAAGAGTTTACCCCGAAAAAGGGCCCCATTCGCTCTGAGGCGTTAAGGTTTTGCGATTACTTCGTTGGAATTTGCGCAGCACCAGAGGCTGGCACTTCCACCACCGGCGCAGGCGCCACAACAGCACCTTCGAGCACACTGCCAGAGCTGACAGGACGCAAGTTACCGAAGTAAGCCAAGGCCAAAGTACACACAAAGAACACAGCTGCCAACACACCGGTGGTGCGTGACAAAAAGTTCGCGCCACCGCTGGCACCAAACAAGCTGCCCGAGCTACCGCTGCCGAAAGCTGCGCCCATGTCTGCACCTTTGCCGTGCTGAACCAAGATCAAACCAATCATGCCCAAGGCAGACAACAATTGAACCACTTGGACGATATTCAAAATCAAACTCATAAAAACTCCGAAAAAATGATTACTTTCAACGCGCCGCAGCCGCGATGATGGTTAAAAAATCTGCAGCTTTCAAGGCTGCGCCACCTATGAGGCCACCGTCAATGTCGGGCTGCGCCAACAATTCAGCGGCATTCGCCGCATTCATGCTGCCGCCGTACAAGATGTGCACACGATCCGAATGCTCGGTCGCCGCTTTTAACTGACCACGCAACACCGCATGCACCGCTTGCGCTTGCTCTGGCGAGGCAGTTTTGCCTGTGCCAATGGCCCAGACTGGCTCGTAAGCCACCACGATTTCGCTGATGCAATGGCCGTTGGTGTGAATCACAGCGGCCAATTGTCGCTTGACCACCTCTTCGGTCTTGCCCGCTTCGCGTTCGGCCAAAGTTTCGCCCACACACACAATGGGCGTGATGCCCGCCGACAAAGCGCGTTGCGCTTTATGCGCCACTTGCTCATCGGTTTCACCGTGATATTGACGACGCTCAGAATGCCCCACGATGGCGTAACGCACCGCAAAGTCTTTCAACATCGCAGCCGCAAGCTCACCGGTGTAAGCACCCTGCTCGTAAGCCGACACATCTTGGGAACCCAAATCAATGCCAGAGCCTTTGACCAGCTGCTGCACTTGCGACAAATACGCCGCAGGCACGCACACCGCCACTTGCGCGTGTTTGCCGCCCAAGGCTTGCGCCAAGCCCTGCTGCACATCGTGCACCAAGGCCTCGTTGGCAGCCAAGCTGCCATTCATCTTCCAATTGCCTGCAATAAGTTTTTGCTTCATCACTTACCCCAAGTCAAAACAATCTTGCCAATGTGCTGATTGGACTCCATCAAACGGTGCGCATTGGCTGCACCATCCGCTGAAGCCGCATCAAACGTGGCGTGAATCACAGGCTTGATACACCCAGACTCAATCAATGGCCAAACGCGCTCTCGCAAATTGCGTGCAATCGCCGCTTTGAATGCCACAGGTCGTGGACGCAATGTCGAACCCGTGATGTGCAACCGACGACGCAACACCTTGCCTGCGTCAAAGTTACCTTTGGTGCCACCTTGCAAAGCAATGATGACCAAGCGGCCATCTTCTGCCAAGCAATCCACCTCACGCGCCACATACTCGCCAGCCACCATATCGAGCACCACATCCACACCTTTGCCGTTGGTCAGGCGCATGGCCTCGGCCGCAAAGTCGTGGGTTTTGTAGTTGATGGCATGGTCTGCACCCAGGGCCACACAAGCTGCACATTTATCGTCGCTGCCCGCAGTCACGATGACGGTCGCGCCCATGGCCTTGGCCATTTGAATCGCCGTCACACCAATGCCACTAGAGCCGCCTTGCACCAGCAAGGTTTCGCCCGCTTGCAAATGCGCACGGTCAAACACATTGCTCCACACGGTAAAGAATGTCTCAGGCAACGACGCTGCCTCGACATCACTCAACCCTGCTGGCACTGGCAAACACTGGGCCACGGGCGCCACGCAATACTGAGCATAGCCGCCACCAGCCACCAAGGCACACACACGGTCACCCACTTTCAGATCGGCAGCAGCCAAAGCTATTGCATCGCCTGATTCGATGACACCTGCCACCTCAAGGCCAGGCACGTCTGACGCACCAGCAGGCACGGGGTAGTGACCCATTCGCTGCAACACGTCAGGGCGGTTCACGCCACTGGCGCTGACACGAATCAGCAACTCACCCTCACCTGCCTGCGGCACAGGCCGCTGGCCAACGCACAGCACCTCTGGGGCGCCGTACGTGGTGATTTCAACGATGTGCATCATGTGCGCAACCGCTTCTCAAACCCAATTAGGCGTGAGGTGCTGCGTCGTGTGCGTGGTCAGCTTGTGGACGCTCGATCAGAGCCTTCATCGACAACTTGACGCGACCTTTTTCGTCTGTCTCGAGCACTTTCACGCGCACGATTTGACCTTCGCTGAGGTAGTCAGTGACCTTCTCGACACGCTCGTGCGCGATCTGGCTGATGTGCAACAAGCCGTCTTTACCTGGCAACAAGTTGACCAAAGCACCGAAGTCCAACAACTTGGTGATGGGGCCTTCGTAGATCTTGCCGATTTCGACTTCAGCCGTGATTTCGGTGATACGACGCTTGGCGATTTCAGCCTTCTCGCCATCGGTGGCAGCGATGGTGATCGTGCCGTCTTCTTCGATGTTGATCTGGCAACCGGTTTCTTCGGTCAACGCACGGATGGTGGCGCCACCTTTGCCGATCACGTCACGGATCTTCTCGGGGTTGATCTTCATGGTGAACAACTTAGGTGCAAAGTCAGACACTTCAGTCTTGGCTTCGCCCATGGCTGCTTGCATCTTGTCCAAGATGTGCATGCGTGCTTCTTTGGCTTGAGCCAATGCCACTTGCATGATTTCTTTGGTGATACCTTGGATTTTGATGTCCATTTGCAAAGCGGTAATACCGTTGGTGGTACCGGCCACTTTGAAGTCCATATCGCCGAGGTGATCTTCGTCACCCAAGATGTCGGTCAACACCGCAAAACGGTTGCCATCTTTGATCAAGCCCATGGCGATACCGGCCACGTGTGCTTTCATAGGCACGCCGGCGTCCATCATGGACAAGCAGCCACCGCAGACCGAAGCCATCGATGAAGAACCGTTAGATTCTGTGATTTCAGACACCACGCGCATGGTGTATGGGAACTCTTCTTTGGTTGGCAACACAGCCACCAAAGCACGCTTAGCCAAACGGCCGTGGCCGATTTCGCGGCGCTTTGTAGAGCCCATGCGACCCACTTCGCCAGTGGCAAAGGGAGGCATGTTGTAGTGCATCATGAAACGGTCTTCGTACTCACCAGCCAAGGCATCGATGCGTTGTGCATCGCGCTCTGTACCCAAAGTGGTGACCACCAAAGCTTGGGTTTCGCCGCGTGTGAACAACGCAGAACCGTGGGTGCGTGGCAACACGCTGTTACGGATTTCGATGGGGCGCACAGTGCGTGTGTCGCGGCCATCGATGCGAGGCTCGCCTGCCAAGATTTGGCTGCGAACGATGTGAGCTTCGATGTCGAACAACATGTTTTCGACTTTGACCGAATCAAACTCAACGCCGTCAGCCTTGAGGGATTCCATCACAGCAGCGTAGGCCTGGCGGCAAGCCAAAGTGCGTGATTGCTTGTTACGGATTTGATAGGCAGCGCGCAGTTTCTCTTCCGCGTGGGCTTGAACCTTGGCGATCAGTGGCTCGTCCTTCGCAGGTGCAGCCCAGTCCCATGCTGGTTTGCCAGCGTCGCGCACCAATTCGTGGATGGCGTTGATCGCGATGTTGCCTTGCTCGTGGCCGAACACCACAGCACCCAACATGATTTCTTCTGACAGCTGTTGAGCTTCAGATTCCACCATCAACACAGCAGCTTCTGTACCAGCGACCACGAGGTCCATCTGGCTGTCTTTGCGTTGTGTTTGACCTGGGTTCAAGACGTATTCGCCGTTGATGTAACCCACGCGAGCGGCACCGATGGGGCCGTTGAAAGGGATGCCAGAGATGCTCAACGCAGCAGACACAGCGATCAAGGCTGCAATATCGGCATCGACTTCTGGGTTCAACGACACGGTGTGAATCACCACGTGCACGTCGTTGTAAAAACCTTCTGGGAACAATGGACGGATGGGGCGGTCGATCAGACGGCTGGTCAATGTCTCGTGTTCGCTAGGCTTGGCTTCGCGCTTGAAGAAGCTGCCGGGGATCTTGCCTGCAGCGTATGTTTTCTCGATGTAGTCAACGGTCAATGGGAAGAAGTCTTGGCCAGCTTTGGCAATCTTCGAACCCACGACAGTGGCCAACACCACGGTGTCGTCCATGTTGACGAGCACAGCGCCGCCAGCTTGGCGAGCCACTTCGCCGGTTTCCATGGTGACCGTGTGTTGGCCCCATTGGAATGTCTTGGTAACTTTATTGAAAATGGACATTGTGTTTTCCTTGAGAAATTTGGCATGACACGGTGCAGCACACGATGCCATTCCAGAAAAGTTGGGGCTTTTTTGGAATGACACAGCTTTCGAATCTGCGCCTGAATGTTCTGCCGTTTGTGAAAAATGGGTGATTAAAAGTGCAAAACGCCTGAGCTTCTTGAAAACTCAGGCGTTTTTCGCGAAAACTTTAACGTTTACTTGCGCAGGCCAAGCTTGGCAATCAGAGCAGCGTAACGGTCAAAGTTTTTCGACTTGAGGTAGTCGAGCAATTTGCGACGACGGCTCACCATGCGCAACAAACCGCGACGACCGTGGTGGTCTTTGGCGTGTTGTTTGAAGTGAGGTGTGAGTTCGTTGATACGAGCTGTCAACAAAGCCACTTGGACTTCGGGACTACCTGTATCGCCTGCGGCGCGTGCGTTGTCTTTAACGACTTCAGCAATTTTTGCTGTCAACATGGTTTTTTCCTTAAATATTTGACTTGCGTTGCACCGTGGAAGTTGGTGCAACGTGCTGTGTTTACCCCAAAAGGTAAAGCCCGCAGAGTATAGCAGGCGCAGCCGTCTTGAGCCAATTGGCCTGATTCAGGCCAATTCAGCCAGCGGCCAGCGTGGCTTGACGTCAAAGCTGTAGCGCGGCTGGGCTTGGGCCATGCCACCCTCGCCACTTTGCAGGCGCATGGCAGCGGCCATGGCGATCATGGCACCGTTGTCGGTACACAAATGCAGCTCGGGGTAATGCACCCGCACGCCTTGGCGCTTGCATGCAGCATTGAGTTGCTCGCGCAAATGCCGGTTGGCCCCTACGCCGCCAGCCACAACCAAGCGTCTCAGCCCAGTTTCGCGCAGCGCTGTGAGAGATTTCTTCAAAAGCACCTCGACGATGGCAGCCTCGGTCGATGCCGCCAAATCAGCTTTTCGGGCTTCTAAGTCATCACCCAGCTTTTTGGCTTGGGTCATGACCGCAGTTTTGAGGCCCGCGAACGAAAAATCTAAATTACCGCTGTGCAGCAAGGGACGCGGCAGCTTGAAGGCAGCAGGGTCGCCCTGCTCAGCCAGCTTTGAGAGCGCCGGGCCACCGGGGTAACCCAAGCCCATGAGCTTGGCCGACTTGTCAAACGCTTCGCCTGCAGCATCGTCAATGGTTTCACCCAGCAACTCATAGTGCCCCACCCCGTCCACACGCATGAGCTGCGTGTGGCCGCCCGACACCAACAGGGCGACAAACGGAAACTCGGGCGGGTCTTCGCTCAAAAACGGCGACAGCAAATGGCCCTCAAGGTGATGCACGCCAAGCACAGGCTTGTTCAAAGCAGCGCCCAAGGCACAGGCCACACCCGCCCCCACCAGCAAAGCGCCAGCCAAGCCGGGGCCACGGGTATAGGCCACCACATCCACATCTTGCAAACTGTGTTTTGCCTCAGCCATCACTTCACGCGCCAGCGGAATCACACGGCGAATGTGGTCTCGGCTGGCCAACTCAGGCACCACGCCGCCATAGGCCACATGCATGGCCACTTGGCTATAAAGAGCGTGCGATAGCAACGTGGGTAAGGCCGAGCCTTCAGAGCGGACCAGCGCCACACCTGTTTCGTCGCAAGAGGATTCAATACCGAGGATCAACATAGGCCTTGAGTTTATGCGCTGCACCCAAGGCATCGCCACCACGCATCACCTCAACGTGGTTGTTCACGCACAGAAGCCAGCTCGGATTCGAAGACGTTGGACTGCTCAATGGGCTCTGACGTCAGAACTGGCAGCATGATCAAAGGCCCCGTCACCGAACGCCCCAAAGTCATGCGCGTCTCAATCGGTGCGGCAAATGCAATCGCAAAGGCTGCAACCATGAACTGAACATAGACAAAACCGCGACCACGCAACAACGCCGCATCGCCGGATCGACCCCGCTTCGTCGCGAAAGTGGCGCGATCGACTGGAGCAATCAGCACACCATCAGTGGACAAAGACTGCACATCGGCTGCGGCTTCCACTGGGAGGGTGGCACCATGATGGCCGTTTGGCGGCACGTCTTTTTGTTCTTTTGCGCCTTGCTCTTTTGCCGCATCAGGCAAAGCCTCAGCACCAACACCCGCGTCCGTCATGGAAAACTCAAGCCCAAGCCGAGCAAATGACGCGTTGACCAACTGTTGGTTCATGTCAGACGCATCATCGTCCATCAAGACAAATGCATCATTGAACTTTTGCGCGCGTCCTATCTGCAAAAAACGGGAATGGGCCACCTCAAAACGGTCAAGCCTGTGGTTGACCTCTTCCGCCACCTCATGGATATTTTGCAACCGAACCTCTGGCGCGATGGCCTCGCGGTGCAAATCCGAAGTTTCTACATCCAGTGTTTGCACATTGGCGTCAGACCCACCCAGCTCAATCGACTGACGGTTGGCCATGGCGTCCGAAGGGCCAAGGAGTTGTCGATTGGCATCTTGTGTTGACGCATCTATTTGCTGCACATTGTCAGCAGGCCCTATGCCATCGATGCGTTGACGATTCTTGGACGCATCGTCATCGCCGAGCTTCTGAAGGTTCAAACCGTCCGTGGCATTCAAACCCACCTTGACAACATTACCTTGGCTTTCGAAATCATCTGACACGCTTTGGATGTTGTCGCTCATGGTACGGGCTATGAACTGGCTCATCTCAGAGTCATCCGCAGCCCCCACCCATACCCCTTGGTTCGCAGCCTCGGATAAGCCATCGATCTTCGTCCCACTGGCATCGATCAACTCGTTCTTGAATGTGACCCCCTCCTCCTCATCGCTGCCGGTCAGACGTTCGTGGGTCACGCGATTTTTAAATGCACTGGCATCGAAAGGCTTGAAATTTTTGATTTCCAGAACTTTCAAATAACGCGCAAAGGTTTTCTCGGTGAAACCAAATGCCGTCAACATGTTCAGAAAAAGCTTGTCCTCCAAATGCGCCACTTCGCCGTCTGACAACATCGAATCACACACATTCGTCAGGATGTAGATTTTTTGCTCAGGCCTCAACAAAGCTGAAGCCTCATCCAAGAACTGCTTTAACTTGACCGAGCGCACGTATTTCAGCGCCACGTTTTGTAAGCCCTCAAACTCGCCAATCGCAGCCTCCAACTGCCCTACCTCTTGGGGGCCAATTGAGCCGTCTGACGTCAACATGTAAAGCAAGGCAATCGCCAGCGCAAAGTGGGGCGTCATGGGCTGGCGATCTTCCCTGACGCCCGTGTATTTACCCAAAACAGACTTGTCGTTTTTGAGCGCCAGTATTTTGAAATAAGGTTCAAACTGCGCTTCACGCATGCCAAATGCGCTCGTCATTTGGGCAAAAAGGGCCAGCTCGGCATGGTCCGCATGCCCGTCTGCCAGCAAGGCATCGCATACATTGGCCAAAATGCACCACTTGTCTTTGACGCTCAGCAGCTCTGAAGCAGTTACAAAAAACTGCTCAATGGGAACCGACTGCACATAACGCAAGGCGTAGCTGAGGACGGCTTTATCACCGCCCAGCACGGCTTGAAGTTGGCTGCTCTCTTGCGCTTCTAGCTCACCGTCAGACGCCATCATGTAGAGCAAGCTGCAAGCAAGCGCCAAATAAGGCGTTAAAAAGATTTGCTCAGCGCCGTCAAGCCCAACCTCACCTGCCTGATTTTTGAGGTTGTCTAGTAGATTGGGTTTGAGGTTCGCGACGGCCATGCATCACGGTAATCACTCCGATAAGTTTTTGGGTGACAACTGCGTCATAGAACCGCTTGATGACGCCTTCGTCATCAAGTACACAGCTCAAACTGAAGGTGACAAAGGTGCAAACAAGGTTGCCATGACCGTTTGTTTCTCGGTCACAGTCAACGCCAAAGTGGCTTTGTGCAACTTGGCGATCTCCAAACAAATACTCAAGCCCAACCCCAAGCCATCCACCTGACGGGCGTGGGATGCATCCCCCCGGTAAAAGCGATCAAACGCCCGCTCACTCAAGTCCGCGGGGATGTCTGATGTTGGGTTTTCCACCGACAACTTAAAAGCCCCGTCTGCTTGCTCAAGCGTGACGTGAATCCACCCATGTGCTTGGTTGTAATTCACCGCATTGGCATACAAGTTGTGAATGAGTTGATGCGCCAATGTCTTGTCGCAACGCCAAATCACATGAGGTGCAATGGTGCTAGAAATTTTCAAATTCGATTGGAACGAATGGGCATCTTTGACCAACTGCGTCAGCAACAAACTCAAATTCACATCGGTTAGCTCTTGCTTCAAACTGTTGGCATCTGCGCGAGACAACAACAAAAGTTTCTCTGTGATTTCAATCAAACGCTCGACCTCATCACTCATGCTGCGCATGCGAATTTGAGCATCTGAACCCATCGGCAAATCGTGAATCAAGCGCTCGACGTTGCCACGCAAAATGGTGAGCGGCGTTCTCAACTCGTGTGATGCATCAGAGGCAAAGCGACGCGCTTTGGTGAAGCTGTCGTTCAAGCGAAAACGCAAATCATCAAACACTTTGACCAAGGCTTCAAATTCTTTGAAAGGCGCTTGCAACACAATGGATTGATCCAACGTATTCGCGGTCAGCTTGGCCATGTTGTTTTGTATAGAAGCGATGGGCCGCATCACCACATAGGTTAAGTAGAGCGTCAATGCCAGCAGCGTGACAAGAATCGTTGGCAACACGTAAATGGTGTTGCGATCACGCAATGCCCACACACGCAGCATCAAAGCATCAATCTCCGCCCCATCCAGCCAAATTTCAGAGCCTTTCAATCGGTCTTTGAACCGAACCGCGTACCAACTCTGCGAGCCGATCGCGCCATGCGAAAACTCAACATGACCTTGAATCGAAGCCGCATCACCTCGCCAAAAATCATTGGCCTTCAACAAGGACCGACACACAGGAAAGGCAGGGATGTCAACGGTATCTTTTGCGCTGTCACACAGCACATAAAAATCAGAAATATTGCTGAACAAACTACCTTTTTCAAGTGCCTTGAAGCAGCTTAGAAACTCGTCGGGGCGCTGAAAATGATCTTCACATTTTTCTAGCGCCACGCCCATTTCTTGATGGATGCGGGTTTGCAACTGATCGGTTAAAAAATGCTGCGCCGTCAAACGATTGGCAACAATCACGACCGCCGTGATCAAAACCACATGCAAAAAGATACGTACTTTGAACGACTTTTTCATGACTCAAGCCTCCACGCGCAAGCGATAACCAACTCCGCGCACAGACTCTATCGGCGATACACGCCCATTGCTGCCGCGCTCAAGCTTTCGTTTGATGCGACGCACGCACACATCCACCACGTTGGTTTCTGGATCAAAGTTGATTTCCCACACGTGTTTGAGAATTTGTTGGCGCGAAAAAATATGTCCTGGAGAGCGCATCAAAAAGGCCAGCAAACTGAACTCACGCTGACTCAACACAGCCGTCACGTCAAACCACTGCACCTTGTGACTGACCACATCCAGCGTCAGATGGCTCAATGAAATTTGCTGCACTTGCTCAGGCATCTTGCGCTGCATCACGGCCTTGATGCGCGCCACCAGTTCTTCCACAAAAAACGGTTTGGGCAAGTAGTCATCTGCGCCCATCTCAAAACCCATCAAGCGGTCGGGTAAATCGACTTTGGCACTGAGGATGATGACCGGCGTTGTAATGCCAGCCCCTCTTGCTTGATGCAAGAGGTCAAAACCATTGAGCTTGGGCAACATCACATCCAAGATCACCAAATCGTGCGCACCTACAAGCACTGCGGCGAGGCCTCGTTCACCATCATCGACATGCGTCACGTCATAGCCAGCGGCAGACAAACCCTTGATGACGAACTCCGCAATCTTGGCTTCGTCTTCAATCAACAAAATTTTCAAACCAACCATCCCTTGTTTTTGATTTGATTTCATTTTGAATCGATTAGTTCCAATTGAAAGGACACGCCAAATGACATCTTCGTCATCGTTCAGCGCATGACAGGCATGTCACTAATCTAGCGTGAATGCGTGTCGATAGTTCAGGTGTTAACGCCCACAGAGAAACGCCATGTCACATCTACCGCCCATCGCCAGCACGCCAGCCCACCTGGAAGACCCCGTGATCAGCGCGGTAACGTCGATCGCCAGCACGGCCCCGACGCCCTCCGCTTCCGCGACATCTCAAGCACACGCCCCCAGCGTGATTGCGGTGTCGTTTGCGTTTGACAGCATTGAAAAAACACTCAATGTGGTCATCAAAGATGAGCGATCTGGTGAGGTTGTGAGAACTATTGAATACACACACATGCCTGCCGATATCCACCGAAGCGACAAGCTGAACGGATTGCTTCTGGACCAATTCGTTTAGCGCTTCAACGTGTATCCACGCCTAAATTAGTCATATAGCCATAAGTTATCTAGCCTGCGAGACAATCGCAGTATGAGCATCAGCCACTACATCAAAGACATCGGACGCGGCCGCGACGGCGCGCGTGCGCTGGACCGTGCACAAGCCGCTGATTTGATGGGCCAAATCTTGGATGGCCATGTCACCGATTTAGAGCTGGGTGCCTTTTGCATAGCCATGCGCATCAAGGGCGAAACCGACCAAGAAATGGCTGGCTTTCTAGATGCCACACATGCGCGCTTGCAGCACATCAGCGCCACCAGCCCTGTGGTCGTACTGCCCAGCTACAACGGCGCACGCAAGCTACCCGTGCTCACACCTTTACTCGCCCACTTGCTGGCCCGCGAAGGCTTGGCCGTGGTGATGCACGGCACAGCCACCGAATCCACGCGCATCACCAGCCAAGCGGTGTTAAGCGCCATGGGTGTGACGGCCCTCGCCCAAGCACGCGCTGTCGCAGCGGGTGAGGTGGTGTTTGCCCCCACCGAAGTGCTCAACCCCAACCTCAAACGTTTGCTCGATGTGCGTCGCGTGGTGGGCCTGCGCAACCCCGCGCACAGCTTGGTCAAGCTGATGAACCCCACGACAGAAGCAAACGCCTTGCTGGTCAGCAGCTACACCCACCCCGAATACGCCACCTCCATGGCCGCCACCTTTGAGCTGACCGGCGCACGCGCCCTGCTGCTGCGCGGCACCGAAGGCGAAGTGGTGGCCGATGCGCGCCGCACCCCACAAATGGCCGCATTTGTTCGTGGCATCCGCACGCCCTTGGTCGAAGCGCAAGCAGGTTCGCTCATCAAACTGCCAGAGCTACCCACCGACATCGACGCAGCCAGCACCGCACGCTACACACAGGCCGTGCTCAACGGCGAATTGCCCGTCCCCGCACCGCTGGCCGCACAAGTACAAGCGGTGTTGAAAGCCTTGAGCCTTTGACCATGACACACGCACACGAACCCCATGTAACTTTGGTCGGTGCAGGCCCAGGTGATCCTGAACTGTTGACGCTCAAAGCGGTCAAAGCCATCGCTGCGGCCACCGTGTTGTTGGTGGACGACTTGGTGAGCGATGCCATCACTGCCCATGCTTCGCCCACGGCACGCATCATCCATGTGGGCAAGCGCGGCGGCTGCAAGTCCACCCCGCAAGCCTTCATTGAAAAGCTCATGGCCCAAGAAGCGCTGGCGGGTGAAACCGTGGTGCGCCTCAAAGGCGGCGACCCTTTCATCTTTGGCCGTGGTGGCGAAGAGGTCGAGCACTTGCAGGCACAAGGCATCACGGTCACAGTCATCAATGGAATCACCTCCGGGTTAGCGGGCGTGACCTCGTTGGGCATTCCCCTCACCCATCGCGAACACGCGCATGGCGTGGTGTTCATCACCGGCCACGCCAAACAAGGTGCGGCTGACAGCGTGGACTGGGTGGCATTGGGCCAAACTGCACAACAAGCCAAACTCACGCTGGTCATTTACATGGGCGTGACTGGCGCAGCGCATCTGCAAGACGCCCTGCTGCAAAGCATGCGCGCCGATACGCCTGTGGCCGTGATTCACCAAGTGAGCCTGCCTACGCAGCGCCATGTGGTGTGCGAGCTGCAGCAGTTGCATGACACCATCATTCGCGAGCGACTGGCGAGCCCGTCTGTCATCGTGATTGGCGATGTATTCAAAGGCTTGCTGGCGATGCAACACGGCACTGAACTGCAAGCCTCTGCGGGCTAAGTGCTTAGCGCTAAAGCGCAGCACCACTAAACTCGCCGCATGAAAATTTTTGACGTTGTGATCGTGGGCGCCGGTGCTGCCGGTTTGTTTTGTGCAGGCGTGGCTGCGCAACAAGGCTTACAAGTGCTGGTGCTGGACCACAGCGAGAAAGTGGCCGAAAAAATTCGCATCTCCGGCGGGGGCCGCAGCAACTTCACCAACCGCGAGCTTGATGTTCGCGCCCCGCACAAACACTTTTTGGGTGACAACCCTCAGTTTTGTCGCAGCGCGCTGTCGCGCTACACGCCGCAAGACTTTGTGGCGCTCATGCAAAAGCACAACATTCCGTTTCACGAAAAGCACAAAGGCCAGCTGTTTTGCGATCGCTCAGCCGAAGACCTGATTCAAATGTTGCTGGCTGAATGCAATGGCTCGGCGAGCGGCGGCAGCGTCACCCGCTGGCAGCCTTGCAACCTCAAAGACATTCGCTACTCCGACGCCGCCCCTGATGCGCAACGCTACGAAGTCGACACCAGTCAAGGCACAGTGCACGCAGCGGCTGTGGTGGTCGCTACCGGCGGCTTGTCCATCCCCAAAATTGGCGCGACCGACATTGGCTATCGACTGGCCAAGCAATTCAACCTGCGCTTGGTTGAGCCCCGTCCCGGCCTTGTGCCCCTCACCTTTGACGACAAAGCGTGGGCACCCTATGCACAGCTCTCAGGCCTGTCACTGCCTGTGCGCATCGAAACAGGCGCCAAGAAAACCCTGCAAAGCTTTGACGAAGATTTGCTCTTCACCCACCGCGGCTTATCGGGCCCAGGTGTGCTGCAGATCTCCAGCTATTGGCAAGCAGGCACTGATTTGCGCATCAACCTCGCCCCCGAGGTGGACTTGCAAGAGGCACTCATGACCGCCAAGCAGCAGTCTAAAAAACTCATCGCCAACGAGCTGAACGCTTGGGTGCCCTCACGTTTGGCCGACACCTGGGCCAGCCAAGACGCAGCATGGCAACGCCCCGTAATTGAAGCCAGCGACAAAGCCCTGAACCTCTTGGCCCAGCGCCTGAGCGCTTGGCCCCTCACCCCCACGGGCACCGAGGGCTACAAAAAAGCCGAGGTCACCGTGGGCGGCGTGGACACCCGCGATTTGTCGCAGCAAACCATGGAATCCAAGCAACCAGGCCTGTATTTCATTGGCGAAGTGGTGGACATCACCGGCTGGCTGGGCGGCTACAACTTCCAATGGGCTTGGTCCAGCGCCCATGCCTGCGCAAAAGCCTTGGGCGCCCATTTAAAACCGGCGGTTTAGTCGCTATAATTTCTGTCTTTGCTGGCAAACCCCCAACGGCCTGATCAACTTAATGTTGGGGAACACCGCAGGCATGGCGCTCAGGCACGATCTTCCTAGGCACCCTCTGACTGCAAATAATTGGAAATTTTGGTAATGACCACCATCCGTGTAAAAGAAAACGAACCGTTTGACGTCGCTCTGCGTCGCTTCAAGCGCACCATTGAAAAATTGGGTCTGTTGACCGACTTGCGCGCTCGCGAGTTCTACGAGAAGCCAACCGCTGAACGTAAACGCAAAAAAGCAGCAGCCGTGAAACGCAACTACAAGCGCATCCGCAGCATGCAGTTGCCCAAGAAGCTGTACTAAGCAGCCTCTGCCCCGAAAAAGCTCGCTAGGGACGCCTCAGCGGGCTTTTTTTTCGAACAACTTTTCTCCCAAGGAACACACCATGAGTCTCAAAGCACAAATCACCGAAGACATGAAAACAGCCATGCGCGCCAAAGACAGCGTGCGCTTGGGCACCATCCGCCTACTGCAAGCCGCAATGAAACAAAAAGAAGTTGACGAGCGCGTGGAGCTGGACGACGTCATGGTGATCGCCATCGTGGACAAGCTGATCAAGCAACGCAAGGACTCGGTGGCTGCGTATGTATCAGCACAGCGCCAAGACTTGGCTGACATCGAAAGCGCCGAAATGAAAGTGCTGGAGGTGTATTTGCCTCAGCGTTTGAGCGCCGAAGAAATCACCGCTGCTGTGAAAGCCATCGTGGCTGAACTGGGCGCCACGGGTGCTGGTGACATGGGCAAGGTCATGGGCGCTGTGAAGGCGCAGTTGGCGGGCAAGGCTGATATGGGTCTGGTGTCTGCTGCTGTGAAGGCTGCGTTGGCGGGCTAAGGCTTAGCCGCTGCCCTTGTCTAACTGTTGTGGCTGAGGGGGAAGGACTCCCCTGCTCTTACTGTTGAAGGGGCTAGGCCCCCACAACCCTAGGCTCCTCTTCGCTGCGCTCAGAATGTCGCTACGGATTGCGGGGGCCTAACCCCTTCAACAGCGGTTTGTGTGTGCTTAGCGGTTTCGCGCCAGCTAGTGCTGTCGAAGTAAGGGCTTTGAGCGCAGCGACAAAGCTCATGCAGAGCGCCTAAAGCGAATGCGGTTTGGCGTGACTGTCCGTAGCGACATTCTGAGCGCAGCGAAGAGGAGCCTAGGGCAGTTACGCCACACCGCATTCGCGCAGAGACAAACTACAAAATCAAAATCGCAACGAACCGCAAAAGCAGCAAATTAACTGCCAGCCACCTTCATGCGATTGATAAGCACAGAACCAATCGTCTTAGCACCCATCGTGTAAGCATCCGAGCCAATGGCCTCAATACCTTGGAACATGTCTTTCATATTGCCCGCGATGGTGATCTCTTGCACAGGATAAGCAATGCGCCCGTTCTCCACCCAAAAGCCGCTGGCTCCACGTGAATAGTCGCCCGTCACGTAGTTCACGCCTTGGCCCATCAGCTCGATCACAAACAAACCGGTGCCTAGTTTTTTGAGCATGGCATCGAGGTCGTCTGCGCTTTGTGTGAGGCGTGAAGACATCACCAAGTTGTGCGAGCCGCCTGAGTTACCCGTGGTGGGCATGCCCAGTTTGCGGGCGGTGTAGCTGCTGAGGAAATAACCTTCTACGCGACCAGCATCCACCACACGACGTGCGCGAACGGTCACGCCTTCGTCGTCAAACGGCGAGCTGCCTTTGCCACGCATGACAAACGGATCTTCTGAAATATCAATGTGTTTAGGGAACACCGTGGTCCCCAACGAATCGAGCAAGAAGGTGCTCTTGCGGTACAACGCACCGCCGCTCACGGCTTGTACAAAACCGCCCAGCAAACCAGCGGCCACGGGCGCTTCAAACAACACAGGACATTCAATCGTGGCAATCTTGCGAGATTTCAAGCGGCTCAAGGCACGCTCGGCTGCGTAGCGGCCGACGGACTCGGGTGAGGCCAACTCATGGGCATCGCGCATGGAGCTGTACCACGCGTCGCGTTGCATGCCGTCGCCCTTACCCGCAATGGGCGCCACCGAAATGGTGTGACGTGAGCTGGCATAGCCACCTCGAAAACCATGAGTGTGGGCACTGAAGAAATGGCTTTGTTGCGCCGACACCGCAGCACCTTCGCTGTTGGTAATGCGTTTGTCGGTTTGCATGGCCGCGGCTTCGCAACGCAGGGCAAGCGTGGCAGCATCAGCGCTGGTGATGTTCCAAGGATGGAACAAATCTAAATCGGGGTGGTGGGTGGCAATGTCTTTTTCGTCGGGCAAGCCAGCCACGGGGTCTTCGGCGGTGAAGCGGGCAATGTCGTAGGCCGCTTGCACGGTGCGCTCAATCGCGGCTTGCGAGAAGTCAGACGTGCTGGCATTACCTCGGCGGTGGCCCAAGTACACCGTCACACCCAATGATTTGTCGCGGTTGCGCTCCACGTTTTCTAGCTCGCCTTTGCGCACCGACACGCTCAAACCGCAGCCCTCAGACGCATCGGCCCCCGCATCAGTGGCTCCCAGCTTTTTGGCGTGCTTCAGGGCTGCATCGACGAGCGACTCGAAGTGCTCGCGGCTGTAGCTGAAACCTTGGGCAGGCGTGTGGGATGAGGCTTGGGTTTTAGAGGCTTTGGTCATATCGAAGGCTATGATACTGGCCACTGCGTTTGCTCTTTGTGTTGAAGGGCAAACCGACCTATTTAAAGCTCCCCAATTTATGTCACGTAAACCCAAAAAAGGTTACTTTGTCCGAGGCCAGTTTGTGGCCGAAGGCAGCGAACTCGACCTCGAACTCAAAGCCGAACTCAAAGGCACTGAGGGCCTGAGCCGCACCGACCGCAAAAAAGACAGCGACGACCGCCAAGACTTGGGCGTCGAGCTGCTGACACTGCGCACTGAGTTGATGGACCGCCTGAACACCCAAGGCCACATCACCGACCTGCTGCGAGAAGCACTGGCCGAAGCCCGCCGCATCACCAACTTTGAAGGTAAGCGCCGTCAAATGCAGTTTGTCGGCAAGCTCATGCGCAAGCTCAGCGAAGAATCTGTGGAGGCCGTCAAAGACGCGCTCAACGAGCAACGCATGGGCAGCACCAAAGACACCTTGGCCCTGCACCTGGCCGAAAGCTGGCGTGATCGCCTGATGGCAGACGACGCAGCCTTGCAAGAGTGGATGAACGAATACCCCAGCACCGACAGTCAGCAGCTGCGTGCACTGGTGCGTCAAGCACGCAAGGATGACGTCACCACCAAAGCCGACATTGCCAAAGGTTTGCTGCCACGCCAAAGCCGCGCGTTCCGCGAAATTTTCCAGCTCATCAAAGAGCAGTTCAACCTCGTGGACGATGTGTTGCACACGCCCGATGACGACGAAGAAAGCTACAAACCATGACAGACTCCACCTTGCCTACCCCAGATGCCCGTTGCGACACCATCAAGGTTGGCATCG
This sequence comes from Limnohabitans sp. TS-CS-82, assembly GCF_002943475.1. NCBI lineage: Bacteria > Pseudomonadati > Pseudomonadota > Betaproteobacteria > Burkholderiales > Comamonadaceae > Limnohabitans > Limnohabitans sp. TS-CS-82. Next base: position 52,588 of record NZ_PTQX01000007.1, on the reverse strand, counting down.
TGTCCATCAGCGACCGTGCCTCTAGCGGCACTTACGAAGACAAAGGCCTGCCCGCTTTGCGCGATTGGTTGGGCCATGCTTTGTACAACCCGATTGAATACGTCGAGCGCCTGATTCCCGACGAACAAGCCACCATCAGCCAAGCGCTGATTGAATTGGCGGATGCCGGTTGCGCCTTGGTTCTGACCACCGGCGGCACAGGCCCCGCAAAGCGCGATGTAACGCCTGAAGCCACATTGGCCGTGGCCCACAAAGAAATGCCAGGCTTTGGCGAACAAATGCGCCAAGTGAGTTTGAAATTTGTGCCCACCGCCATCCTGTCACGCCAAGTGGCGGTGATTCGTGACGAGTGCCTCATCATCAACTTGCCCGGTCAACCCAAATCCATCCAAGAAACCTTGGGTGGTTTGAAAGACGCAGAGGATAAACAAGTGGTGGACGGTATCTTTGCTGCGGTGCCCTACTGCATCGACTTGATTGGCGGACCGTACATTGAAACGCGCGATGCGTTTTGCAAAGGCTGGCGTCCTAAGACCGCGTTGAAATCTAAACGCGTGTGACGCAACACACGCCCACAAAAAAGCCCGCTGACTCAGCGGGCTTTTTTACTTCTGGGTGCTGCCTGCACCGATCTTTTGCACAACCGGCTCATCACCCGACATATCAAAGTAGATGCCATCAAAAAATAGTTTCACCATCGGCAGATCGTTGCCAGGTGCGCTGCGGCTAGGCATGAACTGCAACACCTCAAACACATAGTGATTGAGCGTGTCCACAAACTTGTCAAAGTGCGGCATCTCCACGTCAAACATGGGCTTCACCAGGATCTTCCACTGCCCAACCATCAGCGGGTCTTCACAAACCGTCACATCACACACGATGTCACTGGTCACCAAACCGTATTGCTCTAAGTCAAACGTGAACTGGCCCTCAAAAGCCCCAACAGGATTCAAAGTCGCCCACAAGCGCTTGGGGTACACATTCAAAAAACGCATCGTCAATCCAACAGTTGGTTGATGCGTGCCGCCTCAAAGTGCTCTTGTCGAGCAGCATCTGTAGGCACGCAATCGGGTTTGGCTTGACCTGCAGAGAGCTGTTCAATGGCTTTCCACAACAAAGCAATTTGGTGTTCTTGTGACGTAGCGTTGTCAATCAAGCCACGCATGGCTTGGCTCACAGGGTCGTCGTTTTGCGTCACGCCATAGGCTGAGAAGCCCATCTTGGATGCGGCTTCTTCACGCTTGGCATCGGTCTCGGCTTGGATGATGCGTGCGGGGTTGCCCACTGCGGTCGCGCCTGCAGGCACGGGCTTGGTCACCACAGCATTGCTGCCCACTTTGGCACCGTCGCCCACGGTGAAACCGCCCAACACTTTGGCGCCTGCGCCAATCACCACGTCTTTACCCAACGTGGGGTGGCGCTTTTCGCCTTTGTAGAGCGAGGTGCCGCCCAAGGTCACGCCTTGGTAAATCGTGCAGCCGTCACCAATCTCGGCGGTCTCGCCCACCACCACGCCCATGGCGTGGTCGAAAAACACGCGGTCGCCAATCTTGGCGGCGGGGTGAATTTCAATGCCGGTGAACCAGCGCGAGATGTGAGAAACAAAGCGGCCCAACCACTTGAAGCCGATGTTCCAGCAGCCATGCGCCAAGCGGTGCAGCAGCACCGCATGCAAGCCGGGGTAGCAAGTCAGCACTTCCCAGCGGCTTCGAGCGGCGGGGTCGCGGTCCAAAATGCATTGAACATCAGAGCGTAGGCGTGAAAACATAGTGGCGTGATTATCGTTGCCTGAATAGATGCTTTTGGGGCTGCATTTTTAGGCTTGTTTTTGGTCCGCAGTTTTGGCAGCTTGCGACATGGTTTTGGCAATGCCACGCAAGATGTGAATTTCCTCTTGCGTCACCTGCGCGCGGTTGAACAACTGGTTCAGGCGAGGCATGAGTTTCTTCGGCGCTTCTGGGTCTAAAAAGCCAATGTCCGTCAGCGACTGTTGCCAGTGATCGAGCAAGCCTGCAAGCTGTTGGACATCGGCCAAAACTGCACCGCTGCCGATACCACTACCAAGTGCGTCAGCCGTGCTCGCTTTGAGCGAAGCCGCATCCTCCGTCGATGAGAGCTCTAACACCTCTTGCGCCATGCTGGCCAAGCCGCCTATCGCCTCCCGCCAGTCATAGGCCAACACCTGCACGGCAGCGCCTAAATTGAGCGAACCGAATTGTGGGTTGGTCGGAATACGCAGGCAGGTGTGGCAGCGGTACACGTCTTCGTTGCGCATGCCAAAGCGTTCGGAACCAAACAAAAAGCCCACGCCAAAGTCGGCGTTCTGCTTGTGCTCGGCTGCCAAGGCGGCAAAGTGGGGGCGCGGCTCCAAAGTGGGCGGGCCAAAGTCGCGGGGCGTCATGGCAGTGGCGCACAGGTGGTGCAGGCCATCAATCGCTTCATCCAAGGTGGCCACCACGCGGGCATTGGCCAGCACGTCTAGAGCGCCGCTGGCACGCTGGATGGTCTCTTCACGGCGCAGCACGTTGTCCCAACGGGGCGCAACCAGCACCAAATCGGTGAAACCCATCACCTTCATGGCGCGGGCCGTGGCCCCCACATTGCCGGCGTGGCTGGTGTTTATTAGGATGAAGCGGGTTTTCATAGATGGTTTTGTAAGTCTTAGCGCGTAAAATCTGCCCCATTGTCGCCGCCCGCATCGCCGGGCGTTCATCTTCGGTCTGCCAAGGCCAGCTCTTCACAAAATCTATGTCGTCCTCTTCTTCTGTACACCCCATGCTCAATGTGGCCGTCAAGGCTGCACGCGCCGCAGGCGCCATCATCAACCGCGCCGCGCTCGACGTGGAAGCTGTTCGTATTTCACAGAAGCAAGTGAACGACTTTGTGACTGAAGTTGATCAAAACAGCGAACGCATCATCATCGAGACCCTGCTCACCGCCTACCCCGACCACGGCATCTTGGCCGAAGAGTCAGGCACCATGCACGGCAACCCCAACGCCGACCACATCTGGATCATCGACCCACTCGATGGCACGACCAACTTCATCCACGGCTTCCCCTACTACTGCGTGAGCATCGCCTTGCAAGTGCAAGGCCGCTTAGAGCAAGCCGTCATTTACGACCCCACCCGCAACGACTTGTTCACCGCCACCAAAGGCCGTGGCGCGTTCATGAACGACCGCCGCATTCGCGTGAGCAAGCGCACCCGCTTGGAAGAGTGTTTGTTGGCCACGGGCTTTCCGTTCCGTCCCGGTGACGACTTCAACAAATACCTCAGCCTGATGGGCGACATCATGCAACGCACCGCTGGCCTGCGCCGCCCCGGTGCTGCTGCGCTTGACTTGGCCTATGTGGCCGCGGGCTTTAGCGATGGTTTCTTTGAACTCGGTTTGAAGCCTTGGGACATGGCCGCAGGCGCATTGCTCATCACCGAAGCCGGTGGCTTGGTGAGCAACTTCACGGGCGAAGGCCCTTACCTTGAGCACGAAGAGTGCTTGGCCGCGCCTCCCCGCATCTACGCACAGTTGGTGCCCATCACGCAAAAATATTCCAAGTTTGCAGGCGCAGACGACAAGCGCGCGGCCAGCACAGCAGCCAAGACTTTGAGCATTTCACGCCAAGCGCCAGACGCGCCGCTGTAACTCGTTCAACACTTTCTGGCAGGCACTGCGATGCGTGATTTGTCTGGGCACACCCCCATGATGCAGCAGTACTTGGGGCTCAAAGCTGACCACCCCGAGACGCTGTTGTTCTACCGCATGGGCGACTTTTATGAGTTGTTCTTTGCGGATGCAGAGAAGGTCACGCGCCTGCTCGACATCACGCTCACCCAACGCGGCCAGTCCAACGGCGAGCCTGTGGTGATGGCCGGTGTGCCATTTCATTCACTCGAAACCTATCTCTCACGCCTCATCAAGCTAGGCGAATCCGTGGCGATTTGCGAGCAAGTGGGCGATGTGGGCGCGAGCAAAGGCCCCGTCGAGCGAAAAGTGGTGCGCGTGGTCACGCCAGGCACGCTGACTGACAGCGCCTTGCTCAGCGACAAAACCGAAGCCTATGTGCTGGCCATTCACCAGAGCGACCGCGCCGGTTGCGGCTTGGCCTGGCTCAGCGTCACGCAAGGCTTGGTGCACTTGGCCGAGTGTGAGACAGCAGAGCTGCCCAACTGGATTGCCCGCGTGGCCCCCAGCGAAATCATTTACAGCGCCGAGGTCAGCCCCGCGTTTGAGCAACAGCTGAAAAACTTTTGCAGCAACCTTGGCCTGCCCGCTCAAGTGCGCCCCGCATTTCAGTTTGATGCCGCTTTGGGTGGCCGCAAGCTGCTGGAGCATTTGCAAGCGGCGTCACTCAATGCGTGGAACGCACAAGACGTGGTGCAAGCCCACGCCGCCGCCGCTGCACTGCTGGCCTACGCCGAACACACCCAAGGCCGCGCCCTCACGCACGTGCATGGCCTGTACGTGGCGCGCAACGATGCGCTGATTGACCTGCCGCTCACCACCCGTCGCAACTTAGAGCTGACCCAAACACTGCGCGGCGAAGACTCACCCACTTTGTTCTCGTTGCTCGACACCTGCATGACGGGCATGGGCAGCCGCCAGCTCAAAAACTGGCTGCTCTCGCCAGAGCGCGACCGCACGCAAGCCATACACCGCTTGGCCGCTATTGAAGCCCTGCAAGACAACCGCACCCAAAGCTACAAAGTGCTGCGCGACGCCCTCAAAGGCTCGGGCGATGTGCAGCGCATCAGCGCCCGCGTGTCGCTGCGCCAAGTGCGTCCGCGTGAATTGGTGTCCTTAGGTCAAGCGCTGCAAAAGGCGTTGCGCATTCAGCCGCTGATTCCCAGCAGCCCCTTATTGGCGCAAATCGCACAAGACATGGGCGTACCGCCTGAATGCGGTGCATTACTGGAGCGCGCATTGCTGCCCGAACCCGCCGTCTTGGTGCGCGATGGTGGCGTCATCGGCCACGGCTACGACGCTGACCTGGATGAGCTGCGCGCCATCCAAAACAACTGCGACGGCTTCTTGCTCGAACTCGAAGCCCGCGAACGCGAACGCACCGGCATTGCCAACCTGCGTGTGCAGTTCAACAAGGTGCACGGCTTTTACATTGAGGTCACGCAAGGCCAGATCGACAAAGTGCCGGCCGACTACACGCGCCGCCAAACCTTGAAAAACGCCGAGCGCTTCATCACGCCCGAGCTCAAAGCCTTTGAAGACAAAGCCCTCAGCGCCCAAGAACGTGCCTTGGCCCGCGAGAAGTTTTTGTTCGAGCAACTGCTCGACACCTTGCAGCAGTTCGTGCCCGCACTCACCCGCTTGGCGCAAGCCGTGGCCACGCTCGACGCACTGTGCGCCTTGGCCGAACGCTCGCTCACGCTGGGCTGGTGCGCACCTGAGTTTGTGAAAACACCGTGCATTGAAATTGAGCAAGGCCGCCACCCCGTGGTGGAAGCCCGCTTGGCTGAAACGCATGGCGTGGTGGCTGGCGGCGCAGCCAAAACCTTCATTGCCAACGACACGCGGCTGGGCCATCTGCACCGCATGCAAGTCATCACCGGCCCCAACATGGGCGGTAAGTCGACCTACATGCGCCAAGTGGCCATCATCGTGCTGCTCGCCAGCATTGGCAGCCATGTGCCCGCAACGGCTTGCCGCTTAGGCCCGATTGACGCCATCCACACCCGCATTGGCGCAGCCGACGACTTGGCCAACGCGCAATCGACCTTTATGCTCGAGATGACCGAGGCCGCGCAAATCTTGCACGCCGCCACACCGCACAGCTTGGTGCTGATGGACGAGATTGGCCGCGGCACGTCCACCTTTGACGGCTTGGCCTTGGCCAGCGGCATTGCCACCCACTTGCATGACAAGACCCAAGCCTTCACGCTGTTTGCCACGCATTACTTTGAACTCACCGAATTCCCTGCCAACCACCGCGCCGCGGTGAACGTGCACGTGAGCGCGGCCGAGAGTGGCGCGAGCATTGTGTTCTTGCACGAAATTCAGCCTGGCCCCGCCAGCCGCAGCTACGGTATTCAAGTGGCCCGCTTAGCTGGCATGCCTTCTGCTGTACTCAGTCACGCACGCCATGCGCTGGCCTCGCTTGAAGCGGGGGCTGACGCATCGAAGGTACAAGTCGACCTCTTTGCCCCACCGCCGTTGCAAGACGATGTGGGCCCCAGCCCCCTACAAGCCAAGCTGGCAGAGATCGACCCCGACAAACTCAGTCCACGCGATGCGTTGGACGCCCTGTATCAACTGAAGAAACTTTTATGACCTACTGCGTCGGCATCAAACTCAAAGCGGGCCTCGTGTTCTTGTCTGACTCGCGCACCAACGCGGGCCTCGACCAAATCAGCACCTTCCGCAAAATGATCGTGTACGAGAAGCCGGGCGACCGCTTCATGGTGTTGTTGTCGGCAGGCAATTTGTCCATCTCGCAATCGGTGCGTGAGATCTTGCAAGTCGAGCAACTCAAAGACACACCCGAAAGCGAACCCATCACCATCTGGAACGCCAAGAGCATGTTTGATGCGGTGCGCGTCTTGGGCGCTGCCATTCGCCGTGTGCACGACCGTGATGCCGCGGCCCTCAAAGCCTCGGGCGTGGACTTCAATGTGTCGCTCATCTTTGGTGGGCAAATCGCAGGCGAAGGCATGCGTTTGTTTCAGGTGTACTCGCCCGGCAACTTCATCGAAGCCACAGCCGAAACGCCTTACTTTCAAATTGGCGAATCCAAATACGGCAAGCCCGTGCTCGACCGCGTGTTGCACCCCGACACCCCGCTGGACGAAGCCGCCAAATGCGCGCTGGTCTCGATGGACTCCACCCTCAAATCCAACTTGTCAGTCGGCTTGCCTTTAGACATGGTGGTGTACGAAGCCGACAAGTTTGAAAGCGACAAGGTGGTTTGCATTGACGAAAACAATCCGTATTTCCAAATGATGCACAACACGTGGGGCGTCAAACTGCGCGAAGTGTTTGACGGCATTGAAGATCCCGTGTGGGACGGTGCAGCCACCGCCACGCCACTACTGCAACCTGCACAGCGCGTGCAAGCCTTGAAGAAAATACAAACCCCAGACGAAAAGCTGATCTGAACGGCATGACACAACCGCTCATCGTTTTCTCGCACGGCAACAGCTTCTCCGCCAGCACTTACCGCGTCATGCTCGACGCTATTCGTGCACGCGGCTTTCGTGTAGAGGCCATCGATAAATTTGGCCACGACCCACGCTACCCCGTCACAGACAACTGGCCGCACTTGGTGCAGCAGCTGACCGACTTTGCCTCGCCATTGGCTGCGCAAAGTGGCCCCGTGTTTTTGGTGGGCCACTCGTTGGGCGGCATCCTCAGCATGATGGTCGCTGCCAAGCATCCCGAGCTGGTACGTGGCGTGGTGTTGCTCGATTCGCCCATGCTGGGCGGCTGGAAAGCCAAGCTGCTCAAAACGGTCAAGCGTGTGCCTGGCGCTGAGGTGTTTTCACCGGCGGCCATCAGCCGCAAACGCCGCACCACTTGGGCCAGCGAAGCTGAGGTGATGGACCACTTTCAAAGCAAAAAACTGTTTGCCAAATGGCATCCACAAGTGCTGCAAGACTATGTGAAATACGGCACGCACGACGAACAAACCGCCCAAGGCACACGCCGCGTGCTGAGCTTTGACCGCGACGTGGAAAGCGCCATTTACAACGGCCTGCCCGACCATTTGGAAACCTATTTCAAACGCCACCCGCTCAAATGCAAAGCTGCCTTGGTTGGCGGCTTGCAATCGCGTGAGTTGAAACAAGTGGGCTTAGATTTCAGCCGTCGTGTCACGCACGGCCGCGTGATGAAGATAGATGGCACGCATCTGTTTCCGATGGAGCATCCATTGGTGGCAGCGGCGGCTGTAGAAACCGCGCTGCTGAATTTGATTGGCTGATTAAGCCGCCCAAGTCACCGTGCCGGTCCACGCAGTGGCCAGCACCACAATGCCAAACACAATGCGATACCAAGCAAATGGAATGAAGCTGTGGCTGGCGATGTAGCGCAGCAACCAACGCACACAAATCCACGCGCTGATGAATGAGAACACCAAGCCCACGGCAAACACAGGCGCATCGGCCATGCTCAGCAGATCGCGTTCTTTGTAAAGGCTGTACGCACCCGCGCCAATGAGCGTCGGGATGGCCAGATAAAACGAAAAATCTGTCGCTGCTTTGCGCGACAAGCCCAGCAACATGCCACCAATGATGGTTGCGCCGCTGCGACTTGTGCCGGGAATCATGGCCAAGCACTGCACCAGGCCCACTTTCAAAGCGTCGGTAGCCGACATGGCTTCCACCGTTTCAATGCGCGCTGGCTCAACTGCTGGCTCTTCTTCGCCCTCAGGCTTGGCACGGCCCCAGCCTTCGGCCCACAAAATGATGAAGCCACCCATGATGAAGGTGCTAGCCACCACGGTGGGCGTGAACAAATGCGCTTTGATGAACTTACCAAACAACAAGCCCAACACCACGGCGGGCACAAAGGCGATGAACACGTTCAATGCAAAGCGGCGGGCCTCGACCTGCGTAGGCAAAGCCACCACGGTGCTGAAAATCTTTTGCCAATACACAATGATCACGGCAAAGATCGCGCCGGTCTGAATGGCGATGTCAAACACCTTGGCTTTGTCATCGTCCATGCCCAGCAACGCGCCAGCCAAGATCAGGTGGCCTGTCGATGAAATAGGCAAAAACTCGGTCAAACCTTCGACCACACCCATGGCTGCAGCTTTGAGCAATAAAACGATATCCATACAACTCCTTAAACTTGCTCAATTATCGAGGGTATGCCCGCCTAAAATCACCCTATGACGAAACCCGCCAACCCCGCGACAGAACAAGACCACAAGCCCAGCAACTTTTTGCGCCAAATCATCGAAAACGATTTGGCCCAAGGTACTTACGCCAGCCGCCGCTGGGCGGGCAGCCCAGGGGACGCAGCGCATCACGCCAAGGGCGAGCCAGACCCTGCCAAGATTCGCACGCGTTTTCCGCCAGAGCCCAATGGCTACTTGCATGTGGGCCACGCCAAAAGCATTTGCATCAACTTCGGTTTGGCGCGTGACTACGGTGGCGTGTGCCACCTGCGCTTTGACGACACCAACCCCGAAAAAGAAGACACCGAATACGTCAACTCCATCATCGACGCGGTGCAATGGTTGGGCTTTAGCTGGAGCCAGCCCGGCAACGATGCGGCTTACCAAGCCAGCGACTACTTCGACTTCATGTACCGCGCTGCCGAGGCCTTGATTGAAGCGGGCCACGCCTATGTGGACGAACAAACACCAGAAGAAATGCGCGTCAACCGTGGCGACTTTTCTAAGCCCGGCGTCAACAGCACTTTCCGCTCACGCACACCCGCTGAAAACCTCGCACGCTTTCGCGAAATGCGCGATGGCAAGCTGGCCGACGGTGCAGCCGTGCTGCGTGCCAAGATTGACATGGCCTCGCCCAACATCAACCTGCGCGACCCAGCCATCTACCGCATTCGCCGCGCCACACACCACAACACGGGCGACACCTGGTGCATCTACCCGATGTACACCTTTGCCCACCCCATCGAAGACGCGCTGGAGCAAATCACCCACAGCATTTGTACGCTGGAGTTTGAAGACCAACGCCCGTTCTACGACTGGTTGATGGACCGCCTGTGCGAGTGCGGCCTGCTGGCTGCACCTGCACCCAAGCAATACGAGTTCTCGCGCCTCAACCTCACCTACGTCATCACCAGCAAACGCAAACTCGCGCAACTGGTGAACGAAGGCAAGGTCAACGGCTGGGACGATCCGCGCATGCCCACCATCGTCGGCCTGCGCCGCCGTGGCTACACACCCGAGAGCCTGCAGCTGTTTGCCGAACGCATTGGCGTGACCAAGAGCGACAGCTGGATTGACTACAGCACGCTCGAAGGCTGCTTGCGCGAAAGCCTAGAAAACACTGCACACCGCGCCATGGCCGTGCTGGACCCCGTCAAACTCGTGCTCACCAACTGGGACGACGTGATGGGTGCGGGCCACTTAGAGCCGTGCACACAACCTGCACTGCCCCACGCAGAAGAAGGCGCTGAAGTACCCACACGCCATTTCAAAATTGGCAAAGAAGTGTGGATTGAGCGTGACGACTTCGCCGAAGTGCCGCCCAAAGGCTACAAACGCCTCTACCCCGGCAACAAAGTGCGCCTCAAAGGCGGCTACGTCATCGAGTGCACGGGCTGCACAAAAGATGCGGCTGGCAACATCACAGAAGTGCAAGCTACTGTCATCCCCGACACCAAGAGCGGTACACCCGGCAGCGCCACCGTCAAGGCCAGCGCCGCCATCACCTGGGTGGGCGTGAACGATGGCCTGCAAGCCGAAGTACGCATGTATGACCGCTTGTTCACCGACGCACAACCCGACGCAGGCGGCAAAGACTTCCTTGCAGCCCTCAACCCCGACAGCCTGAAAGTGGTGACCGCGTATGTAGAGCCGTCATTGGCACACGTACCCGCCGGTGCGCACTTTCAGTTTGAACGCCACGGCTATTTTGTGACTGACCGCGTGGACCATGCGGGGGGTAAGTTGGTGTTTAACAAGATCACGGGCTTGAAGGACACCTGGGCGAAGTAAACCTCCAAGAGTTGTCCCATGCCTATGTGCATGAACCTGTGGGCAACATCTTGGATATCTCTTCAAGCCTAGATCCCATAAGGCTTGGCAAGCATTGCCTTGAAAACAGGCAATCAAACACCACCTACTGATACCAAACAACCCAATATCTCCAAGCTAGCAAACCACTGCTGGCTTGGCTATGCTTCCCCGACGTAAAGGAACTTATTCAATGTCTACTCTTCTCGATAAATTGCAATGGCGCTACGCCGCTAAAAAAATGGATGCCACCAAAGTGGTGCCTCAAGACAAAGTGGAGCGCATCATCGAAGCGGCTCGCTTAGCACCTACATCGAGCGGCTTGCAGCCGTTTGAAATTGTGTTGGTCACCAACCCCGAAGTGCGCGCCAAGATTCAAGCCAGCGCACACGGCCAAGCGCAGATCACCGAAGGCTCACACCTCTTGGTGTTTGCTGCGTGGGACAACTACACGGCTGATCGCATCAACATGATGTTTGACCTGACCAACGCCCAACGCGGCGGCACCAACGAAGGCTGGGAAAACTACCGCCAAATGTTGTTGGCCAACTACCCTGCGCGTGACGCACATGTGAACTTTGAACACGCCGCTCGCCAGGCCTACATTGGCTTGGGTGCATCGTTGATCGCTGCAGCGTTTGAAGAAGTGGACGCTACGCCAATGGAAGGTTTCGACCCGAAAGCCGTGGACGAAATTTTGAACTTGCACGCACGCGGTTTGCGCAGCGTGGCCATCATGCCTTTGGGCTACCGCTTGGCTGAGCAAGACTGGCTCGCACCACTCAAAAAAGTGCGCCGCCCACGCGAGCAGTTCGTAACCGAAGTGAAGTAATTACTTCTTCTCGACGGGATTGGCCGTCAACAAGTTAGCCGAGTAAGCGCGCATAAATTCGCGGGCTTTCTCAGGCTTCGTATTGAGCCACGCGTCATACGCGCCCTCGCCCAAGATGACGGGCATGCGCTTTTCGTTGCCGTTTTGTTGGTAGCGGTGCAGCAAGGCGTGGCTGTTGGCATTGACTGTCAGCAGCGTGAAGCTGATGATTTCTGTGCCGTCCTTGGCCCACCGCTCCCAAATACCCGCCACGCCCATGGGCTTGCCGTCCACACGGGTGATGCGCGTGGGCACAGCTTTGCCGGTGCGCCAGTCATCTTCAAAAAACGCCATCATGGGCACGATGCAGCGCTGGCCTGCGAGCCATGCATCGCGAAAGTTGTTGGACGTGGTGACGGTTTCGGAGCGGGCATTGACCATCTTGGTGGAGCGAAGCTTGGCGTCCGATGCCGACTTGACCCACTGGGGCACAAAACCAAACTGACCCACAGCCAATTCGCGCACCGGCGCTGCAAGCGCCGTTTCATCAAGCGATGCATCGGGTACAGCGCCTTCAACCGCAGGCGCATTGCGCACAAACACGCCCAGTTTGCGCGGCCACAGGTCGCGCTCAAAGGCAATTTCGGGGGCTGCCACATCAAAGGCATCGGGGTACATCGCGGCGTTTTGCACGCTTTCAAAATGGGCAGTCATGCGGCCATGGTAGCCGCGTGCACCAAAGCACTGCAGCGCGCCTGATACGCTCTAGCCTTCGTTCGCTTTTCATCTTCCATGCTGATTCGTTTTAACAAGCCCTACGGCGTGCTCAGCCAGTTCACCCCCGAGGGGAAATGGCGCGGCCTGAAAGATTTCATCACCCTGCCCGGCGTGTATGTGGCCGGCCGCTTAGACGCCGACAGCGAAGGCCTGCTGCTGCTCACCGACGACGGCCAGCTGCAAGCCAGCATTGCCGACCCGCGCTTCAAGATGGAGAAAACCTACCTCGCGCAAGTCGAAGGCATGGCCGACGAAGCCGCGCTGCAAGCCCTGTGCAACGGCGTGATGCTCAACGACGGCATGACCCTACCCGCTCGCGCCCGCGCAGCAGAAGCCCCCACCTACCTGTGGGAGCGCGACCCGCCCATCCGTGTGCGGCAAACCAAACCTACGTCTTGGATAGAGCTGACCATCCGCGAAGGCCGCAACCGCCAAGTGCGCCGCATGACCGCCGCTGTGGGTTTGCCCACCCTGCGCCTGATACGCACAAACATCGGCCCCTACAGCTTGATGGACCTGCCGCTGGCAACTTGGCAAGAAACACGATAAAACCCAAATAGGGTACGATATACCCCATTATGGGTATTTCAAACATTTCCAATCTGGCAGATGCGCTGTTCCCGAAAGTGCGCCAACGCGTGCTGGCAGTGCTGTTTGGACAGCCCGACCGAAGCTTTTATGCGAACGAGGTGATTGCACTCGCGCAGTCAGGCACAGGCGCGGTGCAGCGCGAGCTGGCAGATATGGCACAAGTCGGCTTGATCACCGTCACCAAGGTGGGTAACCAAAAACACTTCCAGGCCAACACGCAGTCACCGGTGTACAACGAGCTGCGCGGCTTGGTGCTTAAAACCGTGGGGCTGGCCGATGTGCTGCGCAGCGCCCTAGCCCCTTTGGGCAATCGCATAGACACCGCATTTGTGTATGGCTCAATGGCCAACCAACAAGACACCGCTCAAAGCGATGTGGATGTGATGTTGATCAGCCCCAACCTCAGCTACGCCGATGTATTTGGCGCACTGGAAAGCGCCAGCCAGCAGCTCAAGCGCAACATCAACCCAACGCTATACACACCCGACGAATTTGCCCAACGCCTAGACCAAGATCAGGCCTTCATCACCCGCGTGATGCAGCAGCCCAAGATTTGGTTAATCGGCAAGTTGGAGCAAATGAATGGACAACACCGCACTTGAGAACCTCAGTGGTCCCGGCAAAGCACTCAAAGTAGAAGCACCCGACGAGGCAGAGCTTGCGGGCCTGATACGCACCGGCACAGCCCGCTTGCACGATGCACACAACGAAGACCTGGCGCTAGAAAGCCAATTCGACTTGGCCTACAACGCAGCGCACGCGCTTTGCTTAGCCGCACTCAGGCGCAAGGGCTATCGGCCCAGCAACCGCTTTATCGTGTTTCAGGTGTTGCCCCACACACTGGGCCTTGGCCCAGAGGTTTGGCGTGTGCTTGATAAATGTCACAACACGCGCAACCTCGGCGAGTACGAAGGCATGCTGGATGTGAATGCGCGCTTGGTGGCCGACCTGATCACCGCCACACAGCGCGTGCTTGACGCGCTGAACGCGCAGCCTTGCTGATGTGACTTACCATTCCACTATCTCAATCCGAGACAACTACAACGAAGGTGATATGGCCAAAGGCGAACAACACAGCAACAAAATGACAAAGAAGCCTAAAAAGGACACGTCACCTCCTAAGACCTCCACCTCGGATCGTCCCAACCCTCCCACTACTTACGTCGCGCCACGCGGCAAGATTAAGAACAAGTAATGTCTGCCACCCTTGCTCTCGCCACCCTTCGCATTGCACTGACCGATTTGCGCAACAACGCGCTGACCGACCGTGCGTTCATACAAACCGCCCGCTCGCAAGAGGCATTGTTCAAAGCCCTGCCGCCCAAGTTTGAAGAGGTGTGGTTAGAGCTGGTAGACCGACTGGAATCGAGCGCTTTGTTCAGCGAAGAAAGCTGCTCATTCAGCCAAACCGATTTGCTAGACAACCTCGCGCTGGTGCTGGACAAAGCCGAAGCGAAATTAACTGCCTCGAACTGACAGCCTGACCATGACTGCCCCAGAGAATTTTGAAATCTTCACCGTCAAGGTGGAGCCCGCTGGCCTGCAATACGACGTCGAGGGTGACCTCACCCTGCTAGAAGCCGCTGAAATGTCGCGCATCGAGCTGCCCAGCTCTTGCCGCAATGGCACATGCCGCACCTGCGTGTGCCGCCTTGTGAGCGGCGAAGTGACCTACACCATCGAGTGGCCAGGCCTGAGTGCCGAAGAAAAAGCCGAGGGCTATGTGCTGCCCTGCGTGGCTAGACCCACCTCTAATGTGGTGCTAGAGCAAACACAGGCTCGCGCTACATAAAGCCCATTTAAGCCACTCACACATGAACCCGATTTACGAAGACGAACACCTGCTGGTGCTCGAAAAACCCAGCGGCCTGCTGTCTGTGCCGGGCCGTGGCCCTGAAAAGCAAGACTGCCTATCCAAGCGCGTGCAAGACATTTACACCGACGCGCTGGTGGTGCACCGCCTCGACCAAGACACCTCGGGCCTCATCGTGATGGCGCGTGGCATTGAGGCGCAGCGCCGCATCAGCCGCTTGTTTGAAACACGTCAGGTGAGCAAGCGCTACATGGCGGTGGTAGCAGGCAACCCGCTGCTCACCCAAACGCATGTGCCTACCAATGAAGAAGGCTGGCGAGCGATTGAGGGCAACATCATGCTCGACTGGGAGCGTCGCCCCATTCACATCATTCACCCTGACGGCAAACCCAGCCTGAGCCTATGGCGCATGGTGCAAACGGGCGACACAGCCAGCTTGATTGAACTAGAGCCCTTCACTGGTCGCACACACCAATTGCGCGTTCACATGCAAAGCCTTGGGCACCCCATGCTGGGCGATTCGCTGTATGCGCCGCCAGAAATCAAAGCGCTCACACCGCGCCTGATGCTGCACGCGCAAGACATTGGATTTCCACACCCGTTTACAGAAGAACCGCTGTTTTTCAGCGCACCCGTGGCTTGGTCTGCGGCAAACCCCTACGTTTTAGGGCCTCAAACGTAAGACATCTGTAGCCCAAACGGCGCAAACTCATTTGGTTCTAACTTTTATAACTGGAGACAGAAATGCGTGAAGTAGTTGTGGTCAGCGGTGTTCGTACAGCAATTGGTACTTACGGCGGCAGCCTGAAAGACATTCCCCCCACCGAGCTGGCCGCCCAAGTGGTGCGCGAGTCATTGGCACGCGCTAACGTCGAAGGCAAAGATGTGGGCCATGTGGTGTTTGGCCATGTGGTCAACACAGAACCCAAAGACATGTACCTGTCTCGCGTGGCAGCCATCAACGGCGGTTGCGCCGAAGGCACGCCAGCTTTCAACGTGAACCGTTTGTGCGGTTCAGGCCTGCAAGCCATCGTGTCTGCCAGCCAAGCCATCATGCTGGGTGACTGCGACATCGCCATTGGCGGCGGCGCCGAAAACATGAGCCGCGGCCCTTACGCCTCTCTCAGCGCACGCTGGGGCGCACGCATGGGCGACACCAAGATGGTCGACATGGTGGTGGGCGCTTTGCACGACCCCTTCCAAAACATCCACATGGGCGTGACTGCTGAAAACGTGGCCGCCAAATACGGCATCACCCGCGAGATGCAAGACGCAGCTGCGGTAGAGAGCCACAACCGCGCCCAACGCGCCACTGAAGCTGGCGTGTTCAAAGACCAAATCCTGCCTGTGATGCTAAAGAGCAAAAAAGGCGACGTGGCGTACGCCACCGACGAGCACTTCCGCCCCAACTGCAAGCTCGAAGACATGACCAAGCTGAAGCCAGTTTTCATCAAAGAAAACGGCACAGTCACTGCAGGTAATGCATCGGGCATCAACGACGCCGCTGCCGCAGTGGTGTTGATGGAAGCTAAAACTGCCCAAGCACGTGGCGCTAAGCCATTAGCACGTTTGGTGTCCTATGCCCACACCGGCCTCGACCCAAAAATCATGGGCATGGGCCCTGTGTCGGCGTCTCGCCTTGCTTTGCAAAAAGCAGGTCTGACCACCAACGACATGGATGTGATTGAAGCCAACGAAGCCTTTGCAGCACAAGCTTGCGCCGTGAGCAAAGAGCTCGGCCTCGACCCCGCCAAAGTAAACCCCAACGGTTCTGGCATTTCTTTGGGTCACCCCATCGGTGCAACCGGCGCTTTGATTACAGTCAAGGCCCTGTACGAACTGCAACGCATCAACGGCAAGTACGCTTTGGTCACCATGTGTATTGGTGGCGGCCAAGGTATCGCTGCTATTTTTGAGCGTCTTTAAACCCACATGAACCGCCCTACCGACGACAGCTTTATCCAACGCGAAGCCAACCAGTTCGCCCTGTTAAATCAACGTCGGTTTGGGCCGTTCTTCTGGACGCAATTTTGCGGTGCGGCGAACGACAACCTGTTCAAGTTCGCCTTCACCGTGATGGTGACCTACCAGCTCAGCGTGAGCTGGTTGCCCGTCTCTTTAGCGGGCTTGGTGATTGGGGCGCTGTTCATCCTTCCCTATTTGTTGTTCTCGGCCACCAGTGGGCAACTGGCTGAAAAGTATTCAGACACGACCATCATGCGGTGGGTGAAGAACTGTGAAATCGCCATCATGCTGCTCGCAGCTGTGGGTTTTATGACCCAGCAAGCCGCCGTGCTGTTGGCCTGCACTTTCTTGATGGGCCTGCACTCCACCGTGTTTGGGCCTGCTAAATATTCGTACCTGCCACGCGTGCTAGACGAGCATGAACTCACAGGTGGCAACGGCATGACGGAGATGGGCACGTTTGTAGCCATCTTGCTGGGCAATGTGGCGGGTGGTTTGTTGGTGGCTATTCCTGACATTGGCCACGCCTCAGTGGCCGTGGCTTGCGTGGCCGTAGCGGTGTTTGGCCGCTGGATGAGTGGGCGCATGCCTGCGCTCACAGCAACGCACCCAAATGAGGCCATCAACTGGAACCCCATCACCGAAACCATGCGCAACCTGCGCTTGGCACGCGCCAACGCCAAGGTGTTTCAAACGCTGCTGGGCATCAGCTGGATGTGGTTTTTTGGCGCTGTGTTTTTAAGTCAGTTTCCTAGCTTTGCCAAAGAGGTGTTGCACGGCGATGCACAAGTGGCTTCGCTGTTATTGGTATTGTTCTCGGTTGGCATTGGCGCGGGTTCGCTCTTGTGCGAATACCTCAGCCGCGGTCGCGTGGAGATGGGGCTGAGCCCTTTGGGCGCAATCGGCATGACACTGTTTGCCGTGGACTTGTATGTGGCCGCTAGCAATTTGCCTGTGTCTGAACTGATGGGCGTCAGCGCCTTTGTGGCACAAAGCGCGCACTGGCGCATCATGGCTGACTTGCTGCTGCTGAGCCTGTTCACCGGCATTTACAGCGTGCCCATGTATGCGCTCATTCAAATCGAGAGCAAAGCTCATGAAGTGGCCCGCATCATTGCAGCCAACAACATCATCAATGCCATCTTCATGATTGCCAGCTCGCTCATTGCAGGGGCCATGCTAAGCGCTGGCATGAGCATTCCCGACATCTTCTTGTGGACCGGCGTGGCCAACGCGGCGGTGACGCTGGCCATCTTCATGGCCGAGCCCAGTTATTTGTACCGATTTGCAGCTTGGCTGCGCGGGGTTTGACGCAGCGCAAGGATGTGGCAGCTTCTTACAATTAATATTGTTGCAATTCAAGCATCTTGCGATGATCGTGCGACACCAACTTAGCGCATGGCCTATTTGCCAACGCTCAAGCAAGCGCTAAACGTAACCTCTCTCAAAAGCTCTTATGACCGACACACTCACCGCCACACTGCCCACCCGCGAAGTCACTCTCGCTTGGTCTGACGCCTTGTCACTCGAGCTGGACTTCATGGACGACACGCACCGTGAGTTTGTCGACTTGCTGGCCGCCACCGAACTGGCCGATGACGACACCTTGACCGAGCGTTTTGCTGCTCTGATCGAGCACACCGAAGAGCACTTTGGGGGTGAAGATAAGTGGATGAAAGACACCAAGTTTTCATCCAGCAACTGCCACACCATGCAGCACAACGTCATCCTCGAAGTGATGCGCGAAGGCTTGCGCCGTGGCCGAGAAAAAGGCGACATGGCGGTGATGCGCCAAATGGCACATGAGCTGGGCATTTGGTTTCCGCAACACGCGCAAACTATGGATGCCGCTTTGGCCCTGCACCTGCGCCGTGTGGGCTACGACGCTGAGACTGGCATCGTCTCAGCGCCTGAGGCATTGCCTGAAGATGAAATTCACGGCAGCGGCAGCTGCGGTGACAGCGGCTGCGCTTAACTGCTCTTTGTTGCTGCTGTTGTCTTCGTTGGCGTTAGACGGCTCACGCATCTTGGGCGCCTTGTTACGCTCATGTCCCCCGAGAGGCGCTAAGCGCCCCTCTCCTCCTTGACTTCGCTTCACAAGACACCCAAGCTGCATGAGCCTTTGGGCTGGTGGACGACTGTCAGTAAGCAAAAACGTTGGCTGCAAACAGGGAAGTTTGACGCTTGCAAAGCCAAAGGCGAGCAAGCATCTTCGTGAGCGAAGAGAGGGGTTTGGGTATCTGTTGTAGCGAAGTCAAGGAGGAGATTCAGGCTCCGCCTGAATCGGGGGACATGAGCGTAAACAGGTGCCCAAACCCCTCGCCCCCTAACTAAGAAAAAACATCAGGCGTAACGCGTACGCGCCAACGCAGCCCCAGCCGCCAGCGCTTGCAGCTTCTTCATCGCCACCTCGCGGCTCATATGCGCCAAGCCGCAGTTGGTGCACGCAATCAAACGGTTTTTAGGTACGTATTTCAACGCCATGCCAATGGTGTCGGCAATTTGCTCTGGCGTTTCAATCACATCGCTGGCCACGTCGATCACGCCCACCATCACGTCTTTGCCTTCTAGCAACGCCATCATCTCTGGCGGTACGTGTGAGTGATAACACTCCAAGCTCACCTGTTGGATGCTGCTCTTGGCCAAGGCGGGCAATACTTTTTCGTATTGACGCCATTCGTCGCCCAGTGTCTTCTTCCAGTTGTTATTGGCTTCGATGCCGTAGCCGTAGCAAATGTGAACAGCCGTGGTACAGGTCAAACCTTGCGCGGCGCGCTCTAGCGCTTTAACGCCCCAATCGGCAGCTTCCTCTAGATAGACGTTGAACGCAGGTTCGTCAAACTGAATGATGTCCACGCCATCGGCTTGCAAAGCCAAGGCTTCTTGGTTGAGCAGCTCAGCAAAAGCAAACGCCATGTCGATGCGGCCTTGCACAGCGTCTTTGCCCTTGCCATAAAAACGATCGGCCACGGTGTCGACGATGGTCATGGGGCCGGGCAAGGTGAACTTGAGTTTCTTCTTGGTGTGGGCACGGGCTAGCTGCGCTTCAAACGCATGCACGCGACCTTTCAACTTCAAAGGCGCAATGACTTGCGGCACTTGCGCGTCGTAGCGGTTGTTGCGAATGCCCATCGTCACTTTGTTTTCAAAGTCGATGCCTTCGACTTGCTCTAAAAAGCCGTGCACAAAGTGTTGGCGCGATTGTTCGCCGTCACCAATCACGTCGAGGCCCGCGTCTTCTTGCGCTTTGATCCACAACAGTGTGGCATCGGCTTTGGCTTGCAAGAGCGCATCGCCTTCGGCCTGCCACTTGGGCCAGAGTTTGTTGGTCTCGGCCAACCATTCGGGTTTGGGCAAGCTACCTGCGATTGCGGTTGAAAACATGGTTTGGTCTCCGTTTTGGTTTTAGGTTGATGTCGTCAATGAAAACTCTTTGGCCAGCAGCTCATACGAGCGGGCCTGTGCTGAAGGCTCGTGCGTCCAAGTGATGATGACCACTTCGTCAAGCTGCAAACGCTCGGCCAACCTTCGCAGTTTATCGGCCACTTGTGGGGCACTGCCTACCAAAGCGCCAGCACGCAGCTCGGCCATGGCCACTTGCTCTGAGGCGTTGTAGTCGCGCACAGCTTGATCGGGTGGCAACAAAGCGCCAATGCGACCTGTGTTGCGGTCCATCTTCCAGCGGGCGCGGCTTTGGAACAAACGCCACGCCTCGTCTTCGGTGTCCGCAGCCAAAGCCCACACGCACACGGTGGCGCGCGGTTTGGGGTTGCGTTCGTTGGGGCGGTAGTTGGCGCGGTAAAGGTTAAAAGCGTTGTCCACACCCTGCCCTTCGGTGATGAAGTAGGCAAAGGCATACGGCAGGCCCAAATGAGCGGCTAGCTGTGCGCCGTAATCTGAGCTGCCCAACATCCACACATCGGGCGATGTGGGGCCGCTGGGGTAGGCATACACGCCGTGGCCGGGGTGGCCTGCGGGAATTGGCTCGCCCGTGACCCAAGCCTGCAACTCCATCACTTGCTGAGGGAAGTTGTCAGAGGCGTGGCGGTCGGGGTTGAGCAGCTGGGCCGTGCGGCCATCGCTGCCAGGAGCACGGCCCACGCCAAGGTCGATGCGACCTGGGGCCAAAGCATCGAGCACACGAAATTGTTCAGCAACTTTGAGGGGCGCGTAGTGCGGCAGCATGACGCCTGCACTGCCCAGCCGAATGCGCGTGGTGCGCGCGGCAATGGCCGCCATCAATACCTCAGGCGCCGTACCCACGATGCTGGGGTGGCTGTGGTGTTCGCTCACCCAAAAGCGGTGATAGCCCCATGCCTCGCACTGAGTGGCAAGGTCTAAGGTTTGACGGATGGCTGCGTCTTGGCCTCGGCCAGTAGCAGCGACAGATTGATCGAGGACAGATAGTTTGAGCACGGGGCAGAGCTTAACTGGCCCTGCATCGTTTAGCTGTCACTCAGGCACAAGTCCTGTGGTTTAAGCAGGTTGAGCGCGTGAGCGACGGTTGATTTGACGCACAGACATCAGCGCATCAAAGAAGCCGTGTAACCAGTCCATGTCGATGGGCTTTTGCAACATTTGCACGCCATCTGGCAAGCCACCCTTGGCACGCACGTCCTCAGGGCTCATGCCGGTCATCACGACCACCGCCAAATTGCTGAACAAATTGTGGGTGCTGAGGGTTTTCAAAAACTCAAAACCGTCGACATTGGGCATTTTCAAATCGGTCAACAGCACTTGCGGCTGCAAGCTGGGCATGTCCAGCAAAGCTTCCATGGCGGATGCGTACATGACCGCATCCAAAGGCAAACCCCACTGATCAAAGTTGGTTTGCAACATCAAGCGGGTACTTTCATCGTCTTCGACCACCAACACGCGCAAGCGGTCTTCGCCTTGCATCATGGAGGCGGGAGCCAAGTTGTGGCGGCGTTGGTAGTCTTGAATGGACTGCAATGAAATGCGGCGGTGACCGCCTTGGGTCTTCCAAGCTTTGAGGTCACCTTTTTCGACCAAGCCTTGGACAGTTCCTACAGAAATACCCAACATTTTGGCTGCATAACTGGTACCACAGTAACCGTCGTACGGTTCTTTTGAAGGGGGCATATTCATTACAAGTTCCTATTCTCTTAACTAATCTGAGGAAAGCTACATACATCAATGCAACCATTTGTATGCATTGTATCGTCGATTAAAACCATCAAAGTATTAAAAATGATGAAGCAAAGCTTTACAAGCTACAAACTCATACCCTCAGAAAGTGCAAAAGCCCAGATGCCTAAGACATCTGGGCTTGCAGTAGCTCAGAAAAAATTACTTCAATGCTTTAAAGCGCACTCGCTTAGGCTTGGCACCTTCTTCACCCAAACGCTTCTTCTTGTCCGCTTCGTACTCTTGGTAGTTGCCGTCAAAGAACACCCATTGGCTATCGCCTTCAGCGGCCAAGATGTGGGTGGCAATACGGTCGAGGAACCAACGGTCATGGCTGATCACCATCACAGAGCCCGCAAACTCCAACAGCGCGTCTTCCAACGCACGCAAGGTTTCCACGTCCAAGTCGTTGGATGGCTCATCGAGCAGCAACACGTTGCCGCCTTCGATCAAGGTCTTGGCCAAGTGCAAGCGACCACGCTCACCACCAGACAACATGCCGACTTTCTTTTGCTGATCGCCGCCGTTGAAGTTGAAGCGGCCGCAATACGCACGGCTTGGCATTTGGAACTTGCCGACGTTCATGATGTCCAAACCACCTGAGATGTCTTCCCACACGGTTTTGTTGTCGTTCAGGTCGTCGCGCGACTGGTCCACAAACGCCATCTTGACGGTTTGGCCAATCTTCACTTCACCGCTGTCTGGCTGCTCTTTGCCAGCAATCAGCTTGAACAAGGTCGACTTACCTGCACCGTTGGGGCCAATGATGCCCACGATCGCACCTGCAGGCACTTGGAAGCTCAGGTTGTCGATCAACAAACGGTCACCAAAGGACTTGCTGACGTTCTTGAACTCAAACACTTCATGGCCCAAGCGCTCTGCCACTGGAATGAAGATTTCCTGTGTTTCGTTGCGCTTTTGGTATTCGTGATCGGACAACTCTTCAAAGCGGGCCAAACGGGCCTTGCTCTTGGCTTGACGACCTTTGGGGTTTTGACGCGCCCATTCCAATTCCTTCTTCATGGCCTTGCTGCGTGCGTCTTCGGTTCGCTGCTCAGTGGCCAAACGGGCTTCTTTTTGCTCCAACCATGTGGAGTAGTTGCCTTTGTAGGGAATGCCGTGGCCACGGTCGAGTTCCAAAATCCATTCAGCGGCGTTATCGAGGAAGTAACGATCGTGGGTAATGGCCACCACAGTGCCTGAGAAGCGGGCCAAGAACTGCTCCAGCCAATCCACCGATTCGGCGTCCAAGTGGTTGGTAGGTTCGTCAAGCAACAGCATGTCAGGCTTAGACAACAACAAACGGCACAAGGCCACGCGGCGTTTCTCACCACCAGACAGTTTGCCAATGATGGCGTCCCATGCGGGCAGACGCAGCGCATCGGCAGCGATTTCCAGCAAGTGGTCTGAGCCGTCACCCGCGCCAGAGGCGGAAATGATGGCTTCGAGTTGGGCTTGTTCAGCGGCCAAGGCATCGAAATCAGCATCTTCTTCGGCGTAGGCGGCATACACCTCTTCAAGGCGAGCTTGCGCTTCTTTGACCTCGCCCATGCCGCTTTCGACCGATTGGCGCACAGTGTGCTCAGGGTCGAGCTGTGGCTCTTGGGGCAAATATCCAATCTTCAGGCCCGTCATGGGAATGGCTTCACCCTCGATCTCTTTGTCGATGCCCGCCATGATTTTGAGCAGGGTGGACTTGCCTGAACCGTTGGTGCCCAGCACGCCAATCTTGGCTCCGGGAAAGAAAGACAGAGAAATGTCTTTCAAGATCTGACGCTTGGGCGGCACGATTTTGCCGACGCGGTTCATACTAAAAACGTACTGAGCCATTTGTTTTTCTTTCGGGTAGCAGAAGCAATAAAACGTCGATTATCCCTGCTATCTGGATCCGTGCGACAATCATGTCCGTTGCCGCCGCCAGTTGCCGCAACATCAGCACTTCTGCTGGAGCTGGTTCCAAACACTTCTGTTTGTGATTTTTGAGCTCACCTGTAAATATTGCCGACCTTTGACTGGGTGGCCTTCGGGCCAAGCGGGTTGGTGTCACGCGCTGACATAAAGCGCTCCATCATGAAATTTGAAGATTTAAATTTGGCTCCGGCCATCCAAAAAGCTGTGGCCGAACAGGGCTACGAAACCCCAACCCCTATCCAAGCCCAAGCCATTCCAGCGGTTCTCGCCGGACACGACTTGTTGGCAGGTGCCCAAACCGGCACGGGTAAAACAGCGGCATTCACCTTGCCCATGTTGCACAAGCTCACCATGAGCCGCAGCAAAGAAAACAAGTTTGGCGTGTACGGCGTGCGCGCCTTGGTGCTGACCCCCACCCGCGAACTCGCGGCCCAAGTGGAAGAGTCGGTGCGCAACTACGGCAAATACTTGCAACTCACCTCCACCGTCATCTTTGGCGGCGTGGGCATGAACCCTCAAGTCGCCCGCATCAAAAAAGGCGTGGACATTTTGGTGGCCACACCCGGCCGCTTGCTCGACTTGCAACAGCAAGGCTTGCTCGATTTGTCCACCGTGGAAATCTTGGTCCTCGACGAAGCCGACCGCATGTTGGACATGGGCTTCATCCACGACGTCAAGAAAATCTTGGCCTTGGTGCCCAAAGACAAACAAAGCTTGTTGTTCTCAGCCACCTTCAGCGACGAAATTCGCGAACTGGCCAACAACCTGCTCAAAGACCCACAAAGTATTCAAGTCACGCCCAGCAACACCACGGTGCAACGCATCACGCAAGTGGTTCACCCTGTGGGCCGCGGCAAGAAAAAGGCTTTGCTCGCGCACATCATCAACGAACACAACTGGAGCCAAGTGCTGGTGTTCACACGCACCAAGTTTGGTGCCAACAACGTGGCCGAGTTCTTGACCAAGAACGGCATCAGCGCCATGGCGCTGCATGGCAACAAGAGCCAAACTGCACGTACCCAAGCCTTGTCGGGCTTCAAGACCGGCGAAATCCGCGCCTTGGTGGCCACCGACATTGCCGCACGCGGCATTGACATTGACGAGTTGCCACACGTGGTGAACTACGAAATCCCCAACATCAGCGAAGACTATGTGCACCGCATTGGCCGCACAGGCCGCGCTGGCTCAAGCGGTGAAGCCGTGAGCTTGGTGTCTTTGGACGAACAAGGTTTCATGCGCGACATCGAAATCTTCACCAAACAACAAGTGCCCGTGGTGCCTGTGGCCGACTTTGGTCCAGACGCTGACGAAAAAGCAGAACCCATTGCCATGGGCCGTCAAACCTTGTGGGGTGGCATTGGCAAGCCCCCAGGCCGCGACGTAATGGCTGCAGCAGCCAAGGCTGCACGCGGCGAAATGATGCAACGCATTCGCGACACCAAAGCCACTGGCGGCGGTCGCAATGGCGGTGGCGGTCGTGGTGGTCAAGGTGGTGCTTCTGAAGGTCGCGCACCTCGCCCTAATAGCCATGTGAGCCGTGACCGTGTGGGCGATCGTCCCGCACGCGATGGTGAACGCGCCCAGTTTGGTGACCGTCCTGCACGCAGCGGTGAACGCCCAGCACGTGATGGCAATCGACCACAAGGCCAAGGTCAGCGTGCACCCCGCCAGTTTGATAACCGTGGCCCACGCAACGATGCACCACGTCCACCACGCGACTTTGACGCACCTCGCGCTCCACGCCGTGACGACGACGACTTCCAGCCCCGCGCCAACGCGCACTTGGGCACCCAAAGCGGCGTGAACGCCTTTGGCCACAAAACACAAGGTGGCGGTCAGCGCCAGCCTGACCCCACACGCACCAGCGTGGACCTTATGACCGAACGCAAACGCGGTGGTGGTGGCGGTGGTTATGGCCGTCGTCCTAGCGGCGGCGGTGGTGGTGGCAATCGCTCAGGTGGCGGTGGCCGTTCAGGCGGTGGTTTCGGTGGTGGTGGTGGTGGCGGCGGTTACAGCCGCTAAGCTTCTCACGGCCCTTGGAGGCAAACGAGAAAAGCCAGCTTAAAGCTGGCTTTTTATTGGGCATTTAGGTGCAAAACCTCAAGCACAACACTCCGGCACCGGGGTCAGCAGAGGTTTCTTTTGATAAAAAGCGGCCAAATTGGCCATCGTCAGCGCAGCCATGGCGCGACGCGTTTCCTCGGTGGCGCTGGCAATGTGCGGCGTGAGCACCACATTGTTCAAACGACGTAACTCTGGGTCAATCACAGGCTCGTCCCAGAATACATCCAAGGCCGCGCCTGCGATCTGTTTTTCTTTCAAGGCCAGCACCAACACCGGTTGATCCACCACCGAGCCACGCGCGATGTTGATAAGGTATCCCTTGGGGCCCAGTGCTTGGAGCACAGAAGCACCAATCAAATTCTTAGTGCCGTCACCGCCGGGCACCGCCACCACCAAATAGTCCACCTCGGCCGCCAAGGCCGTGGCAGTTTTGTAGAAGGCGTAAGGCACATCGGCCTTGGCTTCACGACCGGTGTACGCAATACGCATGTCAAATGCGGCCGCACGCTTGGCAATGGCACGGCCAATGCGGCCCATCCCCACCACACCTAAGCGTGCACCCGAGACTTTGCGGGTCATGGGAAACGTGTCGTTCACCCAATCACCGTTGCGCACAAAGCGATCGGCTTGTGGAATACGACGGCCAATCGACAACACCAAGCCCAACGCCAAATCGGCCACATCGTCGGTCAGCACGCCTGGCGTGTGCGTGACCATGATGCCTTTTTCTTTGGCAGCAACCACGTCTACACCGTCGTACCCGACGCCACAAATGGCAATCAACTTCACGTTGGGCAGCATGCTCAGCAATTTCTTATCCACCACCGCCGCACCTGTGCCGACCAGTGCTGTCACTTTGACCAGCGCGCCTGGGTCTTTGATGTGGGTGTGGTCGTGCACGATGTAATCGGCTTCTTGCAGCGCGTTCATCATGAACGGGGGCAAGGGCGACACTTGCATGATCTCTTGTGTCATGGCGGAATCCTCCAGCAGTCTTTTGTACTGACCCTTACTCTACTCCGTGATTGGCTAACATCACAGACTATGACTGAAGGCACCCCTCTCCTCGACATCTCTGGCGCTGTGGCCACCCTCACCTTGCGCCGTCCCTCGCAGCGCAACAGTTTGACGGACGATGACCTCAATACCTTGCTGGCTCACTTTGAAACCATCAACCGCAATACGGCGATACATGCGGTGGTTTTACGCGCTGACACCAGCACACAAAAACAAGCCGTGTTCAGCGCAGGCTACAACGTGGGTGGGTTTGACAACGACCCCATGGCGCCTTTGTTCTTTGAAAAGATCCCAGAGGCTCTGGAGCGTTTACGTCCTGTGACGATTTGTGCCTTGAATGGCAGCGTGTATGGCGGCGCGACAGACTTGGTGCTTGCCTGCGACTTCACTGTGGCGCAGCGCGGCTACACATGGCGCATGCCTGCAGCCGCACTGGGCCTGCACTATTACCCCAGTGGCTTGCGCCGATACGTCAATCGCTTTGGGTTACAGGCCAGCAAACGTGCGTTTTTGCTCGGGCAATCCATGCCGTACGAAGTCTTGGAGTCGCTGGGCATTTTTGAAGCCTTGGTCGAGGCCGATGCGTTTGAAACCCACGTCCAAAGCTTGGTCGACGCCCTCAGCCAAATGGCCCCCTTGGCTTTGGCTCACACCAAAAAAAGCTTGAACGAAATCGCTGCTGGGCTGTACAACGAGCCTGCGCTCAAAGAACGTTCCCGCCAATCGGTGTACAGCCACGACTTTGCAGAAGGCCGTGCCGCATTTGCCGAACGGCGTACGCCTAAATTCACGGGCGCTTAAACGGGTACCGAGCATAAAAAATGGGAGCCTGTGGGCTCCCATTTTGTTGCAGCCTTTGAAAAGGCCAAGGCTGAAATTAAGCCTTCTTGGCGTAAGCCGAACACCAACCTTTGCCAGCCACTTGCTTACCTGCAAACAAGGGGCAGCCGCCTGCGGCGTCTGCTGCTTTGCCTTGGTACAAAGCGCAGTTGCTGCACTGTTGGCCAGCCGCGTATTTAGGTTGTTTGGCTTTGTCCACTTTGGTGGCATCAGCTTTGTAGCTCAAGCCAGCGGCTTGTGGGTCTTTCTCGTCCACCATCGCTGCTTGTGCAGCAGTTGTTGCAAAGGCGGCAACGCCAGCAACAGAAATGGTTTGCATCATGAATACGCGACGGTTGGTAGGTTTGTTCATCAATGTCCCCTTGGGAAAGTTTGAAATTGGGCCAGAAGATACTGGCAGCGCGTATCTTAACGAGTGTTCCTAACGTTCAATTGACAGACATCAATTGGCACCACCTTTTTGTATACCTCTGTCTTGAATACGTAGTTCAGCAAGCGCTAAGGCGTCGACCGTGTCTACATCCATCACACACCCCTCATCGTCAACGTCTAGGCGGAACACGGTGTGATGCGCGACCACCGCACGCGCCCCAAAGTCACCCGTGAGCTGCAACAAGGCCGCACAGCACGACAAACCAAATCCCACAGGGTGGCCCTGTTGTCCTTGGTAGCGCGGTACCACTACCTCATGGGCTTGCAAGGCCTTGGCAACGGCCAACAAGGTACCGGCTTGAATCAACGGCAAATCAGCAGGCAAGATGAGCCAGCCATGCGCATCAGGCGTTGCAGCCACACCGCAGGCGATGCTGTCGCCCATGCCCGGGTTTGTTAGATCCGCCGTATGTGTTCGCGCCACCACGTGCCAGGGCAAGCCACTGGCACGCACGGCTGCCAACACGTGTTCGCGCACAGGTTGACCACACAACAAAGATTGGAGTTTGTCTTGCGTGGCACCCGACGCCTTGAAGCGTTCGCCCTTGCCAGCCGCTAAGACGATGACCGTCGGCAGCGCTGTCACGCTTTGACGCAGGAAGATTCAGTCGCTACGGGCGCTGCCGCTGCCGCGTTTTTGACTTGCACGATTTGCGCAATGATGGACACCGCAATTTCGGCTGGCGTTTTGGCACCGATGTTCAAGCCGACAGGGCCGTGCAAACGCTCAAGTGCCTCGGCACTGATGCCAAAGTGCTCCATCAACCGCTGCTTGCGTGTGGCTTGGTTGCGGCGCGACCCTAAAGCGCCCACATAGAACGCATCTGAATTCAAGGCCTCCATCAAGGCCATGTCATCCAACTTTGAATCATGCGTTAAGGCCACGATGGCGGTGTGTGCATCAGGCTTCAGCTCTAGCACCACGTCATCAGGCATGCCCATGACACGGGTCACGCCTTCGAGTCCAAGCGTGGCTGCGTATTCTTCACGCGGATCACACACCAGCACCTCAAAATCCAGCAGCTTGGCCATGTGTGCCACGGCTTGGCTGAGCTGACCAGCGCCAATCAACAACAAGCGCCAGCGCGGGCCAAACAAACTCGTGAGTGTGATGCCGTCAAACTGCAGTGCATCGGTGCGAGCAGCTTCGCGCAAGGTCACCTCACCCGTTGACAGCTTGACGGTACGTGCTACCAATTGGTGTGACGAGGTGCGTTGCAACACCTCTTCAATCCAAGTCACATCTTTGACTGGCTCTTGCACCAAACGCAAGGTGCCGCCGCAGGGCAAGCCAAAGCGTGCGGCCTCTTCTTTGCTCACGCCATAGGCCACCATGGATGGGTGCTCGAGCGCGGCGTATTCGCCAGCTTTGATGCGGGCAATCAAGTCGTCTTCGACACAACCACCCGACACCGAACCACTGACCACGCCGTCGTCACGCACCGCGAGCAAAGCCCCAGGTGGGCGTGGCGCACTGCCCCACGTTTCCACCACCGTGACCAAGGTGACGCGCCGCCCAGCTTGTCGCCAAGCCAGCACATCCCCTAATACACGCAGGTCTAAGCTCTCCATGTCACGCCTTAAGCGACAGCGGTTTGCTTGAGTGCTTCAGCCGTGATGGGCAAGCGACGCACACGTTTGCCTGTCAACTTGGCCACCGCGTTGGCAATGGCAGGTGCCACCACCGCAGTGGCAGGCTCGCCAATGCCACCAGGCTTCTCGGTGCTCTTGACCAACACGATATCAATCTTCGGCGCCTCGTTCATGCGCACGGGCTGGAAGTTGTGATAGTTGGTCTCTTGCACGCGGCCAGCGGTCATGGTGATTTGGTGCTTGAGTGCCGCGCCCATGCCAAAGATGATGCTGGACTGAATTTGCGCTTCCACCGTATCGGGGTTGACCATGTGGCCCAAGTCTGCTGCGACCGTCACACGATGCACCTGCACCTCGCCGCTGTCGTTCAGGCTCACCTCGGCCACTTGGGCCATGTAAGTGTCATAGCCTTCCATCAGGGCGATACCCAAGGCACGGCCTTTGGCCAGTGGCTTACCCCAGCCTGCTTTGTCAGCGGCAAGTTTGAGCACATGGGCAAAACGTGGCTTACCGGCGAGCAAGCTCATGCGGTACTCGTAGGGGTCTTTGCCTGCGGCTTTGGCTAACTCATCCATGAAGCTTTCGTTTGCGAAAGCATTCATGTTGTGGCTCACAGCACGCCAGTAGCCCACGCGAATGCCAGTGTCGTGAATCACCAAGTCGTGTTGGGTGTTGGCAATGTTGTAACCAGTCACAGCAGCTTCGGCCATGAAAGGGTCCATCGTGTCTTTGGGCAAACCAAAGGCGCGTTGCGTGACCGACTGAGAAGCCACTTTGAAATGCATCGCCACAGGCTTGCCTGACGCATCCAAACCGGCCTTGAGTTGGTTCACACCAACTGGGCGGTAGAAGTCGTGGGTCATGTCGTCTTCGCGGGTCCACAGCAGCTTGACAGGCTTGTTGACAGCCTTTGAAATTTCTGCCGCTTGCACGATGAAGTCGAGCTCCAAGCGACGGCCAAAGCCACCGCCCAAGAAGGTGGTTTGCAGCGTGACGTCTTCAGGCTTCAAACCCAAAGCGCCAGCCACTGCGCCTTGTGCGCCTTGTTGGAACTGGGTCGGGCCAATCAGCAATGCTTTGTTACCTTGCACATGGGCCGTGAAGTTCATCGGCTCCAGCGGCGCGTGCGCTTGCATGGGGATGACGTACTCGGCTTCCAGCACTTTGGCAGCGCCTTTGAGTGCTGCTGCCACATCGCCTTGGGGCTTGGTGATTTCCAACACCTTGCCAGTTTTCAAAGCTTGGCGTGTGCCATCAATCACGCTGGCATCGCTCAAGGCAGCACCTGCACCCTCGTCCCACTGAATGCTCAGCAGGTCGCGAGCCTTCTTCGCTTGCCACCAGCTGCTGGCCACCACGGCCACGCCGTCGCTGATTTGCACCACGTCAATCACGCCAGCAGACGCTTTGGCTTTAGCGCCATCAAAGCTCTTGACCTTGCCGCCAATCACGGGGCACTGTGCCAGTGAGGCGTACACCATGCCTGGCAACTTCACGTCAATGCCAAACTCGGCTGTGCCGTTGACCTTGGCGGGTGTGTCCACGCGCTTGGTGCGCTTGCCCACGATTTTGAAATCTTTGGGGTCTTTCATCGGTGGTTTGTCTGGCACGGGCATGCGTGCTGCAGCCTCGGCCAATTCACCATAGGTGGACTTCAAGCCCTTCGGGCCATAGACCATGCCTTTGTCGGCGCGGATCAAATCTCGGTCCACCGCCCAACGTGCAGCAGCAGCGGTGATCAACATTTCGCGCACTTGCGCACCTGCGACGCGCAGCTTGAGCCAACCGTCACGCACCGAGGTAGAACCCCCGGTGATTTGCGCACCCAACAATGCGTTGACATACACCGCATCAGGCGGCGCAGCAGCCACTTTGATTTGACTGATGTCGACATGCAGCTCTTCGGCGATCAGCATGGGCATGGAGGTGTACACGCCTTGACCCATTTCAGAGCGCGCCGACAGCAAGGTGATGACGTTGTTGTCGGCAATGTGCACCCACGCATTGGGCGTGTGCACCGTGCCTGCGGCCATGGCTTCGCCAAGTGTGCCGGGCAAGTTAAAGCCGAGCATCAAACCGCCCGTGACGGCAGCAGATGTTTTGAGGAATGAACGGCGAGAGGTATTTGTGTGTGTCATGGTGTGTCTCCGGCGGTTCAAGCTTTGCGCATCGTGGCGGCGGCATCTTTGATGGCGGCACGCACACGGGTGTAGGTGCCACAACGGCACAGGTTGGCACTCATGGCTTGGTCAATTTCTGCATCGCTGGGGTTTTTGTTTTTGGCAAGCAACGCAGCCGCGCTCATCAACTGGCCCGATTGGCAGTAACCGCACTGAGGCACGTCGTGTTTGATCCACGCCACCTGCAGTGGGTGGCTGTTGTCTTTGGAGAGGCTCTCAACCGTAGCAACTTTTTTACCAGAAACACTGGAGAGTGGGGTTTGGCACGAGCGCACAGGCTGACCATCCACATGCACGGTGCAAGCACCGCACAACGCCGCGCCACAACCAAACTTGGTGCCTGTCAGGCCCAGCTCATCGCGAATGACCCACAACAAGGGGGTATCTGTTTCGGCGTTGGCCTTGGCGGCTTTGCCGTTGATTTGAAAATCGACACTCATCAACGTCTCCTCAATAAAAGTACAGTCGAGTATCAAGGAAAAATCTTTACGATGCGTGAGACCTCGTGTCGGGTTTTCCTTTTAACTGTCACACAAGACACACAGATTGACCATGAGCCACATTTCCAACCTTCGCAAAAGCTACGAACGCGCCGAGCTCAACGAGTCGGCCTCTGCAGCTGACCCCATGCAGCAGTTTGACCAATGGCTCAAAGAAGCCATTGACTCCGAAGTGCCCGAGCCCAATGCCATGACCCTGGCCACCGTCAGCAGCGACTTGCGTCCCAGCACGCGCGTGGTGCTTATCAAGGGTTATGACGCGCGCGGCATTGTGTGGTTCACCAACTACAACAGCCGCAAAGGTCAGCAATTGGCAGGCAACCCCTTTGCGGCGTTGCAATTCCATTGGGTTGAGCTAGAGCGCGTGGTACGCATCGAAGGCCGCGTGGAAAAAATCAGCGATGCCGAGAGTGACGACTATTTCAACAGCCGGCCACTTGATTCGCGCATCGGCGCATGGGCCAGCCCGCAAAGCCAAGTGATTGACGGGCGCGGCACCTTGGTCGCCAACGCTGCCAAATACGGCGCACAGTTTTTGCTGCAACCCCCTCGCCCGCCGCATTGGGGCGGCTATCGCTTGGTACCTGAGCAGTGGGAGTTTTGGCAAGGGCGCAAGAGCCGTTTGCATGACCGCTTGCGTTATCGCCAATCGGCTGATGGCGATTGGATTCGCGAACGACTCGCCCCATAAATCTTCAGCCCACACAACGTGACACAAAACAAAAGCGGCACTGAGGCCGCTTTTTTTTTGGTGCTTCTGAGTCTTAGAAGCTCACTTGAGCGCCAACCTTCAAGCTACGCCCAGCAATAGGCGGGGCATTGGTGCCCATGGTCTGCGTCAACACAGACGTGGACGAGTACGCCAGCTTGTTGGAGATGTTGTCGAGCTTGGCAAACAACAGCCAGTGCGTCGGGCCATAGGTGTGTGCGTGGTAGTTGATGCCCGCATTCCACAGCGTGTGGCCTGCCGTGGTGACGCCACCATCAGGCACTCGGTTTTGAGCCGCTGCATGCATGAAGCCAAAACGTGCACCCCATGCGTTGCGTGACCACACAGCATCCGCCCCCAAGCGCATCGGCGCTATGCGTGGCAAGTAGCTGTTGTGCGTGAGGTCTTTGGCACGCACCACATCGGCACGCATCTCGAGGTCCATCGCACCATGAGTTGCATTGGGCGACACCAATGCAGATTGACCGCCGACCATGCGCAGTTTGGCGGTGGACTCTATGCCGTAGAAGCGCGCGCGGACGCCTTCAAAGCGGTAGGCCGGCATTTCTGTACCAACGGGCGTCACAAAGCTTGTGCCATCCCAACCCTCACCTGTTGGGCGCAACGCCAAATAGTTTGAGAACTGCGAAGCAAAACCAGTGATACCAAATTTGTGTGGCCCTTGCTTCCACTCGCCACCCATATCCAGTTGCGTACCTTTTTCTAAACCATTGCTAGGCTGACCAATCTCATAGGCTGCTGTGGCCACGTGCGCACCATGGGCAAACAATTCGTAGTCTTTGGGGGCGCGCTGACTGGCACTGAAGTTGGTGGTGAGCTGCCAACCGTTTTGCGCCTCACCCACACGCAAGTTGCGCATGGCACCCAAAGCAAAACTGAGGGGTTTGAATTTTTTAGATTGAGCCGCATTGTCATTGTTCGGGCCAATGTCCTCGAACGAGGCCACCTCCACCGTTTCAGCTCGCGCACCCGCACTGAGTTGACCCCATGATGTTTTCAGCGCTTGATAGGTAAACAAGCCTGTGCTTTGCGTGCGACTGGTTGGCAAAAACCGCTCTGCGCCTGTGGCACCCAATTTGTTACGTTCGCGTTGAAGCCCCACAACCCCCTCAAGCTGCATGCCATTGCTCAATCGAACAACACGCTGGCGACCTTCCAATCTCAGGTCATGCCCCTTGTTGTCAAAACGTGTACCTGCGTCCGCACCTTCGTATTCGGTGTGCGTGTAGTTGGTGTTACCCAGTTGAAATTTGAGATCTTGAAATACGCCTACATTTCGCAACAAACCTTCTAATACCTGATGACGGCGCAGCAAGCCAATGCGCACTTCAGGCTCTGCCACCGTGCCGTAGGTGCTGCGGTATTCGCTGGTCGACAAACCCAAATAACCACGATCAAACAACAATGTGCCGCCCACTGCGCCACCTTTGCTATCGCTGGCTGAGTTACACACGCGACGACCGTTGGGTGTTGCGGCAAGACCTTCTCCGCAATTCATGTCTTTGGGCACACGTAAGTTTTGGGTGCTGCGGTCAAACGCATCGACGTGCAACACCAATTTGTCGTTACCCGCTTCCACCAGAGCGCCGGTACTGCGCTCATCAGCTGCGCCACCCACGCGCACTTCGGCTTTACCCATCACGCCACCTTTGGCATCAAAGATGCGTTCACGCGCGATGCGGTTGTCGATCACATTCACCACACCGCCGATGGCACTGCCGCCGTACAGCAAAGTGGCAGGACCACGCAACACTTCAATCCGCTCGGTGGTAAGCGGATCGATCGGAACGGCGTGGTCATTGCTGAGGCCCGACACATCCATGTTGGCACCACTGTTTTGCAAGATGCGTATGCGGTCACCTTCCATGCCGCGAATGATGGGGCGGCCCACATTGGGACCGAAAGAGCTGTTGGCAATGCCCGGCAAGTTGTCCAGCGTTTCGCCCAAGGTGCTGCCCTGGCGCTGGGTGAGCGCTGCACCTGAAAGCTGCTGCGCGGGCACCAACACACCGCCACTGTCTAGGTTACGAGCGGTGATGGTGACCTCATCCAAACGATGGACCTCATCGGTATGCGCCGTTTGCGCCCATGCGTTGCCAATCGAGAGCGAGAACAATGAGTAAGCAGCGGCAGCCACGGCGCTGCGTTGAAAAACGTGTGTCATGTGATGTTCCTGCGGGGCATGCACTTAGCCCCTATGTTTTGCAATGAGAAGTCAGCACGCCCGATCTAAGCTGGGTGCGCTGATGGGGTGTTCAAAGCAAATCAGCAGGTGGCCCTCGGGCCGCATAAAAGCGTTCAAACAGCGCAAAGCGCTCGCGCAACACAGCAGTCACCCAAGTGGGCACGGCTGATACAGCTGGCAACGTCCAAGCAGGAGCGTGCAACAAATCGGGGCAGGTTTGGTCAAACAGTTGGCACTCGGCCGAATTGCTGTGATCACCCCAAATGGCAGCCAACACACTCACATCGTCTTGCGCCACAGCAGGTGCAACATGAGAAAAAACACTCGCGCTTTGCTGCGCATGCGCCACACGGTGCAACACGCCCACCGTTTGCACCATGATCAAGGCAGCGAGCAACACCAACACCACTCGCTGCAAGCTGCGCAGGGTCAGCGCGATGGGCCAGTAGCGCAGCGCGTTAGTCACGGCGGACCTTGTCTGCAAAGGACTGCACAAACTTTTGCACCTTGGGTGCCACCACGAAGGCGCAATAGCCTTGGTTGGGGTTGTACTGAAAATAGTCTTGGTGGTAGTCCTCGGCCGCGCAATAGTTGTCCAAAGCTTGCAGCTCTGTCACCACACGGCCAGACAGTGCGGCATTGACCTCGTCCAACACTTGCTGAGCCACAGCATGGTCGGCTTCGTCCGTCCAGTAAATACCGCTGCGGTATTGGGTGCCCGCATCATTGCCTTGACGGTTCAGGGTCGTGGGGTCGTGGATGACAAAGAAAATTTCTAACAACTCACGCAAGCTGATGACCTGCGGGTCGTACACCAAACGCACCACCTCGTTGTGGCCGGTGTCGCCCTCGCACACTTGCGCATAGGTGGGGTTGCGCGTGTGGCCGTTGCAGTAGCCAGACTCCACATCCACCACCCCTTTGACACGCACAAAAACCGCTTCGGTGCACCAAAAGCAGCCACCGCCCAAGGTGATGATTTTGTGCGTGTGGGTGGGCTCGGTGTGTGTGGTCATAGCGCTTGATTCTATGATTGCGTGCGCCACAGCACAGATGCCCGCACCGCGGGCAGGCACACTGGAAACTCATGGACACATTGCTCGCTCTCAAAGCTATTCTCACCACGCTGGTCTTGCCCGCGACCAGCGGCTTGTTGGCCATCTTGGCCTTGTTGGTTTGGGCTTGGCGACGCAGCGCGCGTGCGCACAGTCGTTTGCCAGTTGCGGTCGCAGGTGTCACTACATTGGTGCTTTGGCTTTTGAGCTGCCAAGCCGTGGCCATTTGGCTGTCGTTGCATCTGCTGCCACAAGTCAGCCCTATCCACCATGAAGACTTGAAGCGTCTGCAGGTGCAAGCCATCGTGGTGCTGGGCGGTGGCGTTGAAAACGAAGCGTTGGAATACAACGGCCCCACCTTGTCGCCCGATGCCATGTCACGCCTGCTGTATGGCGTGCACTTGTCGCGCAACACACAGCTGCCGATAGCCTACACGGGCGGCATCGGTTGGGCGGGACAAAGTCGGCAAACCTCTGAAGCCGAAGTGGCCGCTTTGGCGCTGACTCGCCTAGGTGCCCCCGCATTGCGCTGGCAAGAAAACCAATCACGCGATACGCGCGAAAACGCTTTGCTCACTGCCGCTTTGCTGAAAAACGATGGCATCACACGCATCGCCTTGGTCACCCATGCTTGGCACATGCCACGCAGCGTGCGCCAGTTTGAAGCGGCAGGCTTGCAAGTCACGCCCGCACCCATGGGTTACATCCGCAGTGACTCATCGCCTCTGCTGCAATGGCTGCCCAGCGGCAAAGGCCTGCGCGACACGGGTTGGGTCATTCGCGAATGGCTGGGTCTTTTGCTCACCTAAGTGCTTCTAAAGGATTAAGCTGGTACATTACTAACCAATCAGTCATTAACAGCTTATGACCACCGACACCCTCATCCAACGCGCAGAACAGACGCCCAAACGCGAGCGCCGCAAAGAAGCGCGCCCAGGCGAATTGCTGGATGCGGCGTTGGACTTGTTTGTTGAAAAAGGTTTTTCTGCCACCCGCGTGGAAGAAGTGGCTGCACGTGCTGGCGTGTCTAAAGGCACGCTGTTTTTGTATTTCCAAAGCAAAGAAGATTTGTTCAAAGCGGTGGTGCGTGAAAACATTGCCAACAAATTTCCAGCGTGGCAAGAAGAGTTCGTCACGTTCAAAGGCACCAGCGCAGACATGCTGCGCTACGCCCTGGTGTCGTGGTGGGAGCGCATTGGTAAAACACGCGCCAGTGGCATCACCAAACTGGTAATGAGCGAGGCGCAGAACTTTCCTGAGATTGCGGCCTTCTACCAAGATGAAGTCATCAAACCGGGCAACGCCATGATCCACAGCATCTTGGAACGCGGCGTGCAAAGTGGCGAATTTCGCGACATGGATCTAGAGCAAGCCGTTCATATCATCGTGGCCCCGATGATTTTTCTGATGATGTGGAAACACTCCATGGGCGCCTGCGCGGCCTCGGCCAAGATCGTTGACCCCGAACAATTCATTCACATGCAAGTCGATGTGCTGCTGCACGGCATGACTGCAAAGAAAAGCAAATGAAAAACATCAAACCCCGTTGGATCGTCATTGGCGTCATCGTCTTGGCCTTGGTTGCCGGTGTGATTCGCGCCATGAGCAACAAACGCGCACAACAAGTTGCGGCAAGTGCCCCAGCCAGTGCCGTGACACAAGTGGAATTGACCAACACCGATGTGCTCAAAGCCGAGTTGCGCGACATCACCCAAGGCTTGGCTGTGTCGGGCACTGTCAAAGCAGTCAACTACGCAGTCATCAAAGCCCGCGTGGCCGGTGAGCTCAAAGAAGTGTTGGCGCGTGAAGGCGATGCGGTCAAAGCTGGTGATGTGCTCGCCCGTATCGACCCCACCGAGTACCAACGCCGTTGGCAGCAAGCAACCGAAACTGCCAGCGCCGCCAAGTCACAAATGGAAATTGCGCAGCGTCAATGGGACATCAACAAATCCTTGGTCGACCGCGGCTTCATCTCCAAAATTGCCATGGACAACTCAGACGCTTCCTACCAAGGCGCCGTGGCCAGCCACAAAGCCGCCATCGCGGGGGCCGACGTGGCCCGCAAAGCGCTGGACGACGCCACCTTACGCGCGCCTTTTGCTGGCATCGTCTCTGGCCGTGCCGCGCAAGTAGGCGAACGTGTGGGTGTTGACGCCAAGATCATGGAGTTGGTCGACTTGAACCAACTCGAAGTCGAAGTGCCTTTGAGCCCCAGCGAATCTATGGATGTACGCGTGGGCCAAGTGGCCGCATTGCAAGTGGAAGACCGCAAAGACACCATCGGGGCCAAAGTCAAACGCATCAGCCCCAGCGCCCAAACCGGCAGCCGCAGCGTGTTGATTTATTTGGCACTCGACAAAGCCGAGGGTCTGCGCCACGGCTTGTTTGCCAAGGGCATTTTGGGCATGGGCAAAAGCCAAGTGATGGCCGTGCCTTTGTCTGCTGTACGCACCGACCGCGCACAACCTTATGTGCAAGTGGTGGAGCAAGTGGGCGGCCAACTGCAAGTGATGCACAAAACCGTCACGCTGGGCGTGCGCGGCATGGACTTGGCTCAGCCCGAATCCGAAACCATGGTGGGTGTGACCGGTTTGACTGAAGGCAGCACCGTGCTCAAAAGCCATGTGGGTGCCTTGCGTGAAGGCATGGCTGTGAAGTACACCGCAGCTGCAAGTGCGCCAATCGCCAGCGCCAGCAACGCCAACTGAATCGACTGACACAACATGTGGTTCACCAAAGTCAGTTTAAAAAACCCGGTCTTCGCCACCATGGTGATGCTCGCCTTTGTGGTGCTGGGTTTGTTCTCGTACCAGCGCCTCAAGATTGACCAGTTTCCCAACATCGATTTTCCCGTGGTGGTGATCACCACCGAATACCCAGGTGCATCGCCTGAGATTGTGGAAAGCGAAGTCAGCAAGAAGATTGAAGAAGGCGTTAACGCCATAGCCGGCATCAGTGCCCTCACCTCGCGCAGCTACGAAGGCATGTCGGTGGTGGTGATTGAGTTTCAACTCCACATCGATGGCCGCAAAGGCGCTGACGATGTGCGCGAAAAAGTGGCCGCCCTGCGCCCCACCCTGCGCACCGAAGTGAAAGAGCCCAAGGTGTTGCGCTTTGACCCATCCAGCCGTGCCATTTGGTCGCTGGCTGTGGTGCCCGAAACGCCACAAGGCGGCAAGCCACTCTCAGCAGTTGAACTGACCAACTGGTCGGATCAAGTCTTGAAGAAGCGCATTGAGAACGTGCGCGGCGTGGGTTCGGTGTCGTTGGTGGGCGGAACAAAACGCGAAATCAATTTGTACTTGAATCCGCAAGCCATGGAGTCGCTCGGCATCAGCGCCGATCAGGTGGTGAACGCGGTCAAAACCGAAACCCAAGACTTGCCCGTGGGCAGCCTGCGCTCGCTGCAACAAGACCGCGTGATTCAAATTCAAGGCCGCATGTTGCGCCCAGAAGACTTTGGCCAAATCATCGTGGCACGCAAAAACACCACACCGATTCGCTTGAACCAAGTGGCTACGGTGAATGATGGTGCGCAAGAGGTAGAGAGCTTGGCGCTCTACAACGGCCAACGCACGCTGTTGATGACGGTGCAAAAAGCACAAGACGAAAACACCATTGACGTGATTGACGGCCTCAACAAAACCGTGGCCGAAATGAAAGCGCAGCTACCCCCAGGCCTGCGCCTAGAGCAAGTGCAAGATGGCTCACGCCCCATCCGTGTGGGTGTGGCCAACGTGCGTCAAACACTCATTGAGGGTGCACTGTTAACGGTGTTGATCGTGTTCTTGTTCTTGAACTCATGGCGCTCCACCGTCATCACAGGCCTCACGCTGCCCATTGCCATCATCGGCACGTTTTTGTTCATGTACATCTTTGGCTTCACCATCAACATGATCACGCTCATGGCCTTGTCGTTGTGTGTGGGCTTGTTGATTGACGACGCCATCGTGGTGCGCGAAAACATCGTCCGCCATGTGCAAATGGGCAAAACGCCTTACCAAGCGGCGATGGACGGCACACAAGAAATTGGCTTGGCCGTTTTGGCCACCACGCTATCGATCGTGGCGGTGTTTTTGCCGATTGGTTTCATGGGCGGCATCATCGGCAAGTTCTTCCACGAGTTTGGCATCACCATCGTGGCAGCGGTGCTCATCTCCATGTTTGTGAGCTTCACGCTCGACCCCATGTTGTCGTCTATCTGGCACGACCCCACCATTCATGCGCACGGCAAACACGGACACAGCAACAACTTTTACGACCGCACCATCGGCCCAGTGACGGCTTGGTTTGAAACCACCACCGACAAGCTCATTGCGCTGTACCAACGCATTTTGAAATGGTCTCTCATTCATAAGCGTGCAACTGTTGGTCTGGCTATCGGCACATTTGCGTTAAGTATTTTCATGGTCCCACTCCTTGGCACTGAGTTCGTACCAAAAGCAGATTTCTCAGAAACCAGCGTTAGCTTTTACACACCAGTCGGCTCTTCACTCGAAGTGACCGAGACCAAAGCCAAACAAGTCGAAGCCATCATTCGTGAGTTTCCAGAAGTGCGCTACACGCTGTCCACCATCAACACGGGCTCAGCCAATGGCAAGATCTACGCGAGCATCTACGTGCGCTTGGTCGACCGCAAAGACCGCAAGCGTAACGTCGACCAAATGTCGGCCATCCTGCGCGAACGCCTGCGTCAAGTGCCGGGTATCACCGTCACACATGCGGGCTTGCTTGATGCCGTGGGCGGCAACAAACAAGTGGAGTTCTCGTTGCAGGGCAGCGACCTGCGCGAGCTCGAACGCCTGACCACCCAAGTGATGGACAAAATCCGCAACGTTCCCGGCTTGGTCGATTTGGACTCCAGCGTCAAACCCAACAAGCCCACGATTGAAGTCAAGGTCGAGCGCGAAGCAGCCAGTGACCTTGGCCTGTCGCTTGGCAGCGTGACCAACCAACTGCGTATCTTGGTAGCCGGCTCCACCCTCACCAACTGGCGCGCTGCAGATGACCAAACCTACGACGTGAACGTGCGCTTGGCCCCCAACGCCCGCAACGCCATACAAGACCTTGAGCGCCTGCCCTTCACCATCGGAACCAACGCCGACGGCAGCCCCCGTGTGGCCCGTCTGAACCAAGTGGCACGCGTGGAAGAAGGCACAGGCCCCAACCAAATCAACCGGCGCGACCTGATGCGCGAAGTGGCCATCAACGCCAACGTGTACAACCGCTCCGCTGGTGAGGTGTCGGGCGACATTCGCAAAATCATGGACGGCATGCAGCTGCCTCCCGGCTACCGCTACCAATTTGGCGGCTCCACCAAGAACATGGCCGAGTCATTTGGCTACGCCATCTCGGCCTTAGTCTTGGCCATCGTGTTCATCTACATGATTCTGGCCAGCCAATTCAAAAGCTTCTTGCAGCCCATGGCCTTGATGACGGCCTTGCCTCTCACCCTCATTGGCGTGGTGCTGGCCTTGCTGATGTTTGGCTCTAGCTTGTCGATGTTCTCCATCATTGGCGTCATCATGCTGATGGGCTTGGTCACCAAAAACGCAATTTTGTTGGTCGACTTTGCCATCCGCTCGCGTGAGCCCCAAGAGCAACCCGATGGCTCCATCAAACCGGGCCTGAGCCGTCACAATGCCTTGCTGTTGGCCGCTGAAGTGCGTTTACGCCCTATTTTGATGACCACACTGGCCATGATTTTTGGCATGGTGCCCTTGGCATTCGCACTGTCCGAGGGCTCAGAACAGCGCGCCCCCATGGGCCAAGCTGTGATTGGCGGGGTGATTACCTCGTCCTTGCTTACTTTAGTGGTCGTGCCCGTGGTGTACTGTTATTTGGACGATTTGGCCGAATGGATGAAACGCAAATGGTCGTCAGGCTCTGACAGCCCCGCCCGTTAAAATTTTGCCCAGCTTTAACTGAATGATTTCGGAGTTTTGAGATGAATACCCAACAAGCCCGCTTCAACATGGTCGAACAACAAATCCGCCCTTGGCAGGTGCTCGACCCACAAGTGCTGACCGTGTTGTCTAACGTGCAGCGTGAACTGTTTGTGCCACAGGCTTATCAAGCCTTGGCTTACACCGACACCGACATTCCTTTAGGCCACGGCGAATTCATGGCGCCTCCCCGTGTGGCTGCGCGTTTGATGCACGACCTGCACTTGACTGGCACAGAAAAAGTTTTGGAAATCGGCACGGGCAGCGGCTACATGGCTGCTTTGTTGGCAGGCCGCGCCCAACGCGTGGTGAGTTTGGAAATCAACCCCGAGCTGGCCAGCAACGCCCGCAACAACCTGCAACGCGCTGGCATCACCAACGTGGACGTGCGCGTGGCTGACGGCAGCACCGGTGCGTCTGGCGATGCTCCGTTTGACGCCATCGTGCTCGGCGGCTCTGTGGCCGAAGTGCCGCAAGCTTTGTTGCAACAAATCAAAGTCGGTGGTCACTTGTTGGCCATCGTGGGCCAAGACCATGTCATGGTCGCCACCCTCTACACACGCACCGCTGACGCCGCATGGAGCAGCAAAGCCTTGTGGGACCACACTGCCCCACGTTTACAAGGCTTTACAGAGCCTACACGCTTCAAGTTCTAAAAGCGCGGCATGATTGATCAAGTCCAACCCGCTCAGTTGCAAGACTGGATCGCATCACAAGCACCCAACGGCTCGACCGTGGTGCTCGATGTGCGTGAAGCATGGGAAATCCAAACCGCCTGCGTGACTGCGCAAGGCTTCGATTTGGTGAAGATTCCCATGCACCTCATCCCGCCTCGCTTGGCCGAACTGGACCAAGATCAACCGATTGCGGTGTTGTGTCACCACGGTGGCCGCAGCATGCAAGTGGCGGCGTTTTTGGTGCAACAAGGCTTTAGCCATGTGGCCAACATCGCAGGCGGCATCAACGCATGGTCTTCGCAAGTGGACACCTCTGTGCCCACGTATTGATTTTTGAAAGAACTGAATGTCGCTCTCTCGCACTGTGTTTCGTACCCTCCCCCTCACCGCTGCGGTGATGATGGCTTTTGCGTCAAGCGCGCAAGCACAAAGCTTGGTTGAGATGTACGACGCAGCGCGAGGCTATGACGCCGGTTTTATTTCAGCCAAAGCGCAGTTTGAGGCGAACTTGGCGAAGGCCAATCAAACGCTGGGCGGCATCTTGCCCAACATTGCGGTATCGGTGAGTCAAGTCAGAACAGACTTTCAGCGACAAGCAGAAGGTGCCGCTAAATCTGCAATCACAGAGCTAGAAACTAAAACCACAGCTGCCACGTTGGTGCAACCCATTTACCGCCCTGCGGCATGGGCCACTTACCGACAAGGTGGCCGCCAATTGCAACAAGCCGCTGCGCAGTATGAAGCCGCTGAGCATGATTTGTTGGTTCGCGTGTCGCAGGCTTACTTTGATGTGCTCACCAGCGAAGACAACTTGGAGCTGGTACAAAACCAAAAGAAAGCCGTCAGCGAACAACTGGCGTCGGCCCAGCGCAACTTTGAAGTGGGCACGGCCACCATCACCGGCGTGCGCGATGCACAAGCCCGCTTTGACTTGGCCAACGCCCAAGCCATTGCCGCTGAAAACGAGCTGCGCACCAAACGCTTA
Source organism: Limnohabitans sp. TS-CS-82 (assembly GCF_002943475.1). Taxonomy (NCBI): domain Bacteria; kingdom Pseudomonadati; phylum Pseudomonadota; class Betaproteobacteria; order Burkholderiales; family Comamonadaceae; genus Limnohabitans; species Limnohabitans sp. TS-CS-82. The sequence goes on along the minus strand of NZ_PTQX01000007.1, from coordinate 8,709 downwards.
GCGCTGAATATGGTGGCGGGTCTGAGCGATGCCAAACCTAGACGCCTAGCGAAAAGCACCGTCTTGGTTGAGCCCCCCAAAGAAGACGTCAATGCGTGGGTCAGTCAAGCACAGACCAACAGTCCTGCTGTGCGCCAAGCGCAACTGGCAGTGGAAGTAGCCGATTACGAAATGGACAAAGCCACTGCCGTCCATAAGCCTACGCTGGATGCACAGATGACCTATGGCCGCACTGAAAACTTAAAAGGTTCGTTTGTTGGAACAACCTATGCGTCAACACCAACAACCACTTGGAACCCATCCGTCGGCCTCGTCTTGAATGTGCCGTTGTTCACCGGTTTCAGTGGCGTTTACAAAGTCAAAGAAGCGATTGCTTTGAAAGACAAAGCCCAATCTGATTTAGAAAATGCACGTCGCGGTACCGAGCAAGCCACACGCAACACCTACTTCGGTTTGCTTGCCGGTTTGAGCCAAGTCAAAGCCTACGAAGCAGCAGAGGCATCTAGCCAAAGCGCATTGGATGCCAACAAGCTCGGCTACTCAGTCGGCGTGAACATCAACATCGATGTGCTGAACTCGCAAAGCCAGCTCTACCAAACCAAGCGTGACTTGGCCAAAGCCCGTTACGACGTGTTGGTGACCAACCTGAAACTGCGCCAAGCCGCAGGTACGTTGACGCCTGCAGATTTGCAGCCGATCAACGATTTGCTCGTCCCTTAATTCGTTTTCAAATAAGGCAGCAACGCCTGCGCGGTTCGCTGCGCTGCGCCTCGGTGGGCTTGAGAAAAAGTCATGCACGCTTGCACGTGTGCATTTTCATCAGGGGCGAAACGCACCATTTGCAACGCAGTGGTCACAGCTTGCGCCATGTCTTCGACACGCAAAGCGGCCCCCACTTCTTCGGCCAACTGCGCCGCTTCTGCAAAGTTAAACGTGTGTGGTCCCATGATGACGGGGCAGCCACAGGCGGTGGACTCAATCAAGTTTTGTCCGCCCAAGGGCGCAAAGCTGCCACCCAACAAAGCAGCATCGGACAGGCCGTAATACAAAGCCATTTCACCCAACGAGTCGCCCAGCCAAATGGTGTTTGCATCGTCTGGTTGGTCGGCATCTGGTCCGTCCATCCATTGACTGCGGCGTGACACGTGCCAGCCTCGCTCTTCAATCAAGGCGGCCACTTCATCAAAGCGTTGTGGATGACGCGGCACGACCAACCAATGCACGGCATGGATATGGTCTTGATGATCGCGCGGTACGTCTTTCAAGGCTTGCAGCGTGTCTAGCCACATCACCTCTTCGCCTTCGCGTGAGCTGGTGAACAGCACCACGGGGCGCTTGAACTTTTGCTTCCACGTCTTCGCCAATGTCAGTTGTTCAGCATCAGGCTTGGCATCGAATTTCAAGTTCCCCAGCACCGCATCCACCTTGGCTCCCAAGGTTTGCAAACGATCGGCGTCCGCCTGCGTTTGTGCAAGTACGGCCGACAAGCCTTGGTAGGCGGGGCGTGACAACCACGACAAGCGCTGCGCTTGATGCATGCTCTTCTCGCTCATGCGTGCATTCACCAGCACCAGTGGCACACGGGCCTCGTTGCACTGTGCGACCCAGTTGGGCCACAACTCGGTTTCTAAGATGATGCCCACGCTTGGCTTGAACTGCGTCAAAAAGCGTTGCACGGCGGCAGGGCTGTCCCACGGTTGCCACACTTGCACATCACCTTCTTGCAGCAAGCTCACGCCTTGCGCACGCCCTGTGGCTGTGCCGTGGGTGAGCAAGATGCGAATGCCAGGCTGCGCAGCACGCAGAGCTTGCAGTAATACGGCAGCGGCGCGTGTTTCGCCCAAAGACACGGCATGCACCCACACATAGCCGCCATCAGTAGAGACTTGTGTGTAATGGCCAAAGCGCTCTTCAATCGCGTGCAAATAGCCTGCCTCTTCTCGGCCCCGGCGTTGCAGCTTGCGACGCAACAAAGGCTGCAAGGCCCACATGACCGCGCTGTAAATTGGCAGCATCACGGTTCTGAACCTTCAGCGTGCAGGCACGCTTGCCACGCATCCCACACGGCATCCACGCTGGGCGTGGGGCAATCGACCACGCTGCGTTGACGCGTCAAACCTTCGGGGCCTGTGCGCCATGCGGTGTCGAAGTTGTAAATCTGAACGTGCGGCAAATCCAGCGCCACAGCGATATGGCTCAAACCGCTGTCCACCCCGATCACACCCGTGCATTGCGCCATCTCGGTGGTGAGTTGGTCCAGCGATAAGCGCGGCCACACCACAGCGCCCGGCAGCATCTCGGCCATGGCCACGCTGCGCAAGCGTTCAGCCTCACTGCCATGGGGCAATGCCACATCAAAGCCTTGTTGTTTCAAACGCAACCCCAAGTCATGCCAATGCGACAAGGGCCATTCTTTGTCGGCACGCGATGTGCCATGCACCAAAGCAACCAAGGGCTTGCGCTGCGTTGCCGCTTGACCCAAGCCATAGTTCAAATGCGTGGGCACGTCGTAGCCCAAAGCTTTGGCGCACAACACACGACCACGCTCAACCGCGTGGATGTGCGGCGTGATGGACACAGCCACATCAGCCACCCAACGTGTGGGGCGCTCGTACCCCGAACCGTCGGTTCGGTTGGCCAAGGCATAGCGCTTGCCACCTTTGGCTTTACGTGCCAGCCATACCACCAAGGCCGACTTGGTCAGGCCTTGTAAATCGAGGATGACGTCATACGCTTCTTGCTGCAAATCAGCTTTGAAGGTTTGCCACTCGGTGCGTGTTTGTGCGCGTGTCTCAGCTTTGAGAAACGCTTTGCGCCAGCGACGTATTTCGCATGGAATGACACGGTGCACCGCTGCACATCGTGCGGCCAATGGTGCAAAGCCACGTTCCACCACCCAATCAATTTGGGCATTGGGAAACGCGGCTTGAATGTCCATCACCGCTGGCATGGCATGTACGACATCACCCAGTGATGAGAGCTTGACGATGAGCACCTTCAAGGGTGCTTGTCGGTCATGCAAGGCAGGCAAGCTCAATGCGCAGCCTCTTGAAACTTCGCATCAGGCTTGACGCGGCGCAACAGCGTCAGCATGTCATGCTCAATGCGGTCCAGGGCAGCTTGGGTTTGGCCTTCAAAACGCAGCACCAGCACGGGCGTGGTGTTGGATGCGCGAATCAAACCAAAGCCATCGGCCCAGTCGATGCGCAAGCCGTCAATCACACAGGCCTCGGGCTTAAATTCGGGTGAAGGCAATTCACCGGAAGACACCAGCTGCTGCAACTCAGCGCTCAAACGATGTGGCTCGCCTTCGGCACAGCCCACGTTCAATTCAGGCGTGGAGAAGCTGGTGGGCAATGCGTTCAGCACCACATTGGCATCGGGGCTGCGGCTCACGATTTCGAGCAAGCGGCAACCGGCGTAGGTGCCGTCGTCAAAGCCGAACCAACGCTCTTTGAAGAAGATGTGGCCGCTCATCTCGCCGCCCAAAGGCGAATCAACTTCTTTCATCTTGGCTTTGATGAGCGAGTGGCCAGTTTTGAACATCAAGGCTTGGCCGCCTGCTTCGCGAATGGCGGGGGCCAAACGCTGCGAGCACTTCACGTCAAACACAATCGCACCGCCGGGCACGCGCGACAGCACATCGCGGGCAAACAAAGCCATTTGGCGGTCGGGGTAAATGTTGTTGCCGCCTTGGGTCACGATGCCCAAACGGTCACCGTCACCGTCAAACGCCAAGCCCAACTCGGCGCCCGAAGTTTTTAGGGCAGCGATCAAGTCTTTCAAGTTTTCAGGCTTGCTGGGATCGGGGTGGTGGTTGGGGAAGTTGCCATCCACCTCGCTGAACAGCTCAATCACTTCGCAGCCCAAAGCGCGGAAGATGCCAGGCGCTGTTGCACCGGCAATGCCGTTGCCGCAATCGACCACCACTTTCATGGGGCGGCTCAAGCGCACATCCCCCACGATGCGGGCCACGTAGTCGGCCGTCACATCCACGTGTTGGATGCTGCCGCCGGCTTTGAGCGTCCAGCTCTCGGCTTGCATGATCTCTCTCAAGCCTTGAATTTCGTCACCATAAATGGCGCGGCCACCGAGGACCATTTTGAAACCGTTGTAGTCCTTGGGGTTGTGGCTGCCCGTGACTTGAATCCCGCTCTTGCACAAGGTGCTGGCTGCGAAGTACAGCATGGGAGTTGTCACAGCGCCCACATCAATCACTTGCACGCCTGCGGCGACCAAGCCACGCATCAGCGCTTCAACCAATGAAGGGCCGCTCAGGCGTCCGTCTCGGCCCACGGCAACGGTGGTTTCGCCACATGCAGCGGCATGTGTGCCAAAGGCTTTGCCGAGGGCTTCGGCGACTTCAACATTGAGGGTGGAGGGAACGACACCGCGGATGTCGTAGGCTTTGAAGATAGAGGCGTTCACTTGCATAGTGATCAGATTGTAGAGAGCCAAGTCATCGCTTTTGCAGGCCCACTATGATGGAGCAAACATCGCCTCAAAGCCCATTTCACCGTGTCCGCCAAGCCCGCAACCCTCATTTACCAAAGACACACCACCTCGCCACTCGGTGATGTGCTGCTGGCAGCCACCCCACAAGGTTTGGCGGGCGTATGGTTTGTGCATCGGCAAGAGCATTTGCCCGACAGCAGCCAGTGGGTCACCGACAACGCACACCCCACCTTGATGGCTGCGGCAACACAACTGTGTGAGTACTTTGACGGCCAACGCCAAACTTTTGAAATTGAGCTGCAACCAGCTTGGGGCACCCCGTTTCAGCGCGCCGTGTGGCGAGCCTTGCAACGCATCCCTTACGGCCACACCAGTACCTATGGCGGCATCGCGCACGACATTGACAAATCCAAGGCCGTGCGTGCCGTGGGTGCTGCGATTGGCCAAAACCCACACAGCATCATCGTGCCGTGCCACCGGGTGTTGGGCGCCAACGGTTCGCTCACGGGCTTCGCTGGTGGCTTAGACCGTAAAAAACATTTGCTGGCACTTGAGGCCACCCACGCATGACCGAACGGCATTTGCATTGGCGCGAATGGGTGCCTGAGTTTGTGCTGCTGGCACTACTGTGGGGTTCGTCGTTTTTGTTCATGCGCGAAGGTGCGTATGCGTTTGGCCCCTTCCCCACGGCTTGGGTGCGCATCACCTTGGCGGCGGTCATCCTCACACCGGTGTTGATGTGGCGACGCGAGGTGGGTGTGTTGCAACAGCACTGGCGCCCTGTGATGTCATCAGGCTTGCTCAATGCTGGGCTTCCTTTCGCTTGCTATGCCTATGCACTGATGCACATCAATACCGGGCTGACGTCGATCTTGAATGCCACCACGCCGCTCTTTGGCGCGCTCATTGCTTGGTTTTGGTTGGGCGACAAACTCAATGCCACGCGTGCGTTGGGTTTGGCATTGGGCTTCACAGGCGTGGTCTTGCTCGCCAGCGATGTGCCAGGTGGCATTTCGTTCAAAGCAGGCGGCTCAGGACTGGCGGTGGTCGCTTGCTTAGTCGCCACGTTTTGCTACGGCATTGCTGGCAGCTTCACCAAACGTTATTTGCAAAACGTGCCCTCGCTGGTCACCACCACCGGTAGCCTGTGGGGCGCAAGTCTTGGGCTCACCATTCCAGCCTTGCTCACGTGGCCCAGCGACATGCCATCGCTACACGCCTGGGGCGCACTTGGCATTGCAGGCCTGCTGTGCACCGCCTTGGCCTATGTCTTGTATTTCCGTTTGATGACGCGCACCGGTCCTGCACGCGCCATGACTGTCACTTACTTGATTCCGGTATTTGCCAATGTGTTTGGCATGGTGTTCCTCGATGAAGTCGTCACCCATTGGATGATGGGCTGCGCCGTGGTCATTGTGATCGGCACGGCCTTGGCCTCTGGTTTGGTCGGGCGTCGACCTAACTAAACAAAAAATCCCATCACCTGTTACAATAGTTGATCGCTTTAGTCGACTTCTAGCACGCTACCTCTACCTTGCGCGTGCCAGCCCCTTAGCAAAGGGGCGTTTTAAGTAAATTCCCACTTCTTCGCGTATTTCAACCAGTTCATGCAGGACTGTGTTTTGTCGTTCTATTTTTAAGATTTTCATGATTTCAGCTATTCATACCCAACATACCGCCATCACAGTTGGCAAATACCGCATCGCGGCCTGCCCGCGTGCCTTACCCAGCGGCCGGTTTGCGGCCCAAGTCTCGGTCGCCAGCGGCCAAGGCAGCGCCAGCACAGCACGCATCATGTCATTCGTTGATGACTTTGCTACCCACGATGACGCAACCCAATACGCCTTGGCTCAAGGCATGGATTGGGTCAACGGCGTCACCCCCACGCATTGACAACGCGTTTCTTATCAAAAAATAACCATAGTTTTTATAGAACATCATCGCAGCGCCACACGCAAACTGAATGTGAGACTTACACTTTCGGTAACTTGAGATTCCGATCAAGTTGAAAGATGCCAGTGCGCAATCTCCACGTCGATCAACCGTTAGTCACCGATGAAGAGCTGAATGCGCTCATGGGCGAGGATGTGCCTGCTGCTTCCAACACCGATACGTGGTTCAAATACCGCAACTTATTTTTGTTGGTGGTGGTGACTTCTCAAGTCATCAAGTTACTGTTCTTCTCACACCTAGCCATCGGAAACTTTGAGCTAGGCACACTAGATCCACAAGCGTTTGAGCGTTACCTCGTTTTTAGAGCTTGCTTCATCATCGGCATCAGCGCTTTTTATCTCTTCAGTTATTTGAAAAACTGGTATTTTGAAAAAGTGTCTTTGCTCTACGTCGGCATCGCCATCACCGCCTTGGTGATGGACTACTTCAATGCCTATGTTTATTTGAGCGAAAACCCCTTGCAATGGATGACAGGTTTGATTGCGCTGAGGTTTATGGCTGTCTACTGCTTGTGGATGAATGCGCTGCGTGCGCCACGTGCACCGGCCATGCCAAGGTACCTTTGGTCATGAATAAATAATTAATAAGAATTAAAATTAGTCAACTTAAATAAACTATTAAGCGTTACTTTCTTTCTCATCACTCTTTGAAAGAAAGTTCGCCATGCAAACGTTACGCAAACACGCCTTGATCGCTTTAGGCGTTTTGACCCTTGCTTCATTTGCCAACATTGCCAATGCCGCCAATCCGCTTGAGCAAATCAACCAAGAAGTTGATAAATACCAGCAACGCGGCAGAGAACGTGCCGATGAGGTTGATCAATACCGCCACCATCGCGAACACGGCCGCAAACGTTACGACCACGAAGGGCAACAACAAAGCGGCGCATCCAGTTCTTGCCGTGATGAACGCAACCTGCGATCCGTGCAAGGCAATGTGCACACCAGCATGAAGTTTTTGAATAACAGCAACCAGGAGGTTCGCACCTACTGGTTGGACTACAGTGGCCGCCGCGTGTTTTACAAAACCATTCCAGCGCACGGCCAATACACACAACCGACCTTCCAAACCCATCCATGGGTGGTGACAGATGCACGCGACAACTGCATCAACATCTTTGTGTCTAACCAGCCTTCGGCTATCGCAGAAATTCGCTGATCACGGATGGATAAATTCCGCATGAATACCCACTGCTAAATTGAAAAAGGCCTTGAAACCGAAGTTTCGAGGCCTTTTAATTTGGCTCAGCACAAAGCTGAGTCAAGAGATCTGCAGGGCTTAGTAACCGCCGCGACCGCCACCGCCGTAACCGCCTGAACGATCACCGCCGCCGTAACCGCCACCGCCTGAGCGATCGCCACCACCGTAGCCGCCACCACCTGAACGGGGAGGACGTGGCTCCATCGGACGGGCTTCGTTCACAGTGATGCTACGACCACCCAATGATTGACCATTCATGCCTTCGATAGCAGCTTGCGCTTCGGCATCGCTGCCCATTTCGACAAAGCCGAAACCTTTTGAACGGCCAGTGTCGCGTTCCATCATGACTTTGGCGCTGGTCACAGCACCGAATTCACCGAAAGATTGCTCGAGGTCGCCATCGCGAACCGTGTATGGCAGATTGCCGACGTAAAGTTTATTGCCCATGGGGACTCCTTAAATACATGAAATAGCGATGGGGTCCCGAAAGCACAACTAACCCGAGAAGTAACGCCGTAGCGCACGAAACTGACCTATCACCAAAATTGCACCGATTATTTAAAACCGGCGCCTGCGGATTATGCGCTTCTTTTTAAGGTTTCGAATATAAAGAGGAGTTTTATTCGAATATAGAGTTATTTCGTAAATCATGCACCAAAGAAAAAAGCCTAAATAGCGAACTATTTAGGCTTTCTCGTTTTGGCGGAGTGGACGGGACTCTACGCAAAACTAAAAAGATCGTTGATTTCAAAGGACTTTTTTGCAGTTCACTCTACAAAAATCTGCTACCACTTGTGCTACCACTGCCTAGCAGGGCCACAGAGACCAGCAGCTTGTTGAATTGCATCCAATAGTGAGCCACTAAACCTAGGTATTTGCATCCAAATTTGACCCACGTAGTCAAACTGTCCTGCTCAGCATTGAGCAGGAGGCACAGGAGTGATCAACGTGGCGTTATTAAGTGTGATCAGGCGGTGGCACCTGAGAGATGGAATGAGCATTCGGGAAATATCCCGACGAACGGGTTTATCGCGCAACACCGTGCGCAAGTACCTAACCAGCGGCGTGGTCGAGCCCAAATATCCGGCACGCTCCGTTGCC